>NZ_JBWJPC010000002.1:0-495447 GCF_056393145.1 Stenotrophomonas sp. Steno-Z4 | reverse complement strand
GAGTCGGCCTCAGCGCCTTCCTCCGTGTGCCCCGACGTTTCCGTCGTTGCGAGCCGCCCATTATAGCTGGCTTTTCCGCTTCGTCAACACCCTTTTTCGAGGTGTTTTGCGTATCGACTAACAGTCGATACCTACCTGGTGGTAGATCACGACCGTTGGTCGTGATGCCCGGAAGACCCGAGGGCCTTTCGTCGAAGCGAGCCGCCTATTATGTCAGGCTTTTCGTTTCCGTCAACACCTTCTTTCGAAGAAGTTGAAGTCCTGTTCCTTCGCGGTTGCCGCCTTGCGGTGGCCCCTGCGTCGGGGGAGGGAAAGTATGTCCCCAACCGCCTCGTTTGTGAAGGGGGTGCATGACTTTTTTTCACGGTTTTGTGCATTCATTCATGCTGGTTCCGCGCCCGAAGGCGCGAAACCCTTGTGCCGCTTAGGCGGCGACCAACAGCACGCGTGCAAAGTTGCGCTTGCCGACCTGCAGCAGGCCCTTGAAACCGGGCACGAACAGCTGCTGGGCGTCGTCCACCACTTCGCCGTCCACCTTCACCGCACGCTCCTTGAGCTTGCGCGAGGCCTCCGAGTTGCTCGGGGTCAGGCCGGCTGCGGTGAGCAATGCACCAATACGCAGGCCTTCCGCGGGAATGGCCACTTCCTGCAGCGGCAACAGGGTCACATCGCCCTGCCCGGTCACGGCAGCATTCCAGCCGGCAATGGCCAGCTCGGCCGCGTCGGCATCGTGGAAACGGGTGGTCAGCTCACGCGCGAGGCGCAGCTTCACCTCACGCGGGTTCAGGGTGCCGGCGGCGACCTGCTCGCGCAGGCTGACCGCTTCGGCCTGGCTGATCTCGAAGGAAAGCAGCTCGATCCAGCGCCACATCAGGTCGTCGCCGATCTTCATGGTCTTGGTCACCATGTCGATCGCCGGTTCGCTGATGCCGATGTAGTTGTTGAGCGACTTGGACATCTTGGCCACGCCGTCCAAGCCTTCCAGCAGCGGCATGGTCAGCACGATCTGCGGCTTCTGCCCGTAGTGCTCCTGCAGGCCACGGCCCATGAGCAGGTTGAACTTCTGGTCGGTACCGCCCAGTTCGACGTCCGCTTCCAGCGCCACCGAGTCGTAGCCCTGCACCAGCGGGTACAGGAACTCGTGCAGGGCGATGGACTGCTGGGCCGCATAGCGCTTGGCGAAGTCGTCGCGCTCGAGCATGCGCGCCACGGTGTGCTGGCCGGCCAGGCGGATCATGTCGGCCGCGCCCATCTTGCCGAACCACTCCGAATTGAAGCGCACTTCGGTCTTTTCCCGGTCCAGCACCTTGAACACCTGCTCCTCATAGGTGCGCGCATTGGCCAGCACGTCGTCCTTGCTGAGCGGCTTGCGGGTCACGTTCTTGCCCGAGGGGTCGCCGATCATGCCGGTGAAGTCGCCGATCAGGAAGATGACCTGGTGGCCGAGGTCCTGGAACTGACGCAGCTTGTTCAGAAGGACCGTATGGCCCAGGTGCAGGTCCGGGGCGGTGGGGTCGAAACCAGCCTTGACCCGCAGCGGGCGGCCGCTTTCCAGCCGCTGGCGCAACTCCTCGATCTTGAGGATTTCATCGGCGCCACGGCCGATCTGGGCAAGGGCTTGTTCAATCGAGGACACGTGCAACTCCCGGCGATGCCTTATTTACATGAATGACGTTAAGTACAAGTTAACCGCAAGCGCTTCACAAAAGCCAATAGGCACAAGGGTTTGACGCGATATTTATACCTGTCTATGTTACCGACGTTTGGGCCCGCGCTCCCGGGCCAGCCAGGAACACACCGACGATGCTGAATACCGATCAAGGCCGCGCGCGCAAGCAGCGCTTCAAGGAACGCCTTCACGTTCTCCACGACACCGCCCTGCATCGGAAGCTTCGACAGCATCTTCCCGCTGCTTTCAATGAGCGCTGGACCCGCCGCCACTGGATGCACGCCAGCCTGTTCGCCACCATCGGCGCCCTGGTGGCCACCATTGTCCCCGGCTTCTCGCACACCATCGAGTCGCCCTACTCGGTCAGCCATTCCACGCTGGCCCTGCCCTTGCCGCCGCTGTCCCAGGAGCGCCTGAAGCAGGTGCCGGGCGACAGCTGGCAGGTACTGCGCGTGCAGCGCGGCCAGACCCTGAGCAACCTGTTCGACGAGGCAGGCATCTCGCCCACGGTGATGCACCAGGTGCTGGAGCACCCCGGTGCGCGCGACGCGCTGACCAAGCTGCGCCCCGGCGCCGAGATCGCCTTCGACCTGCCGCTGAGCGGGGAGCTGCGCACGATCCGCTTCGACCGCGACGCCGATAACCGGGTGGAGCTGTCGCTGAAGGGCGAACAGATCACCGAGAAGGTCAGCAAGCGTGAGAGCTCCACCCGCCGCGTGGTGACCAGCGGCGAGATCACCAGTTCGCTGTACGCGGCGGCGCGCAAGGCCGGGCTGTCGCCGTCGGCCATCGCGACGATGACCGACGAGATCTTCAAGTACGACATCGACTTCTCCAAGGACCTGCAGCCGGGCGACCGCTTCAGCGTGGTGATGGATGAAACCTGGCGCGAAGGCGAGAAGGTGGACACCAGCAAGATCCTGGCGGCGACCTTCACCTCCGGCGGCAAGACCTACAGCGGCTTCCGCTTCGACCGCAACGGCAAGTCCGAGTACTTCGACGTGAGCGGGCGCCCGCTGAAGAAGAGCTTCATCCGCATGCCGATTCCCTTCGCCCGCCTGAGCTCGACGTTCGGGGCGCGCAAGCACCCGGTGCTGGGCAAGATGCGCATGCACAAGGGCGTGGACTACGCCGCGCGCACCGGCACCCCGATCATGGCCGCCGGCGATGCCCGCGTGCAGTTCGCCGGCGTGCAGCGCGGCTACGGCAACGTGGTGATCCTCGACCACGGCCGTGGCCACACCACCCTGTACGGGCACATGTCGCGCTTTGGCAAGATCAAGACCGGCCAGCGCGTGGCGCAGGGCACGGTGATCGGCTACGTGGGCTCGACCGGCCTGGCCACCGGCCCGCACCTGCACTACGAATTCCGCGTCAACGGCGTGCACCGCAACCCGCTGTCGGTGACGATGCCGCCGCCGGAGCCGCTGCAGGGCAGCGAGCTGGTCGCCTTCCGCGCGCAGACCGCGCCGGCGCTGGCCCGCATCCAGGGCATGGAGAAGCTGATCTACGCCGACGCCAGCCCGGCGCCGAAGGCCGACCAGGCCGCTACCACCACGGCCAGCGCGGCCAAGCCGGCCAAGGGCAGCCGCGGCTGATCGCATGCATTGACGGCGGCAACAGGTTGCGCGGAAGCTGCACGCACCCTGTTGAACCGCCTGGCCATGACTTCAGCTGATCCGCATACCCCGCTCTATCTTGGCCTGATGTCCGGCACCAGCGCCGATGGCATCGATGCCGCGCTGGTGCAGTTTCCCGCCGAGGGCGGCTGCCGCTTCGTCGATGGACTCACCCACCCCTGGGACCCCGCCATCCGCGCCGAGCTGGTGGCGCTGGGCGAAGGCGGCGAGCTGGGCTCACTGGATACGCTGGGCCGGATCGATGCGCAGATCGGCATCGCCTTCGCGGCCGCCGCCAACCGCCTGCTGGAACAGGCCGGGGTGAGCCCGGCGCAGGTGCGGGCGATTGGTTCGCATGGGCAGACGGTGCGGCACCGGCCACTGGCCGATCCGGCGTTCACCTGCCAACTGGGCGATGCCAACCGGATTGCCGAGCTGACCGGCATCACCACGGTGGCCGACTTCCGTCGCCGCGACGTGGCCGCCGGTGGGCACGGGGCGCCGCTGATGCCGGCCTTCCACTTGGCGATGCTGGGCACGGCCGATGAGGACCGGGCGGTGTTGAACCTGGGCGGGATCGCCAACCTGACCCTGATTCCGCGCGTGGGCACCCCGCGTGGCTTCGATACCGGGCCGGCCAATGCGCTGATGGATGCGTGGTGCGAGCGGCATACCGGCACGCCGTTCGATGCCGATGGCGCGTTTGCGGCCAGCGGGCAGGTGGATGAGGCGCTGCTGGAGCACTGGCGGGCCGAACCGTGGTTCGCGCTGCCGCCGCCGAAGAGCACCGGGCGCGAGCAGTTTCATCTGGCCTGGGCCGAGGCGGCGATGGCCGGCCGCACCCTGGCGCCGGCGGACGTGCAGGCGACGCTGCTGGAACTGACGGCGGCCACGGTAGCCGACGCGCTGCTGGCCCACCTGCCGGAAGCAACGCGGGTGCTGGTGTGCGGCGGCGGTGTTCGCAACCCGCAGCTGCTGCGCAGACTCAGCGCGCGGTTGCCCGGGGTGGTGGTCGAGTCCAGCGCAGTGCACGGGCTGGACCCGGACTACCTGGAAGCGATGGGGTTTGCGTGGTTGGCGCACCGGACGCTGCAGGGGTTGCCGGGCAACCTGCCCAGCGTGACCGGGGCGCGCGGGCCGCGGATATTGGGCGCCATTCACCCAGCGTGATGGGTGCTGCCTAGAACGCCTTTACGTCCGGCAGCGCCTGCAGGGCTGCAATTGCGTCGGCCAGGGCATTCACTTCGGGGTCGTGGAAGCCGCTGCGGACTTCCAGTTCGCTGGCGAACAGGCCCTGCTCGAGCAGGACCACGCAGGTGTGCTCTCGGGTCCAGCCGCGTGCGACAGCGACCCGCCGGATACGCTCGTTCAGCAGCGGATCGAGATCGCGCAGCACCAGATCAGCCATGTGTATTCCCCCGTTGGCAACGCACCGCCCCCACGGCACAACGGGGTCGATGATGGCCCACTGTACGCCGCGCGGCAACCGCTCGCCTGTTCGGTCAGGCAGCGCTGCGGTCGCGGATGCGGGGCCACAGCCAGACCAGCAGCAGCAGGGTCGGGATGACCGTGGCCGAGCTCAGGATGAAGAAGGTGCTGTACGAGGTCGCCTCGACGATGTACCCCGAGGCGCCACCGACGAACTTGCCGGGCAGGTTGGCCAGCGACACCAGCAGGGCGTACTGGGTTGCGGTGAAGTTCCGGTCGGTCAGCGAAGACATGAACGCTACCAGCACGGTGCCGGCGAAGCCTTGGAACAGGTTGTCGGCACAGAGCGCTGCATAGAAAGCCCAGAGCTGGCCGGGGTTCTGCGCCATCAGCAGGAACGCCAGGTTGGACAGTGCCACGCCGAGCGCGGCCACCAGCAGCATGCGGCGGAAGCCCAACGCCGCCACGGCGATACCGCCGAGGAAGGCGCCACCGATGCCCATCCACACCCCGAACAGCTTGGACACGGTGGCGATGTCGGCCTTGGTGAACCCCGAATCCAGGTAGAACGGACCGGCCATCACGCCGATCACCTGGTCGGGGAACTTGAACAGCCCCACGAATGCCAGCAGTACCACCGCCAGGACCACGCCATTGGTGCTGAAGAAGCTGGCAATCGGCTGCCAGAACGCGCCGAAGAAATCGATCCGGCGCTGGATCCGCACTTCCGGCTGGGCCGGTTCGCGACACACCAGGGTGGTGATGATCGGTAGCAGCATCAGCGATGCCATGGCCAGGTAGGCCACGATCCACCCTTCGAACTGGGCAAGGTACAGCGCACCGGCGCCGGCCAGGATCAGGCCGATGCGGTAACCGAGCGTGTAGGTGGCGGCCAGCGCGGCCTGCGCGCTTTCCGGCGCGATCTCGATCCGATAGGCATCCACCACCGAATCCTGGGTGGCACCGGCGAAGGACGCCACCAGCACCCACAGCACCAGCGGGGTTACGCCAAGCTCGGGACGCACGAAGGCCAGCGCGAACAGGCCGCCGGTAACGCCCAACTGGGAGACCAGCAGCCATGAACGACGGCGGCCGAGGACGCCGATCAGCGGGAAGGCATAGCGATCGATCAGCGGCGCCCAGAGGAACTTGAGCAGGTAGAAGAAGCTGGCCAGGCTGATCAGGCCGATGCTGTGCAGGTCCAGCCCGACATCGCGCAGGCGCGTGGACAGGGTCTGCGAGGCGATGAGCAGGAACGGCAGGCCGCTGCCAAAACCCAGGAAGGCCATGGTCAACGCCGACGGCGTGCCGAAGGCACGCTTGATCCCGGCCCAGCCCTTGTAGCTCACCGGCACTGCCGCTTCACTCATGGGGCGTAGTCCACCGTGAACGGGGCATGGTCGGAGAAGCGTTCATCGCGGTAGATCGCGCAGCCACGCAGGCGATCACGCAGGCCGGGGCTGACGAACTGGTAATCGATGCGCCAGCCGACGTTGTTGGCGCGGGCCGCGCCGCGATTGCTCCACCAGGTGTAATCCTCGCCGGTGGGATGCAGCAGGCGGTAGGCGTCGGTCCAGCCCTGGCCGCCGGCCACGTCCAGCGCCTGGCCGGCATCCACGCACTGGCCGTTGAGCCAGTCGCGCTCGGGCGGCAGGCAGCCGGAGTTCTTCTGGTTGGATTTCCAGTTCTTGATGTCCAGTGCGGAGCGGACGATGTTCCAGTCCCCGCACAGCACGTAGTCGCGGCCGCTGGCCAGCCACTGGGCCAGGATCGGGCGCAGCCACTCCATCACTTCGTACTTGAAGCCCTGGCGCAGGTCGCCCGAGCTGCCGGAGGGGATATAGAAGGACACCACGCTGAGGTTGCCGTAGCGGGCCTCGATGTAGCGGCCTTCGTCGTCGAACGGGGCCCAGCCCAGCGAGGTGATGACCTGGTCGGGCTCACGCTTGCTGTAGATGGCCACGCCGCTGTAGCCCTTCTTGGTGATCGCGTCACGGTAGAAGCAGTGGTGGCCGTCCGGGCGGAACATGGGATCGGTCAGCTGGTCTTCCTGGGCCTTGGTCTCCTGGATGCAGAGCACGTCGGCATCCTGGGCACGGAACCACTCGAGGAAACCCTTGGTGGCGGCGGAACGGATGCCATTGGCGTTGAAACTGATGATGCGCATGCTGACCCGGGTCTGGTACGTAACGGGCAAAGCATACCGGGTTGCCCGGCCCATCGGCTGGCCGGATCCGGCCATTGCAGGGGCCTGCGGCGGCCGGTCGCGAGCCTGAATTGCCGGTCATGCTTTACGATCTGCGCTCCAAGAGAATTGAATAGAGCGTTAGATGAGCGACCACCGTCACCGTTTCCTGCAGCTTGCCCTGACCGCCGATGCGCTGCGTTTTGGCCAGTTCACCCTCAAGTCGGGCCGCCTGAGCCCCTATTTCTTCAATGCCGGCCGCTTCGATTCGGGCGCCAGCATGGTCCAGCTGGCCGCCTGCTACGCCGATGCGGTGGAAGCCACCGGGCTGAAGTTCGACGTGGTGTTCGGCCCGGCCTACAAAGGCATTCCGCTGGCCACCGCCACGGCCTGTGAATTCGCCCAGCGCGGCCGCGACCTGCCCCTGAGCTTCAACCGCAAGGAAGCCAAGACCCACGGTGAAGGCGGCAACCTGATCGGCGCGGACATGAACGGCAAGCGCGTGCTGATCGTGGACGATGTGATCACCGCCGGTACCGCCATCCGCGAGGCGCTGGGCATCATCAAGCAGGCTGGCGGTACCCCGGCCGGCATCGTGGTGGCGCTGGACCGCCAGGAAATCGCCTCGGAAGACGACCGCCGTTCGGCCGCCCAGGCCGTGGCCGAAGAGGCCGGCATTCCGGTGGTGGCCGTGGCCACGCTGGCCGACCTGCTTGATTTTGCCTCCGGAAATCCGGAACTTGTGGGGTACCGGCAGCCGCTGGAGGACTATCGGTCCCGTTACGGCAGCCGTCCTACGCGTTGAGAGCAGGGGGCTCCCATGTCCAGGATTGCCACGTTCACCATCATTGGCCTGTTGCTGGCCGCGCCTGTGCTCACGGCCCAGGCCCAGAGCAAGCACAGCAACACGCCGGCCAAACCGAAGAAGCTGTTCTGCTGGAACGAGGGCAAGGAGCGGATCTGCAGCGATGCCCTGCCCCAGGACGCGGTGAACAGCGCCCGTGAGGAGTTCAGCGTCAACAGCGGCCTGCGCAAGGGCGGGGTGGACCGCACCCTGACCGAGCAGGAGCGCGCCGATGCCGCCGTGGCCGCCGCGCAGCGCCAGCTCGACCAGGCCGCTGAAGATACCCGCCAGCGCACCGAGCAGGCCATGCTGTCCACCTACCAGGACGAGGCCGACCTGCGCCGGGTGTTCGTGGAGCGCACTGGGATCCTGGACAACAACGTGCAGACGGCCAACTACAACGTGGCCAGCCTGCGCAGCGCGCTGGTGACCCTGCTCGGCAGCGCGGGCGACCGCGAACTGGCCGGCCAGCCGGTGGCGCCCAAGCAGGCCGAGGACATCCGCCTGCGCCACGCCGAACTGGTGGCGCAGAAGCACATGCAGGACTCCTACGTGGAGCAGCGCAAGGCGCTGGATGTGGAGATCGAGGAAACCCTGCAGCGGTACCGGTTGTTGAAGGGTGTTTCTACCGACCCGCGCGGGTGAGGTGAAAGCAGCGAAAGGGCGGATGCGCGGGCATCCGCCTTTTTTTTATGCACTTTTTACGGGTTGGGCACGGGGCGGGCGTGGAGCGTTTACGCCGTTGGGGAACACGATGGCGGCCTCCCTTCCCTACTACTGAGAACGCCCCGTGCCTGCCTGGCTTTCCTTCGTGAGCGGCGTGCTGGTGCTCGTTGCCGCCGCCTACCTGCTGTACGTCGTGCTTGCGCCCGAAAAGTTCTGACCGGAGCCGACCATGACCGAGATTCTGTTGATTGTGCTGGCCAGCATCGTGCTGGCCTTTCCGCTTGGGCTGTACCTGGCCCGGGTGATGCGCGGTGGGCCGATGCGCGGCGACGCGCTGTTCGGCTGGATTGAAAAGCCGCTGTACCGCGTGCTGGGGGTGAACCCGGCGCGCGGCATGAGCTGGCGTGGCTATGTGGGCGCGTTCCTGCTCAGCAACCTGGTCATTGCCGTACTGGTGCAGGCGGTCTTCATGACCCAGGCCTGGCTGCCGTTCAACCCCGACCAGATTCCCAACATGCGCTGGGATACGGCGCTGCACACGATGGTGTCGTTCCTGACCAACACCAACCAGCAGCATTACTCCGGCCAGGCGCAACTGTCGTACTTCTCGCAGATGACCGCGATCACCGGCCTGCAGGTGGTCACCCCGATGATGGGGTTGGCGCTGGTGGTGGCCACGCTGCGTGCGTTGTTCGGCACGGCGCCGGAAGGCGATGCCGCCGAACCCGCGCTGCCGGCCGACCGCCGGATCGACGTGGGCAACTACTACGCCGACGTGGTGCGTTCGTGCGTGCGCTTCATGCTGCCGCTGTGCCTGCTGTGGGCGGTGCTGCTGACCAGCCAGGGCGTGCCCTCGACGTTGGCCGGTGGCCCGACCGCCACGCCGATCGATGCGGCCGCGGGCATGGAAACCCAGAAACTGCCGCTGGGCCCGGTCGCGGCGATGGTGGCGGCCAAGCAGCTGGGCGCCAATGGCGGTGGCTGGTACGGCCCCAACAGCAGCATGCCGCTGGAGAACCCGACCCCGCTGTCGAACGCGCTGGAGCTGATCGGCATCCTGCTGATCCCGATCGCGGTGGTGTTCATGCTGGGTGCGTTCACCGGTCGCAAGCGGCTGGCCGCGCTGGTGTTCGGCTGCATGCTGGCGATGTCGAGCGTGTCGATCGCCGCCACGGTGTGGCTGGAAGGCCATTCGGCCACCGCTGCCAGCCCGCTGCTGATGGAAGGCAAGGAAGTGCGCTTCGGTGCCGACGGCACCGCCCTGTGGGCGGCCATCACCACCCAGGTTTCCAACGGCTCGGTCAACGGCATGCATGACTCGCTGAGCCCGCTGGCCGGCGCCGTGCCGATGGTCAACATGTTGATCAACGCGATCTGGGGCGGCATCGGCTGCGGCCTGCAGCAGTTCATCGTGTACCTGCTGCTGGGCGTGTTCCTGGCCGGGCTGATGACCGGGCGCACGCCCGAGCTGCTGGGCCGCAAGCTGGAAACCCCGCAGGTGAAGCTGCTGGCGCTGCTGGTGCTGCTGCAGCCGATCACCATCCTGGCGTTCACCGCGATCACCTTGGCCATTCCGTCGATCACCGGCACCTCCAACCCCGCGTTCCATGGGGTGAGCCAGGTGTTCTACGAGTACGTATCGGCGTTCGCCAACAACGGCTCGGGTTTCGAAGGGCTGGGCGATGCCACCCCGTGGTGGAACCTGAGCTGCACCCTGGTGCTGCTGCTGGGCCGCTACCCGGTGCTGGTGATTCCGTTGATCGTCTGCGCCCAGCTGGCCGCCAAGCGGCGTGCGCCGGAATCGGCCGGCACGCTGCAGATTGAAACCCCGACCTTCGCGCTGACCCTGATCGCGCTGATCGTCATCCTGACCGTATTGCAGTTCATGCCGGCGCTGGTGCTGGGCCCGGTTGCCGACCACCTGTCGCTGACGCTGCGCTGAGACGTGAAACCATGAGTACCTATCCCTTGAATGCAGCTCCTTCCCGCCGCCCGCGCCTGCTCGATGCAGCCGGCCTGCGCCGGGCTTTGCGCGATGCGGTGATCAAACTGTCGCCGCGCCACCTGATGCACAGCCCGGTGATGGCGGTGGTGATGGTGGGCACGCTGGTGAGCCTGCTGGTCACGCTCACCGGCAACGCGCCGCTGGGCTTCGGCCTGGTGGTGACCGCGATCCTGCTGTTGACCGTGCTGTTCGGCAACTTCGCCGAAGCGGTGGCCGAGGCGCGCGGCCGCGGCCAGGCCGCCTCGCTGCGGCGTGCCCGCCAGGACCTGAGCGCGCGCCGGCTGGCCGCCGCCCATGCCGGGGCCAGCGAAACCCAGGTGCCGGCCGCCGAGCTGCGCCCGGGCGACCACGTGATCGTCAGTGCCGGCGAGCTGGTGCCGGCCGATGGCGAGATCGTGCAGGGCCTTGCGACCATCAACGAAGCGGCGGTGACCGGTGAATCGGCACCGGTGCTGCGCGAGGCGGGTACCGACCGCAGCGGCGTGATCGGTGGCACCAAGGTGCTGTCGGACCAGATCATCGTTAAGATCACCGCCGAGCCGGGCCACAGCTTCCTGGACCGGATGATCGCGCTGGTGGAAGGCGCCAACCGGCAGAAGACGCCGAACGAAGTGGCGCTGACCCTGCTGCTGGCCGCGATGACGCTGACCTTCCTGGTGGTGGTGGCAACACTGCCCGCCATCGGCGCCTTCGTCGGGGTCAAGGTCGACCCGCTGCTGCTGATCGCGCTGCTGGTGTGCCTGATTCCGACCACCATCGGCGGGCTGCTGCCGGCCATCGGCATCGCCGGCATGAACCGTGCGCTGGCGGCCAACATCCTGGCCAAATCGGGCAAGGCGGTGGAAGTAGCCGGCGACGTGGACGTGCTGCTGCTGGACAAGACCGGCACCATCACCCACGGCGACCGCCAGGCGACCCACTTCCATGCGCTGGCCGGCATTGAAGCGACGCAGCTTCGAGAAGCGGCGCTGCTGTCGTCGCTGGCCGACCCGACCCCGGAAGGCAAGTCGGTGGTGCGGCTGGCACGCGAGCAGGGCTGCACCACCGCTGAGCCCGACCGCGCGGACTACCTCGCTTTCAGCGCACAGACCCGCATGTCCGGCGTGGACCTGGACGGTGGCCGGCGCATCCGCAAGGGCGCGGCCGATGCGATCACTGCATATGTCCGCGAGCTGGGCGGCACCGTGCCGGCCGAGCTGGCCGGGCGTGTGGAACAGGTGGCACGCAACGGCGCCACCCCGCTGGTGGTGTGCGAAGGCCGCCACGTGCTGGGCGTTATCGAGCTGAGTGACGTGGTCAAGCACGGCATGCGCGAGAAGTTCGCGCAGCTGCGCGCGATGGGCATCCGCACGGTGATGATCACCGGCGACAACCCGCTTACCGCCGCGGCGATTGCGGCCGAAGCCGGCGTGGACGATTACATCGCCGAAGCGCGCCCGGAAGACAAGCTGGCCCGCATCCGCGCCGAACAGGCCGGTGGCCGGCTGGTGGCGATGGTGGGCGACGGCACCAACGACGCACCCGCACTGGCCCAGGCCGACATCGGCCTGGCGATGAACTCGGGCACGCAGGCGGCCAAGGAAGCCGGCAACATGGTGGACCTGGATTCGGACCCGACCAAGCTGCTGGCGGTGGTGGAAGTGGGCAAGCAGCAGTTGATCACGCGCGGTGCGCTGACCACGTTCTCGCTGGCCAACGACGTCTCCAAGTACTTCGCGATCCTGCCGGCGCTGTTCGCCGCCACCCTGCCGGCCATGGCCACGTTGAACGTGATGCACCTCTCCAGCCCGCGCAACGCGGTGCTGGCGGCGCTGATCTTCAACGCCCTGGTGATTCCGGCCCTGATTCCGCTCGCCCTGCGTGGCGTGCGCTTCCGCCCGGCCACGGCCACCGCGCTGCTGCGCCGGAACATGCTGGTGTACGGGCTGGGCGGCGTGCTGCTGCCGTTCGCGGCCATCAAGCTGATCGACCTCCTCCTCTTCTCGGTATTTGGCGCATGAACCGCTCCGCTGCTGCTTCGCTTTCCCGCCCGGCGCGTGCGCGCGCCGCCACTCCGGTGTCATTGCAGCACACCGGTGCGCTGCGTCCGGCCATCGGCCTGGGCGTGGCCAGCCTGCTGCTGCTCGGCCTGGCGTATGCCGTGGCCACCACCGGCATCAGTGCCGCGTTGTTCCCCGTGCAGGCCGAAGGCAGCCTGCTGCTGGACAACCACCAGGTGCGCGGCTCGCGCCTGGTGGCCCAGCCGTTCGTGGGCGACGGCTACTTCCAGACGCGCCCGTCGGCGGCCAACTACGACCCGATGGCCGCCGCCGGCAGCAACCTGGCGCGCAGCAACCCTGCCCTGCAGGAACGCGTCGCCGAGGCGACCCGGGCCGTGGCAGCGCGCGAAGGCATTGCCGTGGACGACGTGCCCGGTGATCTTGTGACCCAGTCCGGCGCGGGCATGGACCCCGAGCTGTCGCCGGCTGCGGCTGCGGTGCAGGTCAAGCGCGTGGCGGGCAACCGCGGCCTCAGCGTGGAACAGGTGCAGGCGCTGGTGAAGGCGCATACGCAGGGCCCGCAATGGGGCGTGTTCGGGCAGCCCCGGGTGAACGTGATGACCTTGAACATGGCGCTGGATGAAGGCCGACCGGTGCACAATCCCTACCCATGACCGACTCCCGCACCCGACAGGCCGACGCACTGGTGGAGAGCCTGCAGCGCGAGGCCGGCGGCAAGCTCACCGTGTTCCTGGGCGCCGCCCCCGGCGTGGGCAAGACCTACAGCATGCTCGGCCGTGCGCACGAGCAGCTGCGCCGAGGCGTGGACGTGGTGGTGGGGCTGGTGGAAACCCACGGCCGCGCCGAGACCTCGGCGCTGCTGGAGGGCCTGCCGCAGGTGCCGCTGCTGCAGCGCGAGTACCAGCAGCATGCGCTGCAGGAAATGGACCTGGATGCAGTGCTGGCGCGGCGCCCGGCGCTGGTGCTGGTGGATGAGCTCGCCCACCGCAACGTGCCGGGCAGCCGCCACGAGCGGCGCTGGCAGGATGTGATGGAGCTGCTGGACGCCGGCATCGACGTCTGGACCACGCTCAACATCCAGCACCTGGAAAGCCTCAACGATGTGGTGATGCGTATCACCGGGGTGCGGGTCAGCGAGACCGTGCCCGATGCGGTGCTGGACCGCCTGCACGATATCGTGCTGGTGGACCTGCCGCCGCGCGAACTGATCGAGCGCCTGCAGCAGGGCAAGGTGTACGTGCCCGAACAAGCCGCGCAGGCGCTGCAGGCGTTCTTCTCGCCCGCCAACCTGACCGCGCTGCGCGAGCTGGCGATGCAGGAGGCGGCCGACCGGGTCGACAACAGCCTGCGTGAAACCCGCGCCGCGCGCGGGGAAGGCAACCTGCCGCTGCGCCGGCGGGTGCTGGTGGCGATCGATGGCGGCGGCCAGAGCGAGTACCTGGTGCGCGTGGGCCGGCGCATTGCCGAGCGCCGCGATGCGCCCTGGACCGTAGTGACCGTGCAGCGCCGCCGCGAAGACGACAGCACCCGCCGCGAGATCGACGCGGCCTTCGCACTGGCGCGGCGGCTGGGCGGCGAGGCCGAGCTGCTGCATGGGCCCAGCATTGCCGATGCGCTGCTCGACCACGCCGCGCACAACAGCGTGTCCACCCTGGTGCTGGGCCGCACCCGCGAACGGCCGTTCGCACGCATGCTCAACCGCACGCTGACCCAGCAGTTGATCCAGCGCGGCGCGCACTTTGAAATCACCATCATCGGCACCCCGCAGGCGCGCGCGCGTGCGCGCCGCCATGGGTTGTCGATGCCCACGCTGAGCACCGGCCGCGACACCGTGCTGGCGCTGGTGGCCACTGCGCTGGCCTGCCTGGTGGCGCTGGTGGCCGAACGATGGGTGGGGCTGTACGACCTGTCGATGGTGTTCATCGTGGCGGTGGTGGTGGTGGCCGCGCGCAGCCGTACCAGTGCGGCGGTGATGGCCGCGGCACTGTGTTTCCTGGCCTACAACTTCTTCTTCATCGCCCCGCGCTTCACCTTCGCGATCAGCGCGCGCCAGGGCGTGATCACGGTGTTCCTGTTCCTGGTGGCGGCGCTGGTGGCCGGGCGGTTGGCCTCGCGCCTGCGCATGCAGGTGGTGGCGCTGCGCGCGGCCAACCGGCATGCGAACGCGCGCCAGGTACTGGGGGGCCAGCTGACCCGTGCCCCCAACAACGAAGCGGTGGCGCAGGCTGGACGCGAGGCGCTGGAACAGGCACTGGATGCGCCCGCCTGGTTGCGCATCGGTGCCGACACCAGCACCAGCGGCAGTGCTGCGCCGGGCGACACCGATCTGGCCGCGGCCGACTGGGCGCACCGCCACGGCCAGCCCAGCGGCCGCTTCACCGACACGCTGGCCGGCGCGGAGTGGTGGTTCCTGCCCCTGCTGGATGGCGACGAGCGCGCCATCGGCGTGGCCGGCATGCGCTTCCCGCGCACTGCGCCGCGCTTGACCCCGGAACAGCGCCAGCTGGCCGAAGCGATGGTGGATGACATCGCGCAGGCCGCGCTGCGCACGCGGCTGGTGGCCGATCTGGAAAAGGCGCACGTGAGCAACGAAACCGAGCGGCTGCGGTCGGCACTGCTGTCGTCGGTCTCGCACGACCTGCGTTCGCCGCTGGCGGCGATGATCGGCTCGGCCGACAGCCTGTCCAATTATGCCGAGGCGATGGATGCCAGCGACCGCCGCGCACTGCTGGATACCATCCTGGTGGAAGGTGAGCGGCTGGACCGCTACATCCAGAACCTGCTGGACATGACCCGGCTGGGCCACGAAGGGCTGAAGATCAACCGCGACTGGATCGGCGTGGACGAGCTGGTGGGCTCGGCCGCGCGCCGCCTGCAGCGCTACCAGCCCGACGTACGCCTGCAGCTGGACATTCCCAGCACGCTGGGGCCGATCTGGGTGCACCCGGCGCTGGTGGAACAGGCGGTGTTCAACGTGATGGAGAATGCAGCGAAATTCTCCCCGCCCGGCGCGGCGGTGGAGGTACAGGCGCGGCTGGTGGACGGTGAGCTGCGCATCGATGTGCTCGACGCCGGCCCCGGCATTCCCGATGACGAACGCGCGCGCATCTTCGACATGTTCTACAGCGTGGAGCGCGGCGACCGCGGCCGGCATGGCACCGGGCTGGGCCTGACCATCACCCAGGGCATGGTCGGTGCGCACGGCGGCAGCGTGCAGGCGCTGCCGGGCCGCGACGGACGCGGTACCCTGATCCGCATCACGCTCCCCCTGCTGCAACCCCACCCTGCCGATGACCCCGACGATTCCTGACCCTTCCCATGGCGTGCCACCGGCGCGCGTGCTGGTGATTGACGATGAAGCGCAGATCCGCCGCTTCCTCGACATCAGCCTGCGCGCGCAGGGTTACCGGGTGCTGCAGGCCGCGACCGGGCAGGCGGGGCTGGAGCAGCTGGTGGGCGAAGGCGCCGACCTGGTCATCCTGGACATCGGCCTGCCGGACATGGAAGGCCACCAGGTGCTGGCCGAGCTGCGCCAGTGGAGCCAGGTGCCGGTGATCATGCTCACCGTGCGCGCCAGCGAAACCGAGAAGGTGCTGGCGCTGGACAACGGCGCCAACGACTACGTGACCAAGCCGTTCGGCACCCAGGAGTTGATGGCGCGGGTGCGTGCGCTGCTGCGCACGCGCACGGTATCGGCCGATGGGGTGTTGCCGCATTTCGATGATGGCCACCTGCATATCGACCTGGTGCGCCGCGAAGTGCACCTGGACGGCGCGCCCGTGGCGCTGACCCGCAAGGAATACGCGTTGCTGTCGCTGCTGCTGCGCAACGCCGGCCGGGTGGTGACCCAGCCGCAGATCCTGGCGGAGATCTGGGGACCGACCCACCAGCACGACACGCACTACCTGCGCATCCTGGTGGGCAAGCTGCGGCACAAGCTGGGTGATTCGGCGCTGGACTCGCGCTACCTGTTCACCGAGCCGGGCGTGGGTTTGCGGTTCAAAGGGTAGCCGGGGTGCGCGTTGTATCGACCAACGGTCGATACCTACCGGCGATGTCGGCGTTGGCTGCCGACCTGCAGGGGATATCGGCGTTGGCTGCCGACCTGCAGGGTAGGTACCGACCGTTGGTCGGTACGCTTTTCTAGAAGCCCAGTTCCACGCCCGGCAGCAGCGGCTGCAGCTGTTCGCGGAACAGGGTCTTGATGCGCTCCAGCGCGGCCTCGTCGTTCCCTTCGAAACGCAGCACCAGTACCGGGGTGGTGTTGGAGGCGCGCAGAAGGCCCCAGCCATCCGGGAAGTCCGCCCGCAGGCCATCGATGGTGGACAGGCGCGCGCCGGCGAACGGCGAATCCTCCACCTGCGCGGCCGACACGAACATCGACACCAGCGCGTGCGGGGTACCCGACTCCACCGGCACCTTCAGCTCCGGCGTGGATACGCTGTCGGGCAGCTCCTCAAGCACTTCCGACGGGGTTTCTTCGCGCTGGGCCAGGATTTCCAGCAGGCGCGAGGCGGCATATAACCCATCATCGAAGCCGAACCAGCGCTCCTTGAAGAAGAAGTGACCGCTCATCTCACCGGCCAGCTCGGCATCGGTTTCGCGCATCTTGGCCTTGATCAGCGAATGCCCGGTCTTCCACATCATCGGGCTGCCACCGTTGCGAAGCACGTAATCGGACAGCTTGCCGCTGCACTTCACGTCGTAGATCACCAGCGCGCCGGGATTGCGCTGCAGCACATCGGCCGCGAACAGCATCAGCAGGCGGTCGGCGTAGATGATCCTGCCTTCGCGGGTAACCACGCCCAAACGGTCGCCGTCGCCATCGAAGGCCAGGCCGATATCCGCATCGAAGCGCTTCACGGTCTGGATGAGGTCTTCCAGGTTGTCCGGGTCGCTCGGGTCGGGGTGGTGGTTGGGGAAGGTGCCATCCACATCGCAGTACAGCGGAATGACTTCGGCACCAATGGCTTCCAGCAGCGGCTGGGCCAGTTCGCCGGCCACGCCGTTGCCGGCATCGGCCACCACCTTGATCGGGCGGTCCAGCTGCACGTCATCGGCAATGCGCTGGATGTAATCGGCGTTGACGTCGCGCTGCTGCAGGCTGCCCGGTTCGGCGGCCACGTGCAGCTGGCCATCGCGGATGCGCTGGTACAGCTCGGTGATGGCATCGCCGGAGAGGGTCTCGCCGCCGACCACGATCTTGAAGCCGTTGTAGTCAGGCGGGTTGTGGCTGCCGGTGACGGCAACGCAGCTGCCGGCGCGCAGGTGGTAGCTGGCGAAGTACACCACCGGGGTGGGCGCCAGGCCGATGTCGGTGACATCGCAGCCGGCGCGGCGCAGGCCTTCGATCAGGCTGGCGCTCAGTTCCGGGCCGGACAGGCGGCCATCACGGCCCACCACGATGTCGCGCAGCCCCTGCACCTGCAGCACCGAGCCGATGGCCTGGCCGATCAGCACCGCCACCTGCGGGGTGAGCTCGCGACCGATCACGCCGCGGATGTCATAGGCGCGGAAGATGCCTTCCGGCACCTCATGGCCCGGGCCGGTGGGCAGCGGCGGCGGTGCCACGCCCGAACCGGCGGCCGGGGCCGGCTCCAGCAGCGGCTCCTGTACCAGGCTTTCGCGCAGGGTCGGGCCGTGGTCGGCCTCGCTGGCGGCGGCACGGCGGCGCGGCAGGGGCACGCGGCCCTTGCCGAACTGCAGCATGCCGGCGATGGCCAGCAGCAGCAGCGCGACGATGATGGACGGAATCGCGCCCAGGCCCAGCGGACCCGGTTCGATGTCAGGCACGGCGGCCGCCAGGCGCAGGCCGGTCTTGCCGATCGGACGGGCCAGGCCTTCCGCCGCCTGGGACAGGCTGCTGTCGCCCTGCTCAATGATGTTGTGGGTGCCCTGGCGCAGCGCCAGGTAGCCAGCGGATGGCACGCGCACCTGGTCGAAGGTGCCGGTCAGGCGCAGCAACGGCTGGCGTACATAGATCACGGCCGGGCCCGTGGTGCCCAGCTGCACCGGCACGGCAAGGCCCAGGCGCTGGCCACCGGCGTCGCGCACCACGCGCGCCACCACGGTATCGCCGGCGATGGCGGACTCCAGCAGGCCCAGGCGGGCGTACCCGAAGGCCTTGGGATCGGCATAGGCCTGGTCCAGGTCGGCGGTGAGCACCTGCACGTCTTCGGTGCCCGGCCAGCCTTCACGCACGGCCAGTGCGGTGGCATCGGCATCGCCGGCGGCCAGCGCGGTACTGACCCGTTCGCTTTTCACCAGGGTGCCCAGCTGGCTGCTCTGCCCTTTGAGTGCAGCGTCCACGCCCTGCACGATCTGGTCGCGGGACTGTTCCAGCGCCTGCCCTACCGAGGCCTGCCGCCATTGCCGCACTCCGCTCCAGGCAAACCACAGCGCCAGCAGGGTCAGCAACCCCACCAGCAACAGCCCGTTACGCTTGCTTGTCAATCGCGGCTGTCCTTCCGCCGTTGCCTTGCTCATTGATGTTCCCCCTGTCAGCGCACCCCGGTATGGCCGAATCCACCCGTTCCCCTGGCGCTGTCGGTGAAAGTATCCACTACCTGCAGGCCGACGCGTGCAATCGGCAGCACAACCAACTGTGCAATACGGTCACCGGGTTGCAGCGTGAAGGCCTCGCGGCCGCGGTTCCAGGCGCTGATCAGCAGCGGGCCCTGGTAATCGGCGTCGATCAGGCCGGTGCCGTTGCCCAGCACGATGCCGTGGCGGTGGCCCAGCCCGGAGCGCGGCAGCACTACCGCGCACAGGTTCGGATCTTCGATGTGGATGGCGATACCGCTGGGAATCAGCGCCGTATCCCCCGGCTGCAGGGTGAGCTCGGTTTCCAGCGCGGCGCGCAGGTCCATGCCGGCGCTGGCTTCGGTGGCGTAGGCCGGCAGCGGCCAGGTATCACCGAAGCGGGGATCGAGCAGCTTCACCTGCAACGCGTGCAGGGACGGGGCTTGGGTCATGCGTGCAACCTCTGGGCAATCAGGGACAACAGTTGTTCGGCCAGCAGCGCCTTGGTCGTACCGGGGAACACCTGCTCCCCGCCCTGCCAATAGGCGGTGGCTGCATTCTCATCGCTTTCGAAGCCGCCGTTTGTGATGCCCACCTGATTGGCGATCACCAGGTCCAGCCGCTTGTCGACCAGCTTGCCGCGCGCGTACTTCTCCACATCGTGGGTTTCGGCGGCAAAGCCGACCACCAGCTTGAGCGCGTTGGTCTGCTGGGCCACCTCGGCCAGGATGTCCTGGGTGCGCACCAGCTCCAGCGTGAGGGTCTGGGTGCCGGCGGTCTTCTTCAGCTTCTGCGGGGCCACCTGGCGGGGGGTGTAATCGGAGACGGCGGCGGCGCCTATATAGATGTCGGCCGGCAGCGCATCCAGCACGGCGCTGCGCATCTGCGCCGCCGAGCGCACGTCCACCCGCTGCACCCCGGCCGGGGTGGCCAGGTGCACCGGGCCGCTGACCAGCACCACCTGCGCGCCCTGGCGCACGGCGGCGGCGGCCAGCGCGTAGCCCATCTTGCCGCTGCTGCGGTTGCCCACGTAGCGCACCGGGTCCAGGTCTTCATAGGTGGGGCCGGCGCTGATCACCACGCGCAGGCCTTTCAGTTCCTGGGGGGATTCGGGCGCATCGGCCGGGCCCTGCAGGGCGGCCAGCGCGGCCACGATGGCGTGCGGTTCGGTCAGCCGGCCGGGACCGGATTCACCTTCGGCCAGCGGGCCGTCTTCCGGGCCGACCACCTGCGCGCCGCGTTCGCGCAGCAGGCTGATGTTGGCCTGGGTGGCCGGGTGCAGCCACATGCGGTGGTTCATCGCCGGGCACACGGTGAGCGGCGCGGTGGTGGCCAGGCACAGGGTGGTGACCAGGTCATCGGCATGTCCGTTGGCCAGCCGAGCCAGCAGATCGGCCGTGGCCGGTGCGACGATGACGCGGTCGGCCCAGCGGGCCAGCTCGATGTGGCCCATGGCCTGTTCGGCCGCGCTGTCCCACAGGGTGGTGCGGGTGGGCTGGCCGGACAGGGCCTGGAAGCTCAGCGGGGTAACGAACTGCTGGGCCCCGGCGGTCATGGCGACCTGCACCTGGGCCCCGGCGTCGCGCAGGCGGCGCACCAGTTCCAACGACTTGTAGGCCGCGATGCCGCCACCCACGCACAACAACAGCTTCTGGCCTGCCAGCGGGCGCGCCTGCGCCGGGGAAGCCTGGGGGGAGTCAGCCACCTGCGAATTTCCTGTCGAACCGAGGCGATTAGCTTACCCGATGGGCTGTGCGGGGCTGATGCCCCAGGGGCATAAGGAGTGGGTTTTTGGTCATGAAGGCTTGGCGGGTGCCTCTCGTGGGGCGGCCTGCCCTTGCGGTATGCGAACATCCTGCGCTTGCGACCTACCGGCGGACGGGGAATTACTCCGGCAGGTCAGCTCTGAAGCGTGACAAGGGAAAATCACGATGCCTGTTGAAGAAATTGCAGGAAGCCTGCTCGGCGGCATTGGCAGGTTCATTGCCTGGATGTTCGTTGACCTGCTGTTCCATACCGTCATATTGGGCACCGGCTATATGGTCCTGAGCGTGCTGGCGCCGAATAAGGCGCGTTCGGAGAATGCCTGTGCTGCTGCCGGCCTGATCACCTGGGCTCTGATTGCGCTGACCGTGTTCGGAATCTATCGCGCCACACTGGCATAGCCGTCCAGGCAAGTTGACAACTTGTCCAGTGCATCGCGCGTTGCGGTTGTTAGCATTGAATGCAGTAGATCAAGGATCGTGAACTGCCTGTGGCCACCTCGTCTTCCCCTGTTGTATTGGACACCCCCCTTACCTGCGAGGACGCGTTCGCGGAGATCGAACGACACGTTCGCGCCGGCGTGCATCCCGACCGCATCCGGTTGGGCAATAACGAGCGCGCCCTGTATTGGGTGTGCAACAGCAGCCTGCTTCACCATGACGGTCCGGACGAGGCCACGATTGTCGGGCGCATCGAGGCGCACCTGGCGCTGATCTCCCTGCTGCTGGCCAAGGGTGCGGATCCCAACAAGGCAGCCGGACGTGGCGCCACACCCCTCTCGACCACCTGCCGGGACTTCATCTTCAGCCCGGCCGCGTGGGCGGTGGAGAAACTGCGGCTTCTCCTCGCCGCCGGCGCGAACCCGCGCCTGACCAAAGATTCGCCGATCTGCACCGTGCTTGGCCTGCGCGACATGCGCGGCGAAGTGTGGAACTCGGCGTTTGATGCGGATGCAGACCCGGCGGAGATGGGCTACATCTTCGAGGCCATCGACGCGCTGCTGCAGGCCGGCGCCAGCATGGAAGCCATGGACCACCGGCACATGTACACACCGCTGTTGATCGGCGCGTACCTGGGCAGTGTGCCGCTGCTGCGGTTCCTCGCCGAGCGCGGCGCCAACGTACACGTGGTCAATCCCGCCGGTTCCAACGCGCTGATGTATGCGGCGGGCGATGTGGACGGACTGAAAGCCAGCCGCGGTGGCATCTCCACCACATGGCACCGGATGGGCGACCCGGTGGCCGTTGCCCGCCTGTTGATCGAATGGGGTCTGGATCCGGCCGCTGCCAACGATCGCGGCCGCACGCCGCTCACGCTGGCGTTGAACGCCGGCAATGTTGACGTGGCTGCGGTGGTGGCAGAAGCCCTTGCGGGACACGGCAAACTTCTGAAAGCGGATGTGCGCCGGTTCAAAGGTACGGAGGTGGAGGCGCAGGTGGCAGCACTGGCCACCAGCGGCCGCACAAGCAAGCCGCCCAGGACGCAGACGAAGCCGGCGGGTGCCGCGCAAGCCGCTTCATGGGACCGCGCACGCCAGGAGATGAACCACCCTGATGCATGGCAACGCCCTGCTTGGTTCTGCGCCTATAACAAAGCATTGTTCGAACACATGGCCAGCGGCAGCCACCCGGCCATTCCCGTAAACCTGCTGTACGCCGATTACACCGACGCGCTACGCGCGCTGCACCTGTCGAAGACCAAGGACTGGATCAGCCGCAGCGGGGTGGTGACGGTGAAGCCGGACATCGTGACCTGGGACAGCCTGCGTATCAGCTATTCGCAGCTTGATGGAGATGACCTGGTCTGCCGAGAGGAGATCGTCATGCCGATGTCTCCCGAGCAGCAGCCCAGCATCGAAGCGGTGGTGGGAGCCGTTGGGCAGTTAGGCGCCCGGCACTTGAAAATTGGCGTTTGACCCAACTAGATGGTTTCGCACGTCGCAAGATCGCAACGCTCGTCCCCCCAGAGAATGAGACTCCAAACAAATGAACGAACGCCCTATTCCGGAGGCCGCTCTGGCGGATGAGCATTCAGTCGAGATGCTGAGAGTCTGGATCGCCGCAAAAGGGCTTCACTGTTCCTTGAAAGTTGGGATGTACAAGGAAGGGAAGACATCATTGGAAGAAAACGCCTGGGGCACCATCTTGGCAGACGTTGCACGTCACATTGCTGCCGCTCTGGAGGATGGATATGGCGTGGATCCTGAGGAGTCACTTCGCCTCATCAGGGCCAAGTTCGATGCTGAGCTCGGTGCCTCGCCACCGCGCATGACAGGCGGCTTTGTGCAAAAGCAGTGACGCCTCGCCCCTCCTTATGCCCCCCCCCTTCGCGCCCGCATCAGCATTCAATGCGCCGGGCCCGTATATCATGAGGCCTCGAACGCAGCCTTCGGCTCCCTTGCACCTTGCAGGGGCATCAACTCGGGATCATGGCGGGATGAGTTCCAGTATCGACTACAAAGTCTTAGCGTCGTGGTGCCAAGATGCCATTTCGATCCTGGCCAGTACCGGTGTGCCAGATAAGATTGTTGGCATGCAACGGACCGCAGTCGTAAAGCTCGCTGGATCGCCCGCTCTGTACTCAATTGCCGACAGCCTGGCAGAGGGACTCAGCCACCTCCCTGACGAGGAGCGGGTGGATGCCAGTAAAGTGCTGATCGAACGGCATGGCTTCGATTTCAACTTGTTTGTCGACAGGAATATGAGGAAGGTCTGTGCAGTATTGAGGCGTGGATCAATCAAGAATGATTCAGAGTTCAGAGTACTGGCCGACTTTTCCAGTGACACCACACACGACAGAATGATAGTTGACTTGGCAGACGGCCTCCTTGCCAGCTACCAGACGTCGAAGCGTGCATCTGAAGACTCCGACTTGTTGCGTATCGCCAAACAGATGGCTGCGTTAAGCCCCCTGGTGTCGCTGATCGACTCACAGGCAGCCGAGGAAATCCTTGCGGCTGCAGGAAAGGTTCACACAGAGAATAGTGAGTCAGTTCATTGGTGGACGGCGCTTCGAAGCGCAGAGACCATCCACTATGGAGATGACGTAGCTGCATGGGAGAATATCCTCTCCCAGAAGATAGGGGAGATGGACGGGAATTCATTGTTCGTTGCCATAACGGATGATGAGCAAGGACCATGGCCGGTGTTGCGGCTCGCCGACAAGCTCATCCTTGTTGAGCTCATCCAGAGCCTGCACTACTTCGAGTACATGGCCTTTCAGGAGGACGGGCGCAGACTTCTGTTTGATACCCACCACAACACAATCGTGTTCTTTTCAGCTCATACTCTCTAGAGGCGGCCCATGACGAACGATCTGGAGTCGCAAGCCGATCTGCAAGCGGTGCTGGGCCAAGTCCTCGAAGCCGCCTGTCTCGAGAACGATGTTTGTGAGAGAGCGATGCTCGCACTTGCCTTCTGCGACCTCCTCAGCCCCCGCCTTGACCACGATCAGAGGTCGGCTGTTAAAGCCGCTCGCGAGTTCTGGACGTTTCAGCGTTCCGAAGCCCGTGACAGTTGGCTCAAAGCCTACTCCTCCAAGCTGGACAGCCAAGGTCGGCTGGACACGGTGGATCGCATTGTCTGGAGTGCGCTGACGGCCCCAGACGGCCTCAGCTCCTACATGGGCGAGTTCCTCGTCGGACTCGCGTTCGAAGCAGGATTGAGCAGGAGCGCTGTGCTACAAGCGCTTTCAAGTAGCGTACCGGGATTTGGCGACGCGTGGAAACACCGAACACACGGCACATTCTGATCATTCTCCCGTGATACGCCAAACGACCGCGATGTGTGTCAATCTGTCAGCGACCTATAGGGCTCGTAGCCGCCTCTATGCCATCTTGATGCCTTCGATGATCTCCCTTCCGATGCTCGGGTTGACGGCGCTTCCAGCCACCGAGGGAGAGTCTTGATGTTGCCAGCATCCAGATACGTCGAAGTGCTTCGTCACCACTACGCAGAAGCATGGAAGGGAACGATGCGGGACACTGAGTTCCCGACCAGCCCACACTCCAGGCTTTCACCGCTATTCGAAATCCTCAGCCTGCCGCCGGGTTCCGGTCGTGACATGTGGACCTACGCAACGGTAGGCATGTCCGAAGGGATGCGTAACCCAATCGAGCTTCATATGTTGAGTTTGAGTGCCAGTGCTGAAGTCCCAGAGTTGTTGGCGGCAGTTGCCAGCTATCACCGGGAAATCGGAGGCATGCGACTAGGCGACACGGTCGACTTTGGCAAGCCGTGGATCGGTGAATCGCCGTGTGATCACGGCCTTGTGTCACTTCCCTATATCGACGGGCCCACCACTGAGATTGCTGATCTTGGCAACGGGGCCAGAATCAGCTGCTACTGGCTTCTTCCAGTCACCAGATCCGAGGTTGATTTCAAGAAGGAGAATGGCCTGGACGCGTTGGAGACGTTGTTCGAGGCATCCCTGTTCGACTATCTTGAACCGCTTCGGAGGCCAGTGGTGTAGCACACGGCACTGTAGGGAACTCGCGGGGCGGTGCATCGCGGAATGGCCGCTGGCCCGCTGGACTGGGGCATGACTCGCGGCAGCCTCCGTCAGCTCGAAATCGCCATTGTTGTTGAGGGGATGATGAATGAGTAGTGGCCCAGCCACGACGAAGCTGCTGGAACTCAGCTCGCCAGCCCTGTCGCCTGGCGGTACGGAGATGATGCGGGAAGCCTGCGCGCGGCTTGGCGGCGTACCCAAGGAGTTGGCGGACATTCTGGGCGAGAAGAACGGCTTTTACGCGTTCGAATCCGCACTGCATTTCTTCCCAGTCAACGACTCTGCTTCGAGCGTGGGACTTGATGCCTGGAATAGTGATTCCGGCTGGCGTGTGGAGTATGGCGAACTCGCCAGCAGTTGCCTGTTCTTCGCAGAGGATGTCTTTGGCGGTCAATTCTGCTTAAAGGATGGCAAGGTTTGGCAATTTGATCCTGAGACCGGAGAGTTGACCTTGCTTGGCGAATCGCTTGAGGAATGGGCGGCTGCCGTGCTTGGTGACTTCGCGTTTCTGACTGGCCATCCGGTTGCAAGGGAATGGCAACTGCTCCACGGGCCTCTGCCTGCGAAGATGCGTCTGGTGCCCAAGGTTCCGTTCGTGCTTGGCGGGCCGTTCTCCGTTTCCAATTTGTCGCCCATGGACTCGGAGCGGGCCATGAGGGTGCGTGGAAATCTTGCCAGACAGATCAGCAACCTTCCCGATGGCGAGAAGATTCACCTCGTGACTGGGGAAGGTCTCTAGGCTGATCGTCGGTTGTCCGGCTCAACCACGGTTCTCCCCGATTGGCCGCGCGACCGCTCTCCAATGTCGCTGACTGCGCGCACCGCGATGCTGGTTCCGACAGCTCCAAATTTGGTGTTCAGTACCAAGATGCCAGCGGAGCTACCATTAAGTCTTACAACTTCCTGCTGGATCAGAACGGGACTCCTTGATGGCCACGAGATTTTTTTTATTGGTCTTGTTGCTTGGTATCGGATCTGCGTGCGCTTCACCGAAACCAAAGCAACAAACGCAAAAGCTCATTCAGGCCACTATCGTGGAGCGATCAGCTATCCCGCCCGTTAGCGGCTACCTGCGCACCTATGTGGGGTTCAAGGTTAAGGCAGATAGTTCTGAGCTTGATTTTTTCTATCCGTATTTTGAAGAGGGCAAACGCTTGCCTGGGGTCGGCGATGTCTGTGATCTCGCATATCACACGGAGTCAGTTGATGGCCATGTTGGAAACATCGCCATCAACGTCACGGGTGCGAAAGTGGTTGACAGTTTTGAATGCGAATCAAAGGGGACGGAGATGGTTGATTTCCACCCATAACGCACAAGGCCCGCATCGCGGGCCTTGTCGCTTACCGAGCAGGAAGTGGCGAGATTTCTTGCGCAGTCGATGCAGGAAGGCGTTCTTCAACCAGATTCCGGCACTCGCATGTACCGCCTTACTCAGCCCGGTTGATCCCCGGGCGAACTGCCTTCGCCGTCTGAAACGTGCCAGAATTGAAGCACGCAGCCCGATGGCAGGTGCGGGGCAGATCGATGGAACCGTGCTTGCCCGGCTCTCTCGCTTGGACAGGTCATATCATGTCGCACCCGCAGACTCCGATCTTGTTGCTTAGGCCAAGCATACGCCTCCGTTGAGCCCTCTGGTGTCGCTGATCGACTCACAGAGTGCTGGGCAATCCTTGCGACTGCAGGAAATACTCGCACAGAGAGTGGCCATGAGAACGGGTTCAAAACTAACCTCGCAACTCTGAATCCAGGCACATCAGGCCCATTTTCCAGAGCGGGGATGGACCTCGACCTTCCAGCAGATAGCCCGTGCTTCCGCGAACTTAGAGATCGACAAGAGCGTGCTCGTCCAGACCACGACCTAGGGGCCAGTCAGCCTAGGTAAGTCTTCTCATAGTCCCTGACATTCTTATTGGGCACTTCCCTATCGCCCAAAGTCGCGAAGTGGTTAACACTGATCGGCATGACCATCAAGCACTGGCCGAAAGAAGATCGTCCTCGCGAGAAGCTTATGGGGCGCGGACCGGGGGCCCTTACCGATGCAGAGCTACTGGCGCTCTTCCTTGGGACCGGCTGCAACGGGCTGAATGCGCTTGAGCAAGCGCAACTTCTGGTGCAGGCGCACGGTCCCCTCCGCCGTCTATTGGACATGGACGTGCGGCAGCTGAAGAAACTGCCCGGACTTGGACTTGCCCGGGCCTGCGAATTGGTCGCCGCACTTGAACTGACCGACCGCTATCTGCTTGCTGACTTGGAACGCGGAGAGAGCATGCTCGATGCAACGACCTCCATGCGCTACTTCAAGCAGCGCTTGCGCGGACGAAAGCAGGAGATCTTTGCCGCACTGTTCGTGGACACTCGAAATCGGGCCATCGCCTTCGAGGAGCTTTTCACCGGGACCATCGACTCTGCCGTGGTGTACCCCCGCGAGGTCGCCCGCCGCGCCTTGCTCCACAACGCGGCAGCCGTGATCGTTGGGCACAACCACCCCTCGGGAAATTCCACTCCCTCAGAGGCAGACCGCCAGATCACCCGGCAGCTGGTGGAGGCACTGCCCTTGGTCGGCGTGCGATTGGTCGACCACATCGTGGTGGGGGATGGCACCCCGGTTTCTCTGGCATCCCTTGGCTGGCTCCGACGAGACCTCTCTTTCCGAAGCTGAACGGGCCGGTCAGCCCAGTCCCCCTGTCCTTAAGGCCTCCCGCCCCACCCCACGCCCGCCTTCCCGCCCCCGCTGTGCCCCGGTTCAATGGATCGGGGCGGCTTCTGGGCTAAAATTACCGATTCCGCCGCTCCAGTCTCAAAGCAGGCCCTGTGAAAAATCTCCTCCGCGCCCTGATCAGCCAAGGCATCGAAGCCTTGCGCGCCAACGGCACTCTGCCGGCCGACACCCTGACCCCGGAATTCGTGGTGGAACGCCCGAAGACCCGTGAACACGGTGATTTCGCCACCAATGCCGCCATGCTGCTGGCCAAGCCGGCGCGCAGCAACCCGCGCGCCCTGGCCCAGGCCCTGCTGGATGCGCTGCCCAAGAGCGACGATGTGCTGCGCGTTGAGATCGCCGGCCCGGGCTTCATCAATTTCCACCTCGCCCCCAGCGCCTACCAGCGCGAAGCGGCCGGCGTGCTCAAGGAAGGGGCTGATTACGGCCACAACCTGAGCGGCAACGGCCGCACGGTGGGTGTGGAATACGTGTCGGCCAACCCGACCGGTCCGTTGCACGTGGGCCATGGCCGCGCGGCGGCCATCGGCGACTGCCTGGCCCGCCTGCTGGATGTGAACGGCTGGAACGCCAAGCGCGAGTTCTACTACAACGACGCCGGCGTGCAGATCGAGAACCTGGCCCTGTCCACCCAGGCGCGCGCCAAGGGCATCAAGCCGGATGACGCCGGCTGGCCGGAAGGCGGCTACCGCGGCGATTACATCGAAGACGTGGCCAAGGCCTACCTGGCCGGCGCCACCGTGGAGCTGGAAGGCCATGCGGTGGTGGGCGAGCGCGACCCGGACAACCTGGACGCGATCCGCCGCTTTGCCGTGGCTTACCTTCGCAACGAGCAGAACCAGGACCTGGCCGCCTTCGGAGTGGATTTCGACATCTACTTCCTGGAGAGCTCGCTGTACAAAGACGGCAAGGTCGAAGAGACCGTGGCCCAGCTCAAGGCCGCTGGCCATACCTATGAGGAAGGCGGCGCGCTGTGGCTGCGCTCCACCGATTTCGGTGACGACAAGGACCGCGTGATGCGCAAGTCCGACGGCACCTACACCTATTTCCTGCCGGACGTGGCCTACCACCTGAGCAAGTGGCAGCGCGGGTATGAGCGCGCCATCACCGAGCTGGGCGCGGACCACCACGGTTCGCTGGCGCGCGTGCGCGCCGGCCTGCAGGCGCTGGACGTGGGCATTCCCAAGGGCTGGCCGGAATACGTGCTGCACCAGATGGTGACGGTGATGCGCGGCGGCGAGGAAGTGAAGCTGTCCAAGCGGGCCGGCAGCTACCTGACCCTGCGCGACCTGATCGAGGAAGCCGGCCGCGATGCCACCCGCTGGTTCCTGATTGCACGCAAGCCTGATTCGCAGCTGACCTTCGATATCGACCTGGCCCGCCAGCAAAGCAATGACAACCCGGTGTTCTACGTGCAGTATGCGCACGCCCGCGTGTGCAGCCTGCTGCGCCAGGCACAGGAGAAGGGGCTGTCGTACACCCCGGCCGAGGGTCTTGCCGGCCTGTCGACGCTGAACGACGAACCCTCGCTGTGGCTGATGGTGGAAATGTCGCGCTTCCCGGAAGTGGTGGAAGCGGCCGGCATCGCGCTGGAACCGCACCTGATCGCGCAGTACCTGCGTGAATTGGCGCACGCCTTCCACACGTGGTATCACGGCACGCAGGTGCTGGTGGCTGACGAGGCCGAGCGCAATGCCAAGCTGACGCTGGCGTGTGCCGCCCGCCAGGTGCTGGCCAATGGTCTGAACATCCTGGGCGTTTCCGCCCCGGAAAAAATGTAAGCAGTGGAGAAGCAGTAAATGGCAGCACGACGCGGCAAGACCCAGGCCCGACGCAACACCAGCCAAGGCACGCCCGGATGGGTGTGGTTGGTGGCTGGCGTGGCGATTGCCGCGGTGGTGTTCCTGGCGGCACCGAACCTGTTCAAAAACGATGGCGACGGCTTCCTGCGGGTAGGCCCGCAGCCGGACCCGAACGCGCAGCCGGCCCCGGTCAGCGACGCGGACACCGACGTGGGCGCCGAACTGCCCAAGCCGGGTGCGGCCGCCAAGCCTGCCGAACCGGCCAAGCCGGCCGCCACGCAGTACGACTTCTACACCCTGCTTCCGGGCAAGGAAGTGGAAATGTCCGATGCGGAGCTGGCCGCCAGCGCGCGTGCCGAAGACCAGCGCCGGGCCAAGGCCGAAGCGCAGCGCGCGCAGGCCGCGCTGGAAGGCCGCCCGGTACCGGCAGCGGTGCCGGCGCCGACCACGGCAACGGCTACCGCAGCCACCGCCACCACTGCACCGGCCCCGTTGCCGGCGCCGGTGGCCGAGCGCCCGGCAGCCGCCGCTGCACAGCCGAAGCCGGTTGCGGCTGCGGCCACGCCCAAGCCGGAAACCCCTGCTGCGGCCGCGCCGGCTACGGCGGCAGCAGAGCCGGCCAACAACGTGCGTTACATCCTGCAGGCCGGCGCCTTCGGGGCATCGGGCGATGCCGAAGCCACCAAGGCCAAGCTGGCCATGATCGGCCTGGCGGCGCGGGTGGAATCGGCGCAGATCAACGGCAAGACCGTATACCGCGTGCGCATGGGCCCGTACGGCACCGCCGGCGAGCTGGCCGAAGCCAAGCAGAAACTGGACGGTACCGGGTTGCAGGCGATGGCGATCAAGGCGCAGTAACTACGCGAGTTGATCGCACGTTTCAGCCAGGAGGGCGCGGGATGAGTTTGCGGTACCAGCCAAAGGTGGGTGAAATCGTGGAATGCGATTTTGGCCAGTTCCCGAACCCTCCGATCGAGCCGAGGGCCAATGGCCGGATACCGAACGAAATGCGCAAGCGGCGTCTGTCGGCAGTATTGAATGGACGACTACCCAACGGCTGTGTGCTGGTGGTGCCGTTGTCGTCGTCACACAACTCCGATGCAGTGGAACGTGGGTACCACGTATTGCTGGACGCATCGCTGGTTCCGGTCACCCATGCCTACGATCCCCGTGATCGATGGGCCATTGCCGAATGTGTAACCCACGTATCGCGCGACCGCCTATACCCTCTTCGCGATCGCAACGGGCCGTTGAAGGTTCAGCTGCCCCGCCAGATCGTCGCAGACATCCAGCGGGCCGTGCTGCGGAGCTGTAGTGGCCTTTCGCTTCTCGCCCGGGAACCCGCGCCGGAGGCGGCGCCGCAGCTTGCCTGAACGCAGAGTGGGGAGGTGTTTGACCTGGCCATGCCATGGAGGTAGGATCCCGCTATTGGCCTTCGAGCCCGTAGCTTCACCTATTTGGCCTTGAGCCTTGAAAAAGCCCCGCACTGCGGGGCTTTTTCTTTGGGCAGCCGAATGCGGCATGCTGGCGCCTCCACATTCCGGGAAGCGCCCATGGGCACGTCTGAAGGCAATAACCACCGCATCGACAACATCGAATTCAACGTGGCTGACATCGCGCGCAGCAAGGCGTTCTACGTCGAGGTGTTCGGTTGGACGTTCACCGATTACGGCCCGGGCTACACCGAATTCAACGACGGCCGCCTGCGCGGTGGCTTCACCACCGATGGGCCGGTGCGCGCTGGCGGGCCGCTGGTGATCCTGTATGCCGATGACCTCGACGCCACGCAGGCGCGGGTGGAAAAGGCCGGTGCGGCCATTTCCACGCCGGCCTTCGACTTTCCGGGCGGGCGCCGGTTCCATTTCCGCGACCCCGATGGGTATGAGCTCGCGGTATGGACCGCGGCCTGATCAGTCGCGGGCTACCTGGAAGCCGGCAAACGACTGGCTGACCGGCATCAGTTCGAGGCGGTTGATGTTCAGGTGCGCCGGCAGGTTGGCCACCCAGAAGATCTGCTCGGCGATGTCGTCGGCGGTCATCGGGTTGGCGCCGGTGTAGAGCGTATCCGAGGCGGCCTGGTTGCCGTGGGTGCGGACCAGGGTGAATTCGGTCTCGGCCATGCCCGGTTCGATGGTGGTCACGCGCACGCCGGTGCCGTGCAGGTCCGAGCGCAGGCCCAGCGAGAACTGGCTGACGAAGGCCTTGGTGCCGCCGTAGGCGTTGCCGCCCGGGTAGGGGTACACGCCGGCCACCGAGCTGATGTTGATGATGGCGCCCTTGCGCGCCACCAGCTGCGGCAGCAGGCGGTGGGTGAGCGTGACCAGCGCGGTGACGTTGGTGTCGATCATGGTGCGCCAGTCTTCCAGCGAAGCGCTCTGGGCCGGGGCGGTGCCCTGGGCCAGGCCGGCGTTGTTGACCAGCAGGTCGATGTCGGCGAAGCCGGCCGGCAGCGCGGCCAGGGCCGCTTCCATCGCGGCGTTGTCACGCACGTCGAAGACCGCCGCATGTACGCGCTCGGGGCCGTAAGCGTCGACCAGCGGCTGCAGCCGTTCGGCACGGCGCCCGGTGGCGATGACGCGCCAGCCGGCATGGGCGAAACGATGGACGGCGGCGGCGCCAAAGCCGGAAGTGGCGCCGGTGATCAGAGCGGTACGGGTCATCGGGGGTCTCCGTGGGATTCCCGACTATTTTCGCACCCTGCGCCGCGCTGTGTTGGCGGGCGCTGGCGGAATCAGCGGATGCGGAACACCCGGGCCTTGGGAAGGTCTTCATCCACCTGCAGGAACCAGCGCCCGGCAATGCCCGGCACCACCACGATGGGCGGGTTGCTGCGGCCGGCCTTGAGCTTCATTTCCCCCTTGAGCACCTGCCACTGCTGGCCGTTGTCCAGGGTGAACACGGTGCCCGGCTGCCAGCCATCGACCTGGCCGGTGACGCTGGCATGGATGGGGCCATCATCCAGGCCGGGGAACATCGGGGCCGGGGTGGGCGCGCCGGGCAGCGGTGCCGGGGCTGCCGCGGCAGCCACCGGAACCGGCGCCGGGGCGCGGGCGTCGGCCTCGCGAAGCAGGCGGTTCAGGGTCTGCAGCTGGGCAGGGGTGAGCCCCACGTCGGCCAGCTGCTGCGGGTCCACGCGCTGTTCAATCGCCACATACGGAGCCTGGGCCGAGGCCGTTGCGGCCAGCCAGACCATGCCCACACCCGCCAGAACCTGCCACCTGCGCATTGCCTGCTCCACTGCCTGTTGATGCCTGAGGAGCGCACTGTGCTTCACTTTCATGGCAGCCAGATGACAGCCGCAACCGGCCGTTTCGGGGCCCGGCGGCGGGTGGGGGTAAAATGGCGGCCAGCCACGCAGCCGCGTCGGCGGTATTGGACGTCTCATGATCAACAACGATGTACTGCGCAGCATCCGTTACATGCTCGACCTGAGCGACGGAAAGATTGCGGAAATCTGTGCCCTGGCCGACCCGGCCTTCGGGGTGGACAAGGCCGATGTGCCCGGTTGGCTGCGCAAGGAAGACGAGGAAGGGTTCGTGGCCTGCGATGACCGCACGCTGGCGCACTTCCTGGATGGGCTGATCGTGCAATTCCGCGGCCGCGATGAAAGCCAGCCGTTGCGCCCGGTGGAAAAGCGCATCACCAACAACCTGGTGCTGAAGAAGCTGCGAGTGGCCTTCGAGCTGAAGGATGTGGATATGCACGCGATTTTCGAGAGCGCGGGGTTCCCGGTGTCGAAGCCGGAGCTGTCGGCGTTGTTCCGGCAGCCGGACCATAAGAATTTCCGCGCGTGCGGCGATCAGTTGCTGCGCAATTTCCTTAAGGGTTTGACGCTGCGCGTTCGTCCAGCGTAAGGCGCTGCTTCGATTGGGGTCCATGCGTCAATGCGCTGATGGACCCTATCGGCGGTCGTTTGGGAACCGACCCTACCCTCCCGGCGCGCCGACGGTCAGGTTTTTGCGCACCGGCCCTGGTCGGTGCGCATTTGCGATGCGGCATGGGCGACGCCGGTAGGGTCGCATCCCTATCGACCGCACGCGCGGGTGGGTACCCCGGTAAGGCATGACCGCTCGCGAAACGGTGCGGTTTCAATCACCGCCCGCGCCTCAGAACGTTGTCTGGATCGCGAATTCCACGCGGGAGCCGGCGTTGCTGCCGAACAGGCGCTTGGCGGCGCGGTCGGTGTCGTGGGCGGTCAGGCGCAGCTCCCACGGGCCATGCACCTTCCAGATGGCGCTGAGCTGGCCGTGCAGGTAATCGTCGGCGTACGCGCTGTCGAGCCAGTACTGGCCCACCGCGCCTTCGATGCGCCACTGCTCTCCCAGCGGCAGCCGTGCGCCCAGCTGGGCGTACGTGCCGGTGCGGCCGCTGGCCAGGGCGTCGTCGGAAACGCCGACGCTCACCCAGTAGCGCTCCTTCCAGGTCAGCGTGCTGTTGAGCTCGGCCCAGTCCACGTCCACGGTGGTGGACGGGTACAGGTAATGGGTGAGGTTCACGTCCAGCGCCCAATCCGGCGCCAGCGCACCGCTCCAGCCGGCGACGATGTCGAATTCGCTGCGTGCACCGGCATCGGGCTCGAACGACACGCCCGAGCCCCAGACCGAGGCATACCAGCCCGATTCGCTGCTGAGTTTGATCCCGGCCTGCACGGTGGGATCTTCCATCGTCTGCGAGCTGCCGCGCCAGACGTAATCGGAGGTCAGCGTGGCATTACCGTCCACGCCCGCCAGCGCCGAACCGCTGAGCGCCAGGCCAAGAACCATTCCGCTCACCCGGCGCACTGCGCGCCCTTTCTGCTGCTTTGCCACCACGTCCACCCTTACTGAAAACGGCCGCGCCGTTGAAGCGCACAGTGTGGTGAGCGCGCCCGTAAAGGCGCCATGCGCCGCAGCGGCGGGGCGCGCAAATTCGGCGTAAAAGCTGCCCACCAGGCCTTCAGGCGGCCCGCGCTATCATGGCGGCCCTGACTGACCTGCAGCGAGAAACGCGTGGACGCGATCCTGACCCCGGTATCGATTGGCGAGCTGATCGACAAGATCACCATCCTGGAAATCAAGGCCGAACGCATCACCGATGCCGGCAAGGTGGCCAACGTGCGCACCGAACTGGAGGGGCTGCTGCCGCTGTGGCAGGAACAGCTGGCCGCGCAGCCAGGGCTGGAGGGGCTGAAAACCCAGCTCAAGGCAATCAACGTGCGGATGTGGGACATCCAGGACCAGCTGCGCGACAAGGAAGCGGCGCAGGTGTTCGATGATCAGTTCATCCAGCTGGCGCGCGGGGTGTATGGCACCAATGGCGAGCGGGTGAAGGTGAAGAACGAGATCAACCGCATTGCCGGGTCACAGCTGGTGGAAGAGAAGCAGTATCAGGGGGAGTGATTGCGCCAGCCACGCAGGGCGTGGCTCTACCGCGCGCATCCCGTAGAGTCACGCCCTGCGTGGCTGGATCCCTCAACGGGCGGTAGCGGCCAGGAACCGTTCGCGGTCCTGCTGGGTGCGCCGGCGGATCTCCGCCAGCGCTTCATTTTCCGTAGCTTCCAGCATGGATTCGAACAGCCGCTGGAAGTGATTGCGCATTGCCGTGCGCGCCGCGCCGGGGTCGCGCAGGCGCAGGCCATCGAGGATGGCGGTGTGTTCGTCGTTGCGGGTGTCGCCGTCGTTGTGGCACACGTTGGCATACACCTGGCGCACCCGCGGCAACTCGTTGCGCATGCGCCAGATCAGCTGCACGCAGTGCTCCACCACCGGGTTGCCGGCAATGCGCGCAATGGCCAGGTGGAACTGGCGGTCGGCCTCGCTGGCCGCCGCCTCGCTCGAGGTCGGGTCGGTCATTGCCGCAATCAGCCCTTCCAGCATTTCCACTTCCGCATCGGTGATGCGGCTGGCGGCCATGGCCGCCGCCTCGGCTTCGATCACCGCACGGGCTGCGGTGAGGTCGAAGGCCGATACATCCGGCAGCGCGCCAGGGGCGGCCGCCGGACGTGCCTTCACGTACACGCCCGAGCCGGTCTTGATGGTGATCAGGCCCTGCGCCTCCAGGGCGATTTCCGCTTCGCGCACCGTGACCCGGCTCACCCCGAGCCGTTCGGCCAGGTCGCGTTCGCCGGGCAGGCGCGAGCCGGGCGGGAATTCGCCCTTCTCGATCAGCGCGACGATTTCAGCGGCAATGGACTGGTAAAGGCGGGGTTCGGACATCTTCAAGGCCTGGCTGTACGGTGGCTGGGAACCGGAGTTGCGCTTAGAAACGGTAGCGTACCCCCAGATAATACCGCCGGCCGTAGGTGGTGTACTCGCGGAAGCTGCCCAGGATGGGCATATCCGACACCCGCGGCTCGTCCGTGAGGTTGCTGGCCGACAGCGATACCGACAGGTGCTTGTTCACCTTGTAGGTGGCGCGGAAGTCCAGCGAGCCATTGTCGCGCACGTAGCGGTTCTGCGCCGGGTCGCCCACGAACTGCTGGTAGTAATCGGAGCGGTACTTGTAGATGGCCTGCAGGTCCAGCTTGCCCAGGCCCCAGTACACCTGCGCCGAGGCGACGTGCTTGGACAGGCCGAAGATGTTGGCCGGCTCCACGATGCCCGGGGTGACGATGCCGGTGCCCGGATCGGTGGACTCGCCCAGGCGCAGGTCTTCGGTCTTGAAGTTGGAATGGGCGTAGTTGTAGCTGGCCTTCACGCCCAGCCCGGCGAAGATGCCCGGCAGGTAGGAGAAACTGTGCGAGCCGGTGAGCTCGAAGCCGATCAGATCGCTCTTCTGGTCGCTGGTGGCCAGCTGCTCCACCGGCACGGTGACGCTCACCCCGTCGATGTCGAAGTTCTCGCCCACCACCACCGGCACCGAACCACCGTTGAACTGCTTGTAGTACACGGCGGTGGACAGCATGGAATCGGCGTTGGCGTACCACTCCAGCGAGACATCGGCATTCCACGACATCAGCGGGGTGGCGCGCGGGTTGCCGGTGGCGGTGATGTTGCCCAGTGCATCGGCCACGCTGCCGAATTCGGTATCCACTTCATCCAGGTTGAAGCTGCGGCCGTAGCCGAGCGCGGCGAGGTCCGGGCGCGACATCGCGCGGTAGGCACCCACGCGCAGCAGCAGGTCCGGGCGCAGTTCGAAGGCGGCGTTGAAGCTGGGCAGCCATTCGTTGTTGCTGGCCTTGAGCACCTGCCGGGTGAAATCGCCGGTGGGTCGCAGGGTCACGGTGCCGTCGGGGTTGTTGACCACGTCCAGCCCGCTGCGCAGGCCCATCGAACGAACGTCGGTGTGCACCCAGCGCACGCCGATGTTGCCGGTGACCGGCACGCCGAACCACTCGCTGCTGTAGTCGCCCATCAGGTAGATGGCGCTGGTTTTCTCGGTCACGTCGTTGTTGGCCGGGTCGCGCAGGTCCGCGCTGAGGCCGGTGTCATCCACGCCGGTGAAGGCCTTGAACAGGCAGCGGCTGTCGAAGGTGGCCCACTGGTCGATGGTGTTGCCGCTGGCGTTGGCCAGGAAATCATCCTGCGGGAAGGCCTGGCGGCAGGCCTGGTTGGCGGCGCGGATCGCGGCGACATTGGTGGTGGTGACATCCACGGTGTCGGTGAAGTCGGTGTAGGTCGCTTCGGAACGGCGCAGGCCACCCTTGAGCGCGGTGAAGAAGCCGCTTTCCGGGGTGAACGCCGCATCGAAGCGGCCGGCGCGGATGGTGTGTTCGCGGTCCTGCTGGCGGCGGCGGACCAGGGCCGAATCGGTGAAGTTGTCCGGGTTGTTCACGTCGAACGCCGGATCGAGGTAGATGCTGGGCACATCGCCGCTGTAGTCGTAGGTGTAGTCGACATAGCGGGTGTTCTTGATGCCGGCCACCGGCCTGCCGTTGACGTCGGTACGACCGGCGCGCAGGCGAGTGGAGCGCTCGATCTGCGAACGCTGGGTGTTGGAGTAGGACAGATCCGTGGAGAACATCCACGCCGCGCTGGGCCGCACGATCACGTTGAACCCGCCGCCGGTGTATTCCTCGTTGCGTTCCAGGAAATTGCCGGTGGAATCGATGGTGGTGCTGCCGGTGTGGCTGAGCAGCGCGCCGTCGTCGGTGACCACGCGGTTGTTGATGTTGCGCATCATCGACGACAGCGTGAGGTCCGAACGGTCTTCGGTGTAGTCGCGCTTGGAGTGCTGGTAATCCAGGTTCACTTCCACCGCGTCGTTGGGCCGCCACTGCAGCGCGCCGAACTGCGAATCGCGCTTGTCGTGTTCGATGAACTGGCGATACAGGCGGCTGCCGGGCACCAGGTAGTACGGCACGCCGTTGGCCACGTCGTTGCCGTTGACCTGGGTGCAGTTGCGGGTGGCGCCCACCACTTCGCGGCCATCGCAGGCGGCCCAGGTGGTGCTGCTGGAGAACATTTCTTCGGGGTTGCTGCCTTCCAGCGCCTGCAGGCCGAGCGAAACGCCAAGTTTGCCGCCGCCGCTGAAATCGAACTGGTCGATGTAGCTGGCGGTACCGCGCCAGCCCACGCCGTCGCCATCCTTGAGTCGGTCGTCGTATTCCTGCCAGGTGCCGCGCCCGTCCAGCTGGAAGGTGCGCTTGCCGTACTCGAGCGGCTTGACGGTTTCCATGTTGACGGTGCCGGCGGTGCCGCCTTCGACGAAGTCGGCGCGCTGGGTCTTGTAGATGGCCACGGTGTTGATCAGCTCCGAGGGGAACTGGTTGAAGTTCACCGAGCGGTCGCCGCTGCCGTTGGTGGCCTCGCGGCCGTTGAAGGTGGACGAGCCCAGGAACGGGCCCAGCCCGCGGATCGAGATTTCCGAGGCGCCGCCCTTCTCGCGGTGGGTGGAGGCGCCGGTAATGGTTTCGATGGCTTCGCCGATGGACAGCGCCGGCAGGTCGCCGATGTCTTCGGCCGAGAGCACGTCGGACACCACGGTCTCGTCGCGCTTCTTGTCGATCGAGGTCTGGATGGTGCCGCGGGTGCCGGTCACCTGGACCTGGTCCAGGGTGGTGGCCTGCGCCGGCGCGGTGGCCGGGGCGGCGTCCTGTGCGTGGGCCAGCGGCAGGGCCGCGGTGGCGCACAGGGCATAGAACAGCGCGCTGTGCAGCGCGGTGTGGCGGAAGCCTCGTGGCGAGGCCGTACGGCGGTCATGCAACATCGTGATCTCCCTCCCAGGATGGATCGTCCGACTACACGGATTCGATCCGGAAGATTCACGGTTGGAGGACCAATGTCAATGAATTGGTACTAAAGTCTACCCCGGTGATGCACCTAGGCCAGTTACAACCACTTTTATGTGCGGATGCAGCAGATATTTGCGCAAATGGCCAACCACATATGCCTAAAGTGGTATGCGATTGTGGTTGACGTCGTTGCGGTCGAGGCTGTTACCATCCTGACTCGCGTTGGCGTCCATGGTGATCTGGGAGGGTTAGCCTGTGGCACAGCAACAAGATGTGGGTGTGAGTAGGGCGGTACAGCGTTGGTTTCGGTGGGGTCCATGCGTTATAGGGCCGATCGGCCGTACTGGCCGGCGTTTGGGAACCGCCGCTACCGTGCTGGCGCTCCTGCCTGGCGTTGCCTGGTCGGCCGAGTATCTGGTGCATGACGCCGCTGGGTACGCTGCCGCTGCGAAGGGCCTGAAAGCCGGCGATACCGTCGTTCTGGCCGATGGGACGTGGCGGGACGTGGATCTTCTGCTGACGGGGACCGGCACAATTGGTCAACCAATTCGTCTTACCGCGCAGACGCCCGGGAAGGTGATCCTGAGCGGGCAGTCGCAGCTGCGGCTGGCCGGGGCCTATCTGGAAGTGTCCAACCTGGTCTTCCGCGATGGCTGGGCGCCGGGTGGTGAGGTGGTGAGCTTCCGCAGCTCCTCCAAGGCCTGGGCCGAGCACAGCCGGGTCACCGGCATCGTGATTGATGGCTACAACAAGCCCGACCGCGCCCAGTCCGATAACTGGGTGGCGATGTACGGCAAGTTCAATCGCTTCGACCACAACCAGCTGGTGGGCAAGACCAACGCCGGCACCACCCTGGTGGTGGTGCGCAATGCCACCAGCGGGTTGGACAACCGCCACCGCATCGACCACAACTGGTTCGGGCCGCGCCCCAACCTGGGCAGCAACGGCGGCGAGACCATCCGGGTGGGCACCAGCCACGATTCGCAGTCGGCCTCCAACACGGTGGTGGAGAACAACTGGTTCGAGCACTGCGATGGCGAGGTGGAGATCGTCTCCAACAAATCCGGTGGCAACCTCTACCGCGGCAACGTGTTCAAGGAATCACGCGGCTCGATGGTGCTGCGCCACGGCCACGGCAACGTGGTGGAGCGCAACATCTTCCTGGGCAACGGCAAGCCCCATACCGGTGGGGTGCGGGTGATCAACCGCGACCAGATCGTGCGCGACAACTATTTCGAAGGCGTGGCCGGCGATGGCTTTGCCTCGGCGCTGGCCGTGATGTCCGGCACCCGTGATGCGCCGCTCAACCGCTATGAGCAGGTGGACAACGCGCTGATCAGCCACAACAGCTTCGTGCAGGCGCGCTACCTGTTCCTCGGCGCCGGGCTGGACGAGGAGCGCAACGCGATGCCCGTGCGCAGCAGAATCGCCGACAACCTGTTCGTCGGCGATGGCAGCGGCGAGCTGCTGCGCACGCAGGGCGACCTTTCCGGCATTGTCTTCAGTGGCAACGTGCAGAGCCCGGCGGCGTCACCCGGTTTCCCCAACGGCGTTCAGGGCCGCAGCCTCACCCTGCAGCGCGCGGCCAACGGCCTGCTGTATCCGCCGGCCGGCATTGAGGTGGGCGCACCGCGCGACCTGGCGCCGGTGCCGCGCGAACAGGTCGGCGTGGCGTGGTATCCCAAACAGGTCACCCAGGCCGCGTTGGACAGCGGCCGGGCGCACCGCGTCGCGCCCGGCGAAGACACCTTGGTGACCGCCGTGGCGGCCAGCGCCGCGGGCGACCGCCTGCAGCTGCAACCCGGTGACTACCGCATCAGCCAGGTGCTGGCGGTAAACCACCCGCTGAGCGTGATCGGCCCGGCCAAGGGCAAGGCCACGCTGCGTTTCTCACGACCGTCGCTGTTCGAGATCCGCCCCGGCGGCTCGCTGCGCCTGGCCGGGCTGGACGTCGACGGCAGCCTGGCCCCCGATGCGGCCGGCAATGCGGTGATCCGGGTACCGCCGGGCAGCCAGGCGTTCGACTACACGCTGGAGATCGCCAACAGCCGCATCCACGACCTGAGCAGCAACAAGGCCTTTGATGTGATCAACACCGGCAAGGGCACCTTCGCCGCGTTGATCCGGCTGCACGGCGTGACGGTGAACGACATCAGCGGCAGCGTGATCGCCGCCGCCGCCGAGACCGACGACCTGGGCACCTACAACGCCGAAACGGTGGAGATTGTCGATTCGATCTTCCAGCGCATCGGTGGCCCGCTGGTGAACCTGTACCGCGGCGGCACCGATGAAAGCACCTCCGGGCCGGCGTTCGAGCTGCGCGGCAGCCGCCTGGAACAGGTTGGCAGCGTGGGCGACACCAGCCTGCGCCTGCACGGCGTGCAGCAGGCCCACCTGAGCGACACCACCTGGCTGCGCAGCGGCCGGGTGCGTTTCACCCATCAGACAGGCGAGCCGCACCTGCGCCTGCGCAACACCACGTTCACCGCTACGGCGGCGCTGCAGTCAGATACCCCAGCCGAGACTTTGCCATGACGCGTTCCACGCCCCTGATGCTGCTGCTGGCGGCCACCTTCAGCGCCGCCGCGCTGCCCGCTGCGCACGCCCAGGCGCCCAACGCCGCCACGCGCGGTGCCGAAGCCGGCAGCGCACCGGTGCTGGTCACCGCCGCCCAGTGGGAGCAGATGCGCCGCGATGGCGCCGGCTACCCGATGTTCGCCAGGGAACAGGCCCGTGCCGAGAAGCTGGTGCGCGCGATGATGAAGGCCGGCATCGATGTGCCGGTGCCCAAGGACAAGGGCGGCGGCTACACCCACGAACAGCACAAGCGCAACTACCAGGCCATCCAGGCCGCAGGCGCGCTGTACCGGCTCACCGGCGACAAGGCGTATGCGAACTTCGCGCGCGATGTACTCCTCGGCTACGCCACGCTGTACCCCGGCCTGGGCGCGCATCCGGAAGGACGCGGGCAGATTCCCGGGCGTCTGTTCTGGCAGACCCTCAATGATTCGGTGTGGCTGGTCAACGCGGTGCAGGGCTACGACGCGATCCGCGACAGCCTCAGCGCCGATGAGCGCCGCACCATCGACGACAACGTGTTCCGGCCGATGGCGCAGTTCCTGAGCGGCAACCCGGAGAACTTCGACAAGATCCACAACCACGCCACCTGGGCGGTGGCCGCCACCGGCATGACCGGCTACGTGCTGCGCGACCCGGTGCTGGTGGACCAGGCGCTGAAGGGCAGCAAGCGCGATGGCAACGCCGGCTTCCTCAAGCAGGTGGACCAGCTGTTCTCGCCCGATGGCTATTACGAAGAGGGCCCTTACTACCAGCGCTATGCGCTGGCGCCCTTCATCCTGTTCGCCAACGCGGTACAGCGCAACGAACCCGAACGTGGCATCTTCAAGCGCCGCGACGGGGTGCTGCTCAAGGCGGTGGATGCGCTGGTACAGAGCAGCTACGGCGGCTACTTCATCCCGATCAACGACGCGATCCTGGACAAGGGCCTGGACACCGAAGAGCTGGTGGCGGGCATCGACATCGCGTACGCCAACACCGGCGATGCACGGTTGCTGTCGGTCGCCAAGGGCCAGAAGCGCGTGCTGCTCTCGCCCGAAGGGCTGCAGGTGGCCAAGGCGCTGGCTGAAAACAAGGCCAAACCCTACGCCTTCGTGCCCACCCTGCTGCGCGATGGCCCGGACGGCACCGAAGGCGCGCTGGCCATCCTGCGCATGGGTGGCGAAGACGGCCAGGCACTGGTGATGAAGAACACCAAGCAGGGCATGGGCCACGGCCACTTCGACAAGCTCAACTGGCTGTTCTACGACAACGGCCAGCGCGTGGTCACCGACTACGGCGCCGCCCGCTTCCTCAACATCGAAGCCAAATCCGGCGGCATCTACCTGCCCGAGAACACCAGCTGGGCGCGGCAGACGCTGGCGCACAACACCCTGGTGGTGAACGAGCAGAGCCACTTCGGCGGCGACTGGAAGAAGGGCCAGCCGCTGGCCCCCGCCCCGCTGCTGTTCGCGGTGACCGACGACACCCAGATCGTGTCGGCACGCATGGAGGGTGCGTATGACGGGGTGAGCTTCACCCGCACCCAGGCGCTGCTCGCGCACCCGTCGCTGGGCCAGCCGGTGGTGCTGGACCTGCTGCGCGTGGACGGCAGCACGCCGGCCCGCTACGACCTGCCGCTGCACTTCAACGGCCACATCATGGACGTGGGCTTCAAGGCGCAGTCGGCGGTGACCACGCGCCCGGTGCTGGGCAAGGCCAACGGCTACCAGCACGTGTGGGTGGATGCCTCCAGCGAACCGGGCACCGAGGCGCGCAGCCTGACCTGGCTGCTGGATGGGCGCTTCTACACCTACCGCTTCGCCAGCACCGCGCCGGCGCGGGCGTTGATCGGCGAGAGCGGTGCGAACGATCCTTCCTTCAACCTGCGCCGCGAACCGCTGCTGCTGCAGCGCGTGGATGGCCAGGCGTCCACGACCTTCTACGGGGTGCTGGAGCCGCATGGCCAGTACGACGGCACCGCCGAAACCGTGCGCGGCGCCAACAGCCGCATCGACCGCCTGGTGCACTACCGCGGAAAGGACGCCAGCGTGCTGGTGCTGGACCTGGCCGGTGGCCAGCGGATGGCGCTGGGCATCGCCGATGACCCGTCCAAAGGCGGCAGCCATGAGGTGAGCGGCGACGGCCAGCGCTGGAGCTGGAACGGTGGCTGGAAGCGCTTCGATACGGCCACCGGCAAGGGCGGCAAATGAACGTGAGCACCCGAACCCGTTCCTACGTGCGCTGGCTGATCGTGGCGCTGATCGCGGTGGCCACGGTGATCAACTACATCGACCGCAACGCCCTGGCGGTGATGTGGCCACAGATTTCCAAGGACGTGGGCGCCACCAAGGAAGACTACGCGCTGCTGGTCACGGTGTTCATGCTGTTCTACGCCGCCGGCCAGTTCGTGTTCGGCCGCCTGTTCGACATCATCGGCACCCGCATGGGTTTCGCGCTTTCGATTGCGGTGTGGTCGATCTCGATCGCGCTGCATTCGGTAACCCACTCGATCCTGTCCTTCAGCATCGTGCGCGCCATGCTCGGCATCAGTGAAGCAGGCGCGTGGCCCGGTGCGGTCAAGGCCAACGCCGAATGGTTTCCGGCGCGCGAGCGGGCCCTGGCGCAAGGCGTGTTCAACGCCGGCGCGTCGATCGGCGCCATCATTTCCGCCCCCCTCATCGCGGTGCTGTTCCTGTGGCTGGGTTGGCGCGGCACCTTCATCCTCATCGGCGCCATCGGGTTCGTCTGGCTGCTGCCGTGGCTGATCATCTACCGCGCCGGCCCGGACAAGCACCCGTGGGTGAGCGCGGCCGAACGCGCATTGATCCTGGATGCGCCGGTCGAACAGCCCGCCGTGCCCAAGGTCGAATACGTGCCGAACGTGCGCCAGCTGCTGGGCCATCGGCAGACCTGGGGCATCCTCACCACGCGCTTCTTCATCGACCCGATCTGGTGGCTGTTCGTGTCCTGGCTGCCGATCTACCTGGCCGATACCTTCGGTTTCGACATCAAGCAGATCGGCATCTTTGCCTGGGTGCCGTACGTGGGCGCGATGATCGGCAGCCTCGGCGGCGGCTGGTTGTCCGGGCGGCTGATCGGGGCCGGCTGGAGCGTGGACCGCGCACGCAAATGGGTCATCACCCTGGGCGGCGCGATCATGGCCCCGGCGCTGCTGGGCGCGGTGCTGGCCACCGACCCGGTGTGGGCGGTGGTGACCATTGCCTTCGTGCTGTTCGGTTTCCAGATCGCCATCGGCAACATCCAGACCCTGCCCGGCGACATCTTCAACGGCAAATCGGTCGGCTCGCTGGCCGGGCTTGGCGGCATGGCCGCCGTGGCCGGCACGCTGATCACCACCTGGCTGGTGCCGGTGATGACCCGCGACTCCTATGCACCCATTTTCATCCTGGTGGCGGCGCTGGTGCCCGCTTCCCTGCTTGCCCTGTGGCTGGTGACCGGACGCGTCGAGAAGCTCGACGCGCCGCCTTCCCGCTGAGGTTTTCCTTTTCCCCCTCGCATCACTGGAGTACCAAATGAATCAGTTCAAGGACAAGGTGGCGATCGTCACCGGTGGCGGCCGCGATATCGGCCGTGAGATCTCGCTGAAGCTGGCCGCGGCCGGCGCCAAGGTGTGCATCAACTACGCCAACGACGAAGCCAGCGCGCAGGAGACCCTGCAGCAGGTGCAGGCCGCCGGCGGCACCGCCATCGTGCACCGCGCCGACGTGACCGACGCGCAGGCCGTGGCCGGCATGGTTGCCGCCACGCAGGCTGCGTTCGGGCCACGGATCGACGTGCTGGTGAACGTGGCCGGTGGCATGGTGCAGCGCCGCCCGCTGGCCGAGATCGACCCGGCGTTCTTCCACAAGGTGATGGACCTCAACATGAGCTCGGTCTACCTGACCACCCATGCGGTGGTGCCGCACATGCCCGAAGGCGGCGCGATCGTGAACTTCGCCTCGCAGGCCGGCCGCGATGGCGGTGGACCGGGCGCCTCGATCTACGCCACCGCCAAGGCCGCGGTGATGACCTTCACCCGCGCCATGGCCAAGGAACTGGGCCCGCGCGGTATCCGCGTCAACGCGCTGTGCTGCGGCATGATCGCCACCCGCTTCCACGATGAGTTCACCAAGCCGGAAGTGCGCACCGCCGTGGCCGGCAACACCCCGCTGCGCCGCCAGGGTCGCCCGCAGGAAGCGGCCGACACCGCCGTATACCTGGCCTCGGACGCGGCCGGTTTCATCACCGGTGCCAACGTCGACGTCAACGGCGGCACCTACTTCTCCTGATAGACCGCTGACCGCCTGGGAGGGCCGCCATGCTGCGCTGGATCACTGCACTTTCATTTGCACTTGCCACCAGCGCCGCGGCGCTGCCCACCCAGGCCCAGGTCTGGGTACCGGCCTGGACCGCCTCGCCGGCGCCCGACCGCCAGGACGGCACGCCGGAAGCTCCGGTGCAGTTCGCCAACCAGACCGTGCGCCAGGACATGCGCCTGGCCAGCTCGGCCACCGCGCTGCGCTTCCGCATCACCAACGAGCTGGGCGTGGCGCCGCTGCATATCGGCGGCGCCACCGCACACCGCACCGGCACGGCCACGCCGGCCAAGCTGGTGACCTTCAACGGGCGCAGCGAGGTCACCGTGCCGGTGGGCGCGGTGCTGCTCAGCGACCCGGTGCCGATGGCGGTGCCGGCGCTGGCTGATGTCTCACTCACCGTGTATTTCCCCGAACCCACCCAGCCGGCGGTGCGGCGCACCGCGCTGCGCATTGCCGACGGCCGCCAGGCCGAGGTTGCCGACAAGGTGAAGCTGGCCTACCGGCAGAACGTGGTGTCGGCGGTGCTGGCCGAGCGCAGCAGTAAACCCATCGTCGTGGTGGCCTTGGGCGATTCGATCACCGAAGGTGCCACTGCCACGCGCGGCAGCAACGGTGATTGGCCTTCGCTGCTGGCCACCCGCCTGCAGCAGGCCTGCCCGGACCAGGTGGTGCTGGTCAACGCCGGCATCAGCGGCAACAAGGTGATGGACCATGGCCGCAGCCACAGTGCGTTGGCCCGGCTGGACCGCGATGTGATCGCGCTGCCGCACGTGGACCGGGTGATCCTGTTCGAAGGCATCAACGATATCCGCCATGACGGCGGCACCCCGCCGGTGGCCGGCCGCAACGCCGATGACATGGTGCTGGGCTACCGGCAGGTGGCCGAGCGCCTGCACAGCAATGGCATCCGCGCCATTGCCGCAACGATGACGCCGTTCGGCGGCTCTGACCGCTATGAACCCGTATCGGCCGGCACCCGCACCACGCTCAACACCTGGATGCGCGCTGGCCGCAGTGGCTTCGATGCGCTGATCGACTTCGACCAGATCCTGCGCGATCCGGCCAAGCCGGAGTTCCTGCCGGAAGCCATCACCCGCGATTTCCTGCACCCCAACGATGAAGGCTACCGGCGCATGGCCGATGGCGTGGACCTGGCCGTGCTCGGGTGCAAGGCACGATGAGCACGCAGCAGTTCCAGCTGGCTCGTCACGCCAGCCCACGCTGGGCGGCGATGGCGCTCGGTGAAGTGATGTTGCGGTTCGACCCGGGCGAAGGCCGCGTGCGCAACGCCCGCCAGTTCCAGGTATGGGAAGGCGGCGGCGAGTACAACGTGGCACGCGGGTTGAGCAGTACCTTCGGCCATGCCACGGCGGTGCTGACAGCACTGCCGCGCAACGAACTGGGCCTGCTGGCCCAGCAGCTGATCCAGGCCGGCGGCGTGGACAGCAGCCAGATCCTCTGGCGCGAGTACGACGGCATTGGCCGCAGCACGCGGATGGGGCTGAACTTCACCGAGCGCGGCTTCGGCGTGCGCGCGCCGCTGGGGGTGTCCGACCGGGCGTACTCGGCCGCCTCGCAACTTCAGCCTGACGAGATCGACTGGAACACGCTGTTCGGCGTGCACGGGGTGCGCTGGCTGCACACCGGTGGCATCTTCGCCGCATTGTCCGAGCACAGCGCGCAGACGGCCATTGCTGCCGTGCGCGCCGCGCGCCGGCATGGGGTGGCGGTGTCCTACGACCTCAACTACCGTGCCAGCCTGTGGAACAGCCATCCGGACCCGGACGCGGCGCGGCATGCCAACTGCGCCATCGCCGCCGAGTGCGACCTGCTCATTGGCGATGAGTACTCGTTCGCGGCCTGCCTGGGCATGGACCTGGCCGACCTGGGCCGGCGCGAGACGCCGATGGATGTGGGACCGGCCGATGCGGCCGCGCTCCGCGCAATGGAACGGTTCCCCAACCTGCAGGCGGTGGCGTTCACCCTGCGCGATGCCAGCAACGCGGCCCGCAACGGTTGGGCCGGCGCGCTGCGCAACCGCGAGGCGCTGTTCGTCTCCGCCGCGCGCGAAGTGGACCTGCTGGACCGCGTGGGTGGCGGCGATGCGTTCGTCGCTGGCGTGGTGCATGCCCTGCTGGAAGGGCTGGGCGAGCAGGCGGCGGTGGAGCTCGGCGCGGCGCATGGCGCACTGGCGATGTCCACGCCGGGCGATGCCGCATGTACCAGCCGCGAGGAAGTGGAAGCGGTGGCGCGCGGTGACGGCGCCGCCGCGCGGCGATAGCGCGCGCGGTTCAGCGCGGCTCGGCGAGCCGCGCCAGGCCTTCGGTGGCGGAGCGGGTCAAGGGGGCGGGCAACGCGTCGGCCGCAAACCAGTCCACGGCAAGGATTGCTTCGGGTTCGAGCGACGCGGCCGGCGTGTCGTCCAGCGTGCGCGCCAGGTAGACCGGTGCCACCCAGTGCTGGCCCAGCGCCGGCTCGAAGTGGTCCACTACGCAGAGCAGCCGCTCCAACGCGATGCGCAGGCCGGTCTCTTCCAGCACTTCGCGGACCACGGTGTCTTCCACCCTCTCCATCCAATCGACCTTGCCGCCGGGCAGGCCCCAGTGGCCCTGTTCGGGCGGACGCCCGCGCTTGACCAGCAGGAAGGCCCCATCGGGACGCTGGATGACGGCGCCACAGCCGACACGGGGTTGTTGCAGTGGGGTCGGCTGGGACATGGGGTTCTCCGGGGGGGCGGAGGCATTATCGCCTGCGGGCTCGCGACCACCAACGGTGGCCGCCTACCGTCTGCTGTGCACCCGGGGCCATCCGTGGTGGCCGCCAACCGTTGCTTCGGACCCGCGACCATCCGTGGTGGCCGCCAACCGATGGATGCGGCGGTAGGTACCGACCGTTGGTCGGTACGCTTTTCGCGCCCACAAAAAAGGCCCGGCGTGTGCCGGGCCCTAGTCGCTGCGCCAGTCAGGCACGCAGCGGAGCGATCAGACGCCGCTTACCAGCTGAAGCGCGGGCCGACCGACCATTCCTTGTCACCGTGGCGATCCATCTTGATATCGCCGTTGATGCCCCAGTTCTGGTTCAACTTCACCTGGCCACCCAGGCGGCCGTAGAAGGCGCCATCCGGATTGATGCCGTGCTTCTTGCTGTAATCCTCGTAACCGGCCATTGCATAGACTTCGGCGTGCTGGCCGAACGCGGTGCGGATACCGGCTTCAGCGCTGTAGCCGTTGAAGTCCAGGCCTTCCTTCGGGTCGAACTTGTTGTAGGCAACGCGGCCCACGAAGTCGGTGCTGGTGGCGATTTCGTGGTTGTAGCCCACGCCGACGCGCCACTGGTCAACCTTGAAGTTGCCGATGTCGGTCTTCTGCTGGTTGTACTCACCAAACGCATGGAAGTTCGGCAGGAAGCCGTACGAACCCTTCACACCCCAACCGTCGGCCTTGCCACCATCGGCATCGGTCTTGACGTAATCGCCTTCGGCGTAATTGTAGGACAGGCCTTCAGCGGCCGAAGCGCCGAACGGCAGAGCGGCGGCGAGCGCCAGGGCAATCAAGGAGGTCTTCATGGGGGTACACCTTTTCTGTTGTTTCGTTCGTGCAGTGGCGCAAGCGGCTTCTGCATCGGGAATGTAAATTCTCCGTTATTCGACACAACGCGCCCTGAAGTGAGCCGGTTTCGGCTACGCGAATTTTTGGCATTCATTCAGACGCGTCGTGTCATATACGCGCGCGCTGCATTTTTCAGGTGTGCTGTGTGTGTTCGCGGCACACGATGAACCTCGCGTTTACAACGCGTGGGATAAAGGGAAATGGAAGTGATGGAGAGGTCGCCGCTGGACTCATGCCGAAATGATTCGGCAGGGCGAAGGGAATCCGGTCACGACGATACCCTTGCAGGGCGTCACGCGCTGGGGAAGCCGCTCTTGGGGAGTAGTCGGCTAACGCGTCCATCTTCCGTGTTGCACCGGCTGACGCAGCTCTGGCATCAAACCGCAGGGCCCTTGGGGTGGCCTGCCCGGCGCTTGCATAGTGAGGCCGATAGCGGCGCGCGAATATCAGGATGTTCCTCACCGTCGTTAAGGGTTTTCTTACCCTTGCTTCGCTGCAATGCAGCGCATGAGCGACTTAACCCGTTGATTTTCCGGCCGCACATGCCGGATTAACGAAATCATCACCGCCTTCAGCCTGCTGTGGAGGCACTGTCGATTTCCCGCGCCCCCACGCGTCGTATTCCTTGAAGGTGCCCGCCGTGGTGCACCGGTTACCGGAGGCTGCAGATGTCCTATATCGACGGTTTCGTATTGGCCGTACCCACCGCCAACAAAGACAAATTCATCAAACACGCCAACGAAGGCGATTCGGTGTTCATGGAATTCGGCGCGCTGCGCGTGGTGGAGTGCTGGGGTGATGACGTCACCCACGGCAAGCAGACCGACTTCTTCCGCTCCGTAGAAGCCAAGGAGGATGAGACGGTTGTGTTCTCCTGGATCGAATGGCCGGACAAGGCCACCCGCGATGCGGGGATGGAGAAAATGATGAAGGACCCGCGCATGGATCCGGCCAACAATCCCATGCCGTTCGACGGCAAGCGAATGATCTATGGCGGCTTCGTACCGATCGTGGAGCTCAGGAAGTAGCAGGCGCTGTAGCGGGCGAATCGACGGCCCAGGCAGCCACCCGCCCCGCTCAGCGCGCGTGGCTGCTGTCGTCGTCCTGGCCGTGGCCCATGCCCACCCCGGCGCCGCCACCGCCCATGCCGCCCATGCCACCACCGCCGCCGCCCTTGCCCCCGGCGCGGTCGCCGGCCTCGGCCTTGCCCCGCGCACCACCGGCCGCAGGCCGCGCCGGGCCTTGGCGCGGAATCGCCACGCTGGCGGGGATGGGCGCCAGGTCCAGCGCCTCGCGGATGAAGTCGCGCAGCGATACCACCAGCTCGGCGGTCGGCACCGCGCGGCCTGCGGCCAGTTCGTTGGCCGCGTGTGCGGCCAGCCGCACCTGGTCGTCGGTGCCCAGCAGCACGATGTCCGAGAGCGCCGCTTCCACCGCATCGCGGATCCGGCGTGCGCGGTCGCTGCCGGTGCTCAGTGGCAGGTTCAACGTCTCGTCGCCTTCGCCAGGCGCCTGGCGCAGGTCACGCAGGTGGCGCGGATCGACATGCAGCGCGCCGGTGAACGACCCACCCAGCGTCTTGTAGGCGGCAATCAGGGTGCGCAGCCGCTCGTTGATCTGGCGGTTCTCGCGCTCGCGGCGCTGCTGCAGGGTCTGCATGAACACCAAGCGGATGCCCACGCCGATCAGGGTGATGACCGCCAGCCCGACCAGGGTGGAGAGCATGGCCTGCCAGGAGCTGAAGTCCAGGTTGCGCATCGGCGTCAGCTCACCCGCACTTGGAGTACCCACAATTCAGACAGGTGGCGCAGCCGTCCATGAACACCTGCGCCTTGGTGAAGCACTTCTCGCACATGCTGGCGCTGGGCGGAAAGCTGGCGCCGTCGCCGGTGATGGCCAGCTCTTCGCTCTCCCGCGCTTCGTACTCGCGGCGCTTTTCAGCGATCAGCGCGCGTTGCGCGGCGCTCATCTCCGGGTCGTGCAGCAGCCCGATCGACTTGAGGTGGTGTTCGACGATGCTGCCCAGTTCGGCCACCAGCGAGGGCATGTAGGCCCCGCCGATCTTGTAGTAGCCGCCGCGCGGGTCGAACACCGCCTTCATTTCCTCGACCAGGAAGGTCACGTCCCCGCCCTTGCGGAACACGGCGGACATGATCCGGGTGAGCGCCACGATCCACTGGAAGTGCTCCATCGACTTGGAGTTGATGAACACCTCGAAGGGCCGGCGCAGCTCGTGTTCGGTGCCCGGGTTGAGCACGATGTCGTTGATGGTCACGTAGAAGGCGTGCTCCACCATCGGCGATTTGATCTTGTAGGTGTTGCCGACCAGGACGTCGGGGCGCTCGATGCGCTCGTGCATCTGCACGATGTCGTTGGCGGCGTCCGGGAGCGGGGCGGCGGTAGGCGCTGCCTGGCGCGTCTCCTCGGGGGTGACGACGGCATACCCGGTGATCTTCTGATCGATCCTGACAGCCATGGTGCGTTTCCTCGTTGTTCACGGCGCCCGCCCAAGGGGCAGGCGCCGTGCATTACCTGCTTACTTGCGGGCGCGCTTGGCCGGGGCCTTGCGGGCCACGGTCTTGGCGGCGCGCTTGGCCGGTGCAGCCTTGCGGGCAACCGACTTGCGGGCAACGGCGGTCTTCTTGGCGACAGCCTTCTTGGTGGCGGCCGACTTGCGGGCCACGGTCTTCTTGGCGACAGCGACCTTCTTGCCGACCGTCTTGCGGGCGGTGGCGGTCTTCTTGGTCACGGCCTTCTTAGTGGCGGCCGACTTGCGGGCGACGGTCTTCTTGGCGACAGCGACCTTCTTGCCAACGGTCTTGCGGGCGGTGGCGGTCTTCTTGCCCACGGCCTTCTTGGTGGCCGCCGACTTCTTGGCCACAGCCTTCTTGGCAGTAGCGACCTTCTTGCCAACAACCTTCTTGGCGGTGGCGGTCTTCTTGCTCACGGCCTTCTTGGCAGCAACCGACTTCCTGGCGACAGCCTTCTTGGTGGTGGCAGCCTTCTTGCCCACGACCTTCTTGGCGGCGGCGGTCTTCTTGGTCACGGCCTTCTTGGCGGTGGCGACCTTCTTGCCGGCAACCTTCTTGGCGGCCTTGGTGGTCTTGGTCACGGCCTTTTCAGCAGCGGCCTTCTTCTTGGCAACCTTCTTGGTCAGCGCGGCGGCCTCGGCCTTGGCGTTGCTCTTGGCGGTTTCCAGCTTCTTCTTGGCCGTGGCCAGGCTCTTGCCGACCGACTTGGCGGCCTTGTCAGCCTTCTTGGCGACGGTCTTCTCGGCCTTCTTGACGGCCTTCTTGACCTTGGCAACCTGGGTGGTGGCAGCCTTGCGCGCGCGCTTGGCGGTCTTCTTCACCGAGGCGACCACTTCTTCAGCGGTGTGGGCGATGGTCTCGCCAACGTTGCCGGCGGTTTCTTTCACAGTTTCCACACCCTGCGACAGGGTCGCGGTGACGCCATTTCCGTTGCTCATGTTTTGCCTCCTGAGGGGCCAGTCAGTGATTTCGCTGGCGATGCTATACCGGCGCGGACGATCGTGGAACGGTCTTGTCGCAGCCCGTGAGCCGCCTTTGTGCTTGCCCGGCCGGCGCCATGCATCCGGCGCGGACGGGAATCACGCATGAAACCACTTGAAAACAGCTTCGGCTGCACAATCAGAACTTGCCGTAATAGCCCTCCTTGAGCGCGTCGAACAGGTTCGCGGCGGTGTGCAATTCGCCGTCATACTCGATCTGTTCATTGCCCTTTACCTCCACAACTGCGCCGTCCTGGAGTTCGAAACGGTAGGTGGTGTTCTCCAGATCGGCCTCCTTGACCAGCACGCCCTGGAACGCGGCGGGGTTGAAACGGAAGGTGGTGCAACCCTTCAATCCCTGCGCGTGGGCGTAGCGGTAAATGTCCTTGAACTGCTCGTAGGGGTAGTCGGTGGGGACGTTGGCGGTCTTGGAAATGGAGCTGTCCACCCACTTCTGCGCGGCGGCCTGGACATCCACGTGCGCCTTGGGCGAGATGTCGTCGGCGGCAATGAAGTAGCCCGGCAGGCGGGCACCATCCTCGTCGGCGAACGGCATGGCCTGCGGGTTGACCAGGTGCCGGTAGGCCAGCAGTTCGTAGGAGAACACGTCCACCTTCTCCTTGCTCTTGCGCCCCTCGCGGATCACGTTGCGGCTGTAGTGGTGGGCGAACGAGGGCTCGATGCCGTTGGAGGCGTTGTTGGCCAGCGACAGGCTGATGGTGCCGGTGGGGGCGATGGAGCTGTGGTGGGTGAAGCGGGCGCCGATCTCGGCCAGCTCCTCCACCAGCTCCGGGGCCACGCTGGCGATGCGCTGCATGTAACGGCTGTAGCGGGCATGCAGCACCTTGCCCTCGATCTGCTGGCCGGCGCGCCAGCCATCGGCGGCCATTTCCGGGCGCTGGCGCAGCATGGCGGCGGTGACCTCGAAGGTCTCCTGCATGATCGGCGCCGGCCCTTTCTCGCGGGCCAGGCTGAGCCCGGTTTCCCACCCCGCCACGGCCATCTCGCGGGCGATGGCCTCGGTGAAGTCGCAGGCGTCCGGCGCGCCATAGGTCATGCGCAGCATGGCCAGGGTGGAGCCCAGGCCGAGGAAGCCCATGCCGTGCCGGCGCTTGCGCAGGATCTCCTGGCGCTGCTGCTCCAGCGGCAGGCCGTTGACCTCCACCACGTTGTCGAGCATGCGGGTGAACACCCGCACCACCTCTTTGTATTCGTCCCAGTCGAACCGGGCCTGGGCGGTGAACGGCTCGCGCACGAAGCGGGTGAGGTTGACCGAGCCGAGCAGGCACGCGCCGTACGGGGGCAAGGGCTGTTCGCCGCAGTTATGGGCATGCAGGCCGTTGCCGTCGAAGCAGTGGATGCCAGGTACCTGGACGTCGTAGACGTCTTCCACCCCGTCCGGATCCACGCTTTCGACGGTGGCGAAGAAGCGGCTGCGGTTGAGCGTGCGGCGGTAGGCGGCCAGCGTCCGGGTAAGGCGCGCGGCCTTGTCGGTGTCGGCGAACCCGATCAGCGCGTCGTAGCGGGCTACGCCTTCGCCGCTGATCACGAGTTCGAACTGGGCCAGGGTGGGGTAAGCACGCTGGCCACCACGGCCATCCGGCAGCACGGCGTGTCCGGCCTCGCGGCGGGCGTAGAGGGTGGCGGGAATACCCAGCCGCAGCAGCATGCGCTGCACCGCCTCCAGGCGCGGGCGATCAGACTGCGCCAACCGCACGGATACGCCCTTGCCTTGGTTGCCCTGCACGCTGCCGTCGGCGTCGAAGAGGCCGCGCAGGAAGCCACGGCAGGCATCGCTGGAAAGTTTTTCCAGCGCCGGGGTAATCGGCTTATCACCGGGGGACATGCCCAGCTGCTGGGCAAGATCACGCAATGCCGCGGACTTCAGGCGCCATTCGCTCCGGCCGCCCACCTCGGACCACCCGGTGAAATCGGCCCGGTGCGGCAGCGTCTTCGCGCAGCGCAGCGCTTCACCCATCAGCGCGAGCGCTCCGGGTGCCGGCGTCGCCGGCGCGCCATTGGCCACTGCCGCTGGGCTGCACACCGAGAGCACAGCGCCTTCCTCTTTCAACGTGCCGTCGCCCATCAGCAGCCCCAGCAGGTAACCCTGCTCATGCGCCAGCGCACCCGGCCAGTGCGGCGCGGCGCGATGGTCCTGCAGCAGTACCTCATCCCCCGCCTGCAGCTGGCCCGCCTCGCACCAGTCGCTCTGCACCTCCCAGCGGGTGCGGTGGGTGACCCGGCGAACCCGATGGTCGGCAGTCAGCCGCAGCCGATGGCCTTCGCGGGTCTGCAGGGCGAGCACCGGCTTGCGCGCCGTGCGGAAGAACCCGGCATCGGTAGTGGCATGGTCCTGCCCCTCCACGCGCACGTGGAACCCCTGCCCGATCAGCTCGGCCACCTGGCGCGGCCCGGCGGCGGTGTGCACCCAGGTATCGGCGGTGACGCAGGGATTGGTGGCGCGGATGTCCTCGCACCACCAGTTGTTGTTCATTTCATTGACCCGGTCGATCAGGATGAAACCGGGTTCGGCGTAGTCATAGGTGGACACCATGATCATGTCCCACAGGTGCCGGGCGCGGATCTGGCCGTAGACCCGGCAGGCCACCAGGCCATCTTCGCGGACCACGTAGTCACGGTGGGTGGGCCATTCGCGCCACTGCACGGTGGCCGGATCGGCCAGGTCGAACTCGCCGGCCTCGTGCCGGCTCAGCGGGAACACCAGCGGCCACTCGGCGTCGTTGTCCACGGCCTGCATGAAGCCATCGGTGATCAGCAGCGAGAGGTTGAACTGGCGCAGCCGGCCGTCTTCGCGCTTGGCCCGGATGAAATCGCGCACATCCGGGTGCGAGACGTTGAAGGTGCCCATCTGCGCACCACGGCGGCCGCCGGCCGAGGAGATGGTGAAACACATCTTGTCGAAGATATCCATGAAGGACATCGGGCCGGAGGTGTGCGCGCCAGCCCCGGCCACGAACGCGCCGCGCGGGCGCAACGTGCTGAATTCATAGCCGATGCCGCAGCCGGCCTTGAGGGTGAGCCCGGCTTCGTGGACCTTGCGCAGGATGCCGTCCATCGAATCTTCCAGCGTGCCCGAGACGGTGCAGTTGATGGTGCTGGTGGCCGGCTTGTGCGCCTGCGCGCCGGCATTGGAAATGATGCGGCCGGCGGGAATGGCGCCACGGCGCAGCGCCCAGGTGAAGCGCTCGCGCCAGTGCCGGCGCTTGTCCTCGGTGAGTTCGGCATCGGCCAGGGCGTGCGCCACGCGCAGGTAAGTGGCGTCGATATCCGCATCCAGCGCCTGGCCCTGCTTGGTCTTGAGCCGGTACTTTTTGTCCCAGATATCCAGCGACGCCGGCTGCAGCGGCACGTCGCCGGTGGCCAGCTCCGGGGGAATCACGTCCGTTTGCACCGTACGCATTCGAGGCAGGCTCCATCGCGTGGTCACCGGGTGTGCCCGCTGGCGGACCCAACGCCTTGGGGCACTCTGGGTCGGCAACGCAACATCTAGTGGCCGGCCTGGATCCAGCTTACGCCGGCACGGGGGCGTGTCAACGGCACGGAAGGTCGCAGGGGCGGCGGTGGCCGGGGTCGATTTCATCGCCGGTTTAGCCGGCAGCGCACAGACTCGTTCAGCTTGATTTACCGTATACGTGTTTTCCGCCCACCGGACTCCCATGCGACCGCTCCCGACCCTGCTCACGCTCGCGCTTGCCGCCGCCTTCGGAGGCTTTGTCGCTTCCGCCATCAACGCCCATCTGGACAACCGCGCTGAAGCGGCGCCGGCCACGCTGGCCATTCCGGCGACCGCCGCGCTGCCTGCGTCGGTGGCCGGGCAGCCGGTGCCCTCGCTGGCGCCGATGCTGGAGCGGGTGATGCCGGCGGTGGTGAGCGTCAATACCAAGCAGGTGGTGCGGGTGCGCAACCCGTACTTCAACGACCCGTTCTTCCGCCGCCTGTTCCCCGAAGTGCCGCAGGAGCGCATCAACGAATCGCTCGGTTCGGGCGTCATCATCGATGCGGCCGAAGGCCTGGTGCTGACCAACCACCACGTGATCGAGAACGCCGACGATGTGCAGGTGACGCTGTCGGACGGGCGCACGGTCAAGGCCGAGTTCCTCGGTTCGGACCGCGACACCGACATTGCGCTGATCCGCATTCCGGCCGACAAGCTCACCGCGCTGCCGCTGGGCGACAGCACGCAGCTGCGCGTGGGCGATTTCGTGGTGGCCATCGGCAACCCGTTCGGCTTCAGCCAGACGGTCACGTCGGGCATCGTCTCGGCGGTGGGCCGCACCGGTATCCGCGGGCTGGGCTACCAGAACTTCATCCAGACCGATGCCTCGATCAACCCGGGCAACTCCGGCGGCGCGCTGGTCAACCTGCAGGGCCAGCTGGTGGGCATCAATACCGCCAGCTTCAACCCGCAGGGCAGCATGGCCGGCAACATCGGGTTGGGCCTGGCCATTCCGACCAACCTGGCGCGCGATGTGGTGGACCAGCTGATCAAGCATGGCGTGGTGGTGCGCGGCACGCTGGGCATCGAAGCACAGAACCTCACCCAGGCGCTGGCGCAGAACCTGGGCCTGAGCGAAGCGCGTGGCGCGCTTGTCACCCGCGTGCTGGCCGGTTCGGGCGCTGCTGCGGCCGGGCTGAAGCCGGGCGATGTGGTGGTGTCGGCCAACGGCCAGCGGGTCGATGGCGCGGTGGCGCTGCACAACGTGGAGGGCCTGCAGCCGGTGGGCAGCGCGCTGACTCTGGAGGTGCGCCGTGATGGCAAGCCGCTGACGTTCAAGGCCACGCTGAAGGAACAGCCGCGCGCGGTTGCCGGTGAATCGCTGGACCCGCGGTTGAGCGGCGCCACCTTCGTCGACCTGCCCGAGACATTGCGCCAGGCCGGCAGCAGCGGGGTCATGGTCAGCGACGTCAAGCGCGGCAGCCGCGCGGCGAATTCGGGCCTGGTCGCCGGCGATCTGATCATCCAGGCCAGCGTGGGTGAATTCGCCGACCTGGCCAGCTGGCGCGCCAATTTCCAGCAGCGCCCGCAGCAGCTGGTGCTGCGCGTGGTGCGCGGCAATGCGCGCGGCGAACTGGAGATGCGCTGAACCGGTCAGGCAACCTTCGCGCGCGGATCACACCAGCTGACGCCCTCTACACCCTGCCAGTGCTATTACCTTGAGTTCGCTTCGACCGGCATGGCCTGCGGTCACCTTCCCCATCGCTTACTACGGAGATACACGATGAGCCCCACCAATACCGAAAACCTCAAGGAACACCTGGGTGAAGCCGGTTCGCACCTGAAGTCGGCTGCCACCGCTGCCGGCGGCGCGATCAAGGGCGCCACTGGCGCGGCGACCGACGAACTGCGTATCGGCAAGGCCAACGTCAAGGCCGAACTCTCCGACACCGCTCTGTCCGGGCTGGCTGCCGCTGAATTCGGCGGTGCTGCTGCCAAGGAACAGGTCGATGCGCTGATGGACAAGGGCAAGGACCTGGTCGACAGCGCCGCCGAGCTGATCCGCGAGCGCCCGCTGGCCTCGTTCGGCGTGGCGTTTGCCGCCGGCTGGATCATCGCCAAGCTTGCCCGCAGCGGCGACAAGTAAGTCGGCGTGAGCGATCAAGCACAGTCGACGCCTGACGGTGGGGCGGCAACGCCTCCACCGGAGGGCGAGCAGCGCGCGCCGCGCCTGGATGAAAGCATCCGCGAGGTCGGCCAGGCCGGCCGCGCAACCGTGGATTCGGCCAAGCACACGCTGCGTTCGCTGCGTCGGCTGGCCTCCTTTGAATTTGCATTGGCACGCAGTGCGTTCGGTCGGGCATTGGCGTGGAGCGGGGTGGCGATCGTGTTCGGCGCCTCGGCCTGGCTGCTGCTGGCCGGCACGCTGATTGCGCTGATGCAGCGCTGGGGCCTGTCCTGGTTCCATTCGCTGTTGATCACCTCGCTGGTGAGCCTGGCGATGACCGGCTACGCCATCTGGCGGGTGTCGTTCTTCTTCCGCCACACCGGCATGCATGCCACCCGCCGCCAGTTGTCGCGGCTGGGCCTGTTCGATGAGCCCACCGAAGACGATCCCGATGCGGATGTGCGGGCACCGGAGCGTACGCCATGAAGTTCGAAGCCCTTCGCCACCGCGTCAAGCGGGCTGAACAGGTGGTCTCGATCCGGGTCGACCAGACCCAGTGCAGCTGGTTCACCCTGAGCCAGGCCTGGCGCGAAGGCTGGACCCCGCTGCGCATCATCAGCGTGGGCCTGGCCGGTGGTTTCCTGGCCGGCAAGCTGGAGCCCGGCAGCACCCGTTTCCACGGGGCCCGCTGGCTGCAGATGATTGGTTCGGTGTCCAACCTGCTGGCCAGCGCACAGGCGGCGTTCGCCTCGATGCAGGCCAATGAGGCGGCCGAAACCGCCGAACAGGCCGCGGACAAGGTGGATGAAGCCGTCGACCCGACGACACCTGCAGCACCGGTTCGGGCCGCCGCCCCTGCCGCTGCGCCACGGGCCCGGGTGACCGCCACGCAGGAGGCGGCGCAGCCGCAGCCACTGCCAGCGGAAGCGGCCACCGACGTTTCCGAACGTTAACCGGTAGCGCCGGCCGTTGGCCGGCCCTCCCATTCCACACGCCGCACGCACCCGGGTTGCCCAATAATGCGTCTCCTCTCCAGCGTGCGACCTGCATGAGCGTTCCTGCGCCCTCCCCTGCCGACGCTCCCTTGCCGGTACCGGTACCGCCCCCGCCGCGCCCGCGCGCGCCGATGTCGCTGGTGGTGCTGGCCATGCTGGCGGTGGCGTTCACTCTGTGGGCCGCGCAGGAAATCATTCTGCCGATCCTGCTTGCCATGTTTTTCGCGCTGGTCGGCAACCCGATCCTGCGCCTGCTGGGCCGGCTGTGGGTTCCGCGCTTCCTGGCGGCGGTGCTGGTGATCGGGGTGGGGTTGAGCGGCACGGCCGCGCTGGGCGTGCAGCTGGTGGGCCCGGCGATGGAATGGGCGCAGGAAGCGCCGCAGCAGCTGCGCAAGGTGGCCCGGCAGGTGCAGAACCTGACCAAGCCGGTGCAGCAGGCCAACCAGGCGGCGGAGAATTTCGCGCGCGTGGCGGGTGGCGAGGGCAGCCGCCGGGTGCAGGTGGTGCGCACCCAGCTGGATGACCCGTACAAGGTACTGACCCGGGCGCCGCGCCTGGCCGCGTCCGTGCTGGCGGTGGTGCTGCTGACGCTCTTCTTCATGATCTATGGGCAGAACCTGCAGAAGCATGCCATCGCGCTGTTCCCCAGCCGGCAGCAGCAGCGGTTCACCACCGACATCTTGCGTTCGATCGAACGTGAGGTCTCGCGCTATGTATTGACCATCACCGTGATCAACACGCTGGTGGGGCTGATTTTCTCCGGGGTGCTGTTGCTGCTGGGCATCAGCCTGCAGGAGGCGCTGCTGTGGGGCACGGTAGCGGCGCTGCTGAATTTCGCACCCTACGTGGGCCCGCTGATCGGGGTGACGCTGATGCTGCTGATGGGCTTCGTGGAGTTCAGCGACCCCTTCCATGCCTTGCTGCCGGCGGCGTGTTACCTGGCCCTGCACACCATTGAAGGCCAGGTGGTGACCCCGATCGTGCTGGGCCGGCAGATGGCGATTTCGCCGCTGATCCTGATCCTGGCGCTGATGGTGTTCGGCTGGCTGTGGGGCATGGTGGGCCTGCTGCTGTCGGTCCCCCTGCTGGTCTGCATCAAGCTGGTGCTGGCGCGCCTGGACGGCACCCAGGGGTGGGCGAAACTGTTGGAGTAGAATGGGCGGGTGAATTTTCCCGTCCTAGCCATCACTCTCGACCTCGACGACACCCTGTGGCCGTTCGCCCCCATCGGCGCCCGCATCGACCAGGTGTTGTACGAGTGGATGCTCCAGCACAGTCCCGCCACCGCCGCGATGTACCCGGTGGCGGCGATGCGCGAACTGCGTGAGCGCTCCTTCCGCGATAACCCGCACCTGCACTACGACCTGAGCGCCCTGCGCCGGCTCACCCTGCGCGAGGCGCTGGAAAACAGCGGGGCGGACCTGGCCCTGCTGGAACCGGCCTACGAGGCGTTCTACGCCGCACGCAACCAGGTGGAGTTCTACCCCGATGCGGTGGACGCACTGGCCCGCATCGCCGCCCGGGTGCCGGTGGCCGCGCTCAGCAACGGCAACGCCGACCTGGCCCGGATCGGGCTGGAGCACCACTTCGCCTTCCAGCTGGGTTCGCGTGAACACGGCGCGGCCAAGCCGGCCGCCAGCATCTTCCACGCTGCCTGCGAGCGCCTGGGCGTGGCCCCGGCGCAGGTGCTGCACGTGGGCGACCACATCGAAATGGACGTGGTGGGCGCGATGCAGGCCGGCCTGCGCGGCTGCTGGATCAACCGCGTCGAACACACCTGGCACCATCCTTCGCTGCAGCCTGACCTGCAGTTCGACACCCTGACCGGGCTGGCCGACTGGCTCGATGCGAACGCATCGGCACAGACCGCCTGACCACGAACGGAGCACGACCCCGCATGACCCAGATCACCGGTTTCACCACCGATTCGGCCAACGCCTTGCCGCTGCATGTCATGGAGCGCGAACAGTTCGCGGCGTGGCGCGCGCAGCAGAGCCCGGCCCTGGTTGCCTGGCTGGATGCGCAGCACTTCAACGGCAGCGGTGGCAGCGTGGTGCTGCTGCCGGGCGAACACGGCCTGGCCGGCGCCATCGTCGGCGTGGGCGACCCGGGCGATGCCTATGCCTATGCGCACGCCCCGTTCGCACTGCCCGAAGGCAGCGTGTGGCAGCTGGCCGATGCGCTGCCGACCAACATCGAAACCCTGCTGCACCTGGGCTGGGGCCTGGGCAGCTACCGCTTCGCGCGCTATCGCAAGCCCAACCGCGCCCCGGCGCAGCTGGTGGCCAGCCCGGCCGCCGAAGTGCGCGATGTGATCACCGCCAGCCTGCGCGTGCGCGACTGGGTGAACACCCCCACCGAAGACATGGGCCCGCAGCAGCTGGAAGACGCCGCGCGTGAACTGGCCGCCGCCCATGGTGGCCAGTGCGAAGTGATCACCGGTGACGCGCTGCTGGAGCAGAATTTCCCGGCCATCCACGCAGTGGGTCGCGCCTCGCACCGCGCGCCGCGCCTGATCGCGCTGCGGTGGGGCCAGGCCGGCCGCCCGCAGGTGGCGCTGGTGGGCAAGGGCGTGTGCTTCGATACCGGCGGGCTGGACATCAAGCCGGCCGACGGCATGCGCAACATGAAGAAGGACATGGGCGGCGCCGCGCACGCGCTGGCGCTGGCCGGGCTGATCATGGCCCAGGAGCTGCCGGTGCAGCTGACCCTGCTGATCGCTGCGGTGGAAAACGCGATCGGCCCGGATGCGTTCCGCCCGGGCGAAGTGATCGCCACCCGCAAGGGCCTGAGCATCGAAATCGACAACACCGATGCCGAAGGCCGGCTGGTGCTGTGCGATGCGCTGACCTACGCCAGCGAACAACAGCCGGAGATCGTGCTGGATTTCGCCACGCTGACCGGTGCGGCGCGCATCGCGCTCGGCCCGGACCTGCCGGCGCTGTTCAGCAACAACGACAGCCTGGCCCAGCAGTGGCTGCAGGCCGGCGAAACCACGCGCGACCCGGTCTGGCGCATGCCGCTGTGGCGCCCGTACCTGCGTTACCTGCACAGCGGCATTGCCGACCTGGCCAACGCCGGTTCGCGCATGGCCGGTTCGGTGACCGCGGCGCTGTACCTGGAGCGTTTCATCGCAGAAGGCCAGGCCTGGGCGCACCTGGATGTGTACGCCTGGAATGACGGCGAACGCCCGGGCCGCCCGGCCGGTGGCGAGGCCCTGGCGCTGCGCTCGGCGTGGTCGATGTTGAAAACGCGATACGCGTAACGCCGAACCGCACCGATCCCCGCCCCGGCGGGGATCGTTCGTTGAATCTTGTCGAAAATGTGAATATCCGGGCGACCGGGGTTCTGACACCATGGCCGCACCCACCCCCTCACGTTCGAGAAGGCAGGTAACGGCCCATGTCGCTCTTCCGCTATACCCGCGCCGGCCGTGAGCCGGATGCCCCGCGCCCCCCGCATTCCCCGCTGCTGTGGATCGCGCTGATCGCGTTGATCGCCGGCGTGCTGGTGCTGGCTTTCGCCTGGCTGGCCGGCTGGCTGGGCCGCGATCGCGCCACCGTGCAGACCTTCACCGACACCATCGAAGCCACCGGCGCCAACCACCCCGGTTTTCGCCGCGCGCACAGCAAGGGCGCGTGCGTAAGCGGCAGCTTCCAGGGCACCCCGCAAGGGGCCGCACTCAGCGCGGCGCGGGTGTTCCGCCAGCAGCAGGTACCGGTGCTGGGCCGCCTGTCGATCGGCGGCGGCGATCCGCACGGTGCAGACGCCAATGCGCGCGTGCGCAGCATGGCGCTGCAGCTGGTCAGCGATGACGGCCAGGAATGGCGCACGGCGATGAACAGCTTCCCGTTCTTCGCCGTGCCCACCACCGAGGCGTTCCTGGAACAGACCCGCGCCGGCATTCCCGACCCGGCCACCGGCAAGCCGGACCCGGCGAAGATGGCAGCCATCGCAGCCAAGTACCCATCGGCGAAGGCGTTCGGCGAATGGGCCAAGACCGCGCCGTGGTCCACCAGCTGGGCCAACACCACCTACAACGGGGTGAACAGCTTCCGCTTCACCAACGCCGACGGCCACACCGAAGTGGTGCGCTGGAGCATGCGCCCGCTGGCACCGTTCGAAGCCATGGATGCCGAGCAGCGCAAACAGGCCAGCCTGGATTACCTCAGCGATGAGTTCCAGCAGCGCCTGGCCAACGGGCCGGTGCAGTGGGAGATGTGGGCAACCATTGCAGCGGCGGGCGATGCGGTGGACGACCCCTCGATTCCGTGGCCCGAAGACCGCCGCCAGGTGAAGCTGGGCACGCTGACCCTGACCGCGCTGCAGCCGCAGGCCGGCGGTGCCTGCAACAACCTCAACTTCGATCCCCTGATCCTGCCCAGCGGCATTGCCGGCAGCGATGACCCGATCCTGGCGGCGCGTTCGGCGGTGTATTCCGAATCGTTCAATCGCCGCGAACGCGAACTGGCCAGTGGCAAGGAGAAGGCGCAATGAGCCGTGATGCCGGGCATTTCAACCTCACCGCGCGCGTGCTGCACTGGCTGATGGCGGTGCTGATCCTGACCATGCTGTTCGTCGGCGTGACCATGGTGGCCTCGCTGCACTGGCGACCGATGCTGGTGGACCTGCACCGGCCGCTGGGCATCGCGATCCTGCTGCTGGCGCTGGTGCGGCTGATCAACCGGTTGCGCCATCGGCCACCGCCGCTGCCGGCGGATCTGCCGGCGTGGCAGGCGGCCGCCGCGCATGCCTCGCATTGGGTCCTGTACGGGTTGATGCTGGCCATGCCGCTGGTGGGCTGGGCGATGCTGTCGGCCGGTGGCTACCCGATCCAGATGTGGAAGGGCGTGCTGCTGCCGCCGATCCTGCCGCACGACGTGGCGTTGTACGCCGCGCTGCGCAGCGCGCACAGCCTGCTGGCCTATGTGTTGTTCGCCACGGTGGTGCTGCATTTGAGTGCGGCGCTGTTCCACCTGTGGGTGCGCAGGGACGGGGTGTTCCAAGCGATGGCGAAGGGCCCAGGGGACCGTTGACAAGGGCACACGACCAACGGTCGTGTGCTACCGGCTGGTTGTAGCCACCGCAGGTGGTTACAGCCAGCCTTTCTGCCGGGCCAGGCGGTAGGCCTCGATGCGGTTTGCCACGCCCAGCTTGCCGATGCACTCGGACAGGTAGTTGCGCACCGTGCCATGCGACAGCCCCAGCTGGCTGGCGATCTCGCTGGCCGAGCGGCCGTCGCCGGACAGGCGCAGCACCTGGCGTTCGCGGTCGTTGAGCGGGTCGGCCTGCGACCACGCGTCCAGCGCCAGCTGTGGGTCGATGGCACGGCCACCGTGCTGCACCTGGCGCAGTGCATCGGCCAGCTTCTCCGCCGGTGCGTCCTTGAGCAGGTAACCGCACACGCCGGCATCCAGTGCGCGGCGCAGGAATCCGGAACGCGCGAAGGTGGTCACGATCACCACCTTGATCGGCAGCGCATGCCGGGCGATGCGCTGCGCCAGCTCCAGCCCGGACAGCCCCGGCATTTCGATATCGGTGACCAGGATGTCCGGCTGCAGCTGCTGCAGCATCCGCCAGGCCGCCTCACCGTCAGCGGCGGCACCCAGCACGTCGATATCCGGCTCCAGCCCGAGCAGGGCCGACAGCGCGCCGCGCACCATCGCCTGGTCTTCGGCCAATACGATGCGGATCATGGCAGTGCCTCACTGGTCATTGGGGGCGCACTTGGCGCCGTGGCGACCGCGGCGGTCCTGGCCGGTAGCGGCACCTGCACCACCACCGTGGTGCCCTGCCCGCGCGGGGAGTGCACCTGCAGCGTGCCACGCAACGCAGCCACGCGTTCGCGCATGCCGGTGAGCCCGTTGCCATCGGCCTGCACATCGCCTCGGCCGTCATCGCGGATCTGCAGGCCCAGGGTGCGCCCGTCCTGGCTGAACTCAACCCAGGCCTGGTGCGCGTCGGCATGCCGCACGATGTTGGTGGCCGCTTCGCGCAGCACCAGCGCCAGGCCGCGTTCGATCTCCGCCGGCATCGGCGGCGGCGGGCTGTAGTGCAGGTGCACGTGCTGGCATTCCAGCAGCAGCCGCGCGGCCGCCAGTTCCGCGGCGAGATCGCTGGCACGGATGCCGGTCACGGCGCTGCGCACTTCAGTCAATGCCTGCCGCGCGATGGCTTCGGCTTCGGTCACCTCCAGCCGCGCGCGTTCGGGATCGCGGTCGAACAGCTTGCGCGACAGCTCCAGCTTCAGGGTGATCAGCGACAACGTGTGACCGAGCAGGTCGTGCAGGTCGCGGCCGATGCGCTCGCGCTCGGCGGTGGCGGCCAGCCGTCGCACTTCGTCCTGGGAGAGCTGCAGGGCTGCATCGCGATCCTTGTTGGTGCTTTCCACGTTGATGATGACGCCAATGATGAACGCCATCGACGGAATCCACACCACCAGCTGCCAGTGGTAGCCCACCCACAGCGCGATCGCCACGAAGGCGGCGTTGAGCACCACCAGCTGGCCGAGGTAGCGCCACGCGCTGCCGGTGCGGCACACCCGCAGGGTGACGCAGCCGAAGATGAAATAGCTGATGCCTGACGGATACCACGGCAGCAGCGCCAGGCCCATGGCCACCATGGCCAGCGCGTAACGCGGCGCGTGCCGGCGCGGCGACAGCAGCTGGCGGGCGTACAGCGCCAGGAACACCGGGTAGGTCAGCAGGGTCAGCCACAGCCACGTCAGGGTGTAGCCGCCGCCGAACATCGGGGTGAGGAACACCCAGCCGGTCCACAACAGGTGCACCGCGTCGGACCAGGCCGGCTTGCCGGCGCGCAGGTTGTCGGCAACGGCCGAATCCGCGGCAGGTCGCAGAAGGGAGGAGAGCCAGCGGGGCGGCATGGTGGGTTCCCGGTCGTGGGGGCGAGGCGCGATCATGGCAGTTTCCCGGTGGGGTGCGGCATACCCATACGATCCCGGGTCGGCGATGGCATTTCCAGTACGCCCCATCACCCCAGGCAGGTGACAGCTGTCACTGCACGGAACCGCGCCGGCCGGGCATCCTGTGCCCCAGCCGGCCCCTTCCGGTTTGCCCGCGACTCCCGTTGCGGTCACACTCGGCCCGATTCCACGTCCAGACTCACGATGAACGCATCCGCTGAACTGCTCAAGGAACTCCGCATCGACCGCAAGAAGGCCGCCGCCCCGCCGCCTTCGTCGCCACGCCGTGGCCTGTGGATCGTGCTCGCCATTGTCGCGCTGCTGATCCTGAGCGGTATCGCCTGGGTGATGTTCGGCCGCGAACGCCCGATCGAGGTGACCACCGCGCCGGTGGTGGCCATCCAGCAGGGTACCGCCAGCAGCTCGGTGCTCGATGCCAGCGGCTACGTGGTGGCCCGGCGCATGGCCACGGTGTCGGCCAAGATCACCGGCAAGGTTCGCGAGGTGATGATCGAGGAAGGCATGCGGGTCGAAGAAGGCCAGGTCATGGCCACCCTGGACCCGATCGATGCCAACGCCCAGCGCAGCCTGTCGTCCTCGCAGCTGGAAGCGGCCCGCAGCCAGCTGGCCGGCCTGCAGGCGCAGGTGGCCCAGGCCGATGCCGAAGCTGGGCGCCTGCAGAAACTGGTGGGGCAGCAGCTGGTTTCGCGCTCGCAGTTCGACCTGGCCATGGCCCAGCGCGACAGCCTGCGCGCGCAGCTGCGCACCGCGCAGCGCAACACCAAGGTGGCCGGCGACGCGCTGGCCATTGCCGACCTGGGCGTGGACAACAACATCGTGCGCGCGCCGTTCTCCGGCGTGGTCACCGCCAAGGCGGCACAGCCGGGTGAGATCGTGTCGCCGCTGTCGGCCGGCGGCGGCTTCACCCGCACCGGTATCGGCACCATCGTGGACATGGATTCGCTGGAGATCGAAGTGGACGTGGGCGAGGCCTTCATCGGCCGCGTGCAGCCGAAGATGCCGGTGGAAGCCACGCTCAACGCCTACCCGGAATGGAAGATTCCGGCCGAAGTCATCGCCATCATCCCCACCGCCGACCGCGGCAAGGCCACGGTCAAGGTGCGCGTGGCGCTGAAGAGCAAAGACCCGCGCATCGTGCCGGAGATGGGCGTGCGGGTGAGCTTCCTGGAAGCGGCCGCCCCGGCCCAGGCCGCAGCGCCCAAGGGCGTGCGCGTGCCGGCGGCGGCGCTGGTCGAGCGCGACCAGAAGACGGTGGCGTTCGTGGTGGGCGATGACAGGCGCGTACAGCAGGTCCCGGTCACCGTGGGCGTGGCGCTCAACAACGACCGCCAGGTCACGGCCGGCCTCAGCGCCGGCCAGCAGGTGGTCAGCAACCCGCCGCCGGAACTGCGCGATGGCAGCGCGGTCGTGGAAAAGCAGGCGCAGTAAGCAAGGCGGCGCCGCGACCGGGTCGCGAGCCGACGATGTGCGATTCCCGTGCCGGCCCGGCGCGCATGCGCGCGGCTGCCTGCAGGGCTTCTTCTTCCACCGCATCACGGAGAACCACCCATGTCCACCCTGGTTTCGCTCCGCAACATCACCAAGACCTACCAGCGCGGCCCCGAAAAGGTGCAGGTGCTGCACGGCATCGACCTGGACATCCAGCGCGGCGACTTCGTCGCCCTGATGGGGCCGTCCGGCTCGGGCAAGACCACCCTGCTCAACCTCATCGGCGGGCTGGATACGCCCAGCGGCGGCGAGATCGAGATCGAAGGCGAGCGCATCGACCGCATGTCCGGCGGCCAGCTCTCCACCTGGCGCAGCCACCATGTCGGCTTCGTGTTCCAGTTCTACAACCTGATGCCGATGCTCACGGCGCAGAAGAACGTGGAACTGCCACTGCTGCTCACCCACCTGGGTGCGGCGCAGCGCAAGCGCAATGCCGAAATCGCGCTCACCCTGGTCGGCCTGGCCGACCGCCGCAGCCACCGCCCCAATGAGCTGTCCGGCGGCCAGCAGCAGCGCGTGGCGATTGCCCGGGCGATCGTGTCCGACCCCACGTTCCTGATCTGCGATGAGCCCACCGGCGACCTGGACCGCGCCTCCGCCGAGGAGATCCTGTTGCTGCTGCAGCAGCTCAACCGCGAGCACGGCAAGACCATCATCATGGTCACCCACGACCCCAAGGCCGCCGAGTACGCCACCCATACGGTGCACCTGGACAAGGGTGAGCTTGCACAGGCACCTGCGGCCCACTGACGGAGGTCACTGCGATGAAATATTTCTCGCTCATCTGGGCACAGCTGTTCCGCAGCAAAACGCGGACCCTGCTGACCCTGCTTTCGGTGGTGGCCGCGTTCCTGCTGTTTGGCATGCTCGATTCGGTGCGCGTGGCCTTCAGTTCGGGCGGCAGCGTGGAAGGCGCCAACCGCCTGATCGTGGCCTCGCGCCTGTCCATCACCCAATCGCTGCCGACCCGGCTGGAGCCGCAGGTGCGGCAGGTACCCGGGGTGAAGGACGTCACCTACGGCATGTGGTTCGGTGGCATCTACCAGGACCCGAAGAATTTCTTCGCCAACTTCTCGGTGGCACCCAACTACTTCGACGTGTACCGCGAACTCCAGCTGCCACCCGAACAGCTCAAGGCCTTCCAGGACACCCAGACCGGTGCGGTGGTGGGCGAAACGCTGGCCAAGGAGTTCGGCTGGAAGATCGGCGACACCATTCCGCTGCAGGCCACCATCTTCCCGCGGGGCGGCAGCAACGACTGGCCGCTGCAGCTGGTGGGCATCTTCCGCTCCAAGGACCGCACCCTGGCAGCGAATGAAGAGCGCCAGCTGATGATGAACTGGAAGTACTTCGACGAGAGCAACGACTACATCAAGAACCAGGTCAGCTGGTTCACGGTCACCCTGGACAACCCGGACCACTCCTCGCGCGTGGCCCAGGCCATCGATGCGATCTCGGCCAATTCGGACCATGAAACCAAGACCCAGACCGAATCCGCGTTCCAGCAGGCCTTCGTCAAGCAGTTCGCCGACATCGGGCTGATCGTCACCTCGATCATGGGCGCGGTGTTCTTCACCCTGCTGCTGCTCACCGGCAACACCATGGCCCAGGCGGTGCGCGAACGCGTGCCCGAACTGGCCACGCTGAAGACGCTGGGCTTCAAGGACAGCACCGTGCTGACGCTGGTGATGATCGAATCGGTGCTGCTGATCGGGCTGGGCGGCGCCATCGGCATGGGCCTGGCCGCGACCATCCTGCCGCTGCTGGCGCCGAAGACACAGGGTCTGTTGCCGCCGCACGTCCCCACCCAGACCTGGTTGATGGGCATTGGCCTGATCCTGCTGATCGGGGTGGTAGTGGGCCTGCTGCCGGCGCTGCGCGCCAAGCGGCTGAAGATCGTCGATGCCCTGGCGGGCCGCTGAGGAGAACCGACATGAAGAAGCAATGGTTGAGCAATCTGTTGTCGGTGCTGCTGCTGGCGGTGATGCTGGCGGTGTGGATCATGCTGCCCTGGCCGGGGGTGCTGGCCGTGGCCGTAGCAGTGGTGTTGTGGCTGCTGTTCACCCGCAGCGGGCGGCTGGCGCTGGCCGCCACGCGCATTGGCGTGGCCAGCCTGCCGCAGCGGTGGGGCGCGTCCTCGGTGGTGGTGGTGGGCATTGCCGGCGTGGTCGGCGTGCTGGTGGCAATGCTGGCGATGGGCCAGGGCTTCCAGGCCACGCTCAACAGCACCGGCGATGACACCACGGCCATCGTGCTGCGCGGCGGTTCACAGGCCGAAACCAATTCGGTGATCACCCGCGACCAGGTGCCGCTGCTGTCCACGCTGCCCGGCGTGGCCAAGGATGCGCAGGGCCGGCCAATGATTTCCCCGGAGCTGTCGCAGGTGGTCAACCTGGTCTCCAAGGGCGACGGCACCGACGTCAACGCGCAGTTCCGTGGCGTGGGCGAAATGGCGTGGGCGGTGCACGACAAGGTCAAGGTCACCGAGGGCCGCCCGTTCAAACCCGGCCTGCGCGAGATCGTGGTCGGCAAGGGCGCGCAGGGCCAGTTCCGTGGGCTGGAGGTGGGTAAGTCGCTCACGCTGGGCAACCAGCAGTGGACCGTGGTGGGTGTATTCAACTCCGGCGATGCCCATGATTCGGAACTGTGGACCGACGCTGAGACGCTGGCCAACACCTACCAGCGCAGCGCGTGGCAGTCGATCAGCGTGCGCACCGCTGGCAAGGCCGGGTTCGATCAGTTCAAGGCCGGCGTCGCTGCCGACCCGCGTCTGAAACTGGATGTGGAAACCACGCGGGCGTACTACGCCAAACAGGGCGGTGGCCTGAACACCCTGATCAAGGTGTTGGGCACGGTGATCGGCGCGATCATGGCGGTGGGTGCGGTGTTTGGCGCGCTCAACACCATGTATGCGGCGGTGGCCACCCGCGCGCGTGAGATCGCCACGATGCGTGCGATTGGCTTCCGTGGGTTGCCGGTCGTCACCGCGATCATGCTCGAAACCATGTTGCTGGCACTGATCGGCGGGTTGCTGGGCGGGCTGGTGGCGTGGGCCATCTTCAACGGCTACAGCGTCTCCACCATCGGAAGCAATTTCAGCCAGGTGGTGTTCCAGTTCAAGGTCTCGCCCGAGCTGTTGTGGAGCGGGCTGAAGTGGGCGCTGGGCATCGGGCTGGTGGGTGGGCTGTTCCCCGCGCTGCGTGCGGCGCGGTTGCCGATTACCACGGCGCTGCGGGAAACCTGAGCCAGTAAACGACCGTGCCCCCGAGGGGGCACGGAGGGTGGATCATTCCGCGCGGCACTCAATCTTTCCAGCGATGCGGGCACACAGGTACGCGACGGTAGGAGTACCGAACGCAGGCGTCCCCGTGACTTTTACGCCCGCCCAGCCGGCCCGCTGCACGAAGTAGGGTGCCAGCGCTCGCTCGTAAGGCAGCCTGCGCGCGGTGCCGTCGGGATACAGGAAGTCGTCCGCTTTTTCCTGGATCACCCAGTTCCAGTCCCGCGAGTTCAGATACTCCCACTGGCGGGTCTCGTAATCGAAGTAGAACTCGACGTAGCCGAGCGAGGACGTCAGGATCTTCAGCTGCGCGATCAACGGCGACGCGCCATAGGACTGCGATTCGAACCGCAGGATGCGGCCGTGCTCGGCATCTGCGTTCAAGAAGGCGTAGCGACTTGAACGACTGAGCATGCGCCGTACCGTTTCACGCGCTTCCTCACGCCTGGGATTGAGGTCGGAGACGTGATGCCCCCACAGCAGGGTGTCGCTCTGCGGTTGTTCCATCATCACGTGCGGTGATCCCGGTGGCTGCAGCGACACCGTTCCCCACTGGTCAACGAAAGCGCCCCGGACCTCATTGTAGAGCTTCATCAGCGCGTTGTACTGCGTGCGTATCCACGGTGCTGGCACGAAATGCGTGGCCACCAGCTGCCCGTTCTCGTTGGTGACGTGGAACCCCTGAATGTTGGTCTGGCTTGCGGCCTGGTAGACGTAGTGCGAGCCGACGCCCAGCGAGCGCGCCTTCGCGTACATCTCAGCATCGGTACACATGTAGCACGGCTGTGCGACGGGATCCTCCACCGACGCCATGGCCTGATAGGGCAACGCGGCCAACAGCAACCACGACAACTTCTTCATCATCTGCTCCCTGATAGCCCGCACACGCGGGTCATGGCAGTTCATCAGTCAGGGGAGCGGGTGGATATCGGAACGGTTTGAATTGATGCGTTGAGAACGCGTCATTCCGAATGGTGTGGTGGGCGGCGCAGGTTCCAAGGGTGCGGGCTGCCACGCATGGCGTGGCACTACGATCTGCCGGTCGCCGATGCCCTGCGTGGCTGCGGGATGTCAGGTGCGCGCAGGTGCCCGCGAGCGCCACAGGCTGTCGCCTATGAACAACAGCAGCCCGGTCCAGATCGCGGCAAAGCCGATCGCCTTGGCGGTATCGAACGGTTCGCGGAAGAAGAACACGCCCAGCAGCAGGCCCAGGCTGGGGGCGATGTATTGCAGGATGCCTACCAGCGAGAGCGGAATGCGCTTCACCCCATAGGCGAAGCCGATCAACGGCAATGCCGTCACCGCGCCGCCCAGGATCAGCAGCAGGTCGTTGCGCCAGCCCCAGCCGCTGAAGAACGCGCCACCGTGACCGTTTTCACTCCACAGCGCGAAACCGATGGCCGGCAGGAACAGGTACAGGCTTTCGATGCCCAGCCCGGCTACCGGGTCCACCGAGATCATCTTGCGCAGCAGGCCGTACAGCCCGAACGAACAGGCCAGCCCCAGCGCGATCCACGGCGGGGTGCCGGCGTCGAGGGTCAGCCACGCCACGCCGAGTGCGGCGCACCCCACCGCCAGCCACTGCAGGCCGCGCAGGCGCTCCTTGAGCACCACCACGCCCAGCACCACGCTCACCAGCGGGTTGATGAAGTAGCCCAGGCTGGTTTCGATCACGTGCCCGGCGTTGATCGCCCAGATGTACAGCCCCCAGTTGAAGGCGATGGCCATGCTGCTCAGGGCCAGGGTGGGCAGCGCGCGTGGCTGGGCGGCAATCTGCTTCCACCAGCCGGTGCCGTTGCTCAGCAGCAGCCAGGCCACCACCAGCACCGTGCTCCAGATGATGCGGTGGGCGATGATCTGCTGCGAGGGCACCGCCTTGAGCAGGTGCCAGTACACCGGCACCAGCCCCCACAGGGTGAAGGTGAAGGCGGTAATGGCCAGGCCACGGCGCTGTTCCTGCAGGGGCGTCCGTTCCACAGCGCTCATTTACGGCGGGTCCGGGCCAGGGTGAGCACCAGCACGCCGGCCAGGATCACGCCCATGGTCAGCAGGTCATGCGGGCCGAAATGCTCGTGGCCGATCAGCGCGCCCAGCAGTACGGCGATCACCGGGTTCACGTAGGCGTAGCTGGCCGCCAGCGCCGGGCGCACGTTCTGCAGCAGCCACACATAGGCGGTGAAGGCGACGATGGAGCCGAACATGCACAGGTAGGCTACGGCGAGCAGCCCATTCATGGTCGGCCAGGTGGTGGGCCGTTCGCCGGTGACCAGGCCCAGCGCGACCAGCATCACCCCGCCGCACAGCATCTGCCCGGCGGCGGTCATGAACGGGCTGGGCAGGTCCAGGCTGCGCGCCCAGACCGAGCCGAAGGCCCAGCCGATCGGGGCGATCAGCAGCAGCACCAGGCCCTGCGGCGAGGCGGTGAGGCTGCTGCCGGCGTTGAGCCAGACCACGCCGAGGAAGCCGATGGCGATGCCCAGCCATTCGCCGCGGGTGGCGTGCTGGCCGCGCATGGCGCCGAACAGGGCCATCCACAGCGGCACCGATGCCACCGCCGTAGCGGCCAGCCCGGAGGACACCGTGCGCTCGGCCAGCACCACCATGCCGTTGCCCAGCACCAGCATGGTCAGGCCCATGATCACCAGGTTGCGCCACTGCCGGCCGGTGGGCGCGGGCATGCGGCGCCAGCGCAGCACCGCGTACATCAGGCTGCCGGCGACGATGAACCGGGCGCCGGAGACGGTGGTCAGCGGCAGCGCCCCGCCTTCCAGGGCAAAACGGATGCCCAGGTAGGTAGACCCCCACACCACGTACACCAGCAGCAGGGCCAGGACGACCAGGCCGCTGCGGGGGGCGACCTGCGGAGTTGCGGGGGTGGCGGCCATACGGGACCAGCGGTCGGGGGAGAGGCGATTCTAGGCCTTTGCCGGCGGCCCGGCATGCCCTCTGGTGGCACGCTGTCGTGCTGGACCTAGTTACATGGTGCAATGCCCACCGATCATCACGTGGGGTAAGGTAAAAACCAGTATTGCCATTGCTCCACCGTGAGGACCGTTTTCCAACATGAGCACTTCCCCCACCCTGGCCGCGCCCGCCAATGACAGGGCCGCGCTGAAACGCTCGATCTCCAACACCCTCAAGGGTTCGGCGGGCAATCTTGTCGAGTGGTACGACGTCTACGTCTACTCGGTATTCGCGGTCTACTTCGAATCGCAGTTCTTCTCGGCCGCCGACAAGAACTCCACCATCTACGTGTGGGCGATCTTCGCCGCCACCTTCCTGATGCGCCCGATCGGCGCCTGGTACTTCGGCCGCTTCGCCGACCGTTACGGCCGTCGCCTGGCGCTGACCGTGTCGGTGTCGATGATGGCAGCCTGTTCGTTCCTGATCGCACTGACCCCCACCGCCAACACCATCGGCGGCTGGGCCGCGCTGATCCTGCTGTTCGCACGCCTGCTGCAGGGCTTCGCCACCGGTGGCGAGTACGGGACCAGTGCGACGTACATGTCCGAAGCGGCCATCCCGGGCCGCCGTGGCTTCCTGTCCTCGTTCCACTACGTCACCCTGGTGGGTGGCCATGTGCTGGCGCAGCTGACCCTGTTCACCATGCTGCTGTTCTGGGACAAGCCGGAAATTTCGGCCTGGGGCTGGCGCATCGCGTTCGGCATCGGCGGCCTGGCTGCGATCGTGGTGTTCTGGCTGCGTCGCTCCATGGATGAATCGCTGGGCGAAGACTCCATCGAAGCCGCGCGCGAAGGCCGCGCCAAGGCGTCCGGCTCGATGTACGAGCTGTTCGTGAACCAGTGGCGCCCGCTGCTGCTGTGCTTCCTGATCACCGCCGGTGGCACCGTGGCCTTCTACACCTACTCGGTGAACGGGCCGAAGATGATCCAGAGCGCGTTCGCCGGCACCGACGTGATGACCGGTACGCTGATCAACCTGGGCGTGCTGACCTTCCTGATGGTGCTGCAGCCGATTGGCGGCTGGCTGTCGGACATCGTGGGCCGCAAGAGCCTGCTGGTGTTCTTCGGCGTGGGCGGCGTGCTGTACAGCTGGTACCTGATCACCGAGCTGCCGAACCAGCACGACCCGCTGATCGCGTTCCTGACCCTGGCCCTGGGCTTTGTGATCCTTACCGGTTACACCTCGATCAACGCGGTGGTGAAGGCCGAGCTGTTCCCCACCCACGTGCGTGCACTGGGCGTGGGCTTTGGTTACGCGCTGGCCAACTCGCTGTTCGGTGGTACCGCCCCGCTGCTGTACCAGGGCGCGCTGAAGACCGACCGGGTGGGCGATTTCGCCATCTATGTCACCGCGATCATCGCGGTATCCCTGGTGGTGTACATGTTCTTCCTGAAGAACCACGGCCCGAACTACCTGGATGGCACGCGGGAATAACCGGGCAGCGGCGAACAGCCGCAGCACGGGAAAAGAAAACGCCGGGCATTGCCCGGCGTTTTTCGTTTGGGTTCGCGGGGATCACGACCAACGGTCGTGATCTACCCTCCGCCAGACGCCCTGGTAGGTCACGACCGTTGGTCGTGACCCCCGCGGCAATCAGCGGCGAGCCGCTTCGCTCTGTTCGCGGGCCTTGCGGAACTCCGAGCCCTCTTCCCAATGCGGCCAGCGGCGGCTGTTGGCCAGCTCGGCGCCGAGGTCGTACACCAGCAGGGTGTCGGCGGCATGGCCGGCCGGGTCCCAGGTGGGGGTCCAGGCATCGCAGGCCTGGTGGTAGCAATCGGCGAAGTACTTCTCGCGCAGCGCCTTGCCGGCGGCAACGCCGCCTTCCAGCTTGTCCAGCCCCGGGCCGATGGTGATGGCCGGCACGCCCAGGCGGGCGAAGGCGAAGTGGTCGGCGCGGTAGAAGAAGCCCGCTTCCAGGTTCGGATCCGGGCTGTAGCTGCGGCCACGCGCCTTGGCCACGCGCTCCAGGTCGCCTTCCAGCGAGACCCGGCCCTTGCCCCACGAGGCGATGTCGCGGGTGGCGCCGTCCGGGCTGAACATCTCGATGTTGATCACCGCGGCAGTCTTGTCCAGCGGCGCCAGCGGGTGCGCGGCGTAGTAGCTGGCACCCAGCAGGCCCTTCTCTTCGGCGGTGAGCGCCACGAAGTACAGGGTGCGCTGCGGCTGCGGGCCGGCGGCGAACACCCGGCCCAGCTCCAGCACGGTGGCCACGCCGGTGGCATTGTCGATCGCGCCACGGCGGATGCGGTCGCCCTTGGCGTCGGGCTGGCCGATACCGAAGGCATCCCAGTGCGCGGAGAAGATCACCGCCTCATCGGCGTGCGCGCCGCCGGGCAGCTTGGCCACCACGTTGCGGGTGACCACCTGTTCGCGCTTGAGCTTGAACTGCGCCGACAGCGTGGCGTCCCCCAGCGCCACCGGCTGGAAGGCCGGGGTCATCGCCTTGCGCTTTTCGGCCTCGAAATCCAGGCCGGCATCGCGGAACAGCTGCTCGGCCAGCGCGCGCTGCATCCAGCCGCGCACCGGCACGTGCTGGGCCAGGGCCTGGTCCTGCGGGCGCTCGATATCGAACAGCGGCGAGGTGCCCGAGCTCTTCACCGTGGCCCAGCCGTAGGCGGCCGGCGCGGTTTCATGCACGATCAGCACGCCCTGGGCGCCGCGCCGCGCGGCTTCCTCGAACTTGTAGGTCCAGCGGCCGTAATAGGTGACGGCCTTGCCGTCGAAGGCCCCGGCACGCTCTGCCTCGAAGTCGGCGTCGTTGATCAGCACCACGGCGATCTTGCCGTGCAGATCCACGTCCTTGTAGTCGTTCCACTGGCGCTCGGGTGCATCGATGCCATAGCCGATGAACACCAGCGGCGCGTCCTTGATGTCCACCGCGGCCTGCGGGCGCAGGCTCTGCAGGGTCACGTCCTCGCCGTTGACCAGCGTGCGCGCCTTGCCGCCCTGGCGCAGCTTCGCGGTCACCGGGCCATCGACCTGCGCACGCACCATCGGCACCGGCTGCACCCAGCTGCCATCCACGCCACCGGGCTGCAGGCCGGATCTGCGGAATTCTTCGATCAGGTACTGCACGGTGCGCTCTTCACCGGGCGATGCCGGCGCGCGGCCTTCGAACTCGTCCGAGGCCAGGATGCGCACATGCCGCGACAGCGCTTCGGGGTCGATGCCACCGCCGGGCAGGTCATTGGCCGCGTGGGCCAGGCCGCCCACGAACAGACAGGACGACAACAGCAGCATGCGCATCGGATTCACGGCAGGTACCAGAAAAAAACGGAATGCCAGAGTGTAACGTGACACTCCGGTTACCGGGCAGGCCCCGCGTGCGCGCTCAGCGGCGGTCGCGGTCCAGCCAGCAGGCCAGGCCCTGCGCGTTGAGCTCGATATCCATCGCCAACACCTGCGCCACCGCCGCATCGTCGAGTGGGCAGCCATGCGCCTGCGCCCGTTCCTGGTACAGCACGGTCAACGCCGCCACCAGGCAGCGATGGCGGTCGGGGCGTCCGTCGCACTGGCGGCCGATGTCCACCATTGCATCGATCTGCTCGACCAGGTCGGCGGCCAATGCGGGAATGTTCTCCACCCGCCCGTAATGGGTCAGGTATACCGCCTGCGGCTGCAGCGCGACCAGCCGCGCGATGGAGTGCTTGAGCGGTTCCGGGTCGAACTGCACCGGTGAGGAGGTGGGAATGATGAAGGCGCCGCGTGCACTGTCCAGCTCACGGTAGGACAGGCCAAAGGTATCGCCGGTGAACACGCTGCGGCTGCGCTCGTCCCACACGCACAGGTGGTGGCGCGCGTGCCCGGGCGTGTCCAGGCACAGCAGGCTGCGCCCGGCCAGGTCCACGCGGTGACCGTCTTCGGCGATGACTACGCGCGCGGCCGGGACCGGCAGGACGGGGCCGTAGCTGCGCGCGATTTCGGCCGCGCCATAGACTTCGGTCGCACCGGCAATGAGCCGTGCGGGGTCGATCATGTGCGGCGCGCCGCGCGGGTGCACCACCAGCGTGGCGTTGGGCAGCTGCTGCATCAGAAGGCCGGCCCCGCCGGCATGGTCCAGGTGCACGTGGGTGAGCACCAGCCAACCCACCTGCTCCGGCGTGCAGCCGGCACGCGTGAGCGCGGCCAGCATCGCCGGCACGGCCAGGCCGGTGCCGCAATCGATGAAGGCGGCGCGGCCGTTTTCGACGATCAGGTAGGCGGCGTCGAAGTCACTGCGCTGGAACGCGGTATCGATGGTGAAAATGCTGGGGTCGGAGGACATCTGCTCATCCCTGGCAACAGGCGGTGTACGCCTGATTCTAGGCGGTGTCGCCGGCCGACTTCGATGCGGCTTTGGTCGCACGCGCGGCCAGCCAGCCCCCGCGCAGCAGTACCGCGGCCACCATCACCGCCAGGAACGCGCCGTAGGCATACAGCACCGCCAGGACCTGTCGCCAGATTGGGCCGGCGTCGCTCTGCACCACGCCGATGTGGTGGCCCCACAGCATGGCCAGGATGCTCAGGACGAAGGCGAGCAGCAGCGCGACGCCGTCGAACAGATACCGCGCGGTGTCGCGGGGGTGGCGTGGGAACAACCAGTACAGGGTGCCCAGCAGCACGAACCAGGGCAGGAACAACAACAACGACAACCAGGCCATCGTGGTTTCCTTTGTCTACGTGTCCACCGACCAACGGTCGGTGGCTACCCGCGCAGCTCCTGCAGTGCCGCGAGCACCACATCCACTTCCGCTTCCAGCTTGAACAGCTCGCTCTGCAGGCCATCGCCGTGCTCGGTCTGCTTGAGCACGCCGATCAGCTGGCCGGCATCGCGCGGCGAATCGAAGCCTTCGCTCTGGATCAGCAGCGTGCCGTCGCCGGCCTGCAGCTTGAAGTAGAAACGGCCGTCCTTTTCGCGGTACTGCTTGAACAGCGGCGGCGCAGCGCGCGCCACGCCACCGTCTTCCGCCGCGATGTCGCCGGCCGTGGACAGGTCGCGCAGGCCCACCGCGTGGCGCAGCTCCTTCAGCAGCGGAATGGCGTACTGCTCGCGCAGCTGCTGGCCGCGACGGCGCAGCAGCGCTTCGATCTTCTCCGGCTCGGCCATCAGCGCGTCATAGCGCTCGCGCAGCGGGGTCAGTTCGGCATCGATGCGCTCGAACAGCTGCTGCTTGGCATCGCCCCAGCTGATGCCGTCGGCAAACGCCTGCGCGAACGCGGCGGTCTGTTCCGGGCTGGCGAAGGCCTGGTACATCTGGAACAGCGCCGAACCTTCGGTGCTCTTGGGCTCGCCCGGCGCACGCGAATCGGTAAGGATGGAGAACACCAGCTTCTTCAGCTCCGCGCGCGGGGCGAACAGCGGAATGGTGTTGTGGTAGCTCTTGCTCATCTTGCGGCCGTCCAGGCCGGCCAGGGTGGCCACCTGTTCGTCGATCACCACGTCGGGCAACGGGAAGTACTCCTTGCCGTACACGTGGTTGAAGCGCTGGGCGAAATCGCGCGCCATTTCGATGTGCTGGATCTGGTCGCGGCCCACCGGCACGCGGTTGGCCTTGAAGATCAGGATATCGGCGGCCATCAGCACCGGGTACATGAACAACCCGGCGCTGATGCCGGCGTCCTCATCCAGCTGTTCTTCGCGGTTCTTGTCCACCGCCGCCTTGTACGCATGGGCGCGGTTGAGGATGCCCTTGCTGGCGATGACGGTCAGGAACCACATCAGTTCGGTGGTTTCGGGAATGTCGCTCTGCCGGTAGAACCAGACCTTGTCCGGGTCCAGCCCGCAGGCCAGCCAGCTGGCGGCGATCTCCAGGGTCGAGCGCTGGGTCCTCTCCGGTTCCTGCGCCTTGATCAGGCTGTGCAGGTCGGCCAGGAAGAAGAAGCTCTCGATGCCGGGCGCTGCGCTGGCCGTGATGGCCGGGCGGATGGCGCCGACATAGTTGCCCAGGTGGGGCGTGCCGGAGGGGGTGATGCCGGTAAGAACGCGGGTGGTCATGTGGGAATCATTACGGACAGTTGAACGCCCCCAGTTTACCTGCCCGCGCGCAACCCCGTTGCCCGGCCTGGCGCGTTCAACGGATTACCCAACCGCGAAGGCCCCGCCATGAAACGCCTGACCCTGCCCCTGCTTGCCGTGCTGGCCCTGTGTGGGTTCAAGCCGGCGGTCCCGCCCCGTGCCGATACCGGCCCGGTCACGCTGAGCCTGGTCGAGCGCGACCAGCGCCTGGAACTGCCCGCCTACCTGCACCGGGGCCAGTATTGGGTGGCCGGTCGCCAAGGCCAGCCCTACGCGGTGCGCCTGCGCAACAACAGCCCCGAGCGGGTGCTGGTGGTGCTGTCGGTGGATGGCCTCAACGTGATAACCGGCGAGGTGGCCGCGCCGGACCAGACCGGCTACGTGCTGGATCCGTGGCAGAGCGCGGACATTACCGGCTGGCGCAAATCGCGCCGGGAAGTGGCGCAGTTCGTGTTCACCGACCCGGGCAACAGCTATGCCGACCGTACCGGCCGGCCGGACAACATCGGGGTGATCGGCATTGCGGTGTTCAACGAAGCGCCGCGTTACGTGCCGCTGCCCCCGCGCGCACCCCCGGTGGCCCGCGCGCAGAACAAGGCACAGCCGCAGGCAGCAGCCGAAGCGGCCGACCGCGCGCTGTCGTCGGTGGAGACCACCGGTTCGAGGATCCGTGCGCCCTCCCCGGCACCCGCGCTGGGCACCGGCCATGGCGAGCGCGAAGCGTCGTACTCGGGCAGCACCACCTTCGAACGCGCCAGCCGGTGGCCGGCCCAGCGCCTGGACCTGCGTTACGACAGCGAGCGCAACCTGGTGGCGCGCGGCATCCTTCCGGCGCGTTACCCGCGCGGCGAGCGCGCACCGCAGGCGTTTCCGGCGGGCTTCGTGCCTGACCCGCCCAGATAAGAAAAACGGGCCGCAGTGCGGCCCGTTCCGGTTTCATACCCTCGTTGCGACCCTATGGCCGCCCTGCCACCGCCCGGGTGTCAGTGATAGTCCGGATAATCCTTGCGCATGGCGGCTTCGAAGTCCCTGACCTCGGTTTCAGCGCGGTCGCGCGCCCAGCCATAGCGTTCCTGCAGCCGGCCTGCCAGGTATTCGGCATTGCCTTCGGCCACCTTGAAGTCGTCATCGGTCAGGTCGCCCCACTTTGCCTGCGCCTTGCCCTTGAGCTGCGTCCACTTGCCGGAAATGATGTCTTTGTTCATGGGTTCGCGTCCTCGTCTTCAACGGCAACATCGCCGTGGAAACAGCTTGCAATAACGCGTGTTCGCCGACGGTCAAGCGTGGATGAAGTGCATGCTCACTTCATTGAATGGCGGGCAGGCAGCAATCGCGCGCATAAAAAAACGCCGGGAGACTCCCGGCGTTTCTTCATCCAATGCGGGCCGGCGATCGCCGGCCCGCAACGTTGGATCAGTTGCCCTTGGCGGCGTCTTCCACCGACTGGCCTGCCTTCTGCACATCCTTGCCGGCACCGGCAACGGTGTTGCAGCCGGAGAGCATGGCCAGCGAGACCATCGACAACAGCATCAGTGCAATTACACGCTTCATAGGGTTCTCCTGATTGATTCAACGTCACTACCGAAATACGGCCCCACCTGCCTATTGCAGATCGCGGAGGTGTCGGCGCCGTTCCCGGCACTTCCCCCGCGTGAGATGCAATCTGGGGTCTAGCGCGTGCAATCGATGTGAACGCGGCGCGTGGCCGTTCAGCCACGCGCCGGGAAACCCCGCTACCGCTCAGTCGCGCATCAGCGTGGACTTGCCGAACAGGCTCTCCACCAGGTCCACGGCCAGCACTGCGGTGGCGTTGCGGTTGTCCAGCAACGGGTTGAGTTCGACGATGTCCAGCGAGCCCATGCGCCCGGTGTCGGCGATCATTTCCATCACCAGCTGGGCTTCGCGGTAGTTCACCCCGCCCGGTACGGTGGTGCCCACGCCAGGGGCAATGCTGGGGTCCAGGAAGTCCACGTCGAAGCTCACGTGCAGGTGGGTGTTGCCGTCGATGCCTTCCAGCGCCGCTTCCACCGCACGCTTCATGCCGGCCTCGTCGATGTAGCGCATGTCGTATACATCGACCTTGTGCTGCTTGATCAGGCGCTTCTCTTCCTGGTCCACCGAACGGATGCCGATCTGGCGCACCTGCTGCGGGCAGATCGCCGGGGAATCACCGCCCAGCCTGGTCAGCGCGTCCGGGCCCAGCCCGCACAGGCAGGCCACCGGCATGCCGTGCACGTTGCCCGACGGGGTGACCTCGCTGGTGTTGAAGTCCGAATGCGCATCCAGCCACAGCACGCGCAGGTCACGGCCCTGTTCGCGGCACCAGCGCGCCACGGCGGTGATCGAGCCGATGCCCAGGCAGTGGTCGCCACCCAGCATGATCGGCAGGCGGCCGTCCTGCAGTTCGGCATAGGTGGCGTCCATCAGCACGCGGTTCCATTCCACCACTTGATCCAGGTGGCGGTAGCCGTGCTCCGGCGGCGTCCACGGATTGCGCGGGCCATCCAGGTTGCCGCAGTCGCGCACATCCACGCCACGCGCGGCCAGGGCCTCGCCCAGGCCGGCGATGCGCAGCGCCTCGGGCCCCAGTCCGGCACCCCGGGCACCGGCTCCGATATCCGTGGGTACGCCGATCAGGGACACCGCAGGTTGACGATTACTCATGCTGACTCCACACACACGGAAAATCCGACCAGTCTAGTGATCCGGCCGCCAAACCACTCGCGGCGTCGCAGCAGCAGGCGCCGAAGCACTGACCGCGGGCGGCGCGGACTGACCCGCCGCGTCGCATCCGGACACAGCGCGAAAGCCTTATGTGTCAATGCTTTGACACACACGAAAGGAACACTGCGGTTCATCTTACGTTGGCCGTGAAGGCAAAAATTACGTGCTACATTTCACACTTCTTCGCAGTACTGATTGACTAATCCGCGCAGGATTGGTCCGTGTTTTGTCGTGTTTCAGGGGGCAGTACGTGCAGCGCAGCAGCATCCACCAGATCGTCCGCAATGCCAGTGGCGAGAGCCAGCCGGCCCGGCAGTTGTATGACACCGCCGCCATTGAACAGGCCTTCCAGCATGCGCGCGAGCGCGAGCGCGGGCTGAGCCTGCTGATGCTGTCCACCGCCGACGGCCGCGCCGTGGCAGAAGATTCCACGCTGGGCGTGGATGGCCGCCGCCTGGCCGCCATGGCCAATTCGTTCCTGACCCTTGGCGAGACTGTCTCGCGCGAGCTGGCGCTGAGCGAAGCGGATTACGCGACCATCTGCACCAAGCTCGGCAACGTGGTGCTGATCCGCATCCAGGCCGACAAGCCGCTGACCCTCACCGCCGTGGCCGGCCACGAGGTCAACATGGCCGTGCTGCTGTTCCACGCGCGCGAATGCGCCTCGCGCCTCGATTCCGTGCTGCGCCCGCGCGCGGCCTGAGCACCCTTCGGTTTTGTTGTGCCCTTCCGGCAGGCATTCGCCTGCCTCTCCCACTGCCTGAAGTAAAAAGGATTTACGTGCCCAATCTCAATCTGGAAAAGCTCAATTCGCTCGCCGGTTTCGTCGGCGCCGCGCTGGTCGACGGTGACAGCGGCATGGCCCTGGCCATGGTCGGCGGCGGCAACATCAACCTGGAACTGGCGGCGGCCGGCAACACCGAAGTGGTGCGTGCCAAGCGCCGCGTGGCCGAGCAGCTGGGCCTGTCGGACACCCTGGAAGACCTGCTGATCACGCTGACCACGCAGTACCACCTGATCCGCCCGCTGGAAAGCAACCCGCTGCTGTTCCTGTACGTGGTGATGGACCGCAGCAAGGCCAACCTGGCCATGTCGCGCCATGAACTGAAGGCCTTCGAGAAGACCCTGGACTTCAGCTGATCGCAGGCACTGCCGCCGTGCCGCGCCCCTGACCGGGTACGGCATGGTGGTCGCTTCGGTTGCGCGGTACACCCCCATGAATACCCCCACCCGTTCCTTCCGCATTGCCGCCATCGGGCTTGACGTGCTGCATCACACACGCCTGAAACTGGCCAGTTCGATGCTGCTCGCCGAGCGCATGGAGGTGGTGCTGCAGCCGTGGTCCGGTGATGCCTGCGACCTGCTGGTCATCGGCCTGGATCACGCCGATGCCGCCCGCGCGCTCAGCGAGGCGCATGCGGCCAACGTACCCACGCTGTCGATCGCGCGCCGTTATGCCGATCCCGCCCCGGGGCGGCTGCCACATGGCGCGACCGTGCGCGACATCAACGAACAGCTGTCCAGCCTGCTGCAGGCCGCGCCCAGCGTGGACCGTCCCGCCGACGGTGTGCCACTGCTGCTGCAGTTGGCTTCGTCCACCGGTTCGGACCTGCACCTGCTGCAGCGGGGTGCGATCACCGTGCTGGTGGATACCGCCACGCGCAGCATCGCGCTGCCGCCCACCACGACGCTGTCGGAGCTGGTGGCACAACTGGATGACGTGGCCTGGTCGGGCAGCGTGATCGATGCGCCGACGTTCCAGCACCAGTACGCGTACCGGCTGCCGCAACGCTACTCGTTCGAAGCGCTGTATTTCTGCATCGCCCGCCATCGCCCCCTGCTGCTGCCGGCACCTGCCGAGCATGCACCGATGAAGCTGCGGCATTGGCCGGACCTCAACCCGGATGATGTGCCCAGCACCTGGCTGCTGGCCATTGCCTGCCTGCATGCCCGCCCGTGGCAACCCACTGCATTGGCGGCGGCTTGCCAGATGCCGCGCAACACGGTGCAATCCCTCTTCTGTGCTGCTGTAGCCAGTGGCCTCGCCCTGACCCAGGAGCCCGCCGTGCCCCCAACTTCCCGCCGCCGTCAGCCCGGTGATTCGCGCTTCTTTTCCTGGGTGGCGCGCCGCTTCGGCCTGAACCTGTTCCAGGGGAGCCCGTCATGAGCCTGCCCGCCAACAAGCTGGTGTTCGTGGGCAGCATGGGCGCCGGCAAGACCACGGCGGTGCGTGCGATCTCCGACGTGGAGCCGGTGAGCACCGAAATGCCGATGAGCGAAGACGCGATGGGCGACAAGGTGGAAACCACCGTCGCACTCGATTACAGCTCCATTGAACTGGACGACGGCGAACTGCTGCATGTTTACGGCGTACCGGGCCAGCGCTACCTGGACTTCATGTGGCCGATGGTGTGCGAAGGCGCACTGGGCGTGATCGTGCTGGTCAGCGCCGGGCATCCGGAGCCGGTTGCTTCCACGGTGGAGCTGCTGCAGGAGTTCTCGCGCATCGCGCCGGAAGCGAGCCTGGCGGTGGGCGTGACGCGTACCGATGAGTACCCGGCGCTGTTGATTCCGGAATTCCGCAATGCGCTGTTCGACGCAGGCCACCGCCTGCCGGTGATGCGCGTGGACGCGCGTTCGGCCACGCAGGTGACCTTCCTGGTGAAATCGCTGCTGTCGTATCGGTACGCCGAGACGAACTGACGATTGGCGATGACTATCGATTCGCCACTTGCCATCGATTTTTGCAAGCGACGCCGTGCGCGATGTCGGATATCCTGAAACCAGATGCGACCGGTGGCTCGTCCACCCAATAGGATCTATCCGGGCACCGAGAGGTGCCCTTTTTCGTTTGCGGCAGCCAAAAGCTGTATGACAGCGAGGCAAGAAGAATGGTGCCGACACCCGGATTCGAACTGGGGACCTACCGCTTACAAGGCGGTTGCTCTACCAACTGAGCTATGCCGGCAAAGGCACGGCGACGGCATTGCCGGCGCGGAGGGCGATTCTAGCGCAAGCCCGCGCATTCCAGCGAGCGTTGCTGGGCCGCACCACTGCGCTGGCGGGCTGCGCCGGGGCTGGCCTTGTCGGCCAAGGCCGCATCCACCCACCACTGCGCGCTGCCTTCACTGCCGCCGACCAGGCGGGCGCTGAAGCCGGCCGCGCTCAGGGCGGCCAGGCGGCGCTCGGCACCTTCGCGGTTGCGGTACTGCCCCAGGGCGATGGCGTTGGCGTCATCGCCTTGGGCCATGATGTAGTAATCACTGATGCCCGCGGCGGCAATGCGTTTGACCGTGGCCTGGGCCTCTTCGCGGCTGGCGGCCGCCGGCATCATCACCCGGTAGGTGCTGCTGGCGCCGGGTTTGGGGACTTCACGCAGGCGCGAACGCTGAACAAGTTCGCCGGCCTTGCCCTGGGCGGCCATGGCGGTGTCGCGATCGGCGAAGGGGCCAAGGCTGATGCATTGGAGGGGGGCGGGGGGTGTGGGGGCCGGCGGGGTTTCCGTGGGCCGGACAACGGCCGGCGCTACCGCAGCCGTCGTCGGCGCGGGGTTGGGTGCGGCGGGTTCCGGCGTGGCTGGTGCGGTGGGCTTGGGCGGTGCCGGGGTGGTGTCCGTCAGTGCCGTGGTGGCGGCAGCGGGCTGCGCGCTTGCGGCGGCCGGTGCGGGTGCGGCCGCTGCCGGTGCACTGGGGCTGTCGAGCAGCTGCAGCTGGGCTACGCCGGTAGGCGTGTCGGGCGGCGCCGGCGCGGGTTCGCCGCGCAGCATCCACCACAGCGCAACGCCTACGTTGAGGATGGCCAGTACGACGATCAGGGCACGGGTAAGCATGCGGCGATCCTACCGCGACGCCGGTGGCTGGTGCACCGCCCAGCGCGCGAGACCATCGAGCACCAGCGCCGGCTGGAACTGTGCATCGGCGAGCAACGGCATCAGCGCCGGTGCGCCACCGCCATGCACCAGCAACGCCGGCACCCTGCCCAACACGGTGGCGGCCTGCACGCGGCTGCGTTCGATCAACGCGACGGCTGCGCCATCGCAGCCCGACGCGAGGGCGTCGGCGGTGTCGTTGGCGAACTCGCTGTAGTCGCCACCGTGCGCGGGCAGCTGCACCGCGCGTGCATGCAAGGCTTCGCGCATGGTGGTCGGCGAGGCAGCGATGCGGCCGCCGTGATGCTGGCCATCGGCATCAAGCAGGTCGATGGTGAGCGCGGTGCCGACACCGGCCACGACCACGGCTTCGTGTCGTTCGGCGGCGGCGATCAGCGCCAGATAACGGTCCACCCCGAACTTCGACGGATCGGCATAGGCGATGCGCACGCCGGCGCAGCTGGCTTCGGTGGTTGCCACGCGAACGTGGGTAAAGCGAGCGCGCAGCACCTCGAGCATGCTGGTGGTGAGCGCCGCGGCGGCCACGCTGGCCACGTAGGCGGTGTCACCGCTGGGCAGCTGCGCCAGCGCATCGGCCGGCATCGCTTCGGCGCCATGCCGCCAGGCCTGCACATCGCCCGCGCGGATGCCCTGCAGCGGTGCGAACTTGAACCGCGAATTCCCCAGGTCGAACAACCAATCGCTCATTGCGCCCTCACGCTGACTTCCCCGGCATGGAACACCCGTTCGCTGCCGTCGATACGCACCCGCAGCGCGCCATCGTCGGCCAGCCCCAGCGCCTGCCCTTCATGCATCACGCCACCATCGTCCACCCGCACCGTGCGTCCGGCCAGGCTGTCCAACGCGGCATAGCGCGGCAGGAACGGGGCCAGGCCGTCGCGCTCGAAGGCTTCCAAGGCCGGCAGCAGGGCCGCCAGCAGCCAGGCCACCACTGCGTTGCGTTCGATGTCGTTGCCCAGCAGCGCGGCCAGATCGGTCCACGGCTGGGTGATTCCGGTGGCGAACGCGGCCGGCATGCGCACATTGATGCCCAGCCCGATCACCGCGCGCGCCGGGCCGGCGAACTCGCCGCCGCCTTCGACCAGCAGGCCGCCGAGCTTCTGCCCGTCCACCACGATGTCGTTGGGCCACTTCAGGCCCACGTTGGCAACGCCATGCGCGCGCAGCGCTTCGGCCACCGCAACGCCCGCAACCAGGCTCAGCCCGCCCAGCCGCGACAGCCCGCCCGCGAAGCCGCGCAGTACCGACAGGTACACGTGCGCGGCCAGCGGCGAGGCCCAGGCCCGGCCGCGACGGCCACGGCCGCCGGTCTGGCGTTCGGCCAGCAGCACCCGCGCGCCGCGCTCTGGCGCGCTGCACCGCAACAATTCTGTATTCGTGGAACCGACGGTCCAGGCCACCTCGAGGGTGTCCAGCAGCGGCTTCAGCGCAGGGGGGAGCTGGGTCGTAATGGCCTCGGCTTCAAGCAGATCCAGGTGCTGCTGCAGCTGGTAGCCATCGCCGGCGCGGCCATCTATTTCGATGCCTGCCGCTCTAAGCCCTTGAATTCGCTTCCAAATTGCGGCACGGGTCTGGCCCAGCTCGCGGGCCAGCGCGTCGCCGGACAGTCGCCCGGCGCCCAGTTTGGCCAGCAGTTGGCGGTCGTCCACGGCAGCTTCCATCGGTTGATCGGCAAAAGTATGCGGGAAAGCGCCGGACAGCGCCCGCCCGGGGGCTTCCAATTGAGACAGTGAATCGGGCTAGAATCGAAGATTGACCCCCTTCGCCCTTCCGGATGTTGACGATGCGCCCGTTCGCCCATTGCCTGCTCCTGCTGTTGGCCCCGATGGCCGCGCACGCTTCCGATGCGCTGACCAGCTCGGGCCGGGGTGGCTGCGTATATTCGGCAGCTGAAGAGCGCGCGGCCCCGGCGACCACGCCGACCAGCACCGCACCGACCACGGTCAAGCCGAGCGCAACCGCACCAGGCAGCACCGGCGGTGGCGGCGACGACGATGTGTTGCCGCGCCTGCGTGCGCCGAAATGGCACAGCTTCCTGCCGGGCATGTTCCGCTGATCCAGTCGTTGTTGCGCTGGCTGCGCTCGTCACCGCGCCCGATTCCTGATTCCGCCTGGCAACGCACCTGCCAGCGCACCGCGTGGCTGCGCGGCCTGCCGCCCGAACGTGTGCAGCGCCTGCGTGTACTGTCCGCCGCATTCCTGCACGACAAGACCATTACCCCCATTGGCGGGCTGCAGCTGGGTGACGATGACGCGGTGCTGATTGCCGCGCTGTGCTGCCTGCCGCTGCTGGAACTGGGCGAGGTGGGATCGCGCGGCTGGTCGCAGGTGCTGGTGTACCCCGAGGGCTTCATCGTGCCGCAGAGCGAGATGGACGAAGACGGGGTGCTGCACGAGTGGGAAGAGGAAGCGATCGGCCAGGTGTCGCACAACGGCCCGCTGCTGCTGTCCTGGCATGACGTGCAGGCCGAACTGGAGCATCCCCACGAAGGGGCGTGCGTTGTGGTGCATGAGATGGCGCACCGCATCGATGTGCTCGATGGCGTGCTTGATGGCACCCCGCCGCTGCCGCGTGCGTGGCAGCAGCAGTGGGCCGCCGATTTCCAGCAGGCATTCGATGCGCTGTGCGCGCAGGTGGATGCCGGGGTGGAGACGGTGATTGATCCGTATGCGGCCGAAGCGCCGGATGAGTTCTTTGCGGTGGCGACCGAGTATCACTTCTCGGCGCCGGATGTGCTGGAAGCGGAGATGCCGGTTGTGGCCGGGCATTTGAGGCGGTTTTATGGGGCGCCGCCTTCGGTTGGGCGTCGTACCGACTAACAGTCGGTACCTACCTGGGAAGGCGTACCGACTAACAGTCGGTACCTACCTGGAAGGCGTACCGACCAACGGTCGGTACCTACCGGAAACGGCCATGCGGGTAGGTACCGACCGTTGGTCGGTACGCTCTGGACTTACGGCCCGGGCGGCAACTTCACTTCAAACCGCGCGCCACCCAGTTCCGGCGAACGCTTGACCTGCAGTTCGCCGCGGTAGTCCTTGATCAGGTCCTGCACGATCGACAGGCCGATGCCGTGGCCCTGCACGCGTTCGTCGCCGCGCACGCCACGCTGCAGCACCTTGGCGATGTCGTCCGGGGCGATGCCCGGGCCATCGTCGTCCACCGACAGCACCAGACCGGCGCGACGCATGCCCGGCGCGCTGAACGGCTTGGCGGTGAGCAGCACGCGGCGGTTGGCCCACTTGAAGGCGTTCTCCAGCAGGTTGCCCAGCAGCTCCTGCAGGTCGCCCGGCTCGCCATGGAAGCGCGCGCCGTCGTCGATGTCGAATTCGCACAGCACGCCCTTGGAGGCGTACACCTTCTCCAGCCCGCGCACGATTTCCTCGGCGTTGGACTCGATCGGCAACGGCGCCGAGAACAGCTTGTGGCCCGACGATGCCGCACGCGCCAGCTGGTAGGACACCAGGTTGTTCATGCGGCGCAGCTGCACATCGAATTCCTGGCGCAGGTCCTGGTCGGCCGCGCCACTGTCGAGCTGCGTGCGCAGCACCGCCAACGGCGTTTTCAGGCTGTGCGCCAGATCGGCCAGGGTGTTGCGCTGGCGCTCGAGATTCTCGCGCTCGCTTTCGATGAAGGCGTTGATGCTGTCGGTGAGCGGTTCCAGCTCACGCGGGTGGCGTTCGCTCATGCGCTCGGTTTCGCCGCGCTGCACTTTGGTCAGCTCGGTGATCACCCGCCGCATCGGGCGCAGGCTCCATTGCAGGATGACGGTCTGCAACAGCAGCAGGATCAGCCCCGCGCCGCCCATCCAGAACCACACCCGGCCGCGGAACACGCGCAGCTGCGCACCGAGCGCGCGCGAGTCTTCCATCACGTAGATGGTGTACGGGAACTCGGTGGCGGGGTCAGCGTCGGCATCCCACACCAGGCCCAGGCCATAGCGGTACACCGAGCCCTGGCTGCCGTCGATCTGGATCATCGGCAGCGGGCCTTCGAAGACTTCCTGGCGCGGGGCCAGCAGCTTGCCGCCCACGGTGGGCAGCATCGGGCCTTCGGCGGACATGGAGTTGCCCTTGCCGTCGGGCATGACGACCTGCAGGTACAGGCCGCTACCAGGCACGTCGAAACGCGGATCCGGCGGTTGCTCGCGGATGTACAGCGAGCGGTCGCGGGTGAAGTCGATGCCGGCCGCGTAGGCGGTGGCATAGTTTTTCAGGCGCTCGCGCAGGTTGGCGCGCGCCGTATCGGCGAACGCGGCATCCAGCGCGTAGCCTGCAATCGCCAGGAAGGCGAGCAGGCTCACACTGGCGGCCAGCAGCTGCCGTGCCTGCAGGGAGCGCGGCCGCCAGCGTTTAAAGAACCACAGACGGCCTGACATCATCCCATCGCCGGACTAACGGCTCAGCCCTCGTTGCGCGGAATCGCGAAGCGGTAGCCGCGGCCACGCACGGTTTCGATCGGCTTGAGTTCGCCGTCCGGATCCAGCTTCTTGCGCAGGCGGCCGATGAACACTTCCAGCACGTTCGAGTCGCGGTCGAAATCCTGCTGATAGATGTGTTCGGTGAGGTCGGCCTTGGAGACCAGTTCACCGGCATGCATCATCAGGTATTCCAGCACCTTGTACTCGTAGCTGGTGAGGTCCACGTTGCTGCCGGCAACGCTGACGGTCTGCGCGGCAAGATCCAGCGCAACCGGACCGCACTCGAGCGTCGGCTTGCTCCAGCCCGCCGCACGGCGCAGCAGCGCGTTGACGCGTGCCAGCAGCTCTTCGACGTGGAACGGCTTGACGAGGTAATCGTCGGCGCCCTGCTTGAGCCCTTCGACCTTGTCCTGCCAGCTAGAGCGGGCGGTAAGGATCAGCACGGGGAACTTCTTGCCCTCGTCGCGCAGCGCCTTGATCAGTTCCATGCCCGACATCTTGGGCAGACCCAGATCGATGATGCCGACGTCGAACGGCACTTCGCGGCCCATGTACAGACCTTCCTCACCGTCCTGTGCGGCATCGACGGCAAAGCCTTCGCGCTTGAGCCGGGCTGCAAGGGTTTCCCGCAGCGGGGCTTCGTCTTCGACCAGAAGGATACGCATGAACTCTCCCTAGTGTCCTGGGTGTGGCCTGGGGCCAGTGGCTAACAGATGACTGCGGACAACTATCCCCGTTCAGGGGTTATCGCCGCGTAGTGATGACATATCCGAACGCGGCGTGCGGGGCTGTGAACGCGGCTGGGCCGGATCGTCCATGTAGCGGACGCGCCCCCTGTCATCCATGTATTTCACCCGGTTGATGTCCCGGCCATCGAAGGGCACCCGTTCGGCGCCGAGGATGTGTCCACCGGTGGTCCGCTGGACCCGGCGCACGGCGTCGGACAGGGAGCGTTCCGGCGGGGCACCACGCGAGGCCCGCACCATCTCGGCCCGGGCCGGATCCGGCTGGGGGGCCTGGGCGCCGGCACTGCCAATGGCAGCAACGGCACCGCTCGCCAGCAGGGCGACAACGGCAAGACGGCGGTGGCGGGTTACGGATGACATCAGGTCTGATCCTAGCGGAGCGCGTCAAAACGTTCAAAAGTTGTGAATCGGCAGCCGCCAGCCTGGGCCGGCACTTTACGAATCTTTTGCAAATTCTTGGTTTTACGCAGTGAATCCGGTCTGAACTTTTCTGACCGCCGCATCGCTTTGTTCATCTAGGTGAACATTGACGGCTACTTGTCGCCCGATGTCAAGCGCGGTCTGAGACGCGGTTCACGCTGCGACGCGTTCTGCCTGGTCGCGGGTGATGGTCAGGGCCTGCTCGATCAGACTCCAATCGGCACCGGGGCGGTGCGCGCCCTCGCTCAGCACCTGGCGGAAGGCGCGGCCACCGGGCTGCCCGTGGAACAGGCCCAGCAGGTGGCGGGTGATGTGCTTCAGCGCCAGCCCACCGGCCAGCTGGGCCTCGATATAGGGGCGCATGGCGCGCAGCAGCGCCTCGCGCGGCTGCAGTGCAGCACCGGTCTGCGCAGCCTCCAGCTGATGCAGCACGTAGGGGTCGTGGTAGGCCGCGCGGCCCAGCATCACGCCGTCCAGCGCGGGCAGCTGGGCCTGGGCAGCCTCCACCGTGGCCAGGCCGCCGTTGAGCACGATCTGCAGCTGCGGGCGGTCGGCCTTGAGCCGGTGCGCCCAGTCATAGCGCAGCGGCGGCACTTCGCGGTTTTCCTTCGGCGACAGACCCTTCAGCCACGCGTTGCGGGCGTGCACGATGAACATCGCGCTGCCGGCGTTGGCCGATTGATCGACGAAGTTCAGGAAGCTTTCGTAGTCGTTGTCGTCATCCACGCCCAACCGGCACTTCACCGTGACCGGGATTTTCACCGCGCCGACCATGGCCGCCACGCACTCCGCCACCAAGGTGGGCTCGCGCATCAGGCAGGCGCCGAAGCGGCCGGCTTGGACCCGATCAGAGGGGCAGCCGCAGTTGAGGTTGACCTCGTCGTAGCCCCAGTCCTGGGCAATCTGCGCGGCCTGAGCGAGCAGGGCCGGATCGCTGCCGCCGAGCTGCGCGGCCAGCGGCTGTTCGCTGCCATCGAAGCCGAGCAGGCGCTCCCGGTCGCCGTGGATCACGGCGTTGGCGTGCACCATTTCCGTGTACAGCCGCGCACCCGGGGCCAGCAGCCGGTGGAACACGCGGCAATGACGGTCCGTCCAGTCCATCATGGGGGCGACGGACAGGCGCACGGAAGCGGCGTAGCGGTCTGCAGGGGTGGCAGGCTGGGTCATGGGTATCGGATCAGGCTGGGAAGTGCTGGGTTTACCAGCGCGATCAATAGTTTACACCGATCGACTGAACGCCACGGCCGACATCCAAAAGCTGAACGTACGTCAATGACGTATGTGCGCCATTGGCGTACCGTGCGTTATGCTCTTCATTGAAACGCCCACCTTTACCCGCGCGATCAAAGGACTGATGCCTGACGACGACTACGCCAGGTTCCAGCTTGAGTTGGCCGCGTCGCCGCTGGTGGGAGATGTAATTGAGGGAACCGGTGGGCTGCGCAAGGTTCGCTTGGGAATCCCAGGACGTGGGAAGCGTGGCGGTGCGAGGGTCATCTACTACTACATCGCCCCTTCGTCCCGGATCATCCTGCTTCTGGTGTACCCAAAGAATGTTCAGGACGCGCTGACCGCAGAACAGAAGATCGCACTCCGATCCATCATTGAGAACTGGAAGTGAGCCATGGACAACACCCTTTTTGCCGAACTGATGGGAAGCGTGGCTGAGGCCGATGAGATCCTGAAGGGTAATCAGGTACCGTCGCGTGAGCTCCATGTCAGCCCCGTGCAAGTTCGCGAGATTCGCCGAGCGACGGGGCTGTCGCAGCAGAAATTCGCGCGCATCATCCACGTGGACGTTGGCACGCTGCGAAACTGGGAACAGGGGCGGCGGGACCCCACGGGTCCGGCACGTGCCCTGCTCCACGTCATCATGAAGAATCCCAAGGAGACGCTTCGGGTGCTGGCGGAGGCGGGTTGATTCCTCGCCCGGTGGCCGGTCATTCTCTTGAATCAGGGGTTTTGCCAATCGCCCGCACGCCGGGTGCCCAATGCGACAAGCTCAATCTGGATGTGCTCGCGGACTCCTCCCCACCCGTAGACGGCCTCAACGCTACGCGGTGCGCTGGTCGGGTCATGGGCTGTCACCTCCATTACCCGGTCAAGCATCAGCTTGCCGTTGTGCGAAGAACCTCTCCATAGCTCCAGCCGTACTTTCAACGGAAGCAGCTCGGTGGACTGGTCCGCTTTCATGACGTTTACCCCGAGCGTATAGCCATCCCTCTCACTTGAGCCGATCGATACTTCGGCACGGCCAGCGGTTGGCATCCCCAGGATGGGGGCCATCACTTCCCTTCCGTTTATCGATACCTTGAACGACATGGCCTGGACGTTTTCAGGCATCTCCGATGCCGCTTGAACCGAAACCGGGATCGCGGTGACGGCCACCCACGAAGCAGCTACGAAGATTCCCCTGAAGAATGGAAGCATTGAAGTTCACCTTGGATTGCGTGACCAAAGAAGGGCAATCTACTGCCCAAGTCGCCCTTGGCTCTCCAATGGCCGTCACGGATCCCGCTAGGATTTCCCCGAACTCACCATGAGCCTTTTTCACCCTTCCAGCTTCGACAGCACCACCGAACAAGGGGTCCTGCGCCTGTCAATCGCAGCCTCGTTCGGCGTTGCGGCAATCGCCGTCGCGTTTGGCTTGTTCGCCAACTCCTCGCTGATCATCTTTGACGGCATCTATGGCCTGATCGATGTGGTGATGACCTGGATGTCGCTGCTGGTGGTGCGGTTGATCAGCATGTCCACCAACGTGGATGCATTGCAGTCCCGCTTGAACCAGCGCTTCACCATGGGCTTCTGGCACCTGGAACCCATCGTACTCGGTGTCAGCGGCACGCTGATGATTGGCGCGGCCTTGTATGCAGCGGTCAATGCGGTGGACGCATTGATGTCCGGTGGGCGCGAGATCGCGCTGGGGCCTGCAATCGTGTTCGCGGTGATTTCCATCATCATCGAAAGCGGCCTGGCGCTGTTCGTGCGCCGCGCCAACCGCTCGATCGGCTCGGAGTTCATTGCGCTCGACGCGAAGAACTGGGTCGTGGCCGCGAGCATGTCGGCCGCCTACCTGGTCGCCTTCGTCGGCGGATGGCTGCTGCGCGGCACGGAGTGGGCGTGGCTGGTGCCCTACATTGATCCGGCCATCCTGCTGGTGGTGTGCCTGTTCGTCGTGGTCGCGCCACTTGGCACCGTGCGGCAGGCGCTGTCGGACATCCTGCTGATCACCCCGGTTGAGCTGCAGGCGCATGTAGATGAGGTTGCACGTGAAATTGTCGCCAAGTACCGCTTCATCGAACATCGCAGCTACGTGGCCAAGGTGGGCCGTGGCGATCAGATCGAACTGTTCTTCGTGGTGCCGGCGAACGACCCGCCGCGCCCACTGGTCGAATGGGACCAGCTGCGCGACGAGATTGGTGAAGCGTTGGGCGAGGAATCGACCGACCGATGGCTGACGATCATGTTTACTACTGATCGCGAATGGACGATCTGACGAGTCTGCTTGTGACGCGTGTAACGGAACATTCATCACGATAGGTTTCATTGAATCAAAGCGCACTGCCGATCTAAACGTTGCATTGGGCTTGAAAGACGCAGTGAATTACGGTTCTCGCAGCCCGCCTGACGGCGGCGCGCGCAGCGGGTGTTCCGTTGCGCGTAGACGAAAGGACCTTGATCAATGAAGAATGGAATTCCAACCCTTGCTGCGGCGGCCCTGGCGGTTTTCATCGCCGGCACGCCTGCCTCTTCAGCGCATGCGGACACCCGGTCGCCGACCATTGTTGTCGTCAACCAGTCGTGGGAAGCACATGAAGCGGAAGGCCTCAGGGTGCTTGACTGGGTTGCCGCGCATTCTCCCGACCGAAGCCCAATCGGACGCAACGGACGGGTAACTGTTGAGCAGGTCAAGAAGTTTACTCGTACACGTCGGTCGAGCTCGGAAACCTCCGCGCCTCCCGGCGGCTTGCCGGAGAAGGGTTCACAGGGCGAAGAGTACAACGTGGAAAACACCCTTCCAGACGGAACCACGCAGACGTGGAGTTATCGCTGGACTGAACCATCGACGGGCCACGGCGGACGTTGGGAAATGGTTGGCTACTCCTACCGCAAGGGCGATGATCCCCTCAACGTCAGGTAGTGTGCACGCCCTGCTTCCACTGCCGCGGCGATTGCCCGGTCTGCGACTTGAACGCGCGCGACAGCGCCGCTTCACTGCCGTAGCCCACATCAATCGCGATCCGCTTTAGCGGTTGGCCCTTTCGCAGCGCCTGTTGCACCAGGCGCGTGCGCCAGCCCTGCAGGTAGTGGCCGGGGGTGCTGCCGATGGTGTCGCGGAAGCTGTCGGCAAACGCGCTGCGCGACATGCCGGCGCGCTGGGCGAGCGATTCGAGGGTCCATTCCTGCGCGGGTTCTTCGTGCATGGCCACCAGGGCGTGGCGCAGGCGCGGGTGTGCCATGCCGGCGAGCAGGCCGACGCGCAGCTGGCCGCTTTCCATCAGCGCGCGCAGGATCTGGATCATCACCACTTCGAACAACCGGTCGAGCAGGGCCTGGCGGCCGCAGCGCTGGGCGAAGGCTTCTTCGAACAGCACCGAGAGGATCGGCTGGCCACCGTACAGTTCGGCGAGCGGCAGGCAGATCACCGGTGGCAGCGCGGCGGAGACGGGGTTATTGCCGCCGCCTTCGAACTGGAGGTGGGCGCAGGCGAAGTCGGCGCCGGTGTCCGGGTCGGTGACGAAGCGGTGGGCGAGCGGGCGTGGATATACCAGCACGCTGGGCTCGGCGATCTCGATGACGCTGCCGTCGGCATGCTCGACCCGGACCTGGCCATCGCGGATCAGGTGCAGCTGGCCGCGCTCGCCGTCGGCGGCCAGGTCGTTGATGCCGCACAACGCGCCGGCATGGAAGACTTCGGCATTGACCGCAAAGCGGCCGAGCAGGGATTGCAGTCGGTCGACCATCTCGGACTCCAGATCAAGTTTTCTTGACCTTATGTTGCCACACGTCCGCCTTGGAGGCGCACAGTACACCTCACCAACCGGTCCACCCCATTCACAGCCAGGAGCATTCCCATGTCGATTGAAAAGGTTCTCTACACCGCACACGCCACCGCCACGGGCGGCCGCGAAGGCCACGCCACCTCGTCGGATAACGTGCTGGACGTGCAGCTGTCCACCCCGCGCGAGCTGGGCGGCGCCGGCGGCCCGGGCACCAACCCGGAGCAGCTGTTTGCTGCCGGCTATTCGGCCTGCTTCCTGGGTGCGCTGAAGTACGTCGCCGGGCAGGCCAAGGTCGCGCTGCCGGCCGAGACCAGCATCACCGGCAACGTTGGCATCGGCCAGATTCCTACCGGCTTCGGTATCGAAGTGGAACTGCAGATCAGCGTGCCGGGCCTGCCGCGTGAGCAGGTGGAAGAGCTGGTGCAGAAGGCGCACATCGTGTGCCCGTATTCGAATGCGACGCGCGGCAATATTGATGTGACGCTGACCATCGTTTGATGGGAGTGTGTGCCGACCAACGGTCGGCACCTACCGCGGTCAACACGTCGGTGGGTCATGGCCGTTGGTCGTGACGAAAAAAATGGGCGGATGCCGGTCGCGTTGACCGTGCATCCGCCCATCCCACCGCGGTGGATCCCGTTTCCGGGATGCATTCGTTGTTCCCGTTATTTTTCCGGGATTACCAGCTGTACGACGCTGGAGAAGTCCAGCTTGCCGCGGCCTGCCTGGTGGTTCATCGAGTACAGGTTGCGGGCCAGTTCGCCCAGCGGGATCGAGGCGCCTACGCTCATCGCCGCTTCCACGGCCAGGCCCATGTCCTTGAGCATCAAATCGCTGCCGAAGCCGCCGCTGTAGCCGCGCGAAGCCGGCGCATTTTCCAGCACGCCCGGCCACGGGTTGCAGACTTCGGTGGCCCAGCTGCGGCCGGTGCTGACCGCCATCATCTGCGACAACACCTTCGGGTCCAGGCCATGGGCCACGCCCAGCGCGATCGATTCGCCGGTCACGGCCATGATCACGCCCAGCGCCATGTTGTTGCACAGCTTGGCCACCTGGCCGGCGCCGCTGGCACCCACGTGGAAGATGTTCTTGCCCATCGCCTGCAGCAGCGGGCGCGCGCGTTCGAGCGCATCGCTTTCGCCGCCGACGATGAAGGTGAGGGTGCCGGCCTGGGCACCGGCGGTGCCGCCGGAGACCGGGGCATCGAGCATCTGCAGGCCGCGTGCGGCCGCCGCTTCGGACACCTTGCGCGCGGTGGCGGGCGCGATCGTGCTGCAGTCGATCACCAGCGCGCCGCCGGGGATGTCGGCCAGCAGGCCGTCCTCGCCCAGGTACACGCCTTCGACGTGGCGGCTGGCGGGCAGCATCGAGATGACCACTTCGGCATCGGTCAGCGTGTCCAGCGCGGAGCTGGCGGCGGTGGCACCGGCGTCGACGGCGGCCTGCACGGCGGCCGGCACCAGGTCGAACACGCGCACGGCGTGGCCGGCCTTGGCCAGGTTGGCGGCCATCGGGCCGCCCATGTTGCCCAACCCGATGAATGCAATACGGCTCATGCGTAGCTCCTTTCAGGAACAGTGGCACCCAGGTCGGCCAGCGGGTGCGTGGCGGCTGTCCAGGGCGAAGCGAAGAAGGTGTCGGCCCAGCCCACCGTGGCCTCAGCCAGCGTCTGCGGCTGCCAGTGCGGGGTGCGGTCCTTGTCGATCAGCAGCGCGCGGATGCCTTCGGCGAAATCGCCGTGGGCAGCGCAGTGCAGCGCGGCGATGTACTCCAGGCGATAGACGTCGGCCAGCGACGCACCGGCGGTGCGCTTCTGCAGTTCCCAGGCCAGGCGCGCCGAACCAGGGGCACCGGCGGCGAGCGTGGCCTGCGCGGTCTGCAGCCACGGGTCTTCGGTCTGCAACGCAGCAATGGCGTTCACCACCGCAGGTACATCGCTACCCTCGCACAGCGTGTCGATCAACGCGGCGTTGCGGAGCAGCGGACCGGTGGCGGCATCGCTGGCGTGCTGCTGCAACAGGGTGCTGAGCTGTTCGTGGTTGCGCTTGGCGTCCGCACTCCAGTGCACGTCGGCCAGCGCGTTGAATACATCGGCGCGCTGGGCCTCGGCGATATGGATATCGGCCATGCCGGCATAGATGGCGTCGCCGGCATTGAGCGGCGCGCCGGTCAGGGCCAGGAACAGGCCGGCCTTGCCCGGTACGCGCGGCAGCAGCCAGCTGCCACCCACGTCCGGGAACAGGCCCACGGTGATTTCCGGGAACGCCAGCTTGGAGCGCTCGCTCACCACGCGGTGGCTGGCACCGGACATCAGCCCGATACCGCCGCCCATGACGATGCCATGGCCCCAGCACAGGATCGGCTTGGCGTAGGTATGGATGGCGTAGTCGACGCGGTACTCCACGTCGAAGAACTCGGAGGCGTAGTGGTTGTCGCGCACATCGTCCGCGCCGGCGTCGCGGTAGGCGCGCATGCTCTGGTACAGGCTGTGCAGGTCGCCACCGGCGCAGAACGCCTTCTCGCCCGCGCCCTGCAGCACCACCAGGGCGATGCCGTCATCGGCGGCCCAGGCGCCCAGGCGCTCGTGCAGCAGGTGCGCCATTGGCAGCGAGAAGCCATTAAGAGTGCGCGGGGCGTTGAGCGTGGCAATGCCGATGCGGGTGCCGTTGGCGGCGGTGCGCTCTTCGAACAGCACCGGCGCCTCCACGCTGGCCTCGGGCGTGGTCATGCGTTCTTCCACTGCGGTGCGCGCTTTTCCAGGAAGGCGTTGACGCCCTCGCCCTGGTCGGCGCGGTCGAACAGGTCGACGAAGGCCTCGCGCTCGGCGACCAGGGCCGAGGCGTGGCTGATGCCACTGCGGGTGGCCTGGACCAGCGTCTTGCAGGCCGCCACGCTGGACGGGCTTTGCTTGCCGGCCTTGTTCGCCCACTCGATGGCAAGCGCCTTGGCTTCGCCCTTGCCCACTTTTTCTTCTGCCAGGCCAATCCGCACGGCGGTATCGGCGTCGATGCGTTCGCCCAGCAGGATCATCCGCTTGGCCCAGCCCTCGCCGACCAGGCGGGGCAGGTTCTGGGTGCCGCCGGCGCACGGCAACAGGCCGACAGTGGCCTCCGGCAGCGCAACCTGGGCGTGTTCTTCGATGATGCGCAGGTCGCAGGCAAGCGCGCATTCCAACCCGCCGCCCATGGCGTAACCGTTGATGGCGGCAATCGAAACGCCACGGAAACCGGACAGTGCTTCAAACGCTTCACCGAAACGGCGCGCAGCCTCACGGGCCAGCGCCTTGTCGCCGGAGGCAAACTGCTTGAGATCGGCGCCGGCCGAGAAGAACTTCTCGCCGCCACCGGTGATCACCAGTGCGTAGATGCTGGTGTCAGCGTTGAGCGCACCGACCAGATCGCGCAGCGCCGACAGGCTGTGCACGGTCCACGTGTGCGCCGGAGGGTTGTCCAGGGTCACCACGGCGGTGTGGCCGTCGGCCTCGACCTTCAGGCCCACGTGTTCCTGCTTGCGCCAATCCATCATCGCAGTTCCTCATCGGTGTTGAGCAAGTGGCGGGCCACGATCACACGCATGATCTCGTTGGTGCCCTCCAGGATCTGATGAACGCGGCTGTCGCGCAGCAGGCGTTCGATCGGGTATTCACGAATATAGCCGTAGCCACCGTGGATCTGCAGCGCGTCATTGCAGACCTGGAAACCGGCGTCGGTGGCGAAGCGCTTGGCCATCGCGCACCACACGTTGGCATCGCTGGCACCGGCGTCGAGCTTGCGCGCGGCGGTGTGCACCATCTGCCGCGCGGCCACCAGCTGGGTGACCATGTCGGCCAGCTTGAACTGCAGCGCCTGGAAATCGGCCAGCGGCTTGCCGAACTGGCGGCGCTCGCCCATGTAGCGGCGCGCGGCGTCCAGTGCGCCCTGCGCGGCGCCCAGCGAGCAGGCGGCGATGTTGATGCGGCCGCCGTCCAGGCCCTTCATGGCCAGCTTGAAGCCACTGCCCTCTTCGCCCAGCAGGTTGCCCACCGGCACGCGCACGTTTTCGAAGGTGATGCCACGGGTGGGCTGGCTGTTCCAGCCCATCTTCTCTTCCTTGCGGCCGTAGCTGATGCCGGCCAGGTCGGCCGGCACGGCCAGCGCGCTGATACCACTGGCACCGGGACCGCCGGTACGCGCCATCACCACCAGCAGCTCGGTGGCACCGGCGCCGGAGATGAACGCCTTGGCGCCATTGAGCACGTAATGGTCGCCATCACGCACGGCACTGGTCTTCAGCGAGGCCGCGTCCGACCCGGCACCCGGTTCGGTCAGGCAGTACGAGGCCAGCTTGCTGCCCGAAGACAGCGCCTGGCCCCACTCGGCGCGCAGCGCTTCCTGGCCCCAGCTGCTGACCATCCACGAGGCCATGTTGTGGATGCTGATATAGGCCGCCGTGGACGGATCCACATTGGCGAGCTCCTCGATGACGACGGCGGCGTCCAGACGGCTCAGGCCGCTTCCACCGACTTCAGGATCCATGTACAAGCCACAGAACCCGAGTTCCCCTGCCTTGGCGATCGCCTCGCGCGGAAAGATGCCCTCCGCATCCCATCGCGCGGCGTGCGGCGCCAGTTCGGCCTGGGCGAAATCACGCGCGGCTTCTCTATAGGCCTGCTGCGCTTCTTCGAGTTCCGTCGTCATCGAGTTGCTCATGAACACTCCGTGCCTTGCAGGCGTTTACTTCAGGCTGATGGTGGTGTTGACGCCGTGACCCAGGGTCTCGTCGTCGAACCAGCGCGCGGTGATGGTCTTGGTCTGGGTGTAGAACATCACCACCTGCTTGCCATACGGGCCCAGGTCGCCGAGCTTGGAGGCACGCGAACCGGTGAACGAGAACAGCGGCACCGGCACCGGGATCGGCACGTTGATGCCCACCTGGCCGACGTCGATTTCTTCCTGGAAGCGACGGGCCGCCGCGCCGGACTGGGTGAACAGCGCGGTGCCGTTGCCGTTGGGGTTGCTGTTGATCAGCTCGATGGCGTCATCCAGCGTTTCGGCTTCGAGGATGACCAGCACCGGCCCGAAGATTTCTTCGTCGTACACGCGCATGCCCGGCTTGACGCCGTCGAAGATGGTCGGGCCCACGAAGTTGCCCTTCTCAAAACCGTCCACCTGCGGGTTGCGGCCGTCGAGCACCAGCTTGGCGCCCTGCTCCACGCCCGAGGCGATCAGCGCTTCGACGCGCTCGCGGGCGGCGCAGGAAATCACCGGGCCCACATCCGTACCGGCCACGCTGCCGGCGCTGACCTTGAGGGCCTTGGCCTTGGCCACCAGGTCCGGCACCCACTCGCGCGCTTCACCGACCAGCACCAGGGTGGAGGCGGCCATGCAGCGCTGCCCGGCCGCGCCGAAGGCGGCACCGACCATGGCGTTGAGGCTCTGTTCCTTGTTGGCGTCCGGCAGCACCACGGCGTGGTTCTTGGCGCCCATCATGCACTGCACGCGCTTGCCGGCCAGCGAGGCGCGGTTGTACACGTGGGTGCCGACGCGGGTGGAGCCCACGAAGGACACGGCCTTGATGTCCGGGTGGTCGCAGATCGCGTTGACCACTTCTTCGCCGCCGTGCACGACGTTGAGCACGCCCTTGGGGATGCCCGCTTCCAGCGCCAGTTCGACCAGGCGCATGGTCACCATCGGGTCCTGTTCGGACGGCTTGAGGATGAAGGTGTTGCCGGTGGCAATGGCCATCGGGAACATCCACAACGGAATCATCGCCGGGAAGTTGAACGGGGTGATGCCGGCGCACACGCCCAGCGGCTGCAGCAGCGTGTAGGTGTCCACGCCATTGGCCACGTTGTTGGCCAGCTCGCCCAGCTGCAGGTTGCCGATGGCAGCAGCGTGCTCGACCACTTCCAGGCCGCGGAACACATCGCCTTCGGCGTCCGGCACGGTCTTGCCCTGCTCGGCGCTGAGGATGTGGGCCAGTTCGCTCATGTGCTCGCGGATCAGCTGCTGGTACTTCAGGAAGATGCGCGCGCGGGTGCCGATCGGGGTCTTGCGCCAGGTCTTGAAGGCTTCCTTGGCCGAGGCCACGGCGGCGTCCACTTCGCTCACGGTGGCGAACGGCACCTGGGCCAGGACGTCCTGGGTGGCCGGGTTGACCACGTTCTGCCAGTGCGAGCTGGCCGATTCGACGAACTGGCCATCGATCAACATGCGGATACGGGGCGCTGCAACAGTCATGGCAATACCGGCGGGGTGCGAAAGGTGATTGGCATTATTCACAAGCCAACACTCGATTTCCGGGCTGTCTGCGCTTAATCTGGCCAATGCCCGCTACGATTTCTGTTAATTCTGTGAATAGCCCCCTCCCCCATCGCCAGATCGGCCTGCGCCTGCTCAAGCTGCGCGAGCAGCGCGGCTACAGCCAGGCCGACCTCGCACGGGCGCTGGGGCTGTCGGCCAGCTACCTGAACCAGATCGAGCGCAACAAGCGCCCCCTGACCCCGGCCGTGCAGGGCAAGCTGCGCGAGGTGTTGGGCGACGTTACCGACCTGTTCGACGTGGATGAGCCCGGCGCGCTGCAGGAAGCACTGGGCGAGACCCTGCGCGACCTGGGCCTGGATGAGGTCAGCGGCACCGAGCTCCGCGCCATGGCCGGCAACCTGCCGCAGATCAGCCGGGCCCTGCTCGACCTGCACCGCCGCCACCTGCTGCTGCGCGAACACGCCGCCGCGCTGGAGTTCCAGCTGGGCGACCCGCAGGCCGGGCATTCGCTGCCGGCCGGCGACCAGGTGCGGGATTTCTTCAACCGCATGCACAACCACATTCCCGAACTGGACGACCTGGCCGAGCAGCTGTTCGGCGAGTGGGGGCTGGTGGCCGGGCACGTGGCGCCGCGCCTGCGCCAGCTGCTGGCCGACCGCCACGGCGTGCTGGTGGAAGTGGGGCCGCTGCAGGCCGGGCGCGAGAAGCGCGTGTACGACGGCGGCAGCCGCACGCTGTGGCTGCCCGATTACCTGGAACCGGGCCAGCAGGCGTTCCAGATGGCCGCCGAGCTGGCGTTGCTTGGCTATGCGGCGCAGATCGATGCGGTGATCGCGCGCGCGGGCTTCCGCGAACCAGAGCAGATCGCTCAGGCGCGGATCGGCATGTCCAACTACTTCGCCGGCGCGCTGGTGATGCCGTACGCGCAGTTCCTGCGTGCGGCCGAACACAGCGCCTACGACATCGATGCGCTGGCGCATCGCTTCGGGGTGGGATTTGAAGCTGTGTGCCACCGGTTGAGCACGCTGGCCCGGCGCAGTGCGCCCGGGCTGCCGTTCTTCTTCATCCGGGTGGACCGCGCCGGCAACGTCTCCAAGCGGCACTCGGCCACCGATTTCCACTTCTCGCAGGTGGGCGGCTCGTGCCCGCTGTGGATCGTGTACGAGGCCTTCAACCAGCCCGGGCGGGTGCTGACCCAGACCGCACGCATGCCCGACGGGCGCCGCCACTTCTGGCTGGCACGGCAGGTCAGCAGTGGCCCGATTGGTCATGGCCAGCCGCGCAAGACGTTTGCGGTGGCGCTGGGTTGCGATCTGCAGCACGCCGAACGCTTGATCTACTCGCGCGGGCTGGATATCCAGAGCCCGGGCAATTCAGTGTCCATCGGCCCGGGTTGCCGGGTCTGCCCGCGCGAGGACTGCATGCAGCGCGCGTTCGCGCAGCTGCCGGGGCGCGCGTGACCGGGTCCCGGTAGCGCCGGCCGTTGGCCGGCCCTCGGGATGCCGCAACGTTCATGAGGGCCGGCCAACGGCCGGCGCTACCGCTATTGACCGCATTGCGGTCAATAGCTGGACGTCACCTTCATCTGCGGCAACGGGCGCGGGGCGCCGTCGGTGAGGTCCGGGCCGAGGTCTTCCCAGGTCTGGCCCTGTTCGACCATCAAGCGCCACAGCTGCTGCGATTCGCGGCGCTTCTCTTCCGAACTGAACCGGTAGGAGGGCGGCGGTGGCGCGCCCTGCGCCACCGATTCGTAGGCGTCCTGCCAGGCGCTCACGCGCTGCGCGGGGTCATCGGTACGCGCCACCTCCACCGTGTAGCGCTGATACGCCGACGCCAGGTTCCGCCAGCGGATCCAATAATGATTGGCGAACGAGAAATCACAGAAGCGCTCGCCCGCCACACTGCCCTTGGCGGCAATGCGGCTGAGCACGGCCTGCGGCATGTCCAGGTTCATGCCGCCTTCGTCGCCCTGCAGGGTGACGTGCACGATGCGGTCGCGGTAGCCCGGCGCGCGTGCCTGCAGCACATCGCGCCAGTTCTGCATGGTGGAAACGATGGAGAACAGGAAGCCGGACATCTCCGCCGCCGCCAGCGGCCGCGCGATGGACTGGTAGCTGCGTTGCCAGCCATGCCGGTTTTCGGTGGGCAGGAACACCGCGGCGTTGATCGCGTCGGGCGAGTCTGGCGCGGCGCGCAGCGGTTCGGCGGTGTGCGGGTACACCAGGTTGATGCCGAAGGTGGGCCAGCGCGGCAACGCGGCGTCGAAAAGGTGGATGGGGAAGTTGCTGCTGATGCCGCCATCGGAGAACCAGCACACCCGGAACGCGGTGATCGCCGGGCCGCTGCCGTGGCCGCCACTGGTCAAGCCTTCGGTGCTGTCGGCCACGTTGCGATCGCCGTGCGTGGGGGCGGCATCGGCCATCGGTTCGCAGCGGCGCTCGCGGCGGGCCGGCTCATGTAGCGGCACCGCGCTGATCAGCAGAGGAAAACTCAGGCTCATGCGCGTGGCCACCAGTACCGGCAGCTGCTCGCCTTCGGGCAGGCGGTAGTAGTCCACGCCGTCTACGTGATGCGGCGCGCCCGCGCGGGCGAGCAGCCACGCTACCACGCTGGCCGGGAACAGCTGTTCGAACTGGTCGCGCCGGAACCAGAACTGCGAGGCGCTGAACGGCAGCGTGCGCGGCTCGGTGTGCGATACACAGGTGGTGATCATCTGCAGGCTGACCGCGTGCGCGCCCTCCGGCTCGCCGCTGTAACGCGGGGCGTCATGCAGGTCGGCGAAGGTCAGCGGCTGGTCCAGCGGCTTGCCGGCCAGGGCCTGCAGCTGGGTGTGCAGCCAGTCGGTCAGCGCAGGTTTGTCGGCACCGCTCTGGGTGGCGCCCGAGCACAGCCCCAGCAGGTTGCGCCGCGCTACCCGCGCCACCCGCAGCGCGGACGCCAGTACCCCCGCCCCATATGCGCACAGCAGCGACGGCAGCAGCGTGGCCCACATGCCCTCCACTCCTGCGGCCAGCCAGCCGATGCCCAGCAGCCCGACCAGCGCGGCCAGCAGTTCCAGCGGGGCGATGGCGAACACCGCCGCCAGCAGGCACAGGATCTTGCGCGGCAGGCTCGCCTTGCCGGTGAGCATCACCAGCAGCCGGTAAGCGGTACGCGCACCGTAAGCCGGCTGGAACAGGCTGTAGATGAAGCCGCGCCGCGACAACTGGGTGGACACATCGGCCAGCCCGGCAAAGCCGGCCTGCGGGCCCATCGGTTCACCGGCCCGGCAGCGCCGGTCGCCCAGCGCCGCGGCAGCGGCCACGGCGGCGGCGATCGCCCCGGCCGAGGTGCCGCCGATGTTCTTGAAGCGGTATTCGCGGGCCAGCGACAGCACCGCATTGGGGTACACGATGCCGCTGGTGATGCCGCCCTTCATGACCAGATCGCAGTACTTGTCCGCCATGTCACCGCCCTCTGTACGCCTTGGGTTCCAGTATCACCCAAGGCCTTCTCAGGGCCTGAGAACCGCGCCCCAGTTATGGCTTCGGGCGGTTGGTCGCGGCTGACTGGGGTACGCGGCGCACCTGCGACAGGTCATAGCCCAGCGCGGCAATCCGGGTCATGGCCGCCTGGTAGTCCTGCTCGGAGATCTGCGGGGTGCGCGCCATCAGCCACATGTAGTCGCGCTTGCTGCGGCCGACGATGGTCTGCTGGTAGTCATCGTCAAGGTACACGATCACGTACTCGGCCTTGATCGGCCACACGAACTGCATGCCCCACTCGGCACCGTTGGTGCCTTCCTTGACCGTGCCGATCGGATGCATGGTCTTCACCGGCGCATCGAAGCTGCCCTTGCGGTAGGTGAAGGTGGTCTGGATGCGGCCGTCCGGGCGAAGCGCGTAGGACTCCACCGCATCGAACGCTTCGCGCTCGGGCCGGCTGGGAATGTGGGCAATCACATACCAGTCGCCCATGAAGCGCGGCACGTCCACGTGGGCCACCGGCGGAATGGGACGGGTATTGCCACCGCAGCCGCCCAGCAACATGCCGGCGGCGAGGAGGGGAAGCAGTGGGCGTAGCTTCATGGCGTTTTCCTCATGAGGGGTCAGGCGCGGTCGAACAGGTAGTGGGCCACCATCCACTGCTGGCCCTTCTGGTAGCCGAACAGCTCGGCGCAGGCCATCCAGAACATGCGCCAGCGCTGGAACCACAGTGCGGCGGCGGCCTCGCCGTAGCCTTGGCGCAGCACCGCCATCACGGCGTCGCGGTTCTGGTCCTGGCGCTCCAGCCAGTGGTTGGCGGTGCGTTCGTAGTGGGTGCCATCCAGCAGCCAGCGCTGCTGCAGCTGCATGTACTGGGGGAAGTGCAGCAGGGTGTCGGCGGCCGGCATCAGCCCCCCGGTGAAGAAGTGCCGCCCCATCCAGTTGTCATCGCCTTCGGTCTCGAACGGGTACATCAGCGTGCGGTGCACGAAGATGTGCACGAACAGCTTGCCGTTCGGGCGCAGCCACTGGTGGATGCGCTGCAGCAGCCGGGCGTAGTTGCGCACGTGTTCGAACATCTCCACCGACACGCAGCGGTCGAAGCTGCCCGGTTCCAGGATCAACTCGTTCACATCGCGGGTCAGCACCGTCACGTTGGTGAGACCACGTATGCGGCACTGGCCCAGGATGTACTCGCGCTGGCTGTTGGAATTGGATACGGCGGTGATGCGCGAGGCGGGATAGCGCTCGGCCATCCACAACGTCAGCGAGCCCCAGCCGCAGCCCAGCTCCAGGATGTCCTGGCCATCGGCCAGCTCGGCGCGCTCGCCGTACAGGGCCAGCATCGCTTCTTCGGCCTGATCAAGCGTTTCCGTGCCGGTGGGGTAGTAGCAGCTGCTGTACTTGAGCCGTGCACCCAGGCAATCCTGGAAGAACGCGGCGGGCACTTCGTAGTGCTGCCGGTTGGCCGCATCCACGTGCAGCGCCAGCGGGCTGCGCGACAGCGACACGATGCGCGCGGAAAAGCGCTGCGCCTGCTCTTCCACGGTACCTGCGCTTTCCTCGCGCAGGCGCGCCTCGCACTGGCGGCGGATGCCCAGCCGCAGCAGCGCATCGGGCAGCAGGCCGCGTTCGGCCAGGCCGGTCAGGCCGGGCGCGTAGTCGGGCAGCGGCAGCGATTCTCGGGCGACATTCACGGTGAAGACTCCTTGCGGGGCGAAGCAGTGCGGGAGGGGAACCACGGAAACAGCATCGGCGTGCTGCGCTGGTAATCGCGGTAGTCCTCACCCCGGGTGCGCAGCGCCTGCGCCTCGGTGAACGGAATGCCGCTCACCCAGCGCAGGAACACGTACATCACCACGGGTCCGGACCAGGCCAACCACCACAGCGGCGAGTGCACGGCCAGCAGCACGTAGGTGAACCAGTGCAGCCATTCGAAGAAATAGTTGGGGTGGCGCGAGTAGCGCCACAGGCCGCTGCGGCAGGTCTTGCCCTTGTTGGCCGGATCGGCGCGGAAGCGCGCCAGCTGGCGGTCGGCCAGCGATTCGCCGCCCACGCTGAGCAGCCACATCGTGATGGCGGCGATGATCCAGCCCAACGGCAGCGCCGCGCTCTGCGACACCGCCACGAACGGCAGTGCGAACAGCACGATCAGCAACGCCTGGAACTGGAAGAAGCCGAAGATCTTGCCCTGGTGGCCGTTCCAGTGCCGGCGCAGGTGCTGGTAGCGGCCATCCTCGTCTTCGCTGCGCACGCGCTTCCACAGGTGCAGGGCCAGCCGCGACCCCCACAGCCCGCCCAGCACCGCCAGCGCGATGCGCGGCGCGGTTGCGCCATCGCCCAGCCACGCCAGCAGCAGTGCCGAGGCGCCCACGCCCTTGGCCCACAGCACATCGACCACGCCGATGTTCTGGTGGCGGCGCTGCCACCACCAGCCCCAGCACATGATCAGTGCGGCATACAGCCAGACCCATCCAAGATTCATCATGCATGCGCTCCATTGGTGTTCGTAGCCACTGGCGCCGTCCCGCGCTGCCAGTGGCGCGCGCAGAGGGCCAGCAGCGGCAGTGCGATGGCCCAGCCCAGGGCAAGAACGGCCACGCCCTGCCAGGACGGCGACGGGAACGCCACCGCCGACCAGCCGCGCGCGGCGGAGAGATACGCCAGCGGCGCGATCACGCCGAGCAGCGCGGCCAGCCAGAGCCGCCGCTGCAGCACCTTCAGGGAAACCGTAAGGGTCATCGCGAATGCGGCCCACAGGGCGAGGATCCACACCGGCGCCAGCCACGCATTGGGCCAGGCAGCGGCGTACACCACCTGCCCGCTTGCACCCGCGAGACCATCCACGACCAGCCCGCACAACACGGCCACCCCAAGCAGCCTGACATCGACGCTGGGCTGCGCGGACATGGCGAGCTGGCTGGCCACATAGGCAGCCGCGGCCAGCAGCGCCGGCCAGCGCAGCCCCTGCCCGGCGCCGACCACCGCGCACAGCCAGACCAGCTGGTTGCCGATGACATTGGCCCAGAAGTGGCGCATCTCAGTGGGTACCCTCGATCGGTGCCGGCCGGTAGCCGGGGCGCGCCAGCAGCAGCTGCGACACGCCGATGGAGCGTTCCAGGAAGCCACCTTCGCAGTAGGCCAAGTAGAACTCCCACAGGCGGATGAAGCGCTCATCGAAGCCCTGCGCGCGCACCGCCGGCAGCTGCGACAGGAAGCGAAGCCGCCAGGCACGCAGGGTGAGCGCGTAGGACTGGCCGAAATCATGCTGGCCGATCAGCTGCAGGTCGCTGCTGCGGGTCTTGGCCGCCATGATCGCGTGCAGCGAAGGAATGAAGCTGCCGGGAAACACGAAGCGCTTGATGTAGTCCACGCTGCGCCGCGCCTGCTCGTAGCGTTCGTCTTCGATGGTAATGGCCTGCAGCAGCGCCAGGCCTTCCGGCTTGAGCAGCCGGGTGAGCGTGGCGAAGTAGGTATCGAGGTACTGCGCGCCGATGGCCTCGATCATCTCGATGGAGACCAGCTTGTCGTACTGGCCCTCCAGGTCGCGGTAGTCCTCCAGCAGCACCGTCACCTTGTCCTGCAGCCCCGCGCTGGCCACCCGCTCGGTGGCCAGCGCGTACTGCTCCCTGGAGATGGTGGTGGTGGTGACGTGGCAGCCATGGTGAAGCGCGGCATACACCGCGAAACCACCCCAGCCGGTGCCAATCTCGACCACGCGGTCGCCCGGCTTGAGCTGAAGCTGTTCGCAGATCCGCGCCAGCTTGCGCTGCGAGGCCACTTCCAGCGTGTCACCGGGCTCGGCATAGAGCGCCGAGGAGTACATCAGGTCGCGGGACAGGAACAGCGAGAAGAACGCATTGCCCAGGTCGTAGTGCGCGGCGATGTTGCGGCGGCTGCCTTCGCGGGTGTTGCGGCGCAGCCAGTTCCAGCCCTGCAGCAGCCAGCCGCCCAGCCGCGCCGGGCCGCGCTCCATGCCATCGAGCAGCGCGCGGTTGCGCACCAGCAGCTGCACCAGTCCCACCAGGTTGTCGCAGCGCCACTCGCCGCGGATGTAGGCCTCACCGGCACCCACGCTCCCCTGTGCGCCGACCGCACGGTAGAAGGCCGGGTTGTCCACCCACACCGTCACCTGCAGCGGTGCAGCGGCGTCACCGATGGAGACATCGCCCAGTGCATCGCGCAGCTGCAGCCGGCCACCCTGCAGCGGGGCCAGCTGGGCCAGCAGGCGGCGGCGCAGGAACGCTTCCAGCGTGCTGGGCTCAGGCAGGGCAAGCGGTCGGGTCATGTCGTTCATGGGTGCTTTCCAGCAATGGAAGGGTGGTCGTGGACGGGCGTGCGCTTGAGCCACAGCCGCAGCGCCTGCCAGTGGATGGCGGCCACCACCTGCACCGTCATCAGCGGGTGGCGCAGCAGCACGCGGGCCAGGCCGGGGCCGGTGAGGGGATGGCGCTGCAGGGCCAGGTCGGCATCGAACTGGCGCTCGCCGTTGCGCCACACCTGCATGTGCACGTGCAGGTCATCGCCCGGCGCGGTGAAGCGCCAGCGGTACTCGCAGTCCATCGGCAGGAACGGGGAGACGTGGAACTGCTTGTCGAACGTCCAGGCCAGCGCGCGGCCGTGCGCGTCGGCCTGCGCCACGGGCAGCACGTAGGCGTGGCGTTCCTGCCAGGGCGTATTGGTGATCTCGGCTACGATGCAGTCCAGCGTGGTGCCGTCGGCCGCGTAGCAGTAGTAGAAGCTGACCGGGTTGAAGATGTGCCCGGCATGGCGCAGGTGGGCGAGCATGCGCACGGGCCCAGACGGCGCATGGCCCAGCGCCTGGGTGATGCGTCCGCGCACGGCATCGGCCAGCGGCTGGTCCGGGTCGCCCAGGTAATCGCTGCGGCGGAACTCCGCCAGGTTGCGGCGGTTCACCGACCAGAACCAGCGGCCGTCGAACAGGTGGTCCAGCTCGTCCAGGTCGATCAGCAGCTGCGCGATGGGGTAGTCGAACGCGTGCAGCTGCGGCGCATGCCGGCGGTGCTGCATCCTGCCGCGATAGATCGCACTGGCCGTCATGCCGGTACGCCCTGCGACAGCGGCCAGTACGCCTCGGCATCCAGCGACTCCAGCGCCTCCACCACCCGGCGCGCACTGCGGATGCCATCTTCATGGAAGCCCCAGCCCCAGTAAGCGCCGGCAAACCAGGTGCGGCGCCGCCCCTGCACTTCGGCCCAGCGCCCTTGTGCACGCACCATGGCGTGGTCGTGCACGGGGTGGGCGTACTGCATCCGGCGCAGGATCTTCTCCGGCGCAATCGCATCGGTACGGTTGAGCGTCACCACCAGCGGCGTAGGCGTATCGATGCCCTGCAGCAGGTTCATGCAGTAGCTGACCGTGCACGGTGCCAACGGGTCGCGCGGCACGTGTGCGTTCCACGCCGCCCAGGCCTTGCGGTTGCGTGGCAGCAGGGTGGCATCGGTATGCAGCACCACCTCGTTGGGCTGGTAACGGATCGCGCCGAGCACGCTGCGTTCGGTGGCATCGGCATCGGACAGCAGTGCCAGCGCCTGGTCGCTGTGGCAGGCCAGCACCATCTGGTCGAAGCCCTCCAGCCCATCGGCGGTGAGCACGCGCACCCCGTGCTCCTGCCGCTCCACGCCCAGCACACGGCATTCCAGCCGCTCGCGTACCCGCCAGCGCCGCCGCATCGCGTCCACATAACGCGCCGAACCCCCCTGCACCACCCGCCACGCCGGGCGCCCGGTCATCTGCAGCATCTGGTGGTTGGCCATGAACTGCACCAGGTAACGCGCCGGAAAGTCGGCCAAGGCCTGGACCGGCGATGACCACAGCGCAGAGGCCATCGGCAGCAGGTGCTCCTGGACGAAGGCCTCGCCGTAGCGGCCCTGCTTCAGGTAGTTGCCCAGTGACGGTCCCTCTTCCCCGCTGCGAAGCAGCGCCGGCGCCTGGCGATAGAAGCGGCGCAGGTCGCGCAGCATGCCCCAGAAGCGCGGCGAGAGCAGGTTGCGGCGCTGGCAGAACAGGGTATCCAGCGTGGTGGCGTTGTACTCCAGGCCAGTGCTTTCGCTGTGCACCGAAAAACTCATGGTGGTGGGCTGCGACGCCACGTGCAGCTCATCGAACAGCGCGGTCAGCAGCGGGTAGTGCTGCGGGTTGAACACGATGAAGCCGGTGTCCACCGCCTGCGCGCGGCCATCCACCATCACGTTGTGAGTGTGGGTGTGGCCGCCGAGGTAGTCGTTGGCCTCGAACAGCGTCACTTCATGGCGCTGGCTCAGCCACCAGGCGCTGGCCAGTCCCGCGATGCCCGATCCGATCACGGCAATGCGCATGTCAGTGCTCCGCCTTGGCCAGCACCCAGGCCGGCACCGGTTTGAGGTCACGCACCAGGCCCAGCGCGGCCATCGCGCGCAGGCCGTACCAGGTGATGTCCACTTCCCACCAATAGAAGCCCTGGCGCACCGTGCCCGGGAAAAAGTGGTGGTTGTTGTGCCAGCCTTCGCCGAAGGTGAGCAGGGCCAGCCACAGGTTGTTGCGGCTGTCATCGCCGGTGTTGAAGCGGCGGCGGCCAAAGCGGTGCGCCAGCGAATTGATCGTCACCGTGGCGTGGAACAGCACCACCGTGGAAATGAAGAAGCCCCACACCAGCATCTGCCCGCCGCTGGTGCCCAGGCCCGGCGCGACGTGTTCCAGCAATGCGCCAAGCCCGTACAACGCAGCGGCCAGTGCCACCGGCACCAGCGTGTCGAAACGGTCCAGCCAGCGCAGCTCCGGATACTTCGCCAGGTCCGGAATGCGCGCCCAGTCGGTGCGGAAGCCTTCGGTGGTGAGGAACCAGCCCATGTGGCTCCACCAGAAGCCGTGCACGGTGGGCGAATGCGGGTCGGCAGCGGTTTCGGTGTGGCGGTGGTGGTTGCGGTGGTGCGCGGCCCACCACAGCGGGCCGCGCTGCACGCTGGCCGCGCCGATCAGTGCGAACACGAACTGCACCACGCGCGAGGTGCGGAAGGTGCGGTGCGCGAAGTAGCGGTGGTAGAAGGCGGTAATGGCGAACATGCGCACCGCGTACAGCGCCAGCGCCACGCCTACCGCCACCCACGACACCCCCACCCAGATCACCGCCAGGCAGGCCAGGTGCATGCCCACGAAGGGAATCGCCCGCAGCCAGTCCACGCGGTTGCCGCTCCCACCGGCGGCCGGCGCGGCGGCGCCGGTGTCGAACCAGCGCAGCACGGTGGCCCAGCGGCCGCGCGGGGCGCGGGCGGGTTGGTCGGGGGTGGAACGGGACAGCATGTCGCGCGTCTCCTGAGCGGTTCATCAGGAGATACGCAGGCTCGCGCCGTTTGGATGCACCCCTTCCGAAAAATAATTTCCGGAAGGGGTGGCCGTTACAGGTTGGCGATGTCGCCCTTGGCGATGACCGGACCGGTCGGAATGCCCTGCGGCGCCCCGCTCGACGGTTCCAGCGTGATCGCCAGCACCGACCCGTTCACAAGGACATCACGCAGCGCGTCGGGCACGGCCACGGTGTGGGCACGGTTGATGGACACCAGGCCCAGCGAACGCGGCGTACCGCCGGCCGGAATCAGCCACAGCTCCGGTGCGCGGCCAGCCGCATCGGCCGGTGCGGGGACGGGCACCATCAACACCTTGCCCTGTGCCTTGTCGACCGAGGCCAGCCAGCCGGGCGTGCCATCGTCGTGCAGCAGCGGGGTGACCGGCTTGGTCGCCTGCTCCGGCTCGGCCGGGGTCTGCGCCGGGGTGACGGCCACCGGGGTGGACGGGGCGGTGGGCAGCGGCTGGCGGTTGAACACCGCCACCAGTGCCAGCGCCGCCGCCAGGGCAGTCATGCCCTGCCAGAAGCCGGTGCGCTGCCAGAGCCTGGGCGCGGCGGTCACCGCCGGCCAGCCCAGCTCGCTGCGGATGCGCGGCCACAGGTGCGCCGGCACCGCCTCGCTGCCGAGCTCTTCCAGCAGCGGGGCCAGCCGCACCTGCCACTGCTCGACCAGCCGGGCGAAGCCCGGGTCGGTGGCGATGCGGTGTTCGATCTTGAGGCGCTCGGCGGCGTCGTGCACGCCCAGCACGTATTCGCCGGCCAGGATGTCGGCGCTCGGCGGCTGGCCGTCGTCTTGAATATCGTGAAGGTCGCGGATGTTCATCGTTCGAGGCACACCCGCAGTTGGCCCAGCCCGCGCCGGATCCAGCTCTTCACCGAACCCAGCGGCGAACCGATGCGGCGGGCCAGCTCTTCATAGCTGGCACCGTGCAGGAACGCACTGCGGATCAGCGAGCGGCGGCGCGGTTCCAGGGTATCCAGGCAATCATCCAGACGCTCGCGGTCGGAGGCGTGCTCGGCCGCCTGCGCCGGCTGCGGCGCGAAATCGGGAATCTCTTCGGCCACGGAAAGCTCATCCAGCGGGCGCGGCGGGGCCGAGCGCAGGCGGTCGATCGCGCGGTTGCGCGCCATCATCGAGAGCCAGGTCATGGCCGAGGCCCGCGTGGCATCGAACTGGGTGGCCTTGCGCCAGACCGTGGTGAAGACGTCCTGCAGGACCTCTTCGGCATCGCGGCGGTCGCGCAGGGTGTGCAGGCAGATCGCGAACAGCCGGCCCGAGGCCAGCTGGTAAACGGACTCGAACGCCTGGCGGTCGCCCTCGGCCACCTGGACCAGAAGCCGGTCCAAGCGTGTTGATGCGGCGGTATCGGAAGCATCCAGCTCAGGCATCGCGGGCTCGGTGTCGGCAGGTAGCAAGCCTGCATGGTCGTTGCTCCTGAGGTCGGCTGCAAGAGGGTATTCATGAGTCGCATGTCTTCACCAACGCTTGCCCCCGCGCCGTGGCAAGCTCGGCCGCGCCAGCGGCTACGGGCGGCGAGGGGAACTCCACGCGCACCTGCGGGTAGCGCCCCTTGTGGTCACGTACGTTGCCGGTGCCGGTGAACTGCAGCAGGCGCTGGTCGGCGCTGGCATAGATGAGGGTTACCGCCGGCACCGCGAAGCCGAACCAGGCATCGAGCTTCATCTGCAGCTGCTGCGCCGGCTGCCCTTTCCAGGTGAGCGCTGCGGTGCGTTGCAGCTTCAACGGCACCAGCCGCTGGCGGCTGGGCAGCAGGAACTGGAACGCCACCGGCTGCCCTTCGAGCAGGTCCGCCCAATGCCGGCGCACGGCCGCGTCGAATCCGGCGTCGACGACCGCGCCCGCAGGCACCTCCAAGGCGCGGCTGACCAGCTTGTCGTCCGAAGTGGCACGCACATACACCGTGCGCGCCGCACCATTCCCACGCACGCCTTCCTGGTAGCCGTCGCGGCCGTCTTCCAGCGCGAAATCCGGCGTCTGCGGGCTGCCCTGCGGCGTCATCCACTTGCGCGCGAAGGGGCGGCCGTCCGCGCAGCGGTACAGCACCAGCCGCGACAACGCCTCGGGCGGCCCCTGCAGCCAGTGCGTCTCGCGGTAGAGCAACGAACCACCATCCGCAGCGAACGCGCGCCCTTCCTGCCGCTGCACGGCCTGGGCAGGCGCCAGCAACGGGAACAGCAGCAGAAGCAGTCCAGCCGAGCTGAGAGGGAGGCGGCGCATGCCGGTTTCCATGGGAGGTTGCTGGAGAGATACGCGGCAAGTGGGCGCACGGATGCAGTGGGCCGCACAAGGCAGTGCACGCACTCCCCTTGACCGCCGCCCCAACTCGGCCTACCTTGTGCTCGTCGAAGGTATCCATCTCTTCATGCAGATGAAGGGATGGGTTTAAACGGGAATCCGGTGACGGTGCCTTGCGCACCCATTCCGGAGCTGCCCCGCAGCGGTGAGTGGAAACGAAACCTGCCAACAGCACTGGGCTTGGCGCCTGGGAAGCGGCAGGAAGTAGGTGGGCTCCGTGCCCGTGTCCATCAGCCCGAATACCGGCCCCGGCCGGAGGACACGACCGTCCTCTGATTCGACCTGGAACGTCCGCGGGGAGGTTGCCGGGGCCTGCCGCCATGCGTCCTGCGTGGCGCTGCCCCCGTGCGTCCGCTTCACGGCATCCGGTTCGCCCGCGGGGGCGAAGGTCGCTGGCGGGGCGGACACGGCAGCAATGGCGTGGGTGCCGCGCAGTTCCTTCGTTCCTCAATGCCGCTACTGCAATGAGGACACGTTCCATGACCACTGTTACCAACCTGGGTTTCCCCCGCATCGGCGCCAAACGCGAGCTCAAGCGCGCGCTGGAAGCGTACTGGTCCGGCCAGAGCAGCGCCGAAGCGCTGCAGGACACCGCCACCGCCCTGCGTACCACGCATTGGCAGCTGCAGCGCGACGCCGGGGTGGATGTGCCACCCAGCAACGACTTCAGCCTGTACGACCAGGTGCTGGATGCCGCCTTCCTGTTCGATGCCATTCCCGCCCGCTACCGCGCGCTGGCCGATGCCGATCCGCTGGCCGGCTATTTCGCGATGGCACGCGGGCTGCAGCGCGATGGCTTCGACCTGCACGCGCTGGAAATGACCAAGTGGTTCGACACCAACTACCACTACCTCGTGCCCGAACTGCAGGCCGGCCAGGGCTTCGCGCTGCGCGGCGACAAGCCGCTGGCCGAGTACCGCCAGGCCAGGGCGCTGGGTATCGAAACCCGCCCGGTGCTGATCGGCCCGGTGACCTTCCTGCTGCTGTCCAAGACCACCGACGGCAGCCCGGCGCTGGACCTGCTGGATGCGCTGCTGCCGGTGTACGTGCAGCTGCTGGGCCAGCTGCTGGCCGCAGGCGCGCAGTGGGTGCAGCTGGATGAGCCGGCGCTGGTGCAGGACCTCAGCCCGGAGGCGCGCGCCGCGTTTGAACACGCATACGCCGTGCTGGCCGACGCCCCCCGCCCGAAGGTGCTGGTGGCCACCTACTTCGGCGCATTGGACGACAACCTGGAACTGGCGGCCTCGCTGCCGGTGGATGGCCTGCACGTGGACCTGGTGCGCGCGCCGGAACAGCTGGATGCGGTGATCAAGGCCCTGCCCGCCGGCCGCGTGCTCTCGGCCGGCCTGGTCAACGGCCGCAACATCTGGCGTACCCACCTGGACAACGCGCTGGTGCTGGCGCGCTATGCCCACGGCCAGCTGGGCAGCGATTTCCTGTGGCTGGCGCCATCGTGTTCGCTGCTGCACAGCCCGGTGGACCTGGCGCATGAGAAGAAGCTGGACGACGAACTGCGTGGCTGGCTGGCGTTCTCGAAGCAGAAGCTGGAAGAGCTGCGCGTGCTGGCCGATGCGATCGACGCGCCGGCGCGCGCCGAAGCCGCGCTTGAGCTCTCGCGCGAGCGCGTCGCCTCCCGCAAGCGCTCGCCGCGCGTGCACAACCCCGCCGTGGCCGCGCGCCTGGCCGCACTGACCCCGGCCGATGCACAGCGCCACAGCCGCTACCCGCAGCGCCACCTGGCCCAGGCCGCCGCACTGAAGCTGCCGCGCTTCCCCACCACCACCATTGGTTCCTTCCCGCAGACGCTGGAAGTGCGTGAGGCCCGCGCCCGCAACAAGTCCGGCACCCTGCCCGACGCCGACTACGATGCGTTTCTGGCCAGCCAGACCGAGCACTGCGTGCGCATCCAGGAGCAGATCGGGCTGGACGTGCTGGTGCACGGCGAGTTCGAGCGCAACGACATGGTGGAGTACTTCGGCGAGCAGCTGGAGGGCTTTGCCTTCACCAAGAACGGCTGGGTGCAGAGCTACGGCTCGCGCTGCGTGAAGCCGCCGGTGATCTACGGCGACGTGACCCGCCCACAGCCCATGACCGTGCGCTGGTCGCAGTACGCACAATCGCTCACCGACCGCCCCATGAAGGGCATGCTGACCGGCCCGGTAACGGTGCTGCAGTGGTCGTTCGTACGGGATGACCAGGCCCGCGCCGATACCTGCCGGCAGATCGCGCTGGCGCTGCGCGATGAGGTGCTGGACCTGGAGGCGGCCGGCATCGGCGTGATCCAGATCGACGAACCCGCCATCCGCGAAGGCCTGCCGCTGCGCCGGGCACAATGGCGCGAGTACCTGGACTGGGCAGTGGAAGCGTTCCGGATCAGCGCCAGCGGCGTGCGCGATGCCACCCAGATCCACACCCACATGTGCTACTCCGAGTTCAACGACATCATCCACTCGGTGGCGGCAATGGACGCCGACGTGATCTCCATCGAGACCTCGCGCTCGCGCATGGAACTGCTGGATGCCTTCGTGCGCTTCCAGTACCCCAACGAAATCGGTCCGGGCGTGTACGACATCCACTCGCCGCGCGTGCCGGACAAGGAGGAGATGCTCTCCCTGCTGCGCAAGGCCGCCGAGGTGCTTCGCCCCGAGCAGATCTGGGTGAACCCGGACTGCGGGCTCAAGACCCGCGGCTGGCCGGAGACCCGCGCCGCACTGGAAGCGCTGGTAGCGGCGGCCCACCAGCTGCGCGCCGAAACCGCCGACGCCAACGCCGCCTGACCTTTCCACTGTTGCACAAGGACCCCGCTGCCGCCGTTGCCGGCAGCGGGGTCAATGGATTTCCGCATGACCGATTTCATCCGCCCCACCCTCACCCTGCCCGGCGGCCACGACAAGCTGCTGCTGCATTCGTGCTGTGCGCCCTGCTCCGGCGAGGTCATGGAGGCCATCACCACTTCCGGGATCGACTACACGATCTTCTTCTACAACCCCAACATCCACCCGGCACGCGAGTACGAGCTGCGCAAGCAGGAGAACATCCGCTTCGCCGAGCAGCATGGCGTGCCCTTCATTGACGCGGACTACGACACCGACAACTGGTTCGCCCGCGCCCGTGGCATGGAGAACGAACCCGAACGCGGCATCCGTTGCACCATGTGCTTCGACATGCGCTTTGTGCGCACCGCGCTGTACGCGCATGAGCATGGCTTTCCGGTGATCAGCAGCTCGCTGGGCATCTCGCGCTGGAAGGACATGAAGCAGATCAACGACTGCGGCCACCGTGCTGCTGCCCACTACCCCGGCATCCAGTACTGGGATTACAACTGGCGCAAGGGCGGTGGCGCCGCGCGCATGGTGGAGATCAGCAAGCGGGAGCAGTTCTACCAGCAGGAGTACTGCGGCTGCGTGTACTCGCTGCGGGATGCCAACCGCCACCGGCGCGAGAACAACCGTGAGCGGATCAAGATCGGGCTGTTGTATTACGGCCAGGACAACGACGCGCCCAAGGGCGATTGACGTACGGGCGGGGGGCCGCCACGCTGGTTGCCCCCCGTTGCGCTGGAGCTTCCATGACCGCCCTGCCCGCCGATGTCGCCCTGCTGGTAATCGACCTGCAGCCGGACTTCATGCCCGGTGGCGCGCTGGCCTGCGAGGAAGGGGATGCGCTGGTAGCGCCGATTACCGCCCTGCTGGCGGAACGTCGCTACCGCACCGTGGTGGCAACCCAGGACTGGCACCCGGCCGACCACGCGTCGTTCGCCAGCCAGCATCCGGGCAAGCTCCCGTTCGAGACCATCCTGCTGCATGCGCAGCCGCAGACCTTGTGGCCGAACCACTGTGTGCAGGGCAGCGAGGGCGCCGTGCTGCACCCGGGCGTGGACTGGACCGTGGCCGACCTGATCCTGCGCAAGGGCACCCGCCGTGAGGTGGACTCCTATAGTGCATTCCGGGAGAACCATGGGCCTGACGGCACCCGCCCGGCCACCGGCCTTGCCGGCTGGCTGCACGAGCGTGGCATCCGCGAGGTGCATGTGTGCGGGTTGGCGCGGGACTACTGTGTGTTATGGAGCGCACAGGATGCGGTGAAGGCGGGGTTCCGGGTGAAGTTCCACTGGGAGCTGACGCGCCCGGTGACCGAGGCCAACGACGGGATGGTGCGCGAGGCGCTGGCCAAGGCCAAGATCGCAGTGATCTAACGCGCGGGACTGGCACGCCACCGAATGGACGTAGCCGCTGACCCCGCATCCGGTAGGTCACGACCGTTGGTCGTGACGGACCATCAAGGGCCCGGGCGGGGCGGTGCCCCGGGCAGTGGCGTTACCTGCTGGGCGGCTAGAAGGTCTGAGCTCCGCGCGTCTTTCGCCACTGGATCCAGGCGATCGCGGCGACGAGGAAGACGCTGCACAGGTAACTGCCTTCTGGTCCTTCCGCGCCACCGGTCAGAGCGTCGGGACCATACGGGCGCAGCGCCACCAGCAGGGCCGGCAAGTGCGAGTCCATGCCGGTGACGGGCAGTTCGAAGCCGGTCGCGAGCAACCAGTTCCACCCCGCGTGCCAGCCCATCACGCCCCAGATATTGCCGGTCCGCAGCGCCCAGGCGCAGGCGAACAGCGAGAACAGGAACGTGCCGAGCATGACCCGGGGCGGCTGGTGCGGACTGAAATGCAGGAAGCAGAAAACGAGCGATACCAGCAGCACTGCCACCGTGACATTGGTCTTGCGCGCCACCACCGACAGCATCCAGCCGCGAAAGATGACTTCCTCCACGCTCGCCTGGAACATGAAACCCAATAGCAGCAGACCGATGTGGAGCAGACTGACGGACGAACGCCAGGCCGGCCCCAAATCCGCCGCCTGCATGCCGCCAGCCATCCAGATCGCGACTACGACCAGCGCGATCGTGCCGAATCCAACGGCCAGTCCGTGCAGGAAGGTTTTCAGTGGCGACGGACCGGTCAGCCCGATACTCGCCAGCGAGCGCCCTTCGACGAAGCGTACCCAGCCGAGCACGGCCGCCAGCGTCGGCGCGAAGCCGATCCACAGCAGCGCATGCAAGCCAGCGAGGCCGATCGGATCGCCGCTCGGCGTCGACCAATGCTGAGACTGCATCCACCCGTCCAGCGCGATCACCGGCACCGCGTTGAACAGGATCATCAGGATCGGCGTCAACCAGGCCCAAGGCAGCCAGCCGCGGGCCGGATCGGGCGAATACAGGGCAACGGGGGTCATGCGCGGCTCCAGGTCGACGTGATCGCCGCCGCAAATTGCCCTCCGCGCGGGGGCGTGGCAACCGGTTTGCGACCAAGCAACAGAAGCCGCCGATGAATCACTCGGGTCGCCGACGAAATGGCTGAGTCGTCGCCCGTGGTGTCCGCTTTGGGTCCAGTTCCTCGCCCTGGCTCTCTACGGATTTGTTGGTCCGTTTGCAGGGTTACTTGCAGCCTTCATCATGACTTCGCTGATGCTTGGAACACTGCCCAATCCTCTTGCGTACTGATCCTCATCTTGTTTGGTTACCCGGTTGGTGCGATTGGTGTGCGCGGATCTACTTCTGTTCGCCAAGCAAGGCAACCAATTCAGCGCGTCGTGCAGCCTCCCTCGGTCGCTCGTCGAGGTCCGCTTTCGGCAAGAGCGGACGCCCAGATGGCGAAGGCTGAGAGCTCTAGGAGGTAGCGGTTCAACCGTTGCAATTGCTCGGCCTTCAGCCCGCTGACGCATGCTCCGCCGCAAACGCTGCGTACGTGCGCAACGGCCGCCCCAGCAACTGCATCAACCGCTCCACGTCACCCGCGCCCGGCAGCATGCCGTCGCTGATGAAACGCTCGGCCATCTGTCGCATGTCGTAGGCCATCCACGCCGGCATGAACTGGCGCAGGTTCTGCTCGAAGGCGGCCGTGTCATCGCCGCCGTAGGCGATCGGGCGGTTCAGCACATCGCTCCAGATGGCGGCCACCTGTTCTCCGGTGAGTGCTTCCGGGCCCACCAGGTCGAGTCGGGTCAGCGCGCGGTTGTCCGGCGCCTGTTCGCGGTTGAGCAGTTCGATGGCGGCAATCTCGGCGATGTCGCGGGTGTCGATCATCGCCAACCCCTTGCTGCCGATCGGCATGGGGTACACACCGTAGCCCTGCACCACGTCCTTGATAGTGAGGTCGTTATCGATGAAATAGGCCGGGCGCAGGATCGTGGCGCTGAAGCCCATCTGCTCGATCATGCGCTCCACGCCGAACTTGCCGGCGAAGTGCGGCACGTTGACGTAGCGGTCGCTGTGGATCACCGACAGGTACACCACGCGCTTCACCCCCGCCTCGCGGGCGACGTTGAGGGTGATGAGTGCCTGCGTGAATTCGTCGGCGACCACGGCGTTGAGCAGGAACAGCGTGGAGACGCCCTTCAGCGCTTGGCGGAGGGCATCCACGTCCAGCATGTCGCCCTGCACCAGTTCCACGGTGGCGGGCAGGTTGGCGGTGGCGGGGGTGCGGACCAGTGCGCGAACGTTTGCGCCGCGCTGGATGAGGTGCTGAACGACCTGACGGCCGATAGTGCCAGTGGCGCCGGTAACAAGAATGGTCATGGGGTACTCCGGGTGAGTGGTGAGGCCTCATGGTTATTGATCCGCTTGCGGGCCGATAGCCCATATACTTGGACCACCTGTCTCGCTGGTGGAACACATGGACCTTCTGGCCTTGGCCGACTTCAACCTGGTGGCGCGACACGGCGGGTTTGGCCGTGCCGCGCGCGCGGCCGGGCGCCCGAAGGCAACGCTGTCGCGTCGCGTGGGTGAACTGGAGGCCAGCCTGGGGGTGCGGCTGTTCGAGCGTGGCTCGCACACGCTGAAGCTCACCGAGGAAGGTCGGGCGCTGTTCGAGCGCACCGAGACGCTGCTTACCGAACTGGACGAAGCGGCCACGTCCATTGCCTCAGGCGGCGACACGCCCCGCGGCCGGCTGCGCGTGAGCGCACCGATGCTTTTCTCGCAGATGGCGCTGGGCAAAATTGCAGCCGAATTCGTAAAGCGCTATCCACAGGTGCGGCTCGACATCACCACCGAAGACCGCGCCGTGGACATGGTGGAAGAAGGCTATGACCTGGTGATAAGGGTCAATCCGGATCCGGATGAGCGGCTGGTGGGGCGGGTGCTGATCCGGGACCGCCTGGTGGCGGTAGCGCACCCGGACCTGCCCCTGCCCGCGATGGGCGAGACGGCGCCTGCGGTGTTCCGGCCGTCGAGCGATGCCACCGGCTGGGACTTAATAACGCCGCGAGGCGAGATACGTATCGCGGTGGATCCGGTGCTGCGCCTGGGCGCACTGACCATGGTGCGCGATGCCGTTCGTGCAGGCACCGGCGCAGCGATGCTGCCCTTCTCGCTGGTTGCCGACGATCTCAGGGATGGCGCATTGGTGTCATGGGGAAATGCAAAGGCGCCGCCCATCGAGATATGGGCACTGTACCCGTCGCGACGACTGCTCAGCTCAAGGGTGTCGGCGCTGCTCGACCTGCTCAGGGAATCCTTCCCCGAAGGTCAGGCGGAGGAGCTGGCCGCCTTCGCAGGCGGGGGTCGCTGACGGCCAGAAGCGGACCGCCGGCGCATCGAGCTACGCGGCGCTCTTCCCGATATCGAATCCAGGAACAGCTGAGGGCGTGAACCAACCAGGTCGATAGTCGGTCCACTGAATTCGCCATTTTCCATCTGCTTCTCGTGCAGCTTCGATCTGATAGTGGGCGCCATAGACAGGTCCAATGCCCGGCTCATCCTGTCGCTCTGGGATGATGCGGGCAACGATCATCCGGCCACGAAGTCCGTCTGGATCAACCTCGATACGTGGAACATCCGCGAAATGCTGCATCCACGGCCAATGCCGACGAAAGCTCTTTAGTTGCCCAACCACGGCGTGGCGCCCCGCCAGCTGGCCCATTGGCGAGAATCCTCCACGGACATCAGCTGAGAAGCTGTCAGCGAGGAGTGCGATATCGCCTTGGTCGATAGCGAACGAGTACCGGCTGTAGAGCTCCCGCAGCGCATCTTCAGTGGAAAGTGGAAGGTCTGAATGGGCAAGTTTTGCCCAAGGCGAATCCAGTTCACTCACGATTGTCGGCGGTGCGTCGCCCAGCTTCCAGCCTGAACCGTCGGGTATATGGCTCCAATGCTTCACGTCAACGCTGGTGCCTCGGAACCAGTTCACCGACAGGCGGATTTCGCTGAATACCCAAGCATCATCTGCCATTGATAGCTCGAATACGGCGGTAGCTCCGAAAAGAAGGGGGACGCGGCCACCGGGTCTCCCTGCGATTGCATACGCACTGGCCACTGCCTTGTGGCCTGATGCACCCACATAATGATTGGAGGTGCGGATGCTCAGCTTGGCAATGGATGTGTCACCGCCCAATGCAGTGGCGATGTGTTCAAGTCCGGTGGCACTGCCGTGTTGGCCGCTGATGAGCCGGGTGTTCATGCCAACCACCTCGGTCATGGCGGACCAGTCATTGGTGGCCCACGCTGCAAAGAAGGACTCAATCGCGCTTCGCAACTCAGCCCGTGTTCTGGTAGACATCATCATTACTTCCTATCATCGGCCAGCGGCCGTGTGTACCGGGCGTGTATATCTGCGCCGATGGAGCATTCCCACACAGCACGCAGACGAAATCATGTCGTGCTAGGTGCAAGCGGCGCAGATTTCGGATTCTTCATAGCGAAGGTAATCGGTGTAGCCTTTCGGTCCATGCGGTCCGTAGAAGGTGGTGCGGTCGGCTTCCTTCAACGGCCAGCCATTTCGCACCCGCTCAACGAAATCCGGGTTGGAGATGAATGGTCTACCAAAGGCAACCATATCCAGGCTCGAACTCATCACGGCGGCCTGTGCGTCCTGAAGGGTGAAGCCGCCTGCGGATATCAGCGTCCCTTGGTACGCGCGCCGAAACTCTGATCCGAATCCGCTCGGAACGCCTGTATCAGCCATGCCATCCTTGTCACTGCAATGCAGGTAGGCAAGGGCTCGCCGACTCAATGCGTGTGCAACAGCGAGCCAGGTGTCTGCCTCATCCGCAAAACCCTTCATGTCCGACATGCGCCCAAACGGCGTTATACGCACGCCGATCTTCCCGCTTCCGATCTCGTCGCTCATTGCATCAATGGTTTCAAGGAGCAGACGGATGCGGTTCTCGATGGATCCGCCATAGGCATCGGCTCGGGTGTTCAGCTCACCATTGATGAACTGCTCGAACAAATAAGCGTTGGCGGCATGAAGCTCGACGCCGTCGAAACCTGCGTCCATCGCGCGACGGGCTGCCCGTCGGAAATCGTCAACCAGGCGTGGAATCTCGGACGTCAGCAATGCACGTGGCGTGTCTGCGGCAACTACGCCCGGCACTCCCGCCTCCATCCAGCCATACGCCGTTGCGCCCACCGCAGTTCTCGCGACAGATGACACAGGCGAGCCGGCGGACGGCTGCAGTGATCGATGCGACATGCGACCTACGTGCCACAGCTGAGCGAAAATTCGCCCTCCCGCCTCATGCACGGCACGCGTCACCCCACGCCATCCGGCCTCCTGCTCATCCGTGTAAAGACCGGGAATGAACAGGAAACCCGTGCCCTCCAGGGATACCGGGATTCCCTCGCTGATGATGAGCCCAGCAGATGCGCGCTGCTTGTAGTACAGCGCAGTCTGCTCATCGGCTACGCCCGAGCGGGCACGTGCCCGCGTCATCGGCGCCATCACGATACGATTGGCAAGGTGGAGTCCTGCAAGATTGATCGGGTCAAAAAGATTCGGCATGGTTGGCTCCGCAATAGTGGGGTGTCAGTGGCTGTTCTGTTCGCCGCGATCGAGGCTGGCCACCCGTGGGAAAACAAGCTCCGTCATCTCAGCCATGAGCTCGGCGTAGGGCCGGCGGGTGATCTTCGGATTCAGCGCAACGTGCTCGATCCCCGACGCGGCAATGACGTCAAGCAGATCTGCGAGCCCTGCACGGCCCGTGCGGAAGCCGCCTCGAATCCTCTGCAGCGGGTGCCTGGCGTCCTCGACCAGATCGAGGAATCCGGCCACTCCTAAAGGCTTATGTATGCCTGGATGATTGACGCGCGCGACCCGTGAACTCCAATCCTGGGCGAGCGCAGCCAACCCGGAGGGATCTGGTGCCGGCACGATCAGCCCATCAACGTGCTCGGCGAGCCAGTCGGTGCATTGTTGTGCCCGGCCGATTCCGAGAAGTGGCAATGCCTTGTCGACAGGCTTTGGCAACAGGTCGAATTCACCGTTTGACATGCCGAAGCGGGGAGACTTGAACTCCGGGAAGTCCTGTTCGGTTACCGTCCGGAGCACATCGAACGCGTCGCGAAAGCGCTCACCTCGACTCTGGAAGTCGATGTCGAACAGCGGGTACTCCGCAGGCCGATCACCGGAAGACAGCCCGAGCAGTAGGCGGCCGTTGGAAAGTTGGTCCACAGACGTCGCTTGTCTAGCGAGCAGCTTTGGGTCCCTGAGCGGCAAGACGACACCCGCCGTGCCCAGGGCGATTGTTCGCGTCGCAGCAGCCAGTGCCGACATGTACACCATGGGTTCGTAAATCTGCCCGGCATCGCCGTAACGCGGGTCGTAGAACGGAATATCCCGCAGCCACAGCGCGGAGAAACCCATGCTCTCCGCCTTTGCCGCCATTGCCAGATGGTCTTCCATCGTTGGCCAAGGCGTACCGGGGTGGGTCTCCAGCGGCAGAATCAGACCTACTGTGAGCCGGCCGCGCCGGAAGACGCGCCCCATTGAGTTGCCTTGAGCCGGCACTCCCTTACTGGGCTGTGCTGGATCAACGCTGGCGTGGGTGGCGAACATTTGACTGGTCTGGAAGGAGAGAAGGCCCAGTCTATTTGTGGTCTAATGAAAGATAATCCCTCTGCGACGACGATCTTTTGATCCCAGGAGTCATCAATGTCAGACGGTGAGCGCTTTTCAGGCATAGAAGCATTCGTCTGCGCAGCCAAGCACGGCAGTTTCACTACCGCTGCGGAGGAGCTGCGAATGACGCCTTCCGGCGTAGCGAAGGCCGTAACCCGGCTGGAGGCGCGGGTAGGCCTGAAACTGTTCCATCGAACGACCCGACGCCTCACATTGACCCAGGAAGGCGAAGCCTATTTGTCTACGTGTCGTGGCGTCATCAGTCAGCTGGATGACGTCGAGGCGGGGCTTTCGCCCAAGGACACGAATCCCCAGGGTCGCGTCAGGATCGAATTGCCTGCCGCCTTCGGCCGGAGACACATTCTCCCGTCACTGCTCGCGATGGCGGTTGAGTACCCGCGCTTGGATCTGACAGTGTCGTTCTCCGAGCGTACCGTTGATCTGGTTGAGGAGCAGTTCGATCTGGCTGTGCGAATCGGGACACTGGCAAGTGACTACAACCTGGTCGCCAGGCGGCTTGGAACGCAGCGACTTGTGATATGTGCGTCCCCGGACTACGTTGAGCGCCATGGTCAGATTGAAATGCCCCATGACGTCCTTCAGCAGGACTGCATTACCGGGCCCAGGCGGGGACACAAAGTCCCATGGCTGTTGAAGGGCAAGGACGGCAAACCGATGCGACTGGAGGTCGAGCCCCGTCACGAGTTCAGCGATGGCGAAGCCATGTTGCAGGCGGGTATTGCAGGGTGCGGAATCATGCAGATGCCCACGTGGCTGGTCGGACAAGCGATCGCCGACGGGCTCCTTGTCTCTTTGCTGGATGGTTATGCCGGCGAAGAGATGCCCATCCATGCGGTGTGGCCTAAATCGCAATACGTTCAACCGAAGGTAAGGGCGATCGTTGATCGCCTCACCATGCTGGCTCAGGCGCCGGATTCCGGCTTTCTCTCCTGACCCCAGGGGCGTGTGCAGCTCATGGCCCCGGGTTGACTGCCTCGATCCGAGTGATGATCGGAACGATGGGTTTCAGGTCGTCGAGCAATGCCAACCTGACGACGCGAACGCCGTTCGACGCCCCCCCTATCGCCGTTACCACTGCATGGTAGTCGCGAGCACCCTCCTGTGCGACAGACACTGCCATTACCTTGGACACCGAGCTGCCCAATACACCGCTCAGCACGGTACTGGTTTGATCCGTGCTGGCCAGTTCAGCGTGAACCAGTGCAAGAACACGATTGGCAGCCCAGGAGGTGTGGTACTCCGAACTGGCGTTGGCAAGAATCGGCGTCTTATCCAGCGATAAGAACCTTGCGCCCTCATCGACAAACTCCACCGTTGTCTCATAACTGATGATCGAGCCGCGCATGCCATCTGGTTGTGGCGCCTGGTATGCAACAACCATGCTCAGCTGTCCAACACCGCCTTCCCCCGCAACGAAGCTTGAGTGAATGATGTGGTGTGAACTGACCTCTTCGGGGACCGAAGCGAACCACCGTAACAGGCTTGCACGATCGTCAGCAAACACATGGTCACCGCGCCTGCCTGATAGCCGGACGCGGGGATGAAACATCTCAAGATGCGCGTCAATGTCGCCGCCTTCTGACTCCAGAAAGGCAAACCAGCGATGCGCCAGGTGGAGCGCCAGGTGGTGCCGCACACCCATCGCCGCCGGGTCTGCCAGGACTGCTCTGGTCATTCGAGCGAATCCTTGGCGAGCGCAGGCGCGCCACCGACCGTGCTCTCAGAGGCAGCGTTGACCAGCCTGGCAATGGACTCAAGCGCGTATAGCCTTGCTTCCTCACCCGGCATCATGAAGTTCACCATGACCTCATCGGTTCCATACGCTAGCGCGAGCTTGCGAAGCTCAGCCACGACCTGGGGCGCAGTGCCTGAGATCAGGCGGCCACCATTGCGCGATCTGACAGCGCGCTCCTCCGGCGCCCATTGGTGCTCACGCGTGGTACCCAGCGAAGGCACACGATCAAACGGCCGGACACTTTCGGCGTAGGTGAGCCACAGATGGAATGCGTCGGCGTACCGGGCGGCCTCATCCTCGCTTCGGCCCACGGCCACAAACACGGCCACGATAACGGAAGGAATTTGCCGGAACTCACTCGGCACGAACGACCTTCGGTAGGCCTCGGCTGCTTGGCGCCCCGTGGCACCGGGATTGATGAAGTGCGCAAACGTGAAGCCCAGTCCCGCCTGCGCAGCGATGTCGGCCGTCGCACCAGATGCGCCGAGAACAAACGGCTGCGGAGGATTTCTGGTTAGCGGCTGGGCCTGCATGCCTGCATACCGGGACCGGGGAAGATGCCTGCCCGTTACGAAGCCCAGCAGATCTGCAACCTTCTGTGGGTACGGTATGGATCCGGCTTTCTCATCGTTGAGCGCGAGGTTCGTGCGCTGGTCTGCGCCGGGTGCCCGGCCGAAGCCCATGTCGATGCGATTCGGAAAAATCGCCTCAAGTAACTGGTAGTTTTCGGCAATCTTCAGACTGCTGTAGTTCGGCAGCAGCACCCCGCCGGAGCCGACCCTGATCGACTCTGTTGCCGAGGCAATCCGAGAAATGAGAATCTCAGGTGAATTGCTTGCGGTCGCCTCAGCGCCATGATGCTCGGACACCCAGTAGCGGTGATAGCCACTCTCCTCTGCCCGCTTCGCGAAGCGCACAGTGGCCGCCAGGGCATCTGTCGCACTGAGTGCCTCGTCAACCGGCGAGTAGTCCAGGATGCTCAACTTCAACGGATCTGACATACCTTACGCCTCCGCCGCCTTGCCTGGTTCTTCCTTGCTTGCAACGCCACGGTCTGGCCACACCACTTCCAGGCGTGTGCGGGTAATGCGCCACTGTCCGTTGATTCTTCTGTACTCGTCCGCATACAGGCCAAGCAGCAATAGCGGATTTGGATCTGGTTTACTGGCCGTTTCGAAGTCAATGAGATAGCAGCGACCTTCCGCGCTATCTGGACCGGTTAGCCGCACCCGGTGATTCACGATGGCGTGCATGAAGGGATAGGTGCCTTGGCGGTCCCGGTCGAACAACTGGAATGCCTCGTTCAGCCCAGCGCGGATTGCATCAATGCCCTCCATCCTGCCAACGGTTACCTCCACCACTGCATCGTCAGAGAAGACCTGGTCCAGGTCCTCGATGTTGTTGCCATCAAGGTGATGCGCGTACAGGACTCGTAGATCCTTGATCTCCTCTCTGTCCAGAAGTGACTTGACTTCGGTACTCATGGTTGCAGTCCTCCAATATCGGATGCCGTAGCAGGACTGCACTCTACCCAAGGCTTGGCCTTCGATAATCGAGTCTGGAATCCACTCACTTGCGACTTCTGGGATCAAATGGCGCGGTGGCGGCCTGTATCACGACGCCGCGCCGAGCCCCTACGGAGCAACCCAATCGGAGGACCTGATAGCACTTCATGTCTCCTTTCGGCCAGGAGCAGACATAGAGGCCGGAGTGGCCACCTACGAACCACCGCTCTTTGTCGCCCCTCCGAGGCACATCGCGTCACTCAAGAGTTGGAGGAGCAGAAGACAGCCCTGGGTTTCCGAAAGATCGCTGCCGAATTCCGTAAAGGTGCCTCGCTCCTTGTAAAGAACGATCCAAGCGGAGCCATCCCTCACAAGGGAGTAAGACTCGCTCTCCGAGGCAGTCTACGCAATGGAGTAGAGACCCGGATGCACTCCGGCGCGGATCAACTTCTCCCTCAGCTCTTGAATGTTCATTTGGTGCTCGGGGTTATTCAGACTTGGCTCGGTGCCTTTGTGAACGCTGCATCCAGCACAGCCTCCAACTCAGCGAGGCTGCAACGCTGATTGGCAGCGACCAGTGCATTCCCCTCGTCGCAGTTGACGAGCACATCAAGCTGTATCGGCAAGTGATTACCAGGGAACTTCCGTAAACGGAGAAATACCTCGGAGTCCGATACCCAATCTGCGCTATCCATGGACCAGCGAGGATCAGAGAGGGCTAGAACAGGCTGGGCAGTGATGAGGTCGATAACGCGGGGCGTGTAAACCCATTGGGAGTTCCGAGCCTCCCATGGATCAGCTTCAACAACATACCTCCCACCTGGGGATATCGAGGTCTCATTCATGGATTGAGGAACTGTCTGGCTTCCTGCCTGGAATCTGAAGGCGGAAGAGTAGCGCGGGGATCATCGCCGGCAGAGTGGATTGATGCCTTCCTCATGAGTGGAACATCCCTCGCTCGAGCGTCACTTCAGACGCGTTGAAGCACACGACTCATCCCCGGCCGTCCCTTGAATGACGTGACGAGCGTCAAAGTATCACCGTCCGAAGCAAGGCTAAGACCAAATGACATGTCCGAACCGTCGAATACGAGCTCAGTCTGAGAGCGGAGCTGGCCTGTCAGACGAACAACATTGGGCAGCCCAACCTGCGCAAACAGCTCGACTGAGTTGCCTGAGACGCCGACAACCCCCGCCAACTGCACCTTGTCTTCCAGGCGCAATTCAATGCTCTGCCCGTATCCGACACGCGCGACAGACAGCGTAGCCAGGCCATCGGCCGAGCAGTAGGTGCCTTTCAGCTGTTGCATGAATACCAGCGCTGGAATGTGATTGATCATCTCGAACGACTCAACGGAGTAAGTCCTCGGTGGCGATTACCCCACTTATACCCTAAGGACCACCTGGTGGCGCAATACGCACCGGTACCATGCGACCCTTCGCGTGGTCCCTTCCGGGCCCGGTGCATCCAGCCAGTCTCGCGTAGGGCCCAGCGCAGTTGAGCAGCACCGTGATGTCCTGCAATCCGTAGTCCACGTCGACAGCGGAATCCAGCGCAAACACGCGGCACTCCACGCCAAGGCGTGTGGCCAGCGCCTGCAGCGGAGCTTCGTCACGCCCTGCCAATACCAGCTTCAGCCCAGCTTCCTTCGCGTGCGCTGCAGCCATGCGCCCGGTGTAGCCGGATGCACCGTAGATCATCAATGTTTTCATGGTGTGTTCCTCGCCACCCTATTCGAGTGAGGCGTCAATGCGGGAGACGCGGCCTGCGGAATCCACGGCCACTAGAAGAATTCCGATCTCGTGACCGAAGTCGCCGGTGAAGTCGACCCGGGCACGTGCACGCGCATCGCCAAGGCCTTTCAGCGAAAGCAGACGGGTAACCGTGTGGTAACCCACGAAGTACTTTTCCAGATAGTCGCGCCCACCGGCGTGCTTGTTGAAGGTGCATCCGGTGGACGGGTCATCGATCACTGCCGTCGTGCTGAACAACGCCAGGGCGCGTTTGATATCGAACGCGTTCGTCGCGTTGATGAAGGCCACCACCGTGGCTTTCACGGGGTGGGATGCAGCGACGTCAGTCATGGCCGTGCTGCCAGCTTTTGTAGACGAACTCCAGGCTGTAGCCATCCGGATCGCGCACCTGCGCGGCGTAGTAGCGCGGCTCGTAGTGCAGCTGCGCCCCCGGCGGATGGATCTCGCTGGCACCGGCGGCCATCGCGGCGGCATGCGCGGCATCGACCATCGCGCGGGAATCTGCCACAAAGCCAACATGTGCCGCCTGCGCCGCCGCCACGCCCTGCCGCAGCCAGAAGAAGATCCGCCCGCCTGCGCCGAAGCCCTTCAGGTCCGGGTGGCCGGGTGGACCCTGCCGGCCGTCGTAGTCGAGCCGGTTGACGATGCCCAGCGGGGCCAGCGCCGCCGTGTAGAACGCAACCGAGCGGGTGGTGTCGGTGACAGTGAGGAAAATGTGGTCGAGCATGTCGAACTCCGGTTGCGAACTAGATGTTGTAGCCGCCTGCAACTTCAATGGTCTGCGCATTGACCCAGGCCTGCTCATCACCGATCAGCCCGGCAATGACGCGGCCCACGTCGTCCGGCTCACCTACCCGGCCCAGTGCCGTCTGCGAGGCCAGCAGGGCTTCGAATTCATCATTGAGGCCGCCGCCCAGCTCGGTTCGGATCGCCCCGGGCGCGACCGCGTTGACGCGGATGCGGCGCTCGCCGAACTCCTTGGCCATGTAGCGGGTGAGCACTTCCAGCCCGCCCTTGAAGGCGGCGTACGGCGCCACCCCGGCAGTGGCCACACGCGTGGTGGCACTGGTGACGTTGACGATGCTCGCGCCAGTGCCCAGCAGCGGCAGCAATGCCTGGGTGAGGAAGAACGGCCCCTTCAGGTGCACGTTGAACAGACCATCGAACTGTTCCTCGGTCACCGTCTCGATTGGATTGAACAGCCCGAAGCCGGCGTTGTTCACCAGGCCACCCAGCGCGGAGGCGCCCCAGGTGTCCTGCAAGGTGTCCTTCACCTTCGCGGCAAACGCCGCAAAGCGTCCGGTGTTCCCCACGTCCAGCTGCAGGGCCACTGCCGTGCCGCCTTCTGCCTGGATACGCTCCACCACCTGCTGGGCAGCATGCGGCTGGGCGTTGTAGGTGAGGATGACGCCCATGCCGCGCTGCGCGCAGTGCAACGCGGCGCTGGCACCAATGCCACGGCTGCCGCCGGTGATCAGTACGTGTTTCATGCAGGTCGTCCTGTGCAGTGAGGGGAGATGCACAGGCTAGGGTCGCCGGCTGCGGCGCGCCGACCTGATCCTCGCCAATTCCTGCCTATTCCTGCTTTCCGCCTTGCCAGCCCCCTGCGGCGGGTGTCCAATGTGGGCATGGACAACGCACTGGAAGAACTGCGCCGCCTTGCGGCGCATGCCGAGAATCGCCGTACCGATACGGGCATTCCCCGCGTTGCCATGGTGCAGGGCGAGATCCCGGAGCATGCCCTGGCGGCGGTATACGAGCCGATGATCAACCTGATCCTGCAGGGAAGCAAATCCATGACGGTGGGTGAGAAGACCCTCGAGTACGACCCGGCCACGTACTTCATCATGTCCGTGGACCTGCCGGCGGTGGGTGCGGTGCACCCAGCCAGCACCGGCGAGCCGTACCTGGCGGTGAGCCTCACGCTGGACCTTGGCATCATCGCTGCGTTGTTGTGCGACACCACCGATGTTGCCACCGGGCGCGGCGAGCCCTCCACCCAGACCGAGGCCTTCAACGTCGCCGCCGTCACCCCCGAACTGATGGATGCGTGGGTGCGCATGCTGCGCCTGATGGAACGCCCCAGCGAGATACCTGCGCTGGCCCCGGCCTACGAGCGCGAGATCCTGTACCGCGTGCTGCAGGGACCACACGGATGCATGCTGCGGCAGTTGGCCACGCCGGATTCGGCGCTGGCGCGAATCAGCAGCGCCATCCAGCGCATCCGCAGCGACTACGCCAAACCGCTGCGCATCGCCGCCCTGGCCGAACAGGTCGCAATGAGCGAGTCAGCGTTCCACCGCCACTTCAAGTCCGCCACCGCGCTGAGCCCGCTTCAATACCAGAAGCAGCTGCGCCTGCTGCAGGCCCGCCAGATTCTGGCGACGCGCGGAATCAGCGTTACCGCAGCCGCGCTTGATGTGGGCTATGAGAGCCCCACCCAGTTCACACGCGAGTACGCGCGTGCGTTCGGTCTGCCGCCCTCGCAGGATGCCGCGCGCATGATGGCAAGCCGGCGTGGGTAACTCGCTTGTGGCTCTCTTCCTTGCCTCCAATGAAAGCAGCTTCGTCAATGGCGCCGAGTTGCGTGTTGACGGCGGCATGTACTTACTTTGAGGCTGTCGTAGCCCGTGCCTGGTCGATAGGATGCCACCTGCCTTGCCGGATGGGTGGCGATCCGCCCCAGTCTTGCTGATGGAGGCTCGATAGGGGGCAATTCCTGTTCATGGCGCTCATCCCATCGGTCGGGTTGGAGGGTCCCACGTAAGGAAGAACAGGCGGATACCGGGCGTCATCTCAGTTAGAGCGCCGAGATAGGCATCCCATGCTTCCGGGGCCACGTCGTCTGCGAGTGGATTGGCCGGGTTGCTCGCCTCCGGCGGTGGCGCGCATGCGCAGAGTGGATTGTCCATGTCAGGTAGACGCCCCGGAGCGCTGCCCTGTGACGCTTCCACTGTTGCGCGGAAGTAAACACTGGCGTTACCCGCAGGTGTCTACCCGGGGCGAGTGGGCGGGCATAACGTGGCACCGCACTGCAGTCCCCCCCCCGCGCCCCTTCCCAGGACCCAAGATCATGACCCAACGTCTCGACTACCAGCAGCAGTCCCCCGAGCTGACCAAGAAGCTCATGGAACTCAGCATGGCTGAAGCAAAGAGCTCCATCGAAGCGTCCATCCGCCACCTTGTGCATATCCGCGCCTCGCAGCTCAACGGCTGCGCGTTCTGCGTCGATATGCACGTCAAGCAGGCCACCATCCACGGTGAAAGCGCACTGCGGCTTCACCACGTGGCCATCTGGCGTGAATCCAACCTGTTCACGCCGCGCGAGCGTGCGAGCCTGGCGTGGACCGAAGCGCTGACCTGCATTCCGAGTCAGGGCGTGCCGACCGAACTGTATGAGCGCGTTCGCGGTCAGCTCGCTGAGAACGAAATCTCCGATCTCACCTTCGTGATCGCGGGCATCAACGCCTGGAACCGCATCAACGTGGCCTTCCTCGCCGTGCCCGGCTCCTTCGACAAGGCATGGGGACTGGACAAGGCGGGCCTGTCCGTCGCCCCGGCGGTGGCGCAATGAACGCGCGCGCGATGTGGGCGGCAATCGCTCTCTCCATGGGCCTCTACCTGCTTTCCGGCGCCGCCATCGCGCACGGGGGCACGCATGCAACCGATGCGCCGCACGCGGTGGTCGCCGAGGTGGCATCGCAGCCGCTGCAGGACTACCCGGGAAAAGAGATCACGCTCATCACCGTGGACTACCCGCCGGGTGCGGTTGACCCCGTGCATCGCCATGATGCGCATGCCATCGTGTACGTGCTAGATGGCACCATCATCATGGGTGTGAGGGGAAAGCCTGAGCAGACCATCAAGGCCGGCGAGACGTTCTATGAGGGCCCGAACGATATCCACACCGTGGGCCGCAATGCCAGCCAGAGCAAGCCCGCCAAGTTTGTGGTCTTCCTTCTGAAAGACAAAGAGAAGCCGCTGCTCATTCCGGCGGAATAGTGCCCAGCGCGTACCGCAGGCATACGTGTCCTGCGGTGCGCAGCGTGAGCGACCTCCAACGGTAGAGCGGACTGACCCGAAGCATAAGCCAGAGGCAGACATCTACAGCTCAGATGCCATTCGGGATGATATCCAAGTGCGACCCCACTTCGACCGGGCTGCCCGCCAAAGGAACTGAGAGCATTGCGGGCGCTGAAATCGGGTGAACCATCGCTATGCTGGCAGCTGTCTCGAAGCACCCAGGTTGCGATATGCGCACCGAAACAACCCCGCCACGCGCAGATGGGCATCGCTGAAGGAGTTCGACGTATGTGCAGGAGAGAGTGAGGATCTGGACCGCAGGTCGTGCGCCGCGAAACTTCTCCAGCTCCACCTTTAGTACACGTAAACTCATTTCTGATCTCTCGCAGGTGGTTAGGTATTACTCAAGTCGCGCCAGAAACCGCAACTTTACAGACAGCCGCCTGATGGACACAGCCACTAACTGGGGCCGACGCGCGACTCGACCCCAGCCATGCGCGCCCCCAGAGCTGCGGCAAAATTCGTTGGCCCCGTCCCGGATCTGGCTGTTAGGTTGGGCTGATTTCGATATCCTACGGCGCTGGGCGCGAGTCGCGGACAGACCGGGGTTGAAGTGTCTTGGGAATCACTCAGCTGGGACGATGCCTTGATGATGCTTTTTTCATGCCTGGGACAGGATCCGATTGAGGACGCGCCTGGACTGATGCACATCACGGACAGCTTGGAAGAGCGGAGATTCTGGGTCAAGGCCCTGGACAGCGCCGTGGCCGCCGCCATGCGTGCCGACCCCTTGGTGGTTCGGATAGTCAACGCATCTGGCGGCTACAGAATATTAGACCCGCGTGAGGCCATCGGATTCTTTAACGAAATCGGCTACCTGTATTTGAAGGAAGTTGGCGTTCGGGCCGGAGCAATTTGATGCAGTTGGCTGCTCCGTCCCGCCTCGGACGTGGCGTTCGGACAGAAGCGGAGGCTCCACTCAGACCTTCCAGACCTTGCTGCCGGCGGGTACGTCAGCCTTGTCCAGTCCAGGGAGATAGACCATCAGTTTGAAACCGCCAGGTCGAAAGTGTTCGAGACGAAGGTGTGCATCTGTGGGCAACCTGGTGCCGTCCGGACGCTCGACGATGACGGCACAGACGGGAGTGTGCTTGTCATGCGGGAGCGGTAAATCGGGCGTCACCACCAAGCCTCGGCCGGTGAGCATAAAGCAGTGCTCGACACTTAGTAGTAGTTCCATCAGGTCTCTTTCCGAATCGTGTGCAGATACGTTCTTGGTCAAAGGGTATTTGAGCACCGCAGGTGCACAGCGACCGATCAGGACACTCTGGCCATGACGTCTGCCTTGGCGGCTTGGGCGCTTCCGTGGAAACAAGCACATACCGCCAGGTGGGTTCGGTCAGACGCCCTCCTGGAAGATCAACCTGTTCGGCTTGGGAACTGTAAGCATTGCTGGCCCTGCTAGCCAGTCTGAGGTGCCTGCTTTCGGCTGGTTGGGGCAGTCGCCGATGGGCTCAGGAGCGCGCCGCAGTCTTGCACGGGCAATCTTACTCGGCGCGCATCAGGGGTCGCTTACGACTTTTGTCCTCAAGGCGTTGTTCAAAGACTGCGTTCTTCTGGGGCAAGGGATTGGCCTTGAATTCGAGATGTTCGTTCCATTAAGTACGCCCTTAGGCAGGAGTTCCGGCTCACTTGCGTCACACCATTGACCTGATGAATGGAACATGGCGGTATGCTGGCAAAGTATCAACTTCTCTTTGCTTGAGCAGCTGTGCATCGTCTGGATTCGGGGTTTGATATCCCCTTGTTCGACCAATAAAAAGTATGAAGCTCTGCGTCGGGAGGGTGGCGAATACAACACCCCCTGGGAAATAAGTCACACCGTTGGTCGAACGGATATCAACCTCCCGACTCCCTTGTCGCCGGCAAGGGAGTACTTCCGATGGAGTAGACGCATGCGCAGTTCAAAGATGGATTCATGCAACGATCCCAGCCAGCAGGTTGGCATCGGCTGGTATCAGCCCAAGAGCCTACGCATTTCCGCCCTGCGGCACCCTGCCGGCAACATCCTGCCGCCGGGCCTGTCCATTCCCTACCTGTCGCTGTGCGGGGTATGGATGGAGCGGTTGGGATTCAAGACGGGGCATCGGGTGTTTGTTGAGGTGACGCCCGGGCGCGTTACGTTGACGCTGGATGAGACGCCGGTGCCGCTGCCGTACCGTTATCAGAAGCACAAGCCGAAGAAGAGCCGTTCGGACGCATTGAGCGAGTAGCTGGAGGCTCGCACGTCTGCCGTCCGGCTGTAGTCGAGGCATTGGAGACACGCCGGCGTGTCTCCACCCTGCCCTCGGCCGAGTTTGTGTTACGCCATGAACACCAGCCTCAGCGCAAACCCGATCAGCAGCACGCCCATCACCCGTTCGAACCAGTGGCTGGCGCGCATGAAGCGTTGGCGTAGGGCTGCTGTGGAGAGCGCTACGCTGACCAGGACGAACCATGCTGCGTTGACCAGGCACATCCACAGGCCATAGAGCATCTGCACGGGGAGCGGTGTCTTTGCACTGACCAGTGTTGTGAACACCGCCAGGAAGAACAGTGTCGCCTTGGGGTTGGTGGCGTTGGTCATGAAGCCGATGACGAAGGCTTGCCTTGGGGTCTGCTGCACGGCGTCGCTCGGCGCATCGGTGGTCGCCTCGCCGCCTGCGCTTGGCTTGCTGCGGAGGAACTTGATGCCGAGGTAGAAGATGTAGGCCGCGCCCAGCCACTTGGCTGCGGTCATCAGCCAGGGGGTTGTGTGCAGGAGTGCGCCTACGCCGATGAGGGTATAGAGGACGTGGACCGAGATGCCTGCCCCTATTCCCAGCGAGGTGTAGATGCCTGCTTTTCGGCCGAAGCGGACGCTTTGGCGGACGGCTACTGCGAAGTCTGGGCCAGGGGCTATTACTGCAAGCAGGTGGACTATCGCCAAGCTTAGGAATTCTGCCCAGTAGGGTGCGAACACTTTTGACTCCGTGGTGGTGCGGTGGTGCTCCATTCTCCGTGCGGTGCCGCCTGGGGGCCGGCACTACCGCACGGTTTTCTGCCGGTATCGTGAAGGCCGGCCAACGGGCGGCGCTACCGGTTCTCTTGCGACTGTGGGGGTCGCTATCAAAAGACTGCGGCGCGGTGTCCGTCGAGCATGCCTGCGTACGGCGCGGCCAAGTACCTGTGATCTGTAGTCTGGCTCAGAACCGATCGGCTAGTTCGCAGGGAGGTACTCGGAGATCTCTATCAGGTTGAGTTCGGGGTCCCGGACGTACACAGATCGGATCTTGCCCACTGCACCGGTGCGCTCGACAGGACCCTGTTCGATCTTCACCGAGTTGCTGCCGAGCTTCTGGATGACCTCGTCCAATGGAACTGCGGCAATGAAGCAGAGGTCCAGGGAGCCCGGCACAGGTAGGTGCGCTTTGGGTTCAACCTCATGCCCCTTTATGTGCAGATTGATCTTCTGGTTGCCAAACCGGAAGGCCTTTCTGCCCGCCCCGAACGTTTCCAAGGTCATCCCCAAGACGTTGACATAGAAATGGGTGGTGGCCTCTTCCGCGGAAGTGGTCAGCACGAGGTGATCCAGGTGGTCGATCATGGGGGCGGTCGCAAGTGGGCGGTGGCTTTATCGTAGCCGTATGCACATTGCACGTTGTGGCGCCTTGCAGCCGAAAGACGCCCCACGAAGAGAAACCGCCCAATCCGCTACCTGAACACTACGGTGCGGTGGCCGTTGAGGATGATGCGGTGCTCTACGTGCCTCCGCACGGCGCGGGCCAGTACCTGCGATTCGGTGTCGCTGCCGAGGCGGACCAGGTCACGCGGCGTCATGGCATGGTCCACCCGCGCTACGTCCTGTTCGATGATCGGGCCTTCGTCGAGATCGGAGGTGACGTAGTGGGCCGTTGCACCGATGATCTTTACGCCGCGTGCGTGGGCCTGGTGGTACGGCTGCGCGCCTTTGAAGCTGGGCAGGAAGCTGTGGTGGATGTTGATCGCGCGGCCGGCCAGTGCCTGGCACAGGCGCGGTGACAGGATCTGCATGTAGCGCGCCAGCACCACCAGGTCGATCTGCTCGCGTTCGACCAGATCGATGATCTGTTGTTCCTGCACTTCCCGGTTGTCTGCATTCACCGGCAGGTGGTGGAACGGGATGCCGTAGGAGCCCGCCAGCGGCCCGAAATCTTCGTGGTTGGAGGCCACTGCGGCGATATCCACCTGCAGCTGACGGCTGTGCGCGCGGAACAGCAGGTCGTTGAGGCAGTGCCCCTGCTTGCTCACCAGCACCAGCAGGCGCGCACGGCGGCGGGCGTCGTGCAGCTGCCAGTCCATCTTGAAGTCGGTGGCCAGCCCGGCCATGCGGGTCTGGATGGTGTCGATGGGCTGGCGCGGGTCGCGGTCGAAATGCACGCGCAGGAAGAACCGGCCGCTTTCGTCGTCGCCGAATTGCTGTGCATCCAGGATGTTGCAGCCCTGCTCGAACAGCAGGCCGGAAACGCGGTAAACGATGCCGGTACGGTCCGGGCATGAGAGGGTGAGGATGGAGTCGGGGCGCATGCGTTGAGTGTAGTGGAGCGGCGCCGCGCTCTGGAGGGACGATGTCAGTTGCAACCAATTGCTGTGGGCGTTGATGCAGATGGAGCAGCGGACTAACAGTCCGCTCTACCGGGCGGTGTACCGGGCGGTGTACCGACCGATGCGCCGACCGGTGTAACGGCCGATGCGCCGACCGATGCGCCGACCCGTTTACCGACCGATGTGCCGACCGATGTATCGTTCGATTTGCCGCGACGCCCCACCAACGGTGGGGCGCTACCGGGGAATGGATGCCACATCGGGTCAGCGCGGCGGGTGCACGGTCAGCGCGACGAGGCGCATCACCACCGGGCGCACCATCAGTACGCAGCAGAAGGCGGTGGGCATGGCGAGCTGGTAGGCGCCGAGTACGCGCATGGGGAAGTCGGCGTTGATGCCGGCGTTGGCGGCGGTGATCACCAGGCACATCAGCATGGCCATGATGGAGGCCATGAAGAAGGCAAAGACGTACGGGGTGGCGCGGGCGCCAAGCTTCCAGCGGGCGGTGGCCAGGGTTTGAGCTTGTTGCGACATCAGGGGTCCAGTGGGCGGCAACCAGCGGTTGCGGGACCGGCACGATAGTCAGCGGGGCCAGGTGCGGGTAGACCGCCGGGCGTTGGCTCTTTATAAAGTAATTCTTTGCAATGACCGGCCAGAATTGGCGCCAGCATGAACATTCTGCAGTCAATCCGCAGTTTCATCCGTACCGCCGATGCCGGCAGCCTGGCGGCGGCGGCGCGCACGCTGGGGATCAGCCCGGCGGCGGTGGGCCAGAACATCGCGCGGCTGGAGACGCATCTGGGCGTGCGCCTGTTCAACCGCACCACGCGCACCTTGGCGCTGACCGAGCGCGGCGCGCTGTACCTGGCCGAGGTGCGGCATATCGAGCGCGACCTGCAACGGGCGCAGGCGGCGGTGACGGATCCCGAAGCCACACCGCATGGTCGCCTGCGCATTGCCAGCACCTCCGCATTTGGCCGGCATGTGCTGGCGCCGATGCTGCCGGCGCTGCAGGCGCGCTATCCACGGTTGTCGATCGAGCTGCTGCTGGCCGATCGCAACGTGGACCATGCGCATGAAGATGTGGATGTGAGTTTCCGGATCGAGCCGCAGCTGGTGGAAGGCCTGGTGGCGCGGGCGATTGCGCAGGTGCCGTTCCAGGTGTGTGCGGCGCCTTCTTACCTGGCGCAGGCGGGAGTGCCGGCGACACCGGAGGATCTGCGTGAGCACCGTTGCCTGGTGTTCCGCTACCCGGTGGATGGGCGGTTGTTGCCGTGGGGCTTCGTGCGCGATGGAATCCGCTTCGAGGCGGAGATGCGGCCGGCGCTGGTGTCGGATGACATTGATGCGTTGGCGGCGATGGCGGCCGCAGGCGGTGGCATCGCGCGGTTGGCGGCGTTCGTGGCGGCGCCTTGGTTGGCGCGCGGGGAGTTGCAGGTGTTGTTTGCGTCGGGCGATGGGGCGCGGACATCGCCGGAGCCGATGCGGTTGTTTCTGTGTGTGAGTGATCGAAGGGATTTGACGCCCAAGGTGCGGGCGTTGATGCAGCACGTGGTGGAGGGGTTGCCGGCCGCGTGGCGGGTGGATGTTGCGTGAGATCAGGCGGCGCACGACCAACGGTCGTGCGCTACCGATTCAATCAAGCAGACGGGGCGGTGAAGACGCCGCGGGCTTCGCGCGGTTCGCAGCGCAGGTACTGTGGGGCGGGGGTGATGGAGTCGCCGAGGGCGGCGGCGGCGTGCCACGGCCAGCGCGGTTCGTAGAGGATGCCGCGGGCCAGTGCGACGGCGTCGGCGTGGTTGTGGCGCAAGATCGATTCGGCTTGGGCCGGGTCGGTGATCAGGCCGACGGCGATGACCGGCATGCGCACTTTGGCTGCCTTGATCGCGGCGGCGAACGGTACCTGGTAGCCGGGCTCGAGGGCGATCTTCTGGCGTGCGTCTAGACCGCCGCTGGACACGTGCAGGAACTGGCAGCCGCACAGGTCGAGGATCTGCGCGAGGGTGGTGCTCTGTTCGATGTCCCAGCCGCCGTCGACCCAGTCGCTGGCGGAAATGCGCACGCCTACGCTGATGCGGTCGGAGACCGCCGCGCGCACGGCGTCGAACACGCGGATCAGCAGGCGCATGCGGTTTTCCAGCGAACCGCCGTACTCGTCTTGGCGCTTGTTGCTGAGCGGGGAGAGGAACTGGTGCAGCAGGTAGCCGTGCGCGGCGTGCAGTTCGATCAGGTCCAGGCCGGCGCGCTCGGCGCGCTTGGCGGCCACGGCGAAGGCCTCCACCACGGCGTCGATGCCGGCTTCATCCAGCGCTTCGGGCGTGGGGCCGTTGGCGGTGAACGGCAGCGCCGAGGGAGCTTTCACGGTCCAGCCATTCGGGTCGGTCGGCGGCAGCGGGCCACCGCCGTCCCACGGGCGTGCGGAGGAGGCCTTGCGACCAGCATGCGCGAGCTGCACGCCCACTGGCATCGGCGACCAGCGCTTCACCGAGGCGATCACGTCGGTGAGGGCGGCTTCGGTGGCGTCGTCCCACAGGCCCAGGTCGGCGTAGCTGATGCGCCCTTCCGGCAGCACGGCGGTGGCTTCGAGGATCAGCAGGCCGGCGCCGGACTGGGCCAGCATGCCCAGGTGCTGGCGGTGCCAGTCGCTGGCCAGGCCGTCGGTGGAGGAGTACTGGCACATCGGGGCGATGACGATGCGGTTGGACAGCGTCAGCGGTCCGAAGGTTACGGGGGAGAAAAGCTGGCTCACGGGCGGGCGACTCGGGGGGATGTTGAAACCGGGGGGTTATTGCACCCGGAAGCGGGGGTGCAGGCAACCGTTTGTTTGGAACGGTGTGGCCAGACACGCATGGCGTGTCTCTACGCGGGGGTGGTCGTGGGGAGCAGGAAGGACAGGGCTTCTGCGCAGGACTGCTCTACCTTGAGGGTGAGGAGGTCGTCTGCTCGGGTGCGGCCGATGTTCAGGGCGGCTACGGGTAGGCCGGCCTTGGCGGCGGCCTGGACGAAGCGGTAGCCGGAATAGACCATCAGGGAGGAGCCGACCACGAGGACGGCGTCTGCCTGTTGCAGGTGGGCGTGTACGGCATCGACGCGGGCGCGCGGTACGTTTTCGCCGAAGAACACCACGTCCGGCTTGAGGATGCCGCCGCAGGTGGGGCACGCGGGCACGTTGAAGGTGCTGAAATCCACGCCTTCAAGGTCGGCATCGCCATCGGGAGCCTGGGCGGCGTCGAGGCGGTCCCAGCCGGGGTTGGCGGCGAGCAGCGCCTGCTGGAAAGCTTCGCGGCCGCTGCGGGTTTCGCAGCCCATGCAGCGCACCTGGTCCAGGCGGCCGTGCAGGTCGATCACCGCTGCGCTGCCGGCGCGCTGGTGCAGGCAGTCCACGTTCTGGGTGAGCAGCACTTCAACCTTTCCACGCGCTTCCAGCGCGGCCAGTGCGGCGTGGGTGGCGTTGGGCTGGGCTTGCCCGAAGCGCGGCCAGCCGAGCAGGCTGCGCGCCCAGTAGCGCTGGCGGGTGGCCGCTTCGCCCATGAAATCCTGGTAGTTCACCGGTGGGGTGCGCTTCCACTGGCCGTCGGCATCACGGTAATCGGGAATGCCCGAGTCGGTGCTGCAGCCGGCGCCGGTGAGGACGAACAGGCGGCGGGCGCGGTCGATGAAGTCAGCCAGTGGGGTAGACATGCCAGCTAGATGGGGGCGATTGGAGGGTTCGCAATCGCCCCTGCCCGTTCAGGGTCCGGCGATATCGGCCGGCAGCGCGGGCACGGCGGTGGGCTTGTGGTTCTCGTCCAGGGCGATCATCACGAAGTGGCCGCGGGTGCACAGCTTGCGCTCGCCGGTGTGCAGGTCTTCGGCGATGAGCTCTACTTCCACCTTCATCGAGCTGCGGCCCACTTCGACGATGCGGCCCACGGTTTCCACCATCTGGCCGATGCTGATGGGCAGTTTGAAGTCCACCTGGTCGGAGCGGGCGGTGACCACGGTGCGGCGCGAGTAGCGCGCGGCGGCCAGGAACGCGGCCTTGTCCATCCACGCCAATGCCTGGCCACCGAACAGGGTGCCCATGTGGTTGGTGTGGTTGGGGAAGACGATTTCGGCCATGCGCACTTCAGTGGGCGGGACGACGTCAGGGGTGGCGGTCATGGCGGTGGGCCGTGCAATGGGGTCGACGAGGATGATACGGCAGCGCCCGCAAACAAAAAGCCCCGGCAGTGCCGGGGCTTTCTGGTACGCATGGTGTGCTTGGATCAGAACGACATGTCGAAGGACACTTCGCCCTGCACGCCCACCTGGTAGGCCGAGGGGCGGCGTTCGAAGAAGTTGGTCAGCTCCTGCACGTCCTGCAGTTCCATGAACGGCAGCGGGTTGCGCACGTTGTACTTCTTTTCCATGCCGAGGCGGTGGAAGTGGTTGTCGGCGCAGTGCTGCAGGTACTGGCGCATGTCGCGGGTGGAAATGCCGGCTACGCCGCCGGACAGCACGTCTTCGGCGAACTGCACTTCGCATTCGATGGCTTCGGCCAGCATGTCGTAGACCTGCCGCTTCATTTCATCGTCGAACAGGTCCGGCTCTTCCTCGCGGATGACGTCCACGCATTCGAAGGCGAAGTCCATGTGTGCGCTTTCGTCGCGGAACACCCAATTGGTGCCCGAGGCCAGGCCGTTGAGCAGGCCACGCGAACGGAAGTAGTACACGTACGCGAACGCGGCGAAGAAGAACAGGCCTTCGATGCAGGCGGCGAAGCAGATCTGGTTGAGCAGGAACTGGCGACGCTGGTCGCGGGTTTCGATGCGGGTGAGGCCCTGGATGGAGTCGATCCACTTGAAGCAGAAGTCGGCCTTCTTCTTGATGGAGTCGATGTTCTCCACTGCCGAGAACGCCTTCGAACGCTCTTCCGGGTCCGGCAGGTAGTTGTCCAGCAGGGTCAGGTAGAACTGCACGTGCAGCGCTTCTTCGTACAGCTGGCGCGAGAGGTACATGCGTGCTTCGGGCGCGTTCAAGTGCTGGTACAGGTTCAGCACCAGGTTGTTGGACACGATCGAGTCGCCGGTGGCGAAGAAGGCAACCAGGCGGTGGATCAGGTGGCGCTCGCCCGGCGACATCTTGGTGTGCAGGTCGCTGATGTCGATCTGGAAGTTGATTTCTTCCACGGTCCAGGTGTTCTTGATCGCGTTGCGATACATGTCATAGAACTGCGGGTAGCGCATCGGGCGCAGGGTCAGTTCAAAACCGGGATCGAGCAGCATCTGCTTGCGGGTGTCGGCCATGGTGGGTCTTTCCTTCTGAGGTGTACCGACCAACGGTCGGTACCTACCGGGTGTGTGTGCCGACCAACGGTCGGCACCTGCCGGGTGTATGTTCCGGCGATTGGGCCGGTGGAGCGGCCGGGCAGAGCCCGGCGCTGCGGTTGGTCGAGGCCGGCCAACGGCCGGCGCTACCGGGCGGTGGGCGCCCGCGGATTACTGGCAGGCTTCGCAGGCTTCCGGGTTTTCCAGCGAGCAGGCGATGGCTTCTTCCGGGCTGAACACCTTTTCCGGGACAGCCGCTGCGGTGTGGCTGATGGTGGTCTTGGCGATCTTGGTGGCCGGACGCGAACGCAGGTAGTAGGTGGTCTTGATGCCCTGCTTCCAGGCGTACATGTACATGGAGGACATCGCGCCGATGTTCGGGCTTTCCATGAACAGGTTGAGCGAGGCGGACTGGTCGATGAACGCGCCACGGTCGGCGGCCATGTCGATCAGCGAGCGCATCGGCAGTTCCCACGCGGTGCGGTAGATCTGGCGCAGGCTTTCCGGGATCTGGGCGATGCCCTGGATGGAGCCTTCGGCCATCTTGATGGTGTCGCGCATTTCCGGGGTCCAGTGGCCGAGCTTCTTCAGCTCGTTCACCAGGTAGCGGTTCACCTGCAGGAAGTCGCCCGACAGCGTTTCGCGCTTGAACAGGTTGGACACCTGCGGCTCGACGCACTCGTAGCAGCCGGCGATGGAGGCGATGGTCGCGGTCGGGGCAATGGCGATGATCAGCGAGTTGCGCAGGCCGTGTTCCTTGATGCGGGCACGCAGGGCGTCCCAGCGCGCGCCGTCTTCCGGCACCACGTTCCAGGCGTCGAACTGCAGTTCGCCGCTGGCCGCACGGGTGTCGTTGAACGACGGGTGCTTGCCACGTTCCTGGGCCAGTTCGACCGAGGTTTCCAGGGCGTGGAAGTAGATGGTCTCGGCAATCTTCTTCGACAGCGCGCGGGCTTCGGCGCTGTCGAACGGCAGGCGCTTGCGGAAGAACACGTCCTGCAGGCCCATGCAGCCCAGGCCGACCGGGCGCCAGCGCATGTTGGCGCGGCGGGCGGTTTCGATCGGGTAGAAGTTCAGGTCGATCACGCGGTCGAGCTGGCGCACGGCCAGGCGCACGGTTTCGGCCAGCTTTTCGTAGTTGAACTCGTTGTGCTCGTCGAAGTGGTTGCCCAGGTTGATCGAACCCAGGTTGCACACGGCGGTTTCATCGTTGGAGGTGACCTCCAGGATTTCGGTGCACAGGTTGGACAGGTGGATCACGTTGCCCGGACGCAGGGTCTGGTTGCTGGCGCGGTTGCACTTGTCCTTGAAGGTCATCCAGCCGTTGCCGGTTTCGGCAAGGGTACGCATCATCCGCGAGTACAGCTTGCGCGCGGAAATGGTGCGGTTGGCCTTGCCCTGTGCTTCGGCCTGCAGGTAGGCGGCCTCGAAGGCTTCACCGAACAGGTCGGTGAACTCGGGCACCACGCGCGGATCGAACAGCGACCATTCCTGGTCGGCTTCGACGCGCTTCATGAACAGGTCCGGCACCCAGTTGGCCAGGTTGAGGTTGTGCGCGCGGCGCGATTCGTCGCCGGTGTTGTCACGCAGTTCGAGGAAGTCTTCGATGTCGGCGTGCCAGGTTTCCAGGTACACGCAGGCCGCGCCCTTGCGCTTGCCACCCTGGTTCACCGCGGCCACGGACGAGTCCATGGTCTTCAGCCACGGCACGATGCCGTTGGAGTGGCCGTTGGTGGACTTGATCAGCGAGCCGCGCGAACGCACGCGGGTGTAGCTCACGCCGATGCCGCCGGAGAACTTGGAGAGCTGGGCGATGTCGCCGTACTTGGAGTAGATCGATTCCAGCGAATCCTGCGGCGAATCGAGCAGGAAGCACGAGGACAGCTGCTCGTGGGTGGTGCCGGAGTTGAACAGGGTCGGGCTGGACGGCAGGTAGTCCAGGTTGCCCATGCGCTTGTACAGGGCCAGGGTTTCCGGCACGTCTTCGCTCAGCGCGCTGGCGATGCGCAGGAAGAACTGCTGCGGGGTCTCGATCACCTTGCGGGTGTGCGGATGGCGCAGCAGGTAGCGGTCGTACAGGGTACGCAGGCCGAAGTAGTCGAAGTTCAGGTCGAGGCTGAGGTCGATGGCATCGTTGAGCTTGCGCGCGTTGGTCTGCACGAAGTTCAGCAGGCGGTCGTTGATCAGGCCTACTTCGTGGCCACGGCCGACCGACTGCGAGAAGGCGTGGATTTCCTGCCCCGACACTTCCTTGGCGATGTAGTTGGCCAGCAGGCGCGCGGCCAGGCGGCCGTACTCGGGCTCTTCACCGATCAGCAGGGCGGCGGTGCGGATGGACAGTTCGTCCAGTTCCTGGGTGGTGGCGCCGTTGTACAGGCCGGAAATGGTGCGGGTGGCCACGCGCATCGGGTCGACCGAATGCAGGCCTTCAGCCGAACGCTGCACCGCGCGCACGATCTTGTTCAGATCCACCAGTTCGGTCGTGCCGTTGCGCTTGGTCACGCTCATGGCGGTCGCGGTCGGCGGCGAAGTCAACAGGAATTCGCTTTCCTGGTCGGTGGCTGCGCTGGTTTCGGTGCTCACGGCGTTTTCCTCTTGGCGTGATTTGGGGTGGTGCAGGGTCGCCTGCGGGGCAGGCGTGGGGCCGATGCGCTCAGCGCTCAGGGTGGATTATCGGTGTCGCATGGGACGCGACCGGCGCACTGGCGCTGCGGACGATTCCCCTTGCGTCACCGGTCATCTCCCCCCGGAGACTGGTGCTACCAGCACCGCACCCTGTACGGCATGCGGTTGTCGGTGGGCGTTGGGCCCGTTGGACCCTTCGACTTGTGGTCGAAGAGACCGACGGCCACAAGATAGTGGGGGTGTAGGGGGCCGTCAACGCCAAATGTAGGGAATCAGGCCAATCCCTTGCGGCGCAAGGATCCGGTGTTGCAGGCGTCCGACGAACGGTCGCGACCCGTCGAAAGCGAGTGCGCAGTCAAGGGTTGGGGGCGACTTTTCGTGCGATTCAAGCGTTCGAAAAACGGAACGATGGGCGTCACGTGGGCGTAACAATTGCGGGCGGATCGGGCACCGCGCGGACACGCATGGCGTGTCCCTACGCCTTGTTCCGGCCCGTTGTTCCAGCCCGTTGTTCCGGCCCGTTGTTCCGGCCCGTTGTTCCGGCCCGTTGTTCCAGCCCGGTGAAAGCCGGTTGGCCCGGTTACGCCCGGTGGGGCGTGCCGAGGTATTCGGCGCTCTGCATTTCTATCAGGCGCGAGGCGGTGCGCTCGAAGGCGCCCTGCAGGCGGGTGCCGGTGTAGAGGGCTACCGGGGCGTCGGTGGCGGTGCAGACCAGGTTGACGTGGCGGTCGTACAGCTCGTCGATCAGGTTCACGAAGCGGCGCGCGGCATCTTCATTCATGCGGTCGAAATGCGGGATGTCACCCAGCAGCACGGTGTTGAACTCGCGGGCGATCTCGATGTAGTCCGAGGGGCCGCGCGGGCCTTCGCACAGGGCCTTGAAGTCGAACCAGACGATGCTCTTGCCCCGGGCGCGCACCGGGATCTTGCGTGCTTCGATCTCGATGTTGCCCGGCTTGGGCGGCTGGCCGCCGCTCAGCGCGGCCCAGCGGCTGGCCAGCCAGGCATCGCTGTGCTCGTCGCGCGGGGCCTGGTACACCGGCGAATGGGTCAGCGCGCGCATCCGGTAGTCTTCGGTGCCCTCGGCGTACAGCTCCACGCAGTAGGTCTGCAGCAGGCCGATGGCAGGCAGGAAGCTGTCGCGCTGCAGGCCATTCAGGTACAGGTTCTCCACCGCCGTGTTGGAGGTGGTGACCAGGGTCACTCCTTCGGCGAACAGGCGTTCGAGCAGGCGCGCCAGCAGCATGGCATCGCCGATGTCGGTGACGAAGAACTCGTCCAGCACCAGTACGCGCAGCTTGGCACGCCATTCCTGGGCGATCCGGGCCAGCGGGTCGCTCTGCCCCTGGTGTTCGCGCAGGCGCTCGTGGATGCCGCGCATGAAGCGGTGGAAGTGGGTGCGGTACTTCTGTTCGATCGGCAGCCCGTCGTAGAACAGGTCCACCAGGAAGGTCTTGCCGCGCCCTACCCCGCCCCAGAAATACAGGCCCTTGACCGGGTCCGGCTTCTTCCAGAAGGCGGACAGGCGATCCAGCCAGCCGTCCTGGGCGCTGTCGACCAGCGCCAGGTGGATGCGGTCCAGCTCGGCCAGGGCGGCGTGCTGGGCCGGGTCGTTCTGCCATTCGCCCCGGGCCACGCCTTCGGCGTAGCGCTGCGACGGGGTCAGTGCGGTATCGCTCATGCGGTGGCGCTTTCCGGGTTCGGCAGCCAGCCCTTGACGCCGTGGAGCACCGCGCCGCGCAGGTCGATCAGCTTGCGGTGGAAGAAGTGGCTGGTTTCGGGCATGCGCACCAGCTCGTGCGGGGCGCCCAGCTCGTCCAGCCAGTCATAGACCGCCTGCGGGTCGACGATTTCGTCGGCCTCGCCCTGGATGACCAGCCAGTTGGCCGGCGGCTGCACGCCGTCGAAGTCCCAGCGCCCGGCGGGCGGGGCGATCGAGACCAGCACCTGCGGCTGCAGCTCGGCGGCCGCGCGCAGGGAGACGAAGGCGCCGAAACTGAAGCCGGCCAGCCACAAAGTGGCGTCGGGGCGCTGCTGGCGCACCCAGGCCACCACGGCCTTGAGGTCGTCCTGCTCGCCCACGCCATGGTCGAATTCGCCCGCCGAGGTGCCGACGCTGCGGAAGTTGAAGCGCACGGTGGCAATGCCCAGCTCGCGCAGGGTGGTGCCGACCATGGTCACCACCTTGTTGTGCATGCTGCCGCCTTCAGTGGACAGCGGGTGGCAGATGACCGCCACCACCGGCTGCGCGGGCACGTCGGCCTTGGGCGGGTCGACCATCACGTCCAGCGCGCCCACCGGGCCGGCCAGCTGCAGGGTGGTGCTTTCATTGGGGAAAGGGGGATTGTGCATGGCGTCATAATACCGCTCCCCCGCGGGCTGCACTGCCGCGCCTGCCTGGAACCCCATGTTCTATCTGCTTTTCAGCGTGGTCTGCAGCGTGTTGGTGTCGGTGCTGCTGAAGCTGGCCGCACGCCGCCAGCTGGATGTCGCCCAGATGGTGACCTGGAATTACCTGGTGGCCGCCGGGCTTACGGCGGGGGTGCTGCAGCCGCCGCTGGAGGCGCTGCAGTCGACCCATGCGCCGTGGCCGGCGCTGCTGGTGCTGGCGGTGGTGCTGCCTTCGCTGTTCCTGGTGCTGGGCCGCACGGTGGCGGTGGCCGGGATCGTGCGAACGGATGTGGCGCAGCGGTTGTCGCTGTTGCTGTCGTTGTTGGCTGCGTTTGTGTTCTTTGGGCAGACGGCGACCGCGCTCAAGCTGCTTGGACTGGGGCTGGGGCTGGTGGCGATGCTGGGCATCAGCCTGCGCCCGCGTGGGCCGGCGGTGGCCGGTGAGGCGGGCAGCTGGCGCTGGCTGCTGGCGGTGTGGGTGGGCTTTGCGCTGGTGGATGTGCTGCTGAAGCAGGTGGCGCTGTCGGGGACGCCGTCGATGGCGGCACTGCTGGCGTGTTTCAGCATTGCGTTTATGTTGATGCTGGGTCTGCAGCTGTGGCGGCACTTCAGTGGGCGCAGCCGGTTGCGCGCGCGCAACGTGGGTGCGGGGGCGCTGTTGGGGCTGCTCAATGGCGGCAACATCCTGTTTTACGTGCACGCCCACCAGGCGATGCCGGACAGCCCTGCCACGGTGTTTGCCGGGATGAATATCGGCGTGGTGGTACTGGGGGCGCTGGTGGGGGTGTTGGCGTTCGGCGAGCCGACCACGCGGTGGAACCGCGCGGGGTTGGTGTTGGCGGTGGTGGCGATTGGGTTTATCGCGTGGGGGTGAGACCGCGCGCAGTGCCGACCAACGGTCGGCACCTACCGGTTCGATATCCGTTCGTTTCCGGTTCGATATCCGCCTGTATTCGGGGCGTTACCGGTCGAAACCGAGGATCAACGGGTCGTGGTCGGAACTGCGCCACGGGCCGGCTTCGTTGCGGTCGCGGTAGCCGATGTCGTCGGCTTCGTCTGCATTGATGTGCCATTCGGCCGCGCCACGCAGGCGCTTGGCCATGCCCGGGCTGAGCAGGGCGTGGTCGAGGCGGCCGGTCATGCCGTTGTAGACGTAGCTGTAGGGGCGCTCGACCTTGGCCACGGCGAAGGCGTCGCGCCAGCCGGCATCGTGCAGGGCGCGGATCGGAGCTTCCATCGCGTAGGCGTTGAAGTCGCCCAGCAGGATCGCGTCGGTGGTGCCGGCGCCGGTCGGGTCGGTGCCCAGCCACTGGTTGAGCAGGCGCGCCGATTCCACGCGGGTGGCGTTCCAGCAGGCCTGGCCGTCGTTCTGGTCGGCATCGGCGCCGGCCGCTTCCGAGCAGCCCTTGGACTTGAAGTGGTTGGCCACCACCACGAACGGCGCGCCCTTGCCGGCGCGGAACGCCTGGGCCAGCGGTACGCGGCTGTGCGGGCCGAACGGGGCGGTGTCCAGCACGGCGGGGGCGCCCACCGGGGTCACCCGCGAGCTGCGGTAGATGATGCCCACGCGGATGGGGTTCTCGCCCGGGCCCTTGCCGGCGTCGATGAAGGCCCAGTCCGCGCCCTTGCCACGGTTGGCATTGAGCGCGGCAACCAGTTCGGCAATCGCCGACTGCGGGCCGTAGCCGTCGTTTTCCAGTTCCATCAGCGCGGCCACGTCGGCGCCGAGCGCGTTGACGGTGGCCACCAGCTTGGCGGTCTGGGCCTGGTGTTCGGCCAGGGTGCGGGCGCCGCGCAGGGTCGGGTAACCGCCGCCCTGGCCGTCGCCGTTGAAGAAGTTTTCCAGGTTGAAGGCGGCCACCTTGAGCGCGCCGGGCACGACCGGGGCGGCGGGGCGGTTGAGCGCCGGCAGCGTCAGCGGGGTGGTGACCTGCAGGCGCGGGGTGCCCTTGGCGTCCACGTGGACGATGCCTTCGACGTTGCGCAGCACGGTGCCGGTGCGCAGGGTGGCAGCGGCGGGCAGGTAGGCCACCGGACCCGGGTCGCGCGCGGTGCTGCCGTCATCGAGCAGCAGGCGGCGGCGCTGGTTGTCGGCGATTACCTTGGCGTGGGCGTCGATGCCGGGAGCGGCCACTTCGCTGGGCTGCCAGAGGCGGCCGTCGAAGGCGACGGTGAGTTCGCCGAAACGGGCCAGGCCGTCGGTGCCGGCCAGGGTCAACGGGGCGGCGATGCGCACGTGCTGGCCGTCGAGGGTGCGCCAGTCGGCGGGCGCGGCGGTGAGGGTGAGGGTGACGGGGGCGGAGGTCGCCGGGGTCGATGCGGTCGGGCGTGGCTGTGGCTGGGCTTGGGCGAAGGCAGTGGCCGGGAGGATCAGCGACAGGGCAAGAGCGAGGGTGCGACGGCGCATCGGCGGGGAGTCCGGGAACGGGTGCACAGGGTAACCGTGAAACATGAAAGTCGGCTTTGCCGGAGAGGCTGGATGCGTGGACCGGGCGGGACGGTTGGACCCGGCCGGTAGAGCCGACTGTTAGTCGGCTTGGCTCCGGAGCACGGGAGGTTGCAGGGTCCGCGCGAACGGCAGCCGACTAACAGTCGGCTCTACCTGCAGCCGACTAACAGTCGGCTCTACCCTCAGCCGACTAACAGTCGGCTCTACCTGTCGGCTCTGCCGTTCGTGATGTGCGCCGGTTATTTCAGGTTCGCCAGCATCCAATCGACGGTGGCGTGGATCTGCTCTTCGCTCAGGCCGGGGTTGCCGCCCTTGGGCGGCATGATCCCGCCATCCGGGCCGGTGTAGCCCTCGATGGCGTGCTTGTAGAGGGTGTCCTTGCCCTGGGCCAGGCGTGCATCCCAATGGGCGTGGTCCAGGGTCGGTGCCTGGCCGACGCCGGTGGTGTGGCAGGCGGTGCACAGGTTGTCGAAGATCACCTTGCCATCGGTGGTGCCGCCGTATGCCACCTGCGAGGCGGCCTTGGCCATCGCCGCCGCCTTGGCGGCGGCCTGGTCGGCAGCACCGGTGGCGCCGGCATAGACCGCACCGGCCGGGGCAATGCGCAGTTCGGTGCGCTTGGCGGCCTGGGGCGAGACTTCAGGGGGAATGCGGGTGTGCAGGTACGCGGCGAACAGGATCAATCCGAGCGTGATGGCCATCAATAAGGCAATGACCATGGAAAAGCGTTTCAGGAACTCGAGGTCGTAATTCCGCACTCTCTGTTACCCCTGGCTGGTAGTCGTTGGACCACGGCTTGTCGGCCGAGTATGACCAGCGTCGGCGGCGCTCTGCAAGCCGCCTCCCACTACCGCAATGCAGCATCAGACCTGGGAGGCGCCTGCAGCACGCAGGCAGAAAACGCAGATGGATTCGACCAGCGCGGTCTGGTCGCCGTGCGCATCGCGGCTGGGCGCGGTGGGGCCGACCAGTGCTTCGGTGAACGCACCGACGATGCAGGCGGCCGCCACGTCGGTGTCCTGCGCAGGGAAACTGCCGGCTTCAACGCCATCGGCCACGATGCGGCGGAACACGTCACCGAACAGGCGGCGACAGCGGATGCGCTCGGCTTCCACTTCCGGATCCACCGGTTCGGCGATGAAGGCATAGGCCAGCCCGGGGCCGGCCAGCGCGCGGCGCACGAAGGCGGTGATCGCCCGGCGCAGGCGCTCGGGCGCGGGCAGCGGTTCGGCGGCGATGGCTTCGAAGATGCGCAGTTCATGCTCGACCGCGTCGGTCAGCACCTCCACGAACAGCTCGGCCTTGGACGGGAAGTGCCGGTAGATCAGCCCGGTGGACACCCCCGCTTCTGCCGCCACGGCGGTGACCGGGGCATTCCGGTAGCCGCCGGCCGCCACCAGGCGCCGGGTGGCCAGCAGGATCCGCTCGCGGGCCCCGGCCAGGCGTTCTTCCATCAAAGCTGAGCGTTTATAGGCCATTTGTTGATTCTATGTTCAATTTTTGAATTTGTGTTCACTTTTACCCCCGGGAGGACTAGGCTGGGAGCATTCGACCCCTTCCAGCCGTTGCGGAGCCGCCTCATGCACGTCCCCACCATGAACTTCGACCTCGGCGAAGAGATCGACATGCTCCGCCAGAGCGTGGCCCATTTTGCCTCGGCCGAGATCGCGCCGCTGGCGGCCAAGGCCGATGAGGAAAACCTGTTCCCGCACCCGCTGTGGCGCAAGCTCGGCGAGCAGGGCCTGCTCGGCCTGACCGTGGAAGAAGAATACGGCGGCAGCGGCATGGGCTACCTGGCCCATGTGGTGGCGATGGAAGAAATTTCGCGCGCTTCGGGCGGCATCGGCCTGTCCTACGGCGCGCACTCGAACCTGTGCGTGAACCAGCTGCGCAAGAACGGTACCGAAGAGCAGAAGCAGCGCTTCCTGCCCGGCCTGTGCAGCGGCGAGAAGGTCGGCGCGCTGGCCATGAGCGAACCGGGCGCCGGTTCGGACGTGGTGTCGATGAAGCTGCGCGCGGACAAGCGCGGCGACCACTACGTGCTCAACGGCAACAAGATGTGGATCACCAACGGCCCGGATGCCGACGTGCTGGTGGTGTACGCCAAGACCGACGTGGAAGCCGGCGCCAAGGGCATCACCGCCTTCCTGGTCGAAAAGGGCATGAAGGGCTTCTCCACCGCGCAGAAGCTGGACAAGCTGGGCATGCGCGGCTCCAACACCTGCGAACTGGTGTTCGAGGACTGCGAAGTGCCCGAAGCGAACGTGCTGGGCGCGGTCGGTGGCGGCGTGAACGTGCTGATGTCCGGCCTGGATTTCGAGCGCGTGGTGCTGTCCGGCGGCCCGCTGGGCTTGATGTCGGCCGCGATGGACGTGGTGATGCCGTACGTGCATGAGCGCAAGCAGTTCGGCCAGGCGATCGGCACGTTCCAGCTGATGCAGGCCAAGCTGGCCGACATGTACGTGGGCCTCAACGCCTGCCGCGCGTATGTGTATGCAGTGGCGCGCGCCTGCGACCTGGGCCGCACCACCCGCCAGGATGCGGCCGGTGCGATCCTGTATTCGGCCGAGAAGGCCACCTGGCTGACCGGCCAGGCGATCCAGATCCTGGGCGGCAACGGCTACATCAACGAGTACCCCACCGGGCGCTTGTGGCGCGATGCCAAGCTGTATGAAATCGGCGCGGGCACCTCGGAAATCCGCCGCATGCTGATCGGCCGCGAACTGTTCCAGCGCACCAAGTAAGGACCAAGCCATGACGGTACTGAGCACCCAGCTGCAACCGGGCAGCGAGAGCTTCGAGGCCAACCGCACTGCGCTGCAGGCGGTGGTCGACGACCTGCGCGCCACCCTGGCGCAGACCGCGCTGGGCGGCACGGAAGCGGCGCGGCAGAAACACACCGCGCGCGGCAAGCTGCTGGTGCGCGACCGCATCGATGCCCTGCTCGACCCGGGCAGCGCGTTCCTGGAGATCGCACCGCTGGCGGCGCACGGCATGTACGGCGACCCCATTCCCAGCGCAGGCGTGGTGGCCGGCATTGGTCGTGTGTCCGGGGTGGAATGCGTGATCGTGGCCAACGATGCCACGGTCAAGGGCGGCACCTATTACCCGATGACGGTGAAGAAGCACCTGCGCGCGCAGGAGGTGGCCGAACAGAACCGGCTGCCGTGCATCTACCTGGTGGATTCCGGTGGCGCGTTCCTGCCGCTGCAGGACGAGGTGTTCCCGGACCGCGACCATTTCGGCCGGATCTTCTACAACCAGGCCAACCTGTCGGCGCAGGGCATTCCGCAGATCGCCTGCGTGATGGGCTCGTGCACCGCCGGCGGCGCGTACGTGCCGGCGATGAGCGATGAAACGGTGATCGTGCGCGAGCAGGGCACCATCTTCCTGGGCGGCCCGCCGCTGGTGAAGGCCGCCACCGGTGAAGTGGTCACCGCCGAGGAACTGGGCGGTGCCGATGTGCACACGCGCATTTCCGGGGTGGCCGACCACATGGCCGACAACGACCTGCAGGCGCTGGCCCGGGTGCGCGCGATCATCGCCCAGCTCAACTGGCGCAAGCCCGAACCGGCACTGGCGGTGCAGGCCCCGGTGGAACCGCGCTACCCGGCGCAGGAACTGTACGGGGTGATCCCGGCCGACACGCGCAAGCCCTATGACGTGCGCGAGGTGATCATGCGCCTGGTGGACGATTCGCGCTTCGACGAATTCAAGCCGCGCTACGGCAACACGCTGGTGACCGGCTTCGCGCACCTGCACGGTTACCCCGTCGGGATCATCGCCAACAACGGCATCCTGTTCTCCGAATCGGCGCTCAAGGGCGCGCACTTCATCGAGCTGTGCACCCAGCGCGGCATTCCGCTGGTGTTCCTGCAGAACATCACCGGCTTCATGGTGGGCCGCAAGTACGAACACGGCGGCATCGCCAAGGACGGGGCCAAGCTGGTGATGGCGGTAGCCTGCGCCAAGGTGCCCAAGTTCACGGTGGTGATCGGCGGTTCGTTCGGCGCCGGCAACTACGGCATGTGCGGCCGCGCCTATTCGCCCAACTTCCTGTGGATGTGGCCGAACGCGCGCATCGGCGTGATGGGCGGCGAGCAGGCGGCCAGCGTACTGGCCACGGTGAAGCGCGATGGCATTGAAGCCAAGGGCGGGCAGTGGTCGGCGCAGGACGAAGACACCTTCAAGACGCCAATCCGCGACCAGTTCGAGCAGCAGGGCCACCCCTACTACGCCAGCGCGCGGTTGTGGGATGACGGCGTGATCGACCCGGCCGACACCCGCCGCGTACTGGGCCTGGCCCTGTCGGCCAGCCTCAACGCCCCGGCCCGCAAGACCGATTTCGGCGTGTTCCGGATGTGATCCGGCCCCCTGGCATGCGCAACGAGACTTCCATGTTCACCAAGATCCTGATCGCCAACCGTGGCGAAATCGCCTGCCGCGTCATCGCCACCTGCCAACGCCTGGGCATTGCCACGGTGGCGGTGTACTCCGACGCAGACCGCGATGCACGCCATGTGCGCCTGGCCGACGAGGCCGTGGGCATCGGCCCGGCACCCGCGCGCGAAAGCTACCTGCGCGCCGACGCCATCCTGGACGCCGCGCGCCGCACCGGCGCGCAGGCGATCCACCCCGGTTACGGCTTCCTGTCGGAAAACGCGGACTTCGCCCAGGCCTGCGCCGAGGCGGGCATCGTGTTCATCGGCCCGTCTGCGGCGGCGATCCGCGCGATGGGCGACAAGAGCGCGGCCAAGGCGCTGATGGCGCAGGCCGGCGTGCCGCTGACCCCGGGCTACCACGGCGACGCGCAGGAACCGGCGTTCCTGCGCGAACAGGCCGACGGCATCGGCTACCCGGTGCTGATCAAGGCCAGCGCCGGCGGCGGTGGCAAGGGCATGCGCAAGGTGGACGACAGCGCAGCGTTCACCGACGCGCTGGCCAGCTGCCAGCGCGAGGCGCAGTCCGCCTTCGGCAATGCGCACGTGCTGGTGGAAAAGTACGTGGAGCGCCCGCGCCATATCGAGATCCAGGTGTTTGGCGACAGCCACGGCAACGTGGTGTACCTGTTCGAGCGCGACTGCTCGGTGCAGCGCCGCCACCAGAAGGTGCTGGAAGAAGCACCTGCGCCGGGCATGACGCCCGAGCGCCGCGCCGCCATGGGCAAGGCCGCGGTGGATGCCGCACGCGCCGTGAACTACGTGGGCGCCGGCACGGTGGAATTCATCGCCGGGCCCGACGGCGATTTCTATTTCATGGAAATGAACACCCGCCTGCAGGTGGAGCACCCGGTGACCGAGTGCATCACTGGTACCGACCTGGTGGAGTGGCAGCTGCGCGTGGCCAGCGGCGACCCGCTGCCGCTGCAGCAGGAACAGCTGCGGATCAACGGCCATGCACTGGAAGCGCGGCTGTACGCCGAAGATGCCGACAAGGGCTTCCTGCCTTCCACCGGCACCCTGCGCCACCTGCGCCTGCCGTCCGGTAGCGCGCACGTGCGCGTGGATGCGGGTGTGGAACAGGGCGATGCGATCACCCCGTTCTACGACCCGATGATTGCCAAGCTGATCGTGTGGGATGTGGACCGCGATGCCGCGCTGCGCCGCATGCAGCAGGCGCTGGCCGAGTGCGAAGTGGTGGGCGTGACCACCAACGCCGCGTTCCTGCGCCGGCTGGTGATGACCGATTCGTTCGCCAACGCGAAGCTGGATACCGCGTTGATCGAACGCGAGCAGGCCGCACTGGCGCCACATCAGGGCGATACCGACCCTGCCCTGTGGGCGCTGGCGGCCGTAGCTGCGATGGCGACGGACGCAGCGGCCCCGGTGGATGCCCGCGACCCGCACTCGCCGTGGCAGGCGCGCGATGGCTGGCGGCTGGGACAGCGTGCGGCGCGGCGGCTGACCCTGGAGCATCGCGGCAGCCAGCAGGTGGTGGCCGTTGAAGGCCATGGCGAGGCGTGGTCCATCGAGGTGGGCGGCACCACGGTATCGGCGCAGGGCCGGATGGTGGGCGAGCGGCTGGCGTTGCAGGTGGGAGAGCGCCTGCACCGCGCCCGCGTGGTACGCGATGGCAGCGAGCTGTACCTGTTCGGCAACGACGGCGTGCAGCGCTTCACCCTGCATGACCCGGTCAGCGAAGCCGACCACGCGGTAGCGGATGCCGGCAGCCTGGTCGCACCGATGCCGGGCCGCATCGTGGCCACGCTGCTGGCACCGGGCACGCAGGTGGTGCGCGGTACACCGTTGCTGGTGCTGGAAGCGATGAAGATGGAGCACACCCTGCAGGCCCCGGCCGATGGCACGGTCCAGGGGTATCGGGTCAAGGCGGGTGACCAGGTGGCCGATGGCGCGGTGCTGGTGGATTTCGAAGCAACCACTGGACATGTTGGTTGATGGCCGAAGACCCCTGGCGCCATGGGTGGCTTAGCCCCACGCGGGATGTATGATCCATCCGGGGCTCCTCCTACCATCGCCCGACCGGCTCGGGAGGCCCATACACTGGCTGGCCAGCATTTTCCGCTCGGGCGTGGCGCGATTTGTCGCCTCGACCGGCGATGGCAGCTGACGCTTTCCAACTCAGGGACCTTCCAATGACTTCGACAAGTGCACCCCTACCTGCGGACACTGTGCAGCGTCTTCTTGATCTTCTGACAAGCGACGATCAGTTCCGCGCCAGTTTCTCTGCCAACCCTTCGCACGCACTAGCGACGCTCGGCGTTGACACAGACCTGACCCGGAACTGCTGCGACCCGATCGCCAACCTTGGTTCGAAGGAAGAATTCCAGGAGATGCGCGAGAACCTCGCCAAGCAACTCCAAGTCAAATCGCCGTTCCGCGTTGTGTTCTGCTTCGAGGCTGGCGGCCCTGTACCTCAGCTTGGAATCCGACCGCTGCCATCGAACTTGCAGTACTCTGCGTCACCTGCCAACACCCGGTGACGAGCGGGCGTGCACTAACCAACCCCTCAACCTGCTGACAACGGGTGGTGGGTTTCGCATTCTGCCGCCGATGCGCGCAGGCAAGGACTGGTTCAACGTTCAAAGCAGCCGGCGAACTCAGTTCCGCCGGCTGCATTTTTTCTCGAGCCGGGTAGATACGGCGCAGTTCAGACAACCGAGCCATGATGGGTTCCAGGCAAGCATCATGGTATCTACGCCGTGCTATCCCCAGACCAGGCGATTCGGATCGAATTCGGCGGTGCCGAGGGTTTCACCCCGCCATCCCACGCCAACAATCGCCACGGGGCTCTGGGTAATACCATCCAGGCCGAACGCTGCTTCCGTATCGCCTTCATTGATGGCAGCCGTGACGAATGCGGCCATGCCACGCTCGGTGGCGGCCATGTACAGGGCCTGGGAGATGTGCCCCACGTCCAGCAGCAACGCGCGGTATGCTTTGGCGTGATTGCGGTACTTCCAGTAGGTACGCGCGTAGCGCGGCACCAGCACCAGGTGCGCGGCCGCGTCTGCAAACCAGTCCTGCCCTGAGAGCATGGCGTTTGCAACCTCCTGCAGCGGACGGTCGCAATGGCGCGGCAGCGCGACCAGTGCATGCTGCACCGGGTGGTAGTGGTACAGCCCCGGCTGGAGGTCGTCCACGCGCTGCACCAGCAGGTAGGTCTCGGTGGCATGCAGGCCGCCGCCGGAGGGCACGTTCTTTTTCAGGAACTCGGTATCTGCTTCCACCTGCACCACGGCCTGTGCCTTGACTGTCCGCTGCAGGAGCTGCGCAAGAAGCTCTCGGCTGATGCTCCGCTGTCCGTCGAAGTTTCGGCAGGTTGTCCTGCGCTCGAGTAACTGATCGTAGTCGGTACGGCCTACCGGCGGCAGTGGTTCGTAGTGCCCGGGCCGTGGCTCCACGGCCGGCGGCGGCGCACCCAACTGCGAGCGCAGCCCGCTGGCGGTGGTGAGGTTATTGGCGTGCATCTCGGCTGCGCTGTCTACCCCTTCCCAACGGCCATGGCGGTGCGCCAAGGCGGATAGTGGCCACCAGTGGCTGTCTCGGAGGGCTTCGTCTCGCAGGCGATGAAGTGAATATGACTCGTCGTCCGAGATCAGCAGGCCTGCATCGAGCAGGGGTTGCCATACCTGCTGACTGTCCTCGAGGCTGGATGCATGCTGCCAATGCCGTGGACTCAAGCCGCCCAGCAGCTCGCGCTGCGCCACGCTGACCGCCACGGGCTGGTCGAGGTGCGCGGCAATGGCGAACCAGGCACTGCGGGTAGCAAGCTCTGCCCGACCCTGCAGAATCGCCTGCAGGTCGAACTGGACCTCTTCCCGGGGCTCAAACATCACGATGGTGCAGCGGCGCAGTTTCATGTGGACGGTCCGTACGCGTATTTGGCCATTCTAAGGGAGGAAACTGGACAGCACGGCCTGCGTGTCCTGTAATCGGCGGGTTTTACGTGTTGCCTCACAGCCCGCAACCCTGCGCTACCCGGCTACACAGGGCGTGGCTCTACATTCCGGGTCAAACCGGCCGATAACCTTGTCTCCACCCTTGGACCGACCGCAATGAGCGAAGAAATCTCCGGTAAGAGCAAGATTGCACCTGAAGCCGCTGCACGACTGGTCAGCAAGCTGATCGACGATTCCGCTTTCCGCGAACGTTTCCAGACCGACGCACGCAAGGCCTTGGCCGAGATCGGCTACGACGTGGACGCGCAGCCGGACTGCTGCGATATCCAGAAGTTGGCGTCGGTGGAGGAATTGCGGGCCGTGCAGGCGCAGCTCGAGAAGCATCTGAGCACCTCCTACACCGCCATGCATGTGATCTTCTGCTTTGAAGCTGGCAAGGTCGGCGACGCACTCAAGTAAGACAGTCGGCCTGTGCCCGCGTTACTGCGGGCGCAGGCTGGCGTCGGCCAACGTGTCGTGAACGTTGAGCGGCTGCATCAATTGCATGACTGCGACTTCCGCAAAGCCGCGGCCGCGATGATCAAACAGCCATTCGTTCTGCTCTTGGAATTCCACCACGTTGCCAAGTTCGCGCTGCACCTGGCGCAGGGCCACACGCGCCTGCACCGGCTCGGTGCCGTCCATCAACGGTAGCAAGAGCGCTTCTGCTTTCGCAGGTTGGCCTTCGCCCAGTTGTTGCATGGCCAGCACCAGGGTGCGCCACTTGGTGATGACCGGACTCTTTTGTTCCACAAACAGCGGCGCGTACTCACGCAGCAAGCGGTTTGCCAAGGTCTGGTCGCCTTGGCGTTGGGCCAGGTATATCAGGCTGAGCAGCCGGCTGACCCGGTCCGGCAGGTTCGGGTCACGGGTGTTCGCCAGCAACGGAGCCAGCTGAGTGGCGATCTGGGCCAGCGCCGTGGAATTGCGGCGATCGCAGGCCGCATCCACCACTGCATGCATCAGCTGCACGTGGATGCGGAAGTCCACCGATTCAGCCGGCTCGGCCTCGCTGGCCATCGCATCTGCCATTCCGGTGCAGTCGTCCTGATCTGCCGCCAGCAACATTCGCGCGCGCTGGTTCATGATGGCCTGCACCTCGTCGCGGCCCTTGGGCAACATGGCCAGCAGTGCGTGGGCATCCTTGTAGCGCCGCAGCGCGATGAGAGCGTCCACCCGTGCATCGCTGGCATTGCGCCCCGTCATCTGCTCGGATACCTGGAAGCTGCGCATCGCTTCGTCATAGCGATTGGTGCCCAGCTGGATCCAGCCCAAGTGCTGCATTGGATATGCACGCATCGGGTCTTGCGGCACCGCCGCCGCACGGGCATATCGCTCAGCCTCTTCGAACCGATTGTCCATAACCAGATACCAGGATGTGTTCGCGAGTCCAGCAAAGGAATCCGGATACACATCGGCCAGCACCCGCCAGTCTTCCAGCGGCCACGCGTCGGGTCGCATCTCGGTGGCCCATGCCTTCAGGTAAAGCCGCTCGCGGTGGGGAAGGCGGTCGTACAAAGACTGGGCGCGTTCCAGATGTGGCAGCGCTTCGGTTCGCCGGTCCAGGCGTACCAGCAGCTTGGCCAGTCCTACATGCGCCATGGCGAAATCCGGGTCTGCATCGAGCGCTGCTTCGTACAACTTTGCCGCTTCGGAAAAGCGGCGGCGTCCCAGGGCGTTCTCGGCCAGCGCGAAGGATTTAAGAGCCTGCAGATTGCCGGTGGATGCCTGCGGAAGAGGCACCGATTCCTGCACCGATGCAACGGTTTCGCCCAGGCCAGCGCGCAATCGACCAATCACGTCGTCTACCGCTTCGATAACGCTTTCAGGCCCCTTGGCCTCCGCCCGGTAGGTTCGTACCAGTTTGTCGGTGGTCGGATCCATCAGGTCCACTGCGACGACATAACGTCCGTTGGACACGTTGATACTGGGCGCCAAGACCATGCGCGCCCCCTCCCGCGAGGCAATGTCGCCGGCCAGTTGGCGGTCAAGCCCACGTTCGGCCGGCACCCGCAGAAGCTCGCGCGACTCCTGCACCTTCGCCACCGACAGCACGTTGACGTAGCGTGACTGCTCGAGGCTCAGCAACAATGCCCGTTGCAGGCTGCTGTCGAACAGCGGCTCGCCGCTGATGTTGTCTACGTCTGCCACCACTACCCAGTCGCGCTCGGCGAAGGCGATGGCAGGCTCGGGACGCAGCAGCATCCAGCCCCCGACGCCCAACATCGCCATCACTGCAATTTCTGCCGCCAATGCCGCCGGGCGACGCCAGATCGGCAGCTTGCGCTGTGCCTTGGCGTTGGCTTTGGGCATGCGCATCGGTCCGAAGCCGGGCTCACCCACCTCGAACACCTGCTGCACGGTTGAAATGCCTTTGAACAACCACGGGCCGTGCGAGCGCCATTGCAGTTTTTCCGCTCGTTCTCCCAACTCGCTGCTGGCGCGACGAGTCAACGATTCGGCTACCGGCGACAGCAGGATCTGCCCGGGCAGGGCCAGCGCCATCAGGCGCGCAGCCATCGGCTTTGCCAAACCTTCCACTTCCACTGGTTTGGCACCTGCCTGGACAGCTTCAGGCGTGTTGTCCCAGATCAACACTTCGCCCACGTGTAGTCCGGCACGGGCGCGCAGTGGCAGGTTGCACTGCTCGCCCAGCTTTTGCAGTTCGCGGCGATAGTCCAGCGCGAACCCCAACCCGTCGATCGCCCGGTCGAATAGCAGGAACAGACCATCGGAGCGGTCGATCTGGCGTCCATTCCATTGCTGCTGCAGCGCCAGCACCAAACGGTCGTGCTGCTGGAAGACCTCGGCTGCGGCGCTGTCGCCTATGCGTTCAACCAGGATCAGCGAATCGCACAGATCGGTAAACAGCAGCGCGCGCAGCTGTGGGGACTGGGTCGACGTTCCGTTGTCGCCGTTCATTCAAATACCCCGTCAGGGCGTGGCGGTCGCGGCACGCGACCAGTGCAACCGGTTGCCGCCCAGGCGCTTGGCCTGGTACAGCGCATTGTCGGCGCGGGCGTACCAATCGCTCCAGTCGCTGTCCGGTTCCAGCAGGCTCACGCCGATGCTGACCGGGCAGACATGCGGCTGGCCGCCCGGCCGGCCCATCAGGCCGTGCACGGCACTGAGGATGAACTGGGCCGCGTGCTGGAGGGTATCGGGATCCGCTTGGCGCAACAGCAGGCAGAACTCATCCCCGCCCAACCGGCAGGCACGATCCTGTTCGGTGGCTACCGAGCGAAGGATGTTGGCCACGCTCTGCAGCACGCGGTCGCCGGCCTGGTGGCCGTGCTCATCGTTGACCTGCTTGAAGTGGTCGCAGTCGATCAGCAGCAGGCCCTGCGGCGCGCCGTTGTCGTGGCTGCGGCATTCCTGCAGGTACAGCGCCAGGCCGCGGCGGTTGTGCAGGCCGGTCAACTCGTCGGTACGCACCAGTTCGCGGGTGTGGGTGAGCTGGTGGGTGGTGACGTACAGGTTGTCCAGCGCGGTTTCGAGGTCGTGGTTGCGCCGGCGCAGCTGGCGGATCAGCACCTGTTCGTTGCTCACCACGCGCATGATCGTGCGGCGCAGGAAGTAGGCCACCAGGCCCGGGTCGCGGTCGACCAGGCGCTGGAAATCGGTGTGGTCCAGTTCCAGCACCAGCGAATCGGTGGTGGCGCGCGCGTCGGCGCTGCGCGGATGGTCGCCGATGAGCAGGCCCAGTTCGCCGAAGAATTCATGCTGGCCCAGCGTCTTGACCACCAGGTCTTCGCCGAAATCCAGCTCGATGGCACCGGTGACGATGACATACATGGTGCTGCCGGCCTGGTTGCGCAGGAACAGGTGCTCGCCGGCGCGCAGCGCGCGGTGCTGGCCGAATTCGGCAAACAGGGCGAATTCGCCGGCGCTCAGGACCGCGTGCACGATCTCAGCCATCGCGGTCTGCGCGATGTCTGACGCTCGTTCGCACACATTCGTCGCAAGCTTGCCGGTCATTCCCGTACACCCGCTTCCCAGCGTTCCCCGGTGAGCGAATGAGGATAGCACCCCTTAAAAGTGTGCGCCTCATCCCATTTCCATGCCCCGGCGCCCGGATTTCTCCGGCGCTCCGGCCCAGTCTTCCCCAACGCAGCGACCGGTTTGAACCGGCCATCCCCTACCGCATGGAGCCTTTTGCGGACCGTAGCATCTGGCGGGGGCATATAAAAGAAGGGCCACCCCTACAGGGGCGGCCTTCTTCGGGGTGGGTTCCCGGGGATCCGGCCAACGGCCGGGGTTACCCGGGTGGCGCGGCCACCCGGCGGCGGCCGCAGCCGCCGATTCCGGGCGTCAGGCCGCCCGGAATTGTTCCTCTTCGGTCGAGCCGGCCAGGGCGGTGGTGGAGGACTGGCCCTGCTGGATGGCCTGGGTGACGGCGTCGAAGTAGCCGGTGCCGACCTCGCGCTGGTGCTTGACCGCGGTGAAGCCCCGGTCGGCGGCGGCGAATTCGGCTTCCTGCAGTTCCACGAAGGCGCTCATCTGGCGGCGGGCGTAGCCGTGGGCCAGGTTGAACATGGAGTAGTTCAGGGCGTGGAAGCCGGCCAGGGTGATGAACTGGAACTTGTACCCGTAGCGGGCGATCTCCTTCTGGAACGTCGCAATGGTGGCGTCGTCCAGGTTCTTCTTCCAGTTGAAGCTGGGCGAGCAGTTGTAGGCCAGCAGCTTGCCCGGGTACTTCGCGTGGATGGCTTCGGCGAACTTGCGCGCGAACTCCAGGTCCGGCTTGCCGGTCTCGCACCAGATCAGGTCGGCGTAGGGAGCGTAGGCCAGGCCGCGGCTGATGGCCTGGTCCAGGCCGTTGCGGGTCTTGTAGAAGCCTTCCACGGTGCGCTCGCCGGTGGCGAAGGGCTGGTCGTTGGCGTCGATGTCGCTGGTCAGCAGGTCGGCGGCTTCGGCGTCGGTGCGGGCCACCAGCAGGGTGGGCACGCCCAGCACGTCGGCGGCCAGGCGCGCGGCGTTCAACTTCTCGATGGCCTCGCGGGTGGGCACCAGCACCTTGCCGCCCATGTGCCCGCACTTCTTCACCGAGGCCAGCTGGTCTTCGAAGTGCACGCCGGCCGCGCCGGCTTCGATCATCGCCTTCATCAGCTCGAAGGCGTTGAGCACGCCGCCGAAGCCGGCTTCGGCATCGGCCACGATGGGCTGCAGGAAGTCGATGTCGTCCTTGCCTTCGGCGTGGTGCAGCTGGTCGGCGCGCAGCAGGGTGTTGTTGATGCGCTTGACCACCGCCGGCACCGAATCGGCCGGGTACAGCGACTGGTCGGGGTACATCTGGCCAGCCAGGTTGGCGTCAGCGGCGACCTGCCAGCCGGACAGGTAGATGGCGTTGAGGCCGGCCTTGACCTGCTGCATGGCCTGGTTGCCGGTCAGCGCGCCGAGCGCGTTGACGAAGTCCTTTTCATGCAGGTACTTCCACAGCTTCTCCGCGCCCAGCCGGGCCAGCGAATGCTCCACGTGCACGGTGCCGCGCAGGCGCACCACGTCGGCGGCGCTGTAGTTGCGCTGGATGCCGGCCCAGCGCGGGTCGGTGTTCCATTCGTGCTGGATCTGTTCGGCGGTCGGCAGCTTGGTCATGGCAATTCTCCAGGGGATGAACATCGAAAGCGGTAGCGCCGGGCCCTGCCCGGCTGGGCGGGTCAATCGATCCGGTCGTAGGCCGGCAAGGTCAGGAAATCGGTCAGGTCATTGCGGCGGCTCAGCTCACCGAGCAGGGCGATGGCCTCGTCGATGCGCGCCCCGCCCGGCAGCGCGCTGCGCTCGCCCAGGCGCGCCGGCAGCGCGGCCAGGGTGGCGTCGAGCAGGGCCAGGTCGATGGCGGTGCCGTCGTCCAGGTGCTGGCCGGGCACGTGCAGCCACTGCCACAGCTGGCTGCGGCTGATCTCGGCGGTGGCCGCGTCTTCCATCAGGTGGTGGATGGGCACGCAGCCGTTGCCGTCCAGCCAGGCGGCCAGGTAGCGCACGCACACTTCCACGTTGCCCTCGAACCCTGCGCGGGTGATGGTGCCGGTGGGCGCGGCGATCAGCTCGTCGCGGCCCACCCGCACATCGCGGCGCAGCACCGCGTGCTGGTTGGGGCCGGGCATGTGCGCGTCGAAGATCGCCTGCGCCACCGGAATCAGCGCCGGGTGCGCCACCCAGGTGCCGTCGTGGCCGGCGGTGACTTCGCGCAGCTTGTCGGCACGCACCCGCGCCATGGCCTGTTCGTTGGCGGCGGCATCATGGTTGATCGGGATCTGCGCGGCCATGCCGCCCATCGCGTGGGCGCCACGGCGGTGGCAGGTCTGGATCAGCAGTTCCGAATAGGCCTTCAGGAACGGCTGGGTCATGGTCACCTGGCCGCGTTCGGGCAGCACCTTGTCGGCGTGCTTACGGAAGGTCTTGATGTAGGAAAAGATGTAATCCCAGCGGCCGCAGTTCAGGCCGACGATGCGGTCGCGCAGCGCGTGCAGGATCTCGTCCATTTCGAACACCGCCGGCAGCGTTTCGATCAGCACGGTGACCTTGATCTGGCCATGCGGCAGGCCGACCATGCCTTCGATGTGCGACAGCGCGGTTTCCCACAGCGCGGCCTCTTCCATCGACTGCAGCTTGGGCAGGTAGAAGTACGGGCCGCGCTGGCGGCACATCAGGGTGCGGGCGTTGTGGAAGGCGAACACCGCCGCATCGAACAGGCCGCCGGCCAGCGGCTGGCCATCGATGCGCACGTGCTTTTCATCCAGGTGCCAGCCGCGCGGGCGCACGATCAGCACGGCCTGTTCGTCGAGCGGGCGCAGCGCGTAGTGCTTGCCGGGCTTGCCGTCCGTGCCGGGCGCGGTGTGGGTGAGGTCGCCGCGCACTGCGCCGATCAGCGCCTGCTGCCCGGCCAGCAGGTTGCGCCAGGCCGGGGCGGTGGAATCCTCGAAATCGGCCATGAACACCTTGGCGCCGGAGTTCAGCGCGTTGATGACCATCTTCGGGTCGGTCGGGCCGGTGATCTCGACGCGGCGGTCCTGCAGGGCGTCGGGGATCGGCGCCACGCGCCAGTCCTCGCTGCGGATGGCGGCGGTGTCGGTGCGGAAATCCGGCAGGCCGCCGCCGTCGAAGAAGGCCTGGCGCTCACGGCGGGCCTGCAGGCGGCGCTGGCGTTCGGGTTCCACCGCGCGGTGCAGCGACACCAGCAGCGCCAGTACCCCCGCCGGCAGCAGGGCCGACTGGCCGGCAAGCTGGGTGGTCAGGGCGATGCCCGGGGTGGCCGGGGCATCGGCCGGGGTGGGCTGGGCGGTGGCGAAAGCGGCGACAGCGGACATGTCCAACTCCTGCGTTGCGGGTGATGCCACCGTGCGCCGGAGTGTGGTATTTGACAAAACAGTTATCGCAATGCTTTACATAAGCTGAGCTTATATTCGTTACGCCATGCCCACACCGAAGCCGCCAAGTCCTCGTTTTTCCTACAAGTCTGACCGGCTCAAGCCGCTGCGGGCGTTCTGCCAGACGGTGCGATTGGGCTCAGTCTCACGTGCGGCTGAGGCGCTGTTCGTCAGCCAGCCGGCGATCAGCCAGCAGTTGCAGGCACTGGAACGCGAGTTGGGGGTGGGCCTGTTCGAGCGCAGCGGGCGGCGCCTGGTGCCCAGCCGCGAGGGCCAGCTGCTGTTTGAAATGGCCCAGCCGCTGGTGGAAAGCCTGGACGGGCTGGAGGCCAGCTTCCGCGACAAGGTCAAAGGGCTGGATGCGGGCGAGCTCAACATTGCCGCCAACAGCTCCACCATCCTGTACCTGCTGCCGCGCATCGTGGAGCGCTTCCGCCAGCGCCACCCGGACGTGCGCCTGACCCTGCACAACGCGATCAGCGCCGATGGCACCGACCTGCTGCGCAGCGATGCGGCCGACCTGGCGGTCGGCTCGATGACCGATGTACCGGCCGACCTGAGCTATGCGCCGGCCTACCGCTTCGAGCAGGTGCTGATCGCCCCGCCCGACCACCCGCTGGCCACCGCGCCGGAGCTGACCCTGCAGGCGATTTCGGCCTACCCGCTGGTGCTGCCACCCAAGCGGCAGATCACCTACCGGCTGGTGGACCAGGTGTTCCAGCGCCAGCGCGTGCCGTACACGGTGGCGCTGGAGGTGGGCGGCTGGGAGGTGATCAAGCAGTACGTGGCGATGGGCATGGGCATTTCCATCGTGCCGGCGCTGTGCCTCAACGATGCCGACCGCGGCCGCCTGGTAACGCGCTCGATGAGCGCGTGGTTCCCCGAGCGCAGCTATGGGGTGATCGTACGCCGGGGCCGCTTCCTGTCGCCGCAGGCACGGGCCTTCATCGAGCTGATCCAGCCGGACCTGTTCAGTCCGCGCAGCTATGATGAAAGCGGTCATTCCGAACGCTGATGCGCTGCCATGTCGATTGAACTTCGCCACCTGCGCTACTTCCTGGCGGTGGCCGATACCCTGCATTTCGGGCGTGCGGCCGAGCGGCTGGGCATGTCGCAGCCGCCGCTCAGCCAGCAGATCCGACAGCTGGAAACGCTGCTGGGCGCGCGCCTGTTCCTGCGCAGCAACCGCCGGGTGGAACTGACCGAGGCCGGGCGCGTGCTGCAGGCGCAGGCCACCGACGCATTGGCACGGGTGGACCAGGCCATCGAACTGACCCAGCGCGCGCAGCGCGGTGAAACCGGCGAGCTGCGCATCGGGTTGACCCGCGCCACGCCGTTGTCCACGCAGATTCCGCGGGCGATCTTCGCCTATCGCCAGCAGTTCCCGCAGGTGCAGTTGAAGCTGCGCGAAATGAACACGTTGCAGCAGATCGATGCGCTGGTAGCCAACGAGCTGGATGTGGGGTTGATCCGCAAGCGCGCGTTGCCCACGCCGCTGATGTCACGCAGGTTGTTCAGCGATCCGCTGGCGCTGGTGGTGCATGACCAGCATCCGCTGATCCGCGACCTGCCGGCCGGTGCGCCGATGGCGCTGCGCCAGTTCGCGCATGAGCCGTTCGTGGGCTTCCTGCGCGAGGTGGGCGCCGGCATCCACGATCACTTCATTGCGCTGTGCCGCAGTGCCGGCTTCACGCCGCGCATCATCCAGGAAGCCGGCGAGGCGTCCACCCTGATCAGCCTGGCCGCGTCCGGGTTGGGGGTGACCGTGCTGCCCGCCTCGTGCAGCCACATCCATGTGGAGGGCGCGCGCTTCGTGCCGCTGAGTGATCGCGCGGCGAGTTCGGAGGTGCATGTGGCCTACCGGCGCGGTAGTCCGTCGCCATTGATCACCCACTTCACCCGGCTGCTGCAGGGCGGCTTCAGCGGCTGAGTGCGAGCGCGGCCGGCAGCGGCTGTGCGCGGCGGCCCAACCGCCAGGCGATGGTGGCGCCGATCGCGGTGAGCACGGCGGTGAAGGCGCACACGCCCCACCAGTCCCAGCGGGTGTAGAACACGCCGCCGGCGGCACCGGCCAAGCTGGAACCGAGGTAATAGGCGAACAGGTACAGCGCCGAGGCTTCGGCGCGCATCACGCCCGCGCGGCTGCCGACCCAGCTGCTGGCCACCGAATGGCCGCCGAAGAAGCCGAACGTGACCAGGGCGATGCCCAGCGCCATGCAGCCCAGCCACGGCAGGGACAGCAGCACGATGCCGAGCGCGATCAGGCCGTAGCAGATGCCGAGCACGCGGCCCCGGCCGTGCCGGTTGGCCTGCTGGCCCATCCACGCCGAGCTGAAGGTGCCAACCAGATACACGCTGAAGATCAGGCCGACCACGGTCTGGCTGAGCCGGTACGGCGGCGCCAGCAGGTGGTAGCCGAGGTAGTTGTAAAGGGTGACGAACACGCCCATCAGCACGAACGCAGTGGCGAACAGCGAAGGCAGGCCGGGATCGGAGAACAGCTGGCGCCAGCGCGCGGGCAGTTCGCGCAGGCCGCCGCGACGGCTCTGGAAGTGGCGCGACGGCGGCAGCTGCACCCACAGCAGCACGGTGCTGAGCACGGCGATCAGCGAGACCACGCCGATGCCCCAGCGCCAGCCCCAATGGTCGGCCACGATGCCGGCGATCAGGCGCCCGCTCATGCCGCCCACTGCATTGCCGCCGATGTACAGACCCATCGCCAGGCCGAGCGCGCGGCTGTCCATTTCTTCAACCAGGTAGGTCATCGCCACCGCCGGCACGCCGCTGAGTGCGATGCCGAGCAGGGTGCGCAGGACCAGCAGCGTGGCCCAGTCGTCGACCATGGCGCTGGCGGCGGAGAGCACGGTGGAGGCCAGCAGCGCGGTGATCATCACGCCACGGCGGCCGACCCGGTCGGAGATCAACCCGGCTACCAGCATCGAAACGGCCAGCAGGCCGGTGCTGAGCGACAGGGCGAGCGCGCTGTTGGCGGCGGAGACGCCGAAGTGGCGGCTGAACTCCGGCAGCAGCGGCTGCACGGTGTAGAGCAGGCCGAAGGTGGAGAAGCCGGCCAGGAACAGCGCCGCCGCCGTGCGCCGGAACGCGGGGGTGCCCTGCTCGATGTGCTGCGAGGGCGCGGGCGGAGGGGGGGTGGGGCTGCGCTCGGGCAGCGCTGCGGTGTCGCCGTTCATTGCGTCTGGGCCCGTGGGGGCGGGCCTGTGCGTAAGGATCAGCGCTCAGGATAGGCAGCCGGTACAGGTCGATCCATAACCTGACGGGTCTGGATTGAGACGTTGTACGTATCAATCAAGGTTTTGCGAGGGCCGGCCAACGGCCGGCGCTACCCGTGGATCGCGGTTTTGGACACCCGACCCCGATCGCGGTTTTGGGCGCCCGACCCCGGTAGCGCCGGCCGTTGGCCGGCCCCCGTGATCTCACAGCGCCTGCCAGGTAAAACCCTCTCCGCGGCGGTAATACACGCGCGCCGCCTTTCCATACAGGGCCTTGGCGTCGACCAGCCCGAAGTAACGGCCATCGGCGCTGTTGCCACGGTGGTCGCCCAGCATCAGCACCTTGCCGGCCGGTACGGCCAGCCCGGTGATGTCCGGGCCGCCGCCCTGGCCTAGGTCGAGCTGGGCCAGGGTGCGGCCGAAGTCCTCCACGTCATCGGTTCCCACCTGGCCGAGCGGGTGGCCGTTGATGCTGAGGTGGCCTTCATGCAGGTCCACGCGGTCGCCGCCCACGGCGGCGATGCGCTTGATCAGGCGGGTGCCGTCCTGCGGGGAATCGAACACCGCCACCTCGCCGCGCTGTGGCACGCCGGTGTGCAGCAGTTCCACCGAGGTGAACGGCAGGCGCAGGCCGTAGGCGCGCATGTCCACCACCACCCGGTCGCCAGGCATCAGGGTGTGCTGCATGGAGCCGCTGGGCACCTGGTAGTGGTTGGCCAGGCTGTCGCGCGCGGCGGCGAGCAGGCCGAGCATGACCAGCAGCGGCAGGGCTTCCTTCTTCAGCCAGTGGAGCAGGCCGTTGGAGCGGGGTTCGGCGGCGGCGGCGGTCATGGTGGCGATCCTTGCGGGCTTGAGTCCTGTCTGACCGTTGCGGCGTTCCGGAGTTCCCTGCGTGACGACCAACGGTCGTCACCTACCGCCGGCTGCAACGGCTGGTAGGGCACGACCGTTGGTCGTGCCCCGACACAAAAAAAACTACGCGTTGTTTACGCGGCCCGGGCATGCGGGTGATCGCCCCTTTATGGCCCGCGCGCGCATCGTGTCGACACCGCGCCTCCGGGCGCTTTGTCGAGGTGTTCCATGACCATCCTGTTGCTCCGGCAGCCGTCGCCGGACCCGCTGCCGGTGCCGGCCCAGCTGGCCGGCCACGCCGTGCACTGCCAGGACTGCGCCACGCTGCCGGCGCTGCTGCAGTGCCTGCGCCAGGCCCGGGAAAGCCAGCCGGCGTGGGTGCTGATCGAGACCGGCGCCGCCGAGCCGGCGCAATGGGCCGCGCATGGCCGCGCGCTGTGCGCGGCGCTGGACGCGTTGCCGGCGCCGTATATCGAGATGGCGGCCAACGATGACGATGGGTTGGATGCGCACCTGCACCCGCTGCATGCGCCGGTGGCGCGGGTGGTGTGCAGCAGTGGCCGCGAGGATGCATGCCGGTTGTCGCTGGCGATTGCCGCGCGCCGGTTGCAGACCGTTGCAGGGAGTGCCTGAGCCATGTCGATCTTCATCATTCGTGGCCCGGAAGCGAGCGGGCAATTGATCCGCACCGCGCAGCCGCTGCCGGCGCCCGTTCTGAAGGCGCTGGTGCACCGCGCGATCGATGCGGGCACCACGGTGGCGATCCGTGCGTGTGGGTCGGAGCAGGAACTGCTGGATGCGTTGCGCGTGGCCGATCACAGCCGCGGCGAGGTCACGCTGCTGGATCCGGGGGCGTGCGTGGGCAGTACGCGCTTGCAGCGGTTGTTGCCGCATCTGCACAACGTGTACGTGGAAGTGCATGACGATGATGCGGGCGCGCCGGAGGATTGCCTGCCGGCGGACGTGGGCCAGCGCATCGGCGTGGCGCATGGGTACTGTGCGCAGAGTTACGTGCACGCCCTGGAGATCGCACTCGATCACCTGGGATGCAGCGAGGTCGGGTGTCGCGTGGGAACATAGGCGGTAGAGCCGACTGTTAGTCGGCTGCCGTTCGCGCGGCGATCGAACGTCCTTGGACCGCGCTTTGCCGACTAACAGTCGGCACTACCGGTTGGGCGACCGGCACCGGTTGGGCGACCGGCACCGGCAGGCCCCGGCACCGGCCGGCCCCGGCACCGGATATGCGAACGGCGGGGTTTCCCCCCGCCGTTCGTTGTTACATCGGCCGCATTACTTCAGGCCGCGGTTGACCAGCAGCGGTTCGACCGACGGGTCCTTGCCGCGGAATTCGCGGTACAGGTCCGCCAGTTCCACGCTGTTGCCGCGCGAGAGGATCTTGTCGCGGAACACCTGGCCGTTTTCAGCGGTCAGGCCACCGTGTTCCTTGAACCACTCGAACGAGTCGTGGTCCAGCACTTCGGCCCAGAAGTAGGCGTAGTAACCGGCCGAGTAGCCGCCGCCCCAGATGTGGTCGAAGTAGGTGGTGCGGTAACGCGGCGGCACCTGGGCCAGGTCGACCTTGTACTTCTTCAGCGCGGCCGCTTCAAACGGGGCCACGTCCTGCAGCTTGGCGTCGGCCGGCTGGGTGTGCCAGGCCAGGTCGAGCAGTGCGGCCGACAGGTACTCGGTGGTGGCGTAGCCCTGGTTGAAGGTACGCGCCTTGAGGATCTTGTCGACCAGCGCCTGCGGCATCGGCTCGCCGGTCTTGTAGTTCTTGGCGTAGTTGGCGAACACCTTCGGGTCCAGCGCCCAGTGCTCGTTGAACTGCGAGGGGAACTCGACGAAATCGCGCGAGGTGCTGGTGCCGGCGATGGACGGGTACTTCACGTTCGAGAACATGCCGTGCAGCGCATGGCCGAACTCATGGAACATGGTGGTGACGTCGTCGAAGCTCAGCAGGGCCGGCTGGCCGGCGGCGGGCTTGGTGAAGTTGCAGACGTTGTAGACCACCGGCTTGGCGCCGGTCAGGCCGTTCTGCTCGACGAACACGTCCATCCAGGCGCCACCGGACTTGCTGTCGCGCTTGAAGTAGTCGGTGTAGAACAGCGCCAGTGAGGTGCCGTCCTTGTCGAACACTTCATACACCTTCATGTCCGGGTGGTAGGTCGGAATGTCGGTACGCGGCTTGAAGGTGATGCCGTACAGCTGGGTGGCGGCGTAGAAGACGCCGTTCTGCAGCACGTTGTCCAGTTCGAAGTACGGCTTGATCTGCGATTCGTCCAGGTCGTACTGCGCCTTGCGCACCTGTTCGGCGTAGAAGTCCCAGTCCGATGCGGCCAGCTGGAAGCCACCCTTCTGCGCGTCGATTACCTTCTGCATCTCGGTGATTTCACCGCGTGCCTTGTTGGTGGCGGCCGGCACGGTGTCGGTGAGCAGCTTGAGCGCGGCGGCCGGGGTCTTGGCCATCTGGTCGGCCAGGCTGTAGGCGGCGTAGTTCTCGAAGCCGAGCAGCTTGGCCTTCTGCGCACGCAGCTGGGCCAGGCGCTGCACCGTTTCGCGGGTGTCGTTGCCATCGCCGCGCTCGGCGCGGGTTTCCGAGGCCTTGAGCACCGCGGCGCGCTGCTCGCGGTTGCTCAGCGAGGCCAGCACCGGCTGCTGGGTGGTGTTCTGCAGCGGCAGCAGGAACTTGCCTTCCAGGTTGCGGGCCTTGGCGTCGGCAGCGGCGGTGTTGATCTCATCCTCGCCCAGGCCGGCCAGGTGGGCCTTGTCGTCCACCACCACGGCAGCGGCGGCGGTCGCGGCGACCAGACGGGTATGGAACTGGGTGGCCAGCGTGGTTTCTTCCACGTTGAGCTTGCGCAGGGCGGCCTTGTCGGCGTCGTTCAGCTGCGCACCGGCGCGGACGAACTCCTGGTAATCGCGTTCAACCAGGCGGGTCTGCACCGGGTCCAGGCCCAGCGAGGCGCGCTGGTCGTAGATGGTCTTGATGCGCGCGAACAGCTTCGGGTCCAGGCTGATTTCATCCTGGTGCTCGGCCAGCTTCGGGGCGACTTCTTCCTGGATCTTCTGGCGCGCTTCGTTGGTATCGGCCTGTACCAGGCCGAAGAACACGCGCGACACGCGGTCCAGCGTTTCGCCGCTGCGCTCAAGCGCTTCGATGGTGTTGTCGAAGGTGGCCGGTTCGGCGTTGTCGGCGATCTTGCGCACTTCGGCCAGGTGCTGCTTCATGCCTTCGTTGAAGGCCGGCAGGTAGTCACTGTCCTTGATGCGGTCGAACGGCGGGGCCTGGAACGGCAGCGTGCTGGCGCTCAACAGGGGGTTGGTGGAGGCGTCGGCCGGCTGCTGCGCGGCGGGGGTCTGGGCGTCGGACACGGGGGTGGACTCCTTGCCGGAACAGGCCGCCAGCGCCAGGCTGATGGCGGCGGCCAAGATAACGGTACGCGACATGAAACGGGCTCCTGGAATGAGGTGAAGCGGCACACAACCGCAGCCGGTCACCCTACTCCCATTGCCCGCGCCCGGCATGTGCCGGACGTGGCGCCTGGGCGTGCTTCAAACGGTGCCGCGGTTCTTGCCCTGCCAGGGGCGGTAATACTCACGGATGGCGGCCATGTCGGCCACGTCGTCGCCGGTGGAGTAGAACAGCGGGCCAATGCCGATGGTCTTTTCCGGGTAGTGGAAATAACAGGCCAGCACCGGCACGTCGGCCATGCGGGCGATCTTCAGGAACCCGGCCTTCCAGTGGGTCACCGCTTTGCGGGTGCCCTCGGGGGTGATCGCGTACCAGAGGCGGTCGGAGTTGCGCAGCAGGCTCACCGCCTGTTCCACGGTGCCCTGCGGCGAGCTGCGGTCCAGCGGGATCACCCCGAGGGTGCGCAGCAGCGGCGACAGCGGCCACCAGAACAGCGAGGCCTTGCCCAGCACCTTGACCTGCATGCCCAGCGCGATCTTGGCCGCCATGCCCCAGAAGCCGTCCCAGTTGGAAGAGTGCGGGGCGACGATGAAGACCAGCTTGGGCACGTCCGGGAAGGTGCCGGTGACTTTCCAGCCGCCCAGGCGCAGGGTGCAGCGTGCCAGCCAGCGCAGGAAACGGTTCGGTTTGACCTGCGGCATGTTGGGCGGCACGGCCGGCAGCAGCGGACTTCGGTTGTTCAAGCAATCACTCCCAATTGCGTGTGGTGCGGCCGCGCTTGATCTGCGCGCGGCCCTTCTTTTCATCCAGCCGGCGCAGCTTGGAGCCGTGCGAGGGCTTGGTGGCCACGCGCGGCTTGGGCACGCTGAGGCTGGCCTGGATGAAGGCGGCCAGGCGCTCGCGCGCGTCATCGCGGTTGCGGTCCTGGGTGCGGAAACGCTGGGCATCGATGACCAGCACGCCCTCACCGGTCATGCGCCGGTCGCGCCGGGCCAGCAGGCGGGTGCGCAGCGGCTCGGGCAGCGAGGGCGAACCGGCCACGTCGAACCGCAGTTCAACGGCGCTGGAAACCTTGTTCACGTTCTGCCCGCCGGCCCCGCTGGCGCGCACGAAACGTTCGACGATCTCCGTGTCCGGAATCGCCAGGTGCGCGTTGATGGTGACAGGCCCGTTTCCCATGGGCGGCATTGTAAGGGCAGGATCGCCGCCTGAGGTGACCGTAATGTTCACCAATACCGCCGATAAGGGGCATAAAAGCCGGGTACGGGCCGGAACCGTCGGCACCGGACGCGGCAATGCGACGCGCGCACGGCTGCTTGACCGGATCGCAGGTATGCTCGGTCTTCCACGCAACGCAGGATGCACTTACATGATGTCGACCCGTTCGCCGGCCCGCCGTGGCCTGACCCGCCTGGCCCTGACCCTTGCGCTGGGCCTGGCCGCCATTGCCCCGGCGCTGGCCGCGCCGCCGTCGGATGCGGACATCAACCGCCTGCTGGCGGCGTCGCGCGCGCAGAGCATGCTGGACACCATGCTGCCGCAGATCGAGGCGATGCAGCGCCAGCAGTTCCAGCAGGTGGCCGAACAGCGCCAGCTGGATGAGGCCAAGAAGGCGCAGCTGCAGCGCATCGAACAGCGCACCAACCAGACCATCCGCCAGGCGCTGTCGTGGCAGCAGCTGCGGCCGATGTACGTGGACCTCTACAAGAAGACCTTCAGCAAGGAAGACGTGCTGGCCATGGCCGAGTTCTACGAGAGCTCGGCCGGGCAGAGCCTGCTGGACAAGACCCCGGCGCTGATGCAGAACGTGATGGTGGCCATCCAGGACAAGATGCAGCCGCTGTTCGTGGACCTGCAGAAGGACCTGGAGGCGATCGTGAACGAAGGAAACGCGCCGGCGGCAGCCCCGGCTCCGGCCAAGTAAGGTCGAACGGTGTGGATGTGCGTGGGACACACGTGGCGTGTCGCTACGCGGTTGGTCGGTGCGGGGTGATTGCAGACGGTGACGGGCTTGCCACGTAGTGACACGCCATGCGTGTCCTCGCGGCCCGAGACCCGCGCAACGCGTTACCAGCCAAACAGATCCATCGCCTTGCGGAACTCGCCATCCACCGGCGCGCTGACATCCATCAGCGTGCCGTCCGGGTGCGGGAAACGCAGGCGTTCGGCGTGCAGCAGCATGCGGTGGATTCCCTGCATGCGGAAGCTGCGGTTGTGGCGGCCATCGCCGTGGCTGGTGTCGCCGATCAGGTGATGTGAGAGGTGCTTGAGGTGCCGGCGGATCTGGCGGAAGCGCCCGGTCTGCGGCTGGCAGCGCAGCAGCGCGTAGCGCGAGGTGGCGAACTCGCCCACCGGCACGCTGATCTCGCCTACGGCCACGCGCTGGAAATGGGTGATGGCGGGCTTCTTCACCGGCTTGCCGGGGCCGCCATCCAGGTCGTGGTCGACCGTGAACGCTTCTTCGGCCGGCCAGCCACGGCAGATGGCCAGGTAATCCTTGGTGACATCGCCGCCCATCAGCGATTTGCCCAGTACGCTGGCGCTTTCGCGGTCGAAGGCCAGCAGCAGGCAGCCGCTGGTGGCGCGGTCGAGGCGGTGCACCAGGAAGATCGGCTTGCCCAGCTGCTCGCGCAGGCGGTCGGCGAGGAAATCATCTTCGCCCCGGGCCAGCTTGCTGTCATGGACCATCAGCCCGGCCGGCTTGTTGACCACGGCCAGGCGCTCGTCCACGTGCAGCAGCTGCAGCGGCGGCAGCGCCACCGGCGCCTCGACCGTGGCGTCGGCGCACATCTCGATAGCGGTCACCGGCGCCACCAGGCGCTGGCAAGCGAGAACAACCCTGCTGCCCCGCTCACCCAGCTCCACACCGGCGCATCGCCGAAGTACCAGCCGCCCGGCTGCATGCCGTACAGCACCGCCGCCACGATCAGCAGGCCGACGCCGGCAATGGCGGCCACGGCGCGCTTCTGCAGCTTCTGCAGGTTGCTGTTGAGTGCCACCAGGTCCTGCGAGCGCATGGACAGCTCATGCCCGCCTTCCACCTGCTGGCGCAGCCAGGCGTGCACCAGGCGCGGCATGTCGGGGGTGTGGGTCATGATTTCCGGCAGGCGCTTGCGCAGTTCCTTGAACACGCGGCGCGGGCTGTAGCGTTCGCGCAGGATGCGTTCCAGCACCGGCCGTGCCACCGCCCAGATATCCAGTTCCGGATCCAGCTGGCGGCCCACGCCTTCAATGTTGAGCAGGGTCTTCTGCAGCAGGATCAGCTGCGGCTGCAGGGTAAGTTCGTAACGCTGGGCCACGCGGAACAGCTTGATCAGTACTTCGGCCAGCGAGATCTGCGACAGCGGGCGGGTGAAGTACGGTTCGCATACCGAACGCGCGGCGGCTTCGAGTTCATCGATGCGCACGTTGTTGGGCATCCAGCCGGCTTCGACATGGAGCTCGGCCATGCGCCGGTAGTCCTTGTTGAAGATGGCCATGAAGTTCTCGGCCAGGTAGTACTGATCTTCCTCGGACAGCTGGCCCATGATGCCGAAATCCAGCGCGATGAAGCGCGGGTTGTCGCGGCGCGCCGGATCGACATCGACCCAGATGTTGCCGGCGTGCGCGTCGGCGTGGAAGAAGTTGTCGCGGAACACCTGCGTGTAGAACACGCGCACGCCCTTGGCCGCGAGCGCCTTGCGGTCGATCCCGGCCTTGTCCAGCGCAGCGATGTCATCCGACGGGATGCCCCACACCCGTTCCAGGGTGAGCGCGCGTTCGGCGGTGTGGCTCCAGACCACCTCGGGCACGTACAGGTCGTCCGAGTCCACCCAGTTGCGGCGCAGGACGCTGGCATTGGCGCCTTCGCGCTGCAGGTCCAGCTCGGCGGCAAGGGTGTTTTCGACTTCGGCCACCACTTCGCGCGGGCGGATCTTGTCGGCGCGCGGGTGGGTGCGTTCGACCAGCGCGGCGGCCGATTTGAGCAGCGCGATGTCGGCGTCGATCTGCTTTTCAATATCCGGGCGCAGCACCTTGACCACCACCTGGCGGCCATCGGCCAGCGTGGCGGCGTGCACCTGGGCGATCGAGGCCGAGGCCAGCGGTTCCAGCTCGAAAGTAGCGAACGCCTCACTGACCGGGCGGCCAAGCGCGGCTTCCACGATGCGCTGCGCGGTGGCGCCATCGAACGGTTTGACCCGGTCCTGCAGCAGGGTGAGTTCGTTGGCGATGTCGGCCGGGATCAGGTCGCGGCGGGTGGACAGGATCTGCCCGAACTTGACGAAGATCGGGCCCAAGTCCTGCAGCGCCAGGCGCAGGCGCGCGCCCCGCGACTGCACGGCGATGTCGGCCGAGGCGCGCGGCACGAACGGCTTGGCCAGGCGCAGCCAGCCTTCCAGCGGGGTGCCTTCGAGCAGGTCGTCGAGGCGGTAGCGCAGGATCACCCGACCGATACGGCTTGCCCGGAACACCGCCTTCATGCGCGCACCTGGGCAAGGCGCTGCACGCGGGCGGCGATGCGCTCGACGTCGTCGCGCATCACATCCACATCGTCATGGAAGGCATCCAGTTCGGCTCGGGCTACCACGTCGCGCGACTCCTCGGTGACAAAATCGGCGGCGCTGTGCGCCAGGTCGGACGCGCCACGGCGCGCATGCTGCAGGGCCGAACGCAGGGCATTGGCGATCTGCACACCCAGCACTTCGCCGAACACCCGCACGAACGGCTGCTGCCAGTCCGGATCGAAGCGGCTGGCCAGCTGCTGCAGGCGGCGCGCCAGTTCGGCATCGCCGGACACTTTGACCCGCCCGGCCGGGGCGTCGCCGCCGCGGCGTGCATTGGCCAGGAACGGCAGCTGTGCCAGCACCCCGCCCAACGTGCTGCGCACGGCCAGGTCCGGTTCCTGCTGCGGGTCCACCGGGCCCACCGTAAGGCGTTCGCCCTCGACACCGATCCGCATCGCCAGCGCGGGCGATTCCAGGGTCAGGGCGATGTGGCGGCCATCCAGCGCGACCAGCGCGCGGCGGGTATCGGGGTCCAGCGCCAGGGTGCGGTTGAGCGCGAGCTGCAGCGCATTGCCGGCCAGGGGCTTGAGGGAAGAGAGCAGGGAGCGTGCCATTGCGTCATTGTACCCGCCGCCTTGATGCGTAGAGCCACGCCCCGCGTGGCTGAACCATCGTCGGCCGCTCCAGCCACGCAGGGCGTGGCTCTACAATATCCCTCACACGCATGGCAGGAGCGGCAGCAGCATGGGCAGGATCCGGGTTGGCATCATTTTCGGTGGCCGTTCGGCCGAACACGAGGTCTCGCTGCAGTCGGCGAAAAACATCCTGGACGCGCTGGACAAGGAGCGTTTCGAGGTCACCCTGATCGGCATCGACAAGCAGGGACAGTGGCATGTGAGCGACCCGGACGGGTTCCTGCTGCACGCCGACGACCCGGCGCGGATCGCGCTGAACCGTTCCGGCCAGGGCGTGGCGGTGCTGCCCGGCGCCGAACGCCAGCAGCTGGTGCCGGCCACCCCGGCGGCCGCGCTGGCCCAGATCGACGTGGTATTCCCGATCGTGCACGGCACGCTGGGCGAGGACGGCTCGCTGCAGGGGCTGCTGCGCATGGCCAACCTGCCCTTCGTGGGCTCGGGCGTGCTGGGCTCGGCGGTGGCGATGGACAAGGATGTGGCCAAGCGCCTGCTGCGCGATGCCGGGCTGGCCGTGGCACCGTTCGCCTGCTTCAACCGGGCCACCGCAGGCGCAGCCGACTACGCCGCGCTGACCGCCCGGCTGGGCAGCCCCCTGTTCGTCAAACCCGCCAACCAGGGCTCGTCGGTGGGCGTGAGCAAGGTGCGCACGGCGCAGGAGTTCCAGGACGCGCTGGCATTGGCACTGGATTACGACCACAAGGCACTTGTGGAAGCGGCCATCGACGGCCGCGAGATCGAATGCGCGGTGCTGGGCAACGCGTCGCCCGAGGCGAGCGTGTGCGGCGAGGTGGTGGTGCACGACGAGTTCTATTCGTACGACACCAAATACATCAGCGAAAACGGCGCCGATGTGGTGGTGCCGGCCGACATCAGCGCAGCCGACCAGCAGCGCATCCGCGAGATCGCGGTGCGCGCCTACCAGGCGTTGGACTGCGCGGGGCTGGCGCGGGTGGATGTGTTCCTCACCCGCGGTGGGGAGGTGGTCATCAACGAGATCAACACCCTGCCCGGCTTCACCCGGATCAGCATGTATCCCAAGCTGTGGGCGGCCAGCGGACTGGATTACACCGCGCTGATCACCCGGCTGCTGGAGCTGGCGCTGGAACGGCACGCCAGCGAGCGCGCGCTTCGCAGTTCGATCACCGGCACCTGAAGCAACGACGGCCCGGCGCTCTTGCGAGCGCCAGGCCGTCGGAGACTGCGCTGGATCCTGGTTGCCCGGAGAGAGGGGGCGCGCAGGACCCTGCGCTACTACCCTCGCTTACGGAACATCGAAATGATGGCCAGGATCAGGAACACCACAAACAGGATCCAGGCAATGTTGCTGGCAGCGCCGGCGATGCCGGAGAAGCCGAGCACCGCCGCAATGATGGCGATGACAAAAAAGATTACGGCGTAGTGCAGCATGTCGATCCTCGCGTCGTGCGTGCCGGATTGGCGTGCTGCCATCTTCACCAACCCCCGGTGTTCAGGAAGTGATGGATTCCTCGCCGCGCGATGAAGCCTTCAGCCTCGTGAGCCCTTCGTCAATGCTGACCTGCGGCACGTAGCCGAAGTCGCGCCGCGCCGGTTCCATGCTGTACCAGTGCGGCGTGCACAGCTGCTCGGCGAGGAAGCGGGTCATCGGCGGCTCGCCGCGCAGGCGCAGCAGCGGCCACAGCCGTTCGGCCACCGCGCCGATGCGGTAAGCGGTCTTGAAGCTGATCGATTTCTCCACCGGCGGCGCGCCCACGGCCGCCATCAGCTTGTTGAGCAGCTCGCGCATCGGCAGCGGTTCGCCGTTGGAGATGAAGTACGCCTTGCCGGCGCACGCCGCGCCCGGGGCCAGGTGTTCGAAGGCCAGGAAGTGGGCCAGCGCGGCATTGTCGATGTAGGTGGTGTCGACCAGGTTGCTGCCATCGCCAACGAAGCGCAGGCGGCCGGCGCGCGCGCGTTCGGCCAGGCGCGGCACCAGCTGCTGGTCGCCCGGGCCCCAGATCAGGCGCGGGCGCAGTGCGACGGTGGCCAGGGTGGCGTCGTTGGCGGCCAGCACGTGCTGCTCGGCGATGGTCTTGGTCGCCGCGTACGGGGCCTGGAAGTTCTCGCCATAGGGCACTTCATCGGCGCCCAGCCCTTCCACCGGGTGGGTGGCGCGGTGGGTGACGCTGGGCGTGGAGGTGTACACCAGCGTGCGCACGCCGTGGCTGCGGCAGGCGGCGATGACGTTGTCGGTGCCGACCACGTTGGCCCGGTGGTAGCTCTCATAGCTGCCCCAAGCACCGGCCTTGGCGCCGTTGTGGAACACCGCATCCACCCCGGCCACCGCGTGGCGCACGGCGTCGGCGTCGGCCAGGTCGCCGCGGATCTGGCCCACGCCCATCGCGGCCAGCGGCGGGTAATCGCCGCGGTTGAAACTCAGGACCTCGTGGCCGCGCGCGACCAGGCCACGGCACAGCGCCTGGCCGAGGAAACCACCACCACCGGTGACAAGGATCTTCATGCGGGTTGTTCCATTCGGGTTGCCGCCCAGGCCGCGAGCTTCTCGCGGCCGATCTTGGCGTTGTGACGGATATCGACCGGGAAGCCGGGGTGCAGCAGGAAGCGTTCGATACGCAGCGTGCCGGCATGCGCGGCCGCTTCATCGCGCAACCGCTGCTGCAGGGCCGGCGAATCGGCGCTGCCCGGCTGCAGTTCATAGCAGAGCACCGGCAGCTGCCGGCCAGCGGGGCCCACGCCGACCAGCGCGGTCCGCGCGATGCCGTCGAGTGCGTTGAATACCGGCTCCACCTGTTCGGTATACAGCGGGCCGTGTGCGGTCTCCAGGCGCTGGGTCTTGCGCCCGCAGAACCACAACCGGCCGTCGGCATCGAAGTAACCGACATCGCCCATGCGGTGCACCACGCGGCTGCTGCCGTCGGCGCGCGTTTCGGTGATCTTGGCCGCGGCGGTGGCCTGCGGGCGGTTGAAGTAGCTGTCGGTGGCGGTCGGGCCGGCCACGGTGATTTCACCCACCACGCCCTGGGCCACTTCGCGCGCCTGCGACCAGTGCGGCAGCGGGGCGTCGTCGATGGCGATGATGCGCACTTCGTTGGGCGCCACCACGCGGCCCACGCAGGTGCCGGCGCCGGCCTCGGTGGCCTGGCGGGTGCTTTCCAGCTCGCGGCCTTCGATCACCGCCACCGGCAGGCACTCGGTGGCGCCATAGGGGGTCCAGAACTGGGCATCGTCGGGCAGCAGGCGGCGGATGCGGGCCACCACGTCCGGCGGCACCGGCGCGCCGGCCGAGGTCACCCGGCGCACGCCGGGCAGCGGCTGGCCGTGGTCGGCCAGCACCCGGATCAGTGCGGGCGAGCCGAACAGCTGGGTCACGCCGAAGCGGGCGATGGCGTCGTGCAGCCTGCGCGGGTCGGCCTTGGCCGGGCGGGTCGGGTCCATGTCCGGAATGACCGAGGTCAGCCCCAGCGCCGGGTCGAACAACGCGAACGGCGGGAAGGTGGGCAGGTCGACCCCGCCGGCCTCCATGCCGAATGCCGAGCGCAGCAGGTCCACCTGGCCGACGAAATGGCGGTGGCGGTAGACCACGCCCTTGGGCACGCCGGTGGAGCCGCTGGTGAACAGGATGGCGGCGACATCCTCGCCATCGGTGGCGGCCATCGGCTGCGGCTGGCGTGCGCCCTGCGCTTCCAGCTGGTCCAGGGTGGTGCCGCCCCAGCCCCAGCGGCGGCCGACCGTGACCAGGCGCGTGGCGGACGGGCACCAGCGCAGCACCAGCCGTGCCACGTGGGCCAGGCCGATGCCGATGAAGGCTTCCGGCTGGGCCTCGTCCAGGCACTGCTTCAGCGCGCGCTTGTCGATGCCCGGGTCAACCAGTACCGGCACCGCGCCGTTCTTGAACAGCGCGAACATCAGCAGGAAGAACTCCGGGGAGGGCCGCACCATCACCACCGCGCGCACGCCGCGGCCGATGCCGTAGGCCGCCAGGCCGGCGGCCATGGCGTCGCTGCGGGCGTCCAGGGTGCGGTAATCGAGGGTCACGTCATAGCGCGCCATGCCGCCGGGGCCGGGCCGGCCGGGGCAGCGGATGGCGATCTGGTCGGGGCGTTCGCGGGCCAGTTCGGGCAGGCGCGCGGCGATGTTGATCGGGCTGTTCATCCGTTCATTGTCGCCGCTGCAGAAAATTCTTGCGCGGCGGCCGCAGGCGTGGAAAATTCGCCCCCTTCGCCTTTCCATCCCCCTGCCGCCCGAGGCGGCACGCCCATGTCCCATCCCTGCATGACGTGCGGCGCCTGCTGCACCCAGTACCGCGTGGCCTTCCACTGGATGGAATCGGACGAGGTCACCCCCGGCGGCGTGCCGCACCAGCTGACCGAGCCGCTCGACCCGCACCGCCTGTGCATGCGCGGCACCCATTCCAAGCCCGTGCGCTGCGTGGCGCTGGATGCGGAGATCGGGGTGTATTCACGCTGCAGCATCCACCCCAACCGCCCCAGCGTGTGCCGCGAGGTGGATGCGTCGTGGGAGTTCGGCAAGGCCAGCCCGCAGTGCGACAAGGCGCGGGCGATCCATGGGCTGCCGGCGCTGAGCCTGGAGAGCTGGGCCTGGCGGGATGGCGCGGACCACCCCGACGCGGCATGACCCGTGCGCGTGACGACCAACGGTCGTCACCTACCGCCTGCACCCGCCACGCCAACCCTCGGTAGGTGACGACCGTTGGTCGTCACGCCCGTCAAATCGGGTTCCGGTCCAGGAACGCGCGGATCTGAGGCACCAGCACCTCGTGCTTGTCTTCCAGCACGTAATGCCCGGCGTCCTCGAACGCGTGCACCTGCGCCTGCGGCAGCGCCGCCTGGAAGCCTGCCAGGAAGTGGTGGTCGAACACGAAATCGCGCAGGCCCCAGCCGATGAAGGCCGGGCGGTCGGCAAACGACGGCAGCGCCTTGCCGGCGCGTTCCAGCAGCGACCAGGCCTTGTCGGCCGGGCTCAGCGGAATGTCCTGCATGAAGCGGATGGTGCTGATCCGGTTGGCGTAGCTGTTGTACGGCGACACATAGGCACGGCGCACGTCCGCCGGCATCTTCCGCTCCACGCCCAGCCACGAGGCACCGGACGAGAACGCGTTGAAGGTGCGGATGATCCACTCGCCGATCTTCCAGTGCCGGCCCAGCGCGATCTGCCACGGCATCTGCTTGGCCGCCGGCATCGGGAAGGCGGCGGTGTTGAGCACCACCAGGCGCTTGACCTGCGCATGGTGCGACAGCGCCCAGCCAAAGCCGATCATGCCGCCCCAGTCGTGCACGGCCAGGGTGACCGGGCCGGTGATGCCCAGGTGCGCCAGCAGCGCGTCCAGGTCGTCCACGCGCGACTGCAGGGTGTACTCGTAGTGCGCGTCATCGGGCTTGTCCGACAGGCCCATGCCGATGTGGTCGGGCACGATGCAGCGGTAGCGGTCCGACAGCCCGGCCACCAGCGTGCGCCAGTAGTAGCTCCACGACGGATTGCCGTGGACCATCACCACCACCTCGCCATCGCGCGGGCCTTCGTCGAGGTAGCCCATCGTCAGGCCGGGGCGGACTTCGAAGCGCTGCGGATGGGCGGGATAACCGGGAAGCTTGGGCATGGAAGCGCACCTGTGGAAAGGGCCGGTAGAACCGGCCCTCGAGTATGGGAAGAACCGCGCGGCGGCGCTGAAGTGGCGGTTTACCAGACCACTTCGGCCATCGAGCAGTTCAGGCCCGAACCGATGCCGAGCAGCGCGATGCGGTCGCCCTTCTTCAGGCGGCCCAGCTCCTTGAGCTTGCTCAGCACGATCGGCACCGAGGCCGGACCGATGTTGCCGTGCTCACCGAAGATGGTCATCACCTTCTTCGGGTCGATGCCGAAGTTCTTGATGAAGGCGGCGGTGTGCGGCTGGCTGACCTGGTGGATGACGAACTGGTCCAGTTCCTCCACTGCCCAGCCCAGTGCTTCGCGGGCGGCCACGAAGGTCTTCTGGGCCAGCTTGATGCCTTCGATCAGCAGCATGCGGGTGTCGGTGACCATGCGGTCCAGGTTGCCGCGGCACAGCTGGTTCCACTCGGTGGCCGAACGGGTCACGCCACCGCGGTAGCGCGGCGCGTCGGGCACCAGTTCGGTGCGTGCCATGACCATGGCGGCAGCGCCACAGCCCAGGGTCAGGGCGGCCATCTCGTTGCGGAAGTCGTCGGCGGTCACGCCCGGCAGGGCCATGCGCTCGAGGGTCTTCTCGTAGACGAGGTTGGCGGTTTCGCCATCGACGATCAGCGCATAGTCGATCTCGCCGCGTTCAAGCATGCGGGCGGCGATGTCCATGCCGTTGATGAAGGCCAGGCAGGCGTTGGCGACGTCGAAGGTCATGCACTGGTCGCTGACGCCCAGGTTGCCCGAGACGATGCTGGCCGTGGACGGCTCCAGGTAGTCGCGGCTGACCGAGGTGTTGACCAGCAGGCCGATCTTGTCAGCGCCGATGCCGGCGTCGTCCAGCGCCTTGCGGGCAGCCAGGGTCGCGGCGTCGGAGGCGAGCATGTCCGCGTCCCACAGGCGGCGGGCGTGGATGCCGGCGATATCGCCCAGCACGTCGGTACGGATGCCCAGGCGATCCAGCGTCGGCTGCAGACGTTCGTTGATTTCCTTGGACGTCAGCGTGTGCGGCGCGTCGATGTGCGCCAGGCCGGCGATCGATACATTCTTGAAGAGCATCAGTTAGCGCCAAGGCTCAGGCAAAGGGGGCGCTATTGTAAGCCCCCTGCGCCTTCACCGCACCTTTACGAATTCACGTCCGGGCGTATGGTTCCGGCCCGGACCTGACGGGTTCAGCGTGGCGGGCACTGGAAGGCGGCAAAACGCTGGCTGCCATCCGCCGGCAGGCCCGACGCCTGGACCGCATTCGCGCCGGCGCTGGGGGCCTCGTTGCGGGCCAGGGTTTCCAGCTCTTCCTGCACCCGCAGCGGGTTGCGGTTGTAGAAGCCGACCTTGTCCTTCACGGTGACCACCACCTCGCCCTTGGTGACGCAGCCGGTGGGCACCGGGCCGGACGGCAGCACGCGGACGGTCTTGCCCACCGGTTCGATCGGCACCCAGGTGCAGGCAGTGGCGCTGAGGGTCAGAACGGAAAGCAGCAGAAGGCGCATGGTGGGGACGCTCGTGAAGGTCATTGGGGCGATTCTGCCTGAACAGGCTGAATCGCGGGTGCACAGCCCCCGGGCAGCCGGGCAGGACCCGGCGCTACGGGGGTATGGCCAGGCCGGGCCCGGCGCCCTTATTTCACCGGCTTGCCATCGGCATCGATGATGGTCACCTCGCCCAGGTTCAGCGCGCGCACCGGGGCTTCGGTCTGCTTCAGGTCGCCCACCACCACCCAGGTCAGGGTTTTTGGATCCAGCGTGGCGGCGGCCTGCTGCACCTGGGCCGGGGTCATCGCTTCGATCTCGGCCTTGCGCTTGAACACGTAGTCGTCCGGGCGCTGGTAGCGGACGATGCCGCTGATGGTGCCCATCACCGCGCTGGCGGTCTCGTAGGCGCCCGGCAGGCTCAGGTTCTGGATGTTGCGGATGCGGGTAACCTCGGCCGGCGTGATGGTTTCGGCACCGGAGGCGAAATCGGCGATTTCCTTCTGCATCTCCTTCATCGCCTCGGCGGTCTTGTCGATCTGGACCGGGGCCACGGCCATCCACGGGCGCTGGCCCAGGGTGCTGCTGGCCATGGTGCGGGCACCGTAGGACCAGTGCTTCTCCTCGCGCAGGTTCATGTTCAGGCGAGAGGTGAAGTCGCCGCCGAGCACGCCGTTGGCGATGTCGAAGCGCGTGGCACCGGCGTCCATGGTGGAGGGCACCACCTGGCCGGCGAACAGGTTGGCCTGCACCGCGCCGGGCTGGTCGATCAAGTACACGCGGGCCTTGGCCGGGCGCGCGACATCCACCGGCGCCTTGGCCTGCGGCGCCGGGGTGCTGCTCTTCCAGTCGCCAAGCTGGCGCTCCAGCAGCGGCACGATTTCCTTCAGGGTGGTGTCACCGACCACGATCAGGGTGCCCTGCTCCGGGCGCAGCCAATCGCGGTGGAAGTCGACCAGGTCGGCGCGGGTCAGCGACTGGATGTCGGCTTCGTTGCCGCTGCCGGTGAACGGAATGGCGTACGGATGGCCAGCCCCATACAGCAGGGTGGGCAGCACCCGCATGGCCGAGGCGTTCGGGTTGACCTTCTCCTGCTGGATGCCGGCGATCCAGGTGGCCTTGACCCGGTCGATCTCGGCCTGGTCGAAGCGCGGCTGGCGCAGCATGTCCGCGTACAGGGCCAGCGACGGGGCCAGGTTTTCCTTCAGCGCCGACAGGTACACGGCGGCGCTGTCCAGGGTGGCCGATGCACCCAGGCTGGCGCCCAGTGCGTCGGCCGCATCGGCGAACGGCAGTGCGCCCAGCTTGCCGGCGCCCTCGCCCATCAGGTCCATGGTGAAGTTGGCGGTGCCGGACTTGCGGCCCTGGTCGGCGGTGAAACCACCGGGGAATTCATAGCTGAACTGCACCACCGGAATGTCATGGCGCTCGGCCAGGATCACCTGCGTGCCGTTCTTCAGCGTGGCGCGGTGCAGCTGCGGGAACTTCAGTTCCGGGAAGCTCTTGGTCTGCGGCACGCCGGTGCTGCGGTCCACCACGGTCGGGCCGGTGCTGAACCTGGGGTCCACGCCCGGCACGGTGAACGGCTTGGGGGTGGCCGACGGCAGTTCCGGCAGCGCCACGCGCGCGCCCGGTTCCACCACCAGGGTGTGGTCGCCCGCGCCCAGCCACTTGGCACCGGCCGCGCGCACGTCGGCGGCGCTGGCGGCGTCGATGTTGGCCAGCGAACGGCGGAAGCAGCCCGGGTCGCCTTCGAACACGGCGCACTCGGCCAGCGCGTCGGCCTTGCCGCCGAACCCGCCGATGCGTTCGATGCCACGGATGAAGCCGGCGCGGAACGCGGTCTTGCCGCGGCTCAGCTCATCGGCGGTGGGGCCGTCCTTGACCAGGCGGCGCACTTCCTCATCGATGATCGCTTCGACCTTGGCCGGGTCCACGCCCTGCTTGACGGTGGCCATGATCACGAAGTTGGACCCCAGCTGCGAGGTGTAAGCACCGGCGCTGATGTTGTCCACCAGCTTGTCCTGGTGCAGCAGGCGCTGGTCCAGGCGCGAGGACTTGGCGCCGCCCAACACCTGCGCGAACAGCTGCAGCTGGTCGATGTCGGTGGTGCCGGTCTGGGCGACGTTCCAGACGCGGTAGATGCGCGCCTGCGGCACCTTGTCGGTCATGGTTTCGCGCGTGGACTTCTCGCGCTTGGCCACGTTGACCGCCGGCTGGGCCATGCTCGGGCCGGCCGGGATGTCGCCGAAGTAACGGGCGACCTTTTCCTTGGCGGTGGCCACGTCGATATCACCGGCCAGCACCAGCACCGCGTTGTTGGGGCCGTACCAGGTGCGGAACCAGTTCTTGACGTCGTCCAGCGAGGCCGCGTTGAGGTCGTTCATCGACCCGATCACGCCGTGGTGGTACGGGTGGCCTTCGGGGTACATGGAGCGGGTGAGCTTGTCCCACACCTGCCCGTAAGGCTGGTTCTCGCCCTGGCGCTTTTCGTTCTGCACCACGCCGCGCTGTTCGTCGAGCGCAGCCTGGTCGATCGCGCCGAGCAGGTGGCCCATGCGGTCCGATTCCATCCACAGCGCCATGTCCAGCGCGGTGGTGGGGACGTTCTCGAAGTAGTTGGTGCGGTCGGTGTTGGTGGTGCCGTTCTGGCCGGTCACGCCGACCTGCTTGAACGGTTCGAAGTATTCGCCGGCGTGGTTTTCGCTGCCCTGGAACATCAGGTGTTCGAACAGGTGCGCAAAGCCGGTGCGGCCGGCCGGTTCGTCCTTGCTGCCCACGTGGTACCAGATGTTCACCGCCACGATCGGCGCCTTGCGGTCGGTGTGCACCACCACGCGCAGGCCGTTGGGCAGGGTGAACTCTTCAAACGGAATGTCGACCTTGGCGACCTGTGCCGGCCTTGCCATCACCGGGGCCGGGGCGAAGCTGCCCAGGGCGGCGGAAAGCGCTACAGCCAGCAGCGCGGCACGCGGTCGAAGTTGGGAGGTCATTCCGTTTCCTTGGTCATGAAAGTGAAGGGGGATGCTAGCCCGGGACTACGGGTAAAGGCATCGGCCAACAGTCACTCCCTTTGTCAGGGAACTTTCCGGGCGCGCCGCTGACCGCCACGGCGCCTTCTGCCGCCACCTGAACCCCTGTCCGGACAGTCGCGCAGCCTTGGATCGGACAGGTGTCCGGACAGCGGACACTCTGTGCATCCGACAAAACCCTTTCAAATCAACAACTAAAAGTTGGCACGGGGCCTGCTTATACCCAAGTGCGGAAAGGACGCGATCAAACCAAAGCTGACTGATCGCTGAACACAACACGGAATCTGGAAATTTCTCTTGCACTCCCAGATTCGGTGTACTACCTTACTACCACACCACTGCTCACCAACACTAAACAGGCCCCGTCATGAACACCAAGACCATCGCAATTGCCATCGCCCTCGCTGCCGGCTCCGCGTTTGTTTCGAACGTGCATGCCGCTTCCGCCATCACCACCCTGCCGACCGTGCAGGTCCGCCCCGCCGCCGACCAGCTGGCCCAGGCTGAAGTCGAACGCACCAGCAGCATCCCGACCCTGGCGATGGTGGAAGTCCGTCCGACCGCCGGCCAGATCGCCGAATACCGTGCCGAACTGGCCAGCAGCCAGCGCGTCACCACCCTGGCCGCCGTTGAGGTCCGCCCGACCGCCGAACAGCGCGAAGCCCTGGCTGCCGAGCAGGACACCCGCAGCACCGATTACATGGGTGCCCTGGCCTCGGCCGCCGGCACGATCGCCCGCGATGTGATCATCAACCTGCCGACCCTGCAGGTGCGCCCGTCGCCGAACGATCTGCAGGCCTTCGCGGTTGAAACCGCATCGGTCCTGGTTCGTCCGTAACCGCAGGTATCGACCGACGGTCGATACCTGCCAGGGGGTCGCGGCGTAAAATGCACGAATGACCGCCAACCCTACGTTCCATGTTGTGTTGTTCCAGCCGGAAATTCCCCCGAATACCGGCAATGTGATCCGGCTCTGCGCCAACACCGGCGCGCGACTGCACCTGATCGAGCCGCTCGGTTTCGACCTGAGCGACAAGCAGCTCAAGCGCGCCGGCCTGGATTACCACGAATACGCTCGACTGCAGGTGCATCCGGACCTGGATACCGCCCTGCAGGTGATCGCGCCCAAGCGCCTGTTCGCCCTGAGTATCCGCGGCAGCGTGCGTTATGACACCCAGCAGTTCGAAGACGGCGATGCGTTTCTGTTCGGCCCGGAAACCCGTGGCCTGCCGCAGGACGTGCTGGATGCGTTGCCGCACGGCCGCCGCCTGCGCCTGCCGATGCAGCCGGACAACCGCAGCCTCAACCTGTCCAACACGGTCGCCGTGGTGATGTACGAAGCGTGGCGCCAGAGCGGGTTTGTCGGCGGCGCGTAATGGCGCGCTGCGTGGGTTACCTGCGCAGGATCATGGCGCTGACACGCATGGCGTGTCACTACGACCCTTGGTCGCGCGGATTCGTAGGGACACGCCATGCGTGTCCATCGCGGTGCATCAGAACGCGTTGATCCCCGTCAACTCGCGCCCGATCACCAGCTGGTGCACGGTTTCGGTGCCCTCGTAGGTGATCACCGATTCCAGGTTCAGCGCATGCCGGATCGCCACGTGTTCGGTGGTGATGCCAGCGCCGCCGAGCAGGTCGCGGCACTCCCGGGCGATGTCGATCGCCATGCGGCAGTTGTTCCACTTGGCCAGGCTGACCTGCTGCGGCTGCAACTGGCCGGCATCCTTCAACCGCCCCAGCTGCAGTGACAGCAGCTGCGCGGTGGTGATGCGCCGGGCCATGTCGGCGAGTTTGATCTGGGCACTCTGGGTAGCCGCCACCGGGCGCCCGAACAACACGCGTTCCTTGGTGTAGTTCAACGCCTCGTCCAGGCAGGCCACGGCCGCGCCGATCGGGCCCCAGCTGATGCCGTAGCGGGCCTGGTTGAGGCAGCCCAGCGGGCCTTTCAGGCCCTGCACGTTGGGCAGCCGGTTGCGCTCGGGCACGCGCACGTTGTCGAAGAACAGCGCGCCGGTGAGCGAGGCGCGCAGGCTCATCTTGTGCTTGATTTCCTGGGTGGTGAACCCGGCCATGCCCTTTTCCAGCACGAACCCCTGGATGCCGTCTTCGGTATGCGCCCAGACGATGGCGATATCGGCCACCGGGCCGCTGGTGATCCACATCTTGCTGCCGTTGATCACCCAGTCGCCGCCATCGCGCACCGCGCGGGTCTTCATCGCGGCCGGGTCGGAACCGCCGTGGGCTTCGGTCAGGCCGAAGCAGCCGATCACCCGGCCGGCCGCCATGTCCGGCAACCAGCGCAGGCGCTGTTCTTCGCTGCCGTAGGCGAAGATCGGGTACATGCACAGCGAGCTCTGCACCGAAACGAAACTGCGCAGGCCCGAGTCACCGCGTTCCAGTTCCTGGCAGATCAGGCCGTAGCTGACCGCGTTGAGGCCGCCACCGCCGTATTGTTCCGGCAGGCTGGAGCCGAGCAGGCCAAGCGAGGCGATTTCGGGAATGAGTTCATCCGGGAAGCGGCCCTCGTCAAACGCGTCGCCGATGATCGGCAGCACGCGTTCGTCGGTGAAACGCGCCACCGTGGCCTGCACTGCGCGCTCCTCTTCGGTGAGCAGCGAGCGGACATCGAACAGATCGTACGGATTGAGGGCCATGGGCGGCGACATCGGGGGCAGTAGCAGGACCTCCATTGTGATGCCTGGCCCGGGACCGGCCAAGGGACGCCGCACCACGCCGGTACAATGGCGACCTCCTCCCGCAGAGATCTCCGCCCATGCAGATCCGCAGCGAGCGTCCCGGCGAGGCCGACGCCATTCATGCCCTCACCCGCGCAGCGTTCGTCGATGCGCCGCACAGCAGCCACACCGAGCAGTACATCGTGGATGCGCTGCGCCGTGCCGGTGCGCTGGCGGTCTCCCTGGTGGCCGAAGACGCCGATGGCATCGTCGGGCATGTGGCGCTGTCAAAGGTGCAGCTCAGTGATGGCAGCCCGGGCTGGTATGGGCTGGGGCCGATTTCGGTGGCACCGGGGCGGCAGGGGCAGGGTGTGGGGAGCGCGTTGATGCGGGCAGCAGTGGAGGCGCTGCGGGCGCGTGGTGCGGCCGGTTGCGTGCTGCTGGGGGATCCGGCGTATTACGGCCGGTTCGGGTTCCGGGCCGAACCGCGCCTGCGGTTCCCCGGGGTGCCGGCGGCGTATTTCCAGGCGCTGCAGCTGCACGGCGGGTGTCCAGATGCAGAGGTGGAGTATCACGCGGCGTTCGGGGCCGCGAGCTGACGGCCGCCGCGCGGCCGACCCACGTGCTGCCCGCAATCCCCGTACGATCACCGCCCGTGCTGGATTGATGCGGCGCACCATATGACAGCGAATGTCGGCGAACTAGGCGGAAACGCCGCGTGCCGCTACCCTGATGGCTTGATCCAGCATTGCGCAGTGACACGTCGCGCGCGATTCCCAGGCAACCGCCGCCGGCTCCGGCCGGGACGGCACTACCCACGAGTTACGCACCCCCATGAGCGAAGAGACCACTGCCCTGCCCCCGCGTGAAGCCATGGAATTCGACGTGGTGATCGTCGGCGCCGGCCCTGCCGGCCTGGCCACCGCGATCCGCCTGCGCCAGCGCGCCATCGAGGCCGGCCGCGAGCTGTCGGTGTGCGTGCTGGAAAAGGGCTCCGAACCCGGCGCGCACATCCTCTCCGGCGCGATCATGGATACCCGCGCGCTGACCGAACTGTTCCCGGACTGGGCCGAACGCGGCGCGCCGCTGAAGCAGAAGGTCACCCGCGACGAATTCCTGTTCCTCAGCCCGGAGGGCGCGCGCAGCACGCCGCATGCGCTGCTGCCGGAGTGCTTCCACAACGAAGGCAACTACATCATCAGCCTGGGCGAGGTCACCCGCTGGCTGGCGCAGCAGGCCGAAGCGCTGGAAGTGGCGATCTTCCCCGGCTTTGCCGCCGCCGAAGTGCTGTACGACGAGAACGGCGCGGTGATGGGCGTGGCCACCGGCGACATGGGCATCCGCAAGGATGGCTCGCACGGACCCAACTTCGAACGCGGCATGGAACTGCATGCCAAGTACACGATCTTCGCCGAAGGCTCGCGCGGCCACCTGGGCCGCCAGCTGATCGCCCGCTTCCAGCTCGACGCCGGCAAGGACCCGCAGGCGTACGGGATCGGCATCAAGGAGCTGTGGCAGATCGACCCGGCCAAGCATGAGCCGGGCCTGGTGGTGCACACCGCCGGCTGGCCGCTGGACAGCGATACCTACGGTGGTTCGTTCCTGTACCACGCCGACGGCGGCAAGGTCGCAGTGGGCTTCGTGGTCGGGCTGGATTACCGCAACCCGTGGATGAGCCCGTTCGAGGAGTTCCAGCGCTTCAAGACGCACCCGTCGATCCGCAAGCACCTTGAAGGCGGCAAGCGCATCGCCTACGGCGCGCGTGCGATCACCGCCGGTGGCCTGTTGTCCCTGCCCAAGACCGTGTTCCCCGGCGGCGCGCTGGTCGGCTGCGAAGCCGGCTACCTCAATGCCAGCCGGATCAAGGGCAGCCACGCGGCGATCAAGACCGGCATGCTGGCCGCCGATGCCGCCTTCGACGCGCTGGCGGCCGATCGCCAGCGCGACGAGCTCAGCGCCTACCCGGCCGCGTTCGAAAGCAGCTGGTTGCACGATGAGCTGAAGCAGTCCAAGAACTTCAAGCAGTGGTTCAAGAAGGGCCGCAGCGTGGCCACGCTGATGACCGGTATCGAGCAGTGGCTGCTGCCCAAGCTGGGCATCCGCAACCCGCCGTGGACGCTGCGCCACAGCAAGGCCGACCACGAGTGCCTGGAACCGGCATCGCAGCACACCAGGATCGTGTACCCCAAGCCGGACAACGTGCTCACCTTCGACCGGCTCAGCTCGGTGTTCCTGAGCAGCACCAACCACGAAGAAGACCAGCCTTCGCACCTGACCCTCAAGGACGCGAGCGTGCCGGTGCGGGTCAACCTGGCCGAGTACGCCGGGCCGGAAGCGCGCTACTGCCCGGCCGGGGTGTACGAATTCGTCGGCAGCGAAGGCCACGAGCAGCTGCAGATCAACGCGCAGAACTGCGTGCACTGCAAGACCTGCGACATCAAGGACCCCACCCAGAACATCGTGTGGGTTACTCCGCAAGGTGGCGGCGGGCCGAACTACCCGGCGATGTGATGCGGCTGCCGCGCCGGTTGCTGGTGCTGCTGTGCTGCCTGCTGCTGGGCGCGTGCGCACGTACGCCGCAGACGCCCGAGCAGGCGCGGCAGCAGGAACGCCAGCGTGCGTTCGCGATCTGCGGTGGCTGCCACACGGTCACTGCCGGCGGCGTGCACCGCTTCGGTCCCAACCTGCACGGTGTGCTGGGGCGCCGCGCGGGCAGCGTGGCCGGCTATCCCTACTCGCCTGCGATGCAGCGCGCCGACCTGGTCTGGACCGAGCAGACCCTGGACGCGTTCCTGCGCTCACCGGCCACCGTGGTGCCGGGCTCCAGGATGGTCAATGCGACGGCGGATCCGGAGCGCCGGCGGCTGGTCATCGAATACCTGAAGGAACAGCCGTAGCGACACCCCGTGGGTGTCTGCGCTTTGATCAGGCACCGCGCGGACACCCATGGGGTGTCCCTACGATTCGTCCAGGCTGGCCAGGTACACCTGCAAGGCGTCCTCGAACGCGCGGATGTCGTCGGCGCTGGCCGCCAGGCCGTGTTCTGGAATCCGCTGCATCAGGTCGCGCGCCTGGGTGGCCAGTGCTTCGGCGCCCAGCGTGCCCAGCCCACCGACAATGCGATGCAGCACCTCCACCGCGGTGTTGCTGTCGCCCATGTCGCGCGCTTCCCAGCCGCGCTGCAGGTCGTCGGCGGTGGCCTGGCGCATGCTGTCGATCAGCACCGTGGCCACGTGTTCGGAACCGAAGCGGCGCACGATCGCCGCGCGCGTGGGCGCCGCCGCAGGCGCGGCTTCCACCGGCGGCGTAGCTTCGCGCGCGGCGTCGTCCGCGTCGTCCGAGGGCAGCCAGCGGCGCAGCGCCTGGCGCAGCGTGGCCAGCGCCACCGGCTTGGCCAGCAGGTCATCCATGCCGGCTTCGCGGCAGCGCTGCACGTCTTCGGCCAGCGCGCTGGCGGTGAGCGCCAGCACCGGCATGCGCTGGCCCCTGCCACGTTCGCGCTCGCGGATGCGCCGGGTCAGCGTGTAGCCGTCCATCACCGGCATGCGGCAATCGGTGATGACCAGGTCGAAATGCGAGGATGCCAGCAACGCCAGCGCGGCTTCGCCATCCACCGCCAGCTCATGCTGCAGCCCCAGCTGCTGCAGCCGCCAGCGCATCAGGGCCTGGTTGGTGGGATGGTCTTCCACCACCAGCACCCGGCGCCGTGCCTGGCCCGGCGGCAGCGGGTCGACGTCGCCGCCGGGGCGCTGCTCGTCACGCACGGTTTCCTCGCCGGGCACCAGCGGCAGGCTCAACAGCACCTCCACGCGCGTGCCCTCGCCCGGCACGCTGTGCATCTCCAGTCGCCCGCGCATCAACCCCACCAGGCGCTGGCAGATGCTCAGGCCCAACCCGGTGCCCCCGTAGTGGCGGGTGATCGCCACATCGGCCTGGGCAAACGGTTTGAACAGCCGCTCGCGCTGCTCGGGTGAAATGCCGATACCGGTGTCGGCCACCGTCAGCCGCAACGCCTGCGCCATCTCATCATCGCGCTCCACGCTCAATGAGATGGTCACCGCGCCTTCGTTGGTAAACTTGATGGCGTTGCTGAGCAGGTTGAACACGATCTGGCGCAGCCGCATGCCATCGACCAGGTGCTGGTGGGCGACGGCGGGATCGACCTCCAGGCTGAGCGAAAGGTTCTTGCTGGAGGCCTGTGGCGACAGCAGCTGCTGCACGTTGTCGAGCAGGCTGCGCAGCATTACCGGCTGCGGTTCCAGCGGCAACGCGCCGGCTTCGATGCGCGAGTAGTCGAGGATGTCATCCAGGATCTGCCGCAGCATCTGCGCCGAATCCTCGATGACCGCGATGATGCGCCGCTGCTCGCCATCCAGGTCGGTATGCGACAGCGCTTCAACCATGCCCAGCACGCCACTCATCGGCGTGCGGATTTCGTGGCTCATGGTGGCCAGGAAGTTGGATTTGGCCGCGGTGGCCCGTTCGGCGTCGGACTTGGCGGCGGCCAACGCATCGGCCTGTGCGCGCGCTTCGGTCACATCCACCCAGTAACCGCTCCACAGCACCACGCCGTGTTCGGCGGCATACGGCAGTGCGCGGGTACGCACCCAGCGCACCGCGCCGTGCGGGCTGGTGCGGAACTCCATGTCCAGCGCGGAGAAATCGCGCGCGGCGTCGTGCAGCGCGCGGTTGACCGCCTCGCGGTCGCGCGGGTCGATCTGGTCGACCAGGCGGGTTTCATCAGCGACCACTTCGGCGGTGCTGACCCCGAACATCGACTGCAGGTCGCCGGTGATGTAGGGGAACGTTACCCGGCCATCGCTGTCACGGCGCGCCTGGTAGACGATCGCCGGCAGGTTGTCGGTCACTTCCACCAGCCGCTGTTCCAGCCGGCGCCGCATGCCGACCTCGCGGCGCAGCCGCCAGTAGCCCCAGCCATGCACGATGATGCCGGTGAGCAGCACCAGCGACAGCGGCACCGCCCAGCGCGCGACCGAGCGCCAGTCCAGCCCGGTGCGGTATTCGGCCAGCAGCCAGTCGCCCCGGATGGCGGCGTGCTCGCGTGGGGTGAGGTTGGCCAGTACCCGGTCGAAGGTGGTGGCCAGCGGCGCGTACTGGCGTTTGACGGCCAGCGACAGCTGGTCGCTGAAGCCCGCCGGCGCGGCCACGTGCAGCTTGGCCGGATACACCTCGCGAACCACGCGGTCGACCATCGCCAGGTTGCCCACGTAGGCATCGGCGTCGCCATTGGCCAGTCGCGACAGTGCCTGCTCCACGCCGCGCGCCGGCACGATGCGCGCCTTGGGCGCGTACTGGAGGATGTAGCCGCGCAGGCGCTCGGGGTCGGAGAGCAGGATGCTGCGCCCGTCCAGGTCGCCCAGCCCCAGTACCGAACGGCTGTTGTTCGGGGTGACGATCACGTTGGGCACGCTGATGAAGGGCTGGCTGAAGACCCAGTCATCGCCCAGGTAATGCGCATCGTTCGGCATGCCCATCACCACATCGACATCGCCGCGGCGCATCTGCTCGCGCACCTCGAACCAGTCGTGCGCGGGCACGCGGTTCAACTGTGCCCCGACCATGCGCAGCTGGCGCAGGTAATCGCCGGCCACCCCGCTGGGTTCGCCGGCCGCATCGATGAACGACAGCGGCGCCCCGTTCGGCGCATAGCCCATGCGCAACGGGGTGGCCAGGATGCGGCGTTCGGCCTCGCCCAGGATCAGCCGCGACTGCGCCGACCACTGCAGTGGCGGCAGCCAGCGCTTGTACAGCGCCTCGCGCTGCGCGGCGGTCACGGTGGACAGCGCGCTGTCGAGCGCTTCGGCCAGCGGCTGGCGGGCATTGGGCACGCCGAAGTGGAGGCGCTCGGGCGGCAGGTCGCTGGGCCGCAGCAGGGCGATACCGTCAATGTCCTGCTCGCGGATCAGGGTGCTGGCGACGTGCGCATTGCCGATGTACACATCGGCCTTGCCCTGGGCCACCATCGCCAGCGCGGCCCGGGTATTGGGCGCAGTCACCTGGCGGGCGGCGGGGAAGCGTGAACGCACCTGGTTGCTGGTGAGGAATTCCTGCTCGGTGACCACGCGCAGCCCGGCCAGGTCCGGGTCGCTTGAGGTCCGGGTATCGCCCACCCGGCCCACCAGGGCCAACGGCGCGTCGGCGTAGGAGCCGGTGTAGACCATGCAGCGGGTGCGGTCCGGGGTGAGGGTGATGTTCATCACCACGTCGACCTCGCCCCGGCATGCCGCATCCAGCACGTCTGCCCAATCGCGATACACCCGCACCTTCACCCGCACGCCGAGCTGCCGGGTCAACAACATCAGGTAGTCGTAGCCGAGTCCGTCGGGGCGGCCGTTGTGCATGAATTCGAATGGTGGCCAGCCGCTGTCGTACAGCCCCAGTAAGATGGTAGGGTTCCGGTCGATCCATTCAGCCTGGCGCGGTGACAGCGACGGTGCAGGCGCCGGAGCCGCGATGGCGCCCAGCGCGATCACCAGGCCCAGCACGACCAGCCAGCGGACAACCGAGGTACGCATGCTGTCAGTTCTCCCAGGAGTGATCCGCCCACCGCGACGTGCCCCGAGGGGCCGCTGCCTTAACGGCCATACTATTCCATGAGCTTGCGCATAATCATCGCCGACGACCACCCGGTGGTCCGCATCGGCACCAAATCCGTGATCGAATCCAGTGGCGTGGGCCACGTGGTGGCCGAAGCCAGCAGCGTGGATGAGCTTTTGGCCGTGCTCAAGGTCAAGGAGTGCGACGTGCTGGTCACCGATTACTCCATGCCCGGCGGCGGCCAGCCTGACGGTTTTGCCATGATCGGCCAGGTCCGCCGTCACTATCCGGACCTGCCGGTGCTGATGCTGAGCGTCTCCAACAACCTGGCGATCCTGCGCATGGTGGTTGGAACCGGCGTGCTCGGGCTGGTCGACAAGACCTCGTCGATGGAAGAACTGCCGGTGGCGATCCAGACCGTGCACCGCGGCCAGCCGTATGTCAGCCGGACCCTGAAAAAACGCATCGACAAGATCGGCACGGAGGGCATGGGCGACGATCGCGCGCGCGCGCTGTCGCCCCGTGAGGTGGAAGTCCTGCGCCTGCTGGGCAGCGGCCTTATCGTGAAGGAAATCGCCGCGAAACTGCACAAGAGCGTGAGCACCATCAGCCGGCAGAAAGGCGATGCCATGCTCAAGCTTGGCCTGGACAATGACGCCGATCTGTTCGATTACATCAAGATCCACCGCTTCTGAAGGTGCGTCACCGATCCATGCCCTGTTTGCCGACACTTCCGTTTCAATGACGAACACCGATCACCGCGTGCAAGGCCTGGACAACGATGACGTCGCCGCAGATTGGCCTGCAATCGACGACGCCGAACTTGCCTGGCTGCGCGGGCAGCATCCGGCGCTTGAGGGCGACTGCCACGTGGTGTGGCACAGCCCGCGACCGTTTTCAGCGGCCGCGCTGGTGGAGTGCGGACCACGGCGCTGCTTCATCAAACGCCACCATCGCAGCGTGCGCACGGCCGACGTGCTGGCCGAAGAGCACCGTTTCATCGCGCACCTGGCCGCTGCCGGACTCCCGGTCGTGCAGGTGCTGCAGGCCTGCGATGGCGCCACCGCGATCGCCCATGGCGACTGGACCTACGAACTGCACGCGCAGGGTGATGGCCATGACCTGTATCGCGACAGCCCCTCCTGGACACCGCTCGGCGATGCCGCGCAGGCGCGCACTGCCGGGGCGATGCTGGCCCGCCTGCACCTTGCATCGGCCAGCTACCCCGCGCCCCAGCGCAGCACGCACCTGCTGGTGGCGCGCGATGACCTGATCCGCGCCCATGATCCGCTTTCACTGCTGAAGCGTGAGCTGCCCGACCGACCGGGGCTGGCCAGCTACCTGTCGCGCCAGCAGTGGGAACACGACCTGCAGCGCGCGGTGCTGCCCTGGCACGCGGCCCTGGGCGAGCGCCTGGCCGCCGAGCCGGTGCTGTGGGGACACAACGACTGGCACGTTTCCAACCTGCTCTGGCACGGGCAGGGCGCCACGGCGTCGATCGCCACCGTGTTCGATTTCGGCCTGGCCTCGCCGACCAGTGCCCTGTTCGACCTGGCCACCGCGATCGAGCGCAATGCCATCGCCTGGCTGGATGCAGGCGGCGATGGCCCGGTGGCGCATGCCGATATCGCGCTGGCGCTGCTGACCGGCTACCGCCAGGTACGGCCGCTGGGGGCCGCCCAGGTGCACCTGCTGGCCGACCTGCTGCCGGTGGTGCACCTGGACTTCGCCCTTTCGGAAGTGGAGTACTTCCAAGGGGTTACCGGCTCCCCGGCCAACGCCGACGTGGCGTACCACACGTTCCTGCTGGGCCATGCCGACTGGTTCGCCAGCCGCCCGGGCCGGGCCCTGCTGGATGCCCTGCACGCCGCTGCCTGAACCACCGGGGTCGCAACGGCGGCCGATTGGTGTGAAACTAACCACTGAAGCGGGGGTGCCTGGCGTTGCCAGGCTGAGAGAGTCCCTTGGAACCTGATCCGGTTTGCACCGGCGTAGGGAGCTTGAGCAGCGAGCGCATCCCCCATTGCGGGCTGGTGCGCCTGCGCGCCGTCGCTTCGTCTCCTCTGGCTGATGACGAATCGAATGAACCGCTGCTACCGCCTCACGCTGTTGACCGCCGCCCTCTGCGCCGCCCTGCCGCTGTACGCCAGTGACGCCGACAGCGCCGCAGGCGTGCGCTCGCCCACCGACCTGGCCGGCATCCGCGTACAGGCGCGCAAGCCCGCCGCGCCGCTGGCGCCCTCGAGCAGCTTCGGCAGCGCCGACTGGAAGAACACCCCGGCCTCGGTCAACGTGCTCGACAGCGCCTTGCTGGACCGCCTGCAGGTACGCACCCTGTCCGAGCTGGCCCGGCACGACGCGTCGCTGGGCGACAGCTACGCACCGGTGGGCTATTACCAGAACATCGCCATCCGCGGTTTCGCGCTGGACCCGGCCACCGGCTACCGCTTCAACGGGCTGTCCATCGCCGGCGAACAGCGGCTGGCGCTGGAAAACGTGCAGCAGGTGGAAATCCTCAAGGGTGAGGCCGGGTTGGCCGCTGGCGTGATGGCACCGGGCGGGATCATCAACTACGTCGGCAAGCGTCCCGCCGATGTGCGCAACATCACCCTGGCCACCGATTCGGAAGGCTCGCGCTACGCGGCGGTGGACCTGGGCGGTTGGCTTACCCCGCGCTTCGGGCTGCGATTCAACGCGGCCTGGGATGACACCTCGTCCTACATCGAGCATGCCGACGGCCGCCGCAACTTCTATTCGCTGGCCGCCGACTGGCTGATCGGCGAACACGGCAAGCTGGAAGTGGATGCCAACTACCAGACCAGCGCGCAGCGTTCGGCGTCCGGTTACCAGCTGCTGGGCGGCAGCGAACTGCCGCGCGGCGTGGACCGCAGCCTCATGCTGGGCCACCAGCCGTGGCAGCAGCCGGTGGGCATCGACAGCACCAACCTCACCGCGCTGCATACCTACGACTTCAGCCCGGCCTGGCAGTCGCGCGTGTCGGTGGGCCACAGCCGTTCGGTGATCCAGGACAACGTCGCCTTTGCGTACGGCTGCTACTACGCTGCTGGCTGCGCCGATGGCAGCGTACCGGGCAACTACTTCGCGCCCAACGGCGACTACGACATCTACGATTACCGCAGCCCCGACGATGTGCGCCGCAATGAGGAGGCACGCGGCGAACTGCGCGGCCGCTTCAGCACCGGCGCGGTGGAACACGAACTGTCGGTGGGGCTGAGCGCGTTCCACCGCACCGTGGACAAGCGCCAGAACGTCAACGAGTACGTGGGCACGGCCAACATCGGCGATGCGCAGGTACCCGTGTTCGATCCCTCGCCGCTGCAGCCGGGCCCGTCCGCGCGGCGCCTGGACAGCTGGCAGCGCGCGGTGTTCGCGCTGGACCGCATGCACGTCGGCGATGACTGGCAGTGGCTGGCCGGCGGCCGCTACGTGCGCCTGGATGAGCGCGCCTACGACAAGCGCGGCACCCCGGAACGGCACAGCCGGCTGTCGCAGTTCCTGCCGCAGACCGCACTGGTGTGGCAGGCCACCGAACAGCTGAACGTGTACGCCAGCTACGTGGAAGGCCTGTCGCTGGGCCAGGAAGCGCCGTTCTGGACCTCCAACGGCAGCACCTTCCTGCCGGCCATGCAGTCGCGCCAGCGCGAGCTGGGGGTCAAGTACGCCGCCACCGACGGCCTGATGCTGGGCGCGGCGGTGTTCCGCACCACCCAGCCGTTCCAATACGCCAAGCCGGACGCCAGCGATGCCGGCTTCACCTTCGTGCAGGAAGGCACCCAGGCCCACACCGGGCTGGAGCTGACCGCCAATGGCCAGGTCACCGAGCGGCTGGCGCTGAACGCCAGCGCCAGCGTGCTGCAGGCGCGCGCGCGCGATGCCGGCACCGCGTTCTACGACGGCCAGCAGCTGGTCAACGTGCCCAAGGTGCGTGCGGCCGTGCACGTGGACTTTGCCCTGCCGTTCGTGGCCGGCCTGGCGGTGAGTGGCGGCTGGCGCTATGCCTCGTCCAATGCGGCCACGGTGGATGGCAGCGTCAAGGCACCCTCGTATTCGGTGTTCGATGCCGGTGTGCGCTTCCAGCACGCGCTGCGCGAGCATCCGGTGACCTGGACGCTGTCGGTGGACAACGTATTCGACCGCTTCTACTGGCGTGACACCGGCAGCAGCTATGGCGATTACTACCTGTTCGCCGGTGCACCGCGCCAGGCGCGCCTGTCGGTCACCTTCGGCCTGTGAGCGCGCTCCTGCTCGAATGGAGCGCCGTCGCCGCCAGCCTGCTGGGGGTGTGGCTGATGGCCCGGCGCCGCGTGCTGGCGTGGCCGGTGGGACTGCTGGCGGTGGGCCTGTATGCGGTGGTGTTCATCGAAGCACGGCTGTATTCGGACACCCTGCTGCAGGTCGCTTTCGGCGGTTTCCTGCTGTACGGCTGGCTGAGCTGGCACCGGCATGCCGAGCAGGATGGCGCGATCGTGATCGTGCCGCTGCCGCGACGGCAATTGCTGCGCGACCTCGGCGTGGGCGTCGCCTTCGGCATCGCATTGGGGGCGGCCATGCACACCTGGACCGATGCCGCGCTGCCGTGGCTGGACGCGATGCTGGCCGCCCTGAGCCTGGTGGCGCAGTGGTGGCAGGCACGCCGGCACGTGGCTACCTGGTGGCTGTGGATCGTGGTGGACGTGGTCTACGTGGGCATGTACCTGGCCAAATCGCTGGACATCACCGCCGGGCTGTACCTGGTGTTCGTCGGCCTGGCCGTGATGGGCCTGCGCGCGTGGTCGGCCGCGGGCCATGCCGGGGCGGCACTGAAACCGCGCTAGGCGCGTAATGCTTCAGTCGAGCAGAAAGCGCATTGCCCCGGTGCCCAGCGCCGGGTCGGTGCTGCCCGGCCGGCCATCTTCGATGCGCCCGGCCAGGCGCTGCATCACGCCGGGCTGCTGGATCTCCAGGTCGTACCAGCCTGCCGTGGGAGCGGCGTTCCAGCGGATCTCCATGGCCTGCCCCGGCGCCAGCTGCAGCTCACGTTCCGGCATGCGGCCCGCGTAGACGGCGGCGCGTACGCTGACGGCCTGCGCGGTGGCCGTGGTGTTGCGCAGCTGAAGCGTCAACTGCCCGCCCTCCCCGCGCAGTGACGCCTGCACCGGTGCAGCCGCGTTGGCGGCGCCTCGGAACTGCCGGTGGAAGCCATTCGGGCCCAGCAGCCACAGGTCGTAGCCTTCCCCTGCGTGCAGCGGCCAGTGGTCCTGCAGCGGCGCACCGGGCGCCACGGTGTAGCGGCGCGGAATCGCCTCCAGCCGCAGCCGGTCGTAGACATGCAGTACCGCGGCGGCGCCTTCGCACCCCAGGGTCAGCTGCACCTTGGTGTTGCCCGCATCCAGTGCGATCTCCGCCTGGGGGCGGTACGGCAACGCGCGCGCCGGGCGTACACCCGGTTCCTGCTTTGCCGGTTCAAGGTCTGCCGGCAGCGCCGGCACCGTGCGCCCGGGCAGCGCCGCCGCCCGCGCGGCAATAGCAGCGGTAGCCGGCAGCGACGCAACGAAGGGCCGCGTATCGGATGCGGTGAAATCGAAGGCACCGGTCAGGTCGCCGCACACCGCGCGGCGCCACGGCGACAGTTCCGGTGCAGGCACCCCGAAGCGGCGCTCGATCAGGCGGATCACCGAGGTGTGGTCGTACACCTGCGAATCGACCCAACCACCGCGGCTCCACGGCGAAATCACGTACAGCGGCACGCGTGGGCCCAGCCCGTAGGGGCGGCCACGCAGGTCGAGCGGGTCGGCTTTTTCGTTGCCCGGCGACGGATGCAGGTGGTACTCGCCGTCGGTGGACACTGCGGAAGCCCCTGCCCAACCCCCCGTGGCGGTGGGATCACGCGACGGCGGCGCAGGCGGGGGCATGTGGTCGAAGAAGCCATCGTTCTCGTCGAACATCAGCAGCAGCGCGGTGCGGCTCCAGACGTCCGGGTCCGCCGTCAGCGCATCCAGCACGCGCGCGGTATAGGCCGCGCCCTGGGCAGGGCTGGACGGTCCGGGATGTTCGCTACCGGCGGCATCGGCAATGATGAAACTCACCTGCGGCAGCTGCCCTTTCAGCACGTCCTCGCGCAGCTGCGCCAGGCCACGGGTGCTGACCCCGCGCTCGCGCAGCGCCGGGTCATGCCCGGGCGCGCCGCGCCATGCCTGGCGGAACGGCTCGAAGCCGGCCAGCGGGTTGTCGGTGAAGTTGTCGGCCATGTCCTGGTAGATCCGCCAGTCGATGCCCGACCGTTGCAGGCGCTCGACGTAGGTGGTCCAAGTGTAGGAATCGGCGTTGCCGCCCAGTTCCGCGAAGTTGTCGTGCGAGTTGGCCACGGCCGGTCCGCCGCCGCGTGCGTGCGGATCGTTGTGGCCGGTCCACAGGAACAGCCTGTTCGGATTGGTGCCGGCCTGCATCGCGCAGTGGTAGGCATCGCAGACGGTGAAGGCCTCGGCCAGCGCGAACTGGAACGGCATGTCATCGCGGCGGTAGTAGCCCATCGCATGGTCCTGCTTGGCCGCCGGCCAACGCGCCATGCGCCCGTGGTCCCACGCACGCTGCGCATCGGGCCAGGTGTGCGGGGTGCCTTCCACGCGCATGTAGCCGAAGTGCGCGGCGGTATCCAGCGGGAACGGGGCGATGCCGTGGGTGCCGGCCGCGTTCGGCTGCAACCAGATGTTGCGGCGTGGCTGCCCGGCGGCCAGCGGGGCGGCCGGCACCACGAAGCGGTCGCCGAAACCGCGCACGCCGGGCAGCGTGCCGAAGTAGTGATCGAAGGAGCGGTTCTCCTGCATGAACACCACGATGTGCTGCACATCCTCGAGGCTGCGGCTGCGCGCATGCGGCGCGATCGCCGCCGCACGCGTGATGCTTGGCATCAGCGCGCCGATGCCGGCGGCCAGCCCGGCCTGCAGCAGCCGTCGCCGGCCGCTGTCAGGCAAGGACGGGCGCGCAGGGCTCACAGGTCGACCCGGACCGAGAAGCCCACGGTGCGCGGCGCACCGATGAACGCCGAATCGCTGCCGTCCACGCCGGCCAGGTAGCGGCGGTCGGTGAGGTTGCTGACCACCAGGTTGGCGCCCACGCCCTTCAGCTTCGGCGACAGGCTCTGCAGGTCGAAGCCGATGTTGGCGTTGAACACCGTGGCCGACGGCAGGCGGCTGTCGTTGGCCGCATCCAGGTAGCGCTCACCGAGGTAACGCCCGGACAGGCCGACGTTCCAGCTGTCGCCCTGCCAGTCGGCCGAGACCACCAGCACGTGCTTGGGCTGGCCGATCACCTGTGCACCGTCGACGATGCCCAGTTCGGTGTCGCGCGCCACGTTGCCGCTTCCCAGGTACTTGGAACGGTTGTAGGTGTAGGCACCATTAATGCGCCAGCCGTTGTCCCAGCCATAGCCGAGCGCGGCTTCCAGGCCGGTGCTTTCCACGCCACCAAAGTTCTCGTAGACGCCATCGGTCTCATCCAGGTAATCGATGCCGTCGGCCAGCCGCGCGGGCAGGTAGACGATGCGGTTGCCGAACTTGATGTTGTACAGGGTCAGCGAGCCGGTCAAGGGCCAACGGCTCACGCGCAGACCCAGCTCGATGTTGTCGGCGGTTTCCGGTTCCACCCGCGAGAAGCGCTGCGCGTCGGTTTCGCCAAGCACGCCGGAGGGAATGGCGGCGAAGTTCTGCGAGAAGCCACCGAACAGTTCAAGACCTTCCACCGGCAGGGTCCAAGTGCCGCCGGCGGAAATCAGCGGGTCGGACTTCGAATCTGAACGCACGTTCTCGGCGCTGCCGATCACGCGTTTGCGCTTCTGGTCCACGAAGAACTGCTTGACGCCCACGCGTGCGCTGAACGGCCCGAAGCGCGCCACGTCCTCCACGTAGTACATCTGCTCATCGGTCCTGTAGCGGTCTTCGAACTGCACCCAGTAGGGCTGGTGGTCGAAGCTGATGTCGGTGCTGACGTTGAGCAGGCGGTGCCAGTCGCGGCGCACGCTGCGATCAAACTGTTCCAGCCACACACCAGCGCGCACGGTGTTGTCGACCGTGCCCAGGCTCTGCTTCCATTCCACGTCGGCGGTGAAGCCAGCGCGGTCGTTGTCGTAGTGCGAATGGCGGTAGGACTGCACGCCCTGCACGCCCGGTGCGTAGCAGTTGGGGTCGTACTCGGCGCTGAAACCGGCGCGCGGCACGCAGCCGGCGCGCATCTGCGCGGCGCTGCTATCGGGATTGACGAAGTAGAACTGGCCCAGCGCGCTGCCGCCGTACACGGTGCTGCCGCCAAGGTATTCCGATTCCGGCGCGCCCGCGCCATCGTTGCGCGCCTGCACCAGGTAGGGCGGCAGCCAGTCGCCACGGCCTTCCATCCTGTGCGCGTAGCCGGTGAGCGAGAGCTTGACGCCGTTGCCGCTGTCGAACGCGCCGCGCAGGTAGCCGAAGGTGTTCTCGCGCAGCGCGCGCGAGCCGGAACGGAAGTTCTGGTCCAGGTAGGGAATGCCGGTGAGCGTGCCGGTGAGCCCGTCGCGATCCGGGTTGGTCGCGAACGCTTCCGGGGTGACACTGGTGTATTCGGGCTCGTCGGCATCGTTGTACGAGGCGTAGCCGCTCAGCGTCCAACGGTCGAGCTCGGTGATGAACTTGGCGGCCAGGTGATCGTTGCTGACGTGGCCGCTGCCGTCGATCCAGTCGTTGACGCGGGCCGAGGAGGCGCTGACCCACGCGCGGGTTTTGCCACCGAGCACGCCGGTGTCATAGCGCACATAGTACTTGCGCGCGTCGTTGTCGCCGCCACCGGCGACCATGCGCAGGCGCGCGTCCTGCAGCGGGTCGCTGGTAAGGAAGTTCAGCGTGCCGCCGAGCGCTTCGTTGGAGCGCGAGGAGATGTCCGCCGTGCCCTGGCTGACTTCAATGGTCTCCAGGTCCAGCGTGTCGATGTAACGGTTGGCCAGCGAACCGCCGCCGTAGCCGGAGCCACCATTGGGCAGGCCATCAATGGTGGTGCCGATCTGCTGCGTGTCGCGGTTGGTCACGAAGCCGCGCATGCTGATCTGGGTACCCCAGACCGAGGAGCCGGTGGCGTCGGCTTCGCTCACCACCACGCCAGGCAGTTCATTGAGCGCGTTGTTGACGCTGCCCAGGATCTGCTGGCGCTGCAGGGTTTCCTGGCTCACGGTGGTCTTGGCGAAGCTGGTGGCCTGCCCGATGACCTGTACCTGGTCCAGCGTGCGCGCGTCATCGGCGGGTGCTGGTTCGGCGGCGATGGCCTGTACGGAAGCAGAAAGCAACAGGGCGAGCAGCGAGACACGGGGATAACGGCCAGCAGTGGGCATCGGTCATGGGCGCGGCAGTGGGGTCGGCCGGCAGTATTGGCAGCTGGAGTTACGTGCCCATGACATGCGCGCGACGGGCGTTCCGTCGCGCGCACGTGTCATTCCCTCAATGCGCGCCGTGCGTGGAGCGGTGGCGGAACCTGCGCGACATCCATTCGCCGAGGTCATCCATCACGGTGAATGCCGCCGGGATCACGATCAGGCTGAGCAGCGTGGAGGTGATCAGGCCGCCGATCACGGCAATCGCCATCGGTGCGCGGAAGCTGGAATCACCGGCGAAGCCCAGCGCGATCGGCATCATGCCGGCGCCCATCGCCAGGGTGGTCATGATGATCGGCTGCGCACGCTTGCGGCATGCATCGATGAGCGCGTCATGCTGGCTCATGCCCTGTTCGTCTTCGGCCATCACCGCGTAATCCACCAGCAGGATGGAGTTCTTGGTGGCGATGCCGATCAGCATCAGCAACCCGATCAACGCCGGCAGCGAGAGCATGTTCTGGGTGATCAGCAGCGCACCGAACGCACCGCCGGCGCACAACGGCACCGCCGCCAGGATGGTCACCGGCATCAGCGCGTGGTTGAACAGCAGCAACAGCACCATGTAGATGCAGATCAGGCCGGCGGCCATCGCCAGCATGAAGCCGATGAACAGCTCCACGAACACTTCGGCATCGCCGGTGTTGAGGAAGGTCACGCCCGGCGGCAGCTGCTTCACGCTGGGCAATGCCTGCACTTCGGTCATCACATCGCCCAGCGGGCGGCCGTTGAGTTCGGCGGTGAGGGTCACGTTGCGCTGGCGCTGGTAGCGCGAGATCTGCGACGGGCCACTGCCCTGGCGGATCTCGGCCACCGCTGCCAGCGGCACCGGTCCATCGCGGCCGGGCACGCGCAGCTGCCCGATCAGCGCCGGGTTGGCCAGCGTGGCCTCGGCGAAGCCGACCCGGATCGGCACCTGGCGATCAGGCAGGTTGAGCTTGGCCAGGCGCTGCTCGTAGTCGCCGGCGGTGGCGATACGCGCCGCTTCGGCGATGTCCTGGGTGGCCACGCCGAGGTCGGCAGCGCGTGCGGCGTTGGGCACGATCTGCAGCTCCGGGCGCAGCAGCGATGCGGTGGAGGTCACGCTGCCCAGGCCCTGGATACCGCGCAGGTCGCGTTCCAGGGCGGTGCTGGCGTCCTGCAGGCGTTGCGGGTCATCACCGGACAACACCAGCTGCAGCAGGTTGCCCGGCTCGGAGCTGACATAGCTCACGCGGACGCCGGGCAGGTTGGCCAGGCGTGCGCGCGCATCGCGTTCCAGTGCGCGCTGGTCGCGGTCGCGGTCATCGGCCACGCCCCAATCCAGGATCAGCGTGGCCTTGCGCGGTTCGCCCACGCCGGTGGCGCTGGGGTCGCCCAGGTCGAGCACGGCGCCCACGGCGGTGTAGACCTGCTTCAGCTCGGGCATGTCCTTGAGCAGCGCACGCGCACGTTCGGCCACGGCCACGGTTTCCTGCAGGCGGGTGCCCGGCGGAAGCTCCAGATTGAGGTTGCTGCGGCCCAGGTCGGACTGCGGAATGAAGGTGGCCGGGATCAAGGGGACCAGCGCCAGCGACCCGACGAACATGGCGAAGGCCAGCCACAGGGTCCAGCCGCGATGGCGCAGTGCCTTGTCCACCCAGCCCAGGTACCAGCCCATCAATTTCGATTCGGGCTTCTCCTCACCATGCGGCTTGAGCAGGTAGGCGGCCATCATCGGGGTGAGCAGGCGCGCCACCAGCAGCGAGAACAGCACGGCGGTTGCGGCGGTCCAGCCGAATTCGCGGAAGAACTTGCCGGCGATGCCGGGCATGAATGCCACCGGCACGAATACGGCAGCCAGGGTCAGCGAAGTGGCGATCACCGCATTGCCGATTTCGCCGGCGGCTTCGCGCGCCGCTTCCAGCGGTGGCTTGCCCATGCGCAGGTGGCGCACGATGTTCTCGATCTCCACGATCGCGTCATCCACCAGGATGCCGACCACCACCGACAGTGCCAGCAGGGTGATGATGTTGAGCGTGAAGCCGAAGAAGTACATCACCGCGAAGGTGGGGATGATCGACAGCGGCAGGGCCAGCGCCGATACCCAGGTGGCGCGCCAGTCGCGCAGGAACAGCCACACCACCAGCAGGGCCAGCAGCGCGCCCTCCCACAGCATGGTCATCGACGAATCGTAGGAGCGGTGGGTTTCGTCGATGGCGGTGGTGACCAGGCGGAAGTCGATGCCCGGGTGCTCGGCCTTTATCTTGTCCAGCGCGTCATGCACGCCGGCTTCCACCTTCACTTCGCTGGAACCGCGGGTGCGCGACATCGAGAATGCCACAACCTTCTCGCCATCCAGCAATGCCGCTTCCGTGGGGTCGGCCGCAGCGTCGGTCACCGTGGCCAGGGTGGACAGCCGGACCGCACGGCCGTCCGGCAGCGCGATGGAGTAGTCGCGCAACGCCTGCGCGTCACCGACCGTACCCAGGGTGCGGATGGTCTGCTGCGCGCCTTCGATCTCCGCCTTGCCGCCGGCGCGTTCGACCTGGATGCGGGCCAGCTGCTGCGAGACATCACCGGCGGTGATGCCCATGGCGATCAGGGCGTTGGGGTCCAGGTCCACGCGCACCTGGCGCTGCACGCCGCCCACCCGGGTGACCCGGGCCACGCCCGGCACGCCGTACATCGCGCGCGAGATGTCGCGGTCCACGAACCAGCTGGCCTCGTCCGGGGTCATGTGCGGGGCGACCAGCGCGTAGGTCATCAGCGAACCGCCGATATCGACCTTGGAGATCACCGGTTCCTGGATGTCCTGCGGCAGGTCGGTGCGGATGCGGGTGACCGCATCGCGGGTATCGTCGAGCGCGGTGGCCAGGTCGGCCTCGAGCTGGAATTCGATGGTGGTGGTGCTGACGCCTTCGCTGACCGAGGAGATCACGCGCTTGACGTTGTTCACCGTGGCCACCGAGTCCTCGACCTTGCGGGTGACCTCCGCCTCCAGCTGGCTGGGCGAGGCGCCCGGCTGGGTCACGGTGACCGTGGTCATCGGGAAGGCGATGTCGGGGAAGCGGGCGACCGGCAGCTGGTAGAAGCCCCACAGGCCGGCCACGCACAGCACGAAGAAGATCAACAGCGCGGGTAACGGGCGCTTGATTGCCCAGGCGGAGACATTCATTTCGCGGCCGCCTTGGCATCGGCCACCACGCGCACGCGATCGCCTTCACCGAGGAAGCCGGCGCCGTCCACCACCACGCGGTCGCCGGCCTTGACGCCCTCGAGGATGGCGGTACGGCCCTGCACCGCCTGGCCGGTGCGCACGCGCAGGCGCGCGGCCTGCTGCTTGTCGTTCACCGTGAACACATAGCTGTGGCCATCGCGCTGCACGATCGCGGCGGTCGGGAGGGTCAGCACCGGGCCCTCGCCGGTGACGATGCGGCCTTCGACGTACACCCCCGGCTTGAGCGTGCCCGGCTCGGGCAGGTCGGCATACAGCGTTCCGGTGCGGGTCTGCGCGTCCACGCCCGGGGTCACCGCACGGATGCGCCCGGTGACCACGGCGCCGGCATACGGCAGCTCCACCGTGTTGCCCACGGCCACCCCGGTGAGCTGGTCTTCGGGCAATTCGGCGCGCCATTCCAGGCGGCCGTCGCGGATCAGGCGCAGCAGCTCGGTTCCGCCCGACACGACCTGGCCGGGCTGGACCAGGCGCTTGGAGATCAGACCATCGGCGGGCGCGCGCAGATCGGCGAAGTCGCGGCGCAGCTTGGCCGCGTCACGCGCCGCACGGGCGGTGGCGGTCTGCGCTTCGGCATTGATGCGGTTGGCGCGCAGCTCGTCCAGGCTGCTTTCGCTGATCAGCTGCTGCGCGGCCAGCTTGGCGCTGCGCTCGTAGTTCATCCGCGCCAGGTCCTGCGCCGCCTGCGCCTGCTTCAGCGAGGCGTCGGCCTGGGCCAGTTCGCTGTCCAGCGTGCGGTGGTCCAGCTGCAGCAGCACCTGGCCCTGTTTGACCCACTGGCCGACGTCCACCGGCAGTGCAGTCACGCGCTGGCCGCTGATTTCGACGCCCAGCTGCATTTCCTCGTACGCGGAGACCGGGCCGGAGACCAGCACCGTGCGCGCCATGGTCTGCTGCTGCACGGTGGCCAGCGAAACCGGCAGCGCGGAGCTGGCGGCCGCTGCCTCCGCTTTGGCTTTTTCGTCCTTGCCGCCGCATGCGGTGACCAGGGCGAGGGTGAGCAGGAGCAGTGAACTGCGGAGAAGAGGTGCACGCATGGAGGAGCTTCCGTGTCGAAACCGCGGGAACAGGGGAAAGGGAAAACGAATCAGGGTGTTCGGGCCAGGCGCAGCTCGATGCCGTCGAGCATCAGGCCGAGGCCTTGTTCGAAGCGCGTGTCGAAATCGACCTCGCTCCAGACCTCACGGGCGTCCCAGCAGTGCGGGAAACGCGCTTCGGCCAGGGCCATGAAGGCCTCGCCCAGCGCTTCCATGCTGCCGTCGCCGGGCCAGGACTGTTCTTCGATGACAAAGCCCATCGCGTAATACACCAGGTCCATCGAGGCAGTCGCGGCGAACCGCACCGACGCACCGGCGCCGACCAGCGCGGCGATGCTGGCCTCGCCCACCCGCAGCACGTTCTCGGTGGCCAGGAACGTGCCTGCATACACCCGCGCACCGTCGCGGCGGGCCTTGAAGGCCACCCGGAACTCGCGGGCGATCTGCAGCAGGGTCTGCCGCCAGGGCTGGCCTTCGGGAATGTCGCGGGCCACGTCGACAATCATGGCGTCGGCCATGGCATCGACCAGCGCCTGCTTGCTCTTGAAGTGCCAGTACAGCGACGGCGCGCGGATGCCCAGCGTGCAGGCCACCTTGCGCAGGGTCACGCCCTCCATGCCGGCCTCGTCGAGGATCTTGAAGGCGGCACCGACGATGTTGTCCCGGGCGATGGGTTGACGCACTGGGGGCTTCTACCTAACGTTGTTAGGGGGCGAATCTAACAGTGTTAGGTTTACTTGTGCAAGGAACGGCCCCGTCGCGCTTCGTGGGCGCCGGGCACCGCGAGGACACGCATGGCGTGCCCCTACGGGTGAGGCCGGATGCGGCGCGACGCGTGGCATACTCCGCCGACTTTCCCTCCGGCCGCAGGTGCGCCTGCTCCACTGGTCCGCCGCCATGCCCTGGCTTCCGGTTCGTCATGCATCCGCGCACGTCACGAACAGGAGCCGCGCCGGTTTCTGCCGACCGCTGCTGATTGGCCTGCTGGCCCTGCTCGGCGCGCTGCCGTCGGCGCAGGCGCTGTCGCCGGACCGGGCACTGTCCCAGCTGCGGCATGACCGCTGGACCCCGGACAACGGTGCACCGGGTCAGATCTTCTCCATTGCCCAGACTCCCGACGGGCTGCTCTGGCTGGGCTCGCGGCAGGGTCTGTACCGCTTCGATGGCGTGCGCTTCGAGCGGATCACGACGGCCGGCGGCAAGCCGCTGATCGATGACGACGTGCTGAGCCTGCTGGCCGAGCCCGACGGCTCGCTGTGGGTGGGCTATTTCAACGGCGGCATGAGTCGTCTCGGCGGTCCGCATCCCGGGCAGTACGCGTACCAGCGCGAAGACGTCCCACTGGGTTCGGTGATGGGTTTCGCCCGCGACAGCACCCGCCGCCTGTGGGCGATCACGGCGGCGGCGGTGGTCTGGCTGGACCCCGACAGCGATACCTGGAAAACCGCGCAGGACCAGGGGATCGATCCGGCGTGGCGACCGGAGCGCCTCTTTGCCGACCGCCAGGGCGGTCTCTGGCTGGCGTACTCGGTCGGCAACGCCTTCGGCATCGCGCATCTGGCGCCGGGCGCCGCGCGGTTCCAGGCCTACCCCAAGCCGGTGCAGATTCCCTATTTCGACCAGGCCGCCGACGGCACGCTGTGGGCGGTGGACTATTGGGGCGCGCGTCCGCTCGCCCAGGCCGATCCCGACCCGCGCCATCCTCGGGCCACGGTCAGCTGGCTCGATCCCGCCTTCAAGGGCGCGGGGCTGCGTTTCGACCGCGATGGCGGCATGTGGCTCAGCACCGCCGGCGGCATCGCGCGCGTGCGCGATCCGAAGGTGCTGCGCGCCCCTGGCAGCGGCAGCGTGCCGGCACCGATTGAATACTTCGGCACGCAGCAGGGCCTCAGCTCCGAGGTGGTGTGGACGTTGTTCGAGGACCGCGAGGGCAGCGTCTGGGCCGGCACGGCCAACGGGCTGGACCGCTTCCGCGGCAATGCACTGGCGGCGATATCGCTGCCACGCCGGGAGCAGTCTTTCTCGATCGCGATGGACAAGGCCGGGCGGCTGCTGGCCGGGAACGCCGACGGCAGCCCGATGTGGGTCACGCCTGATGCCAGCCAGCCGAGTGGCGCCCGTGTGGTCGACCTGGGTGGCATGAAGATGGATGGGGTAACGGCCCTGCACCGCGACGGCAGCGGTACGCTGTGGGTCGGCAGCGGCGGTGGCCTTTTGTCACGGGTGGGACCCGCCGGCCTGGAAAACGTGGCATTGCCGCCGGAGCTGCAGGGCAGCGGCATGATCGGCATGCTGGCCAGCGACCGCGCCGGCGGCCTCTGGGTAAGCCGGCTCAATGGCGGCCTACTCCGGCTGTACAACGGCACGTGGGAAGGCCAGAACGCGAAATACGGCCTGCAACCGGGGGTAATGCCACGCGCGCTGGCCGAAGACGCGCAGGGCCGTATCTGGTCCGATGCCGGGCAGACCATCCGCGTGTTCGAAAACGGCAAGCGGCGCGACTTCACCGATGACGGCCCGGGCATCGGTCGAATCGCCCTGTTGCAGGCGCACGGCGACGACCTCTGGATCGGCGCCGCGCAGGGCGTGGCGGTGCGCAGTGGCGAGGTGTTCCACCGCCTGCTCGGCCAGGGCGGGGAGCGCTTCGAGCGCACCACCGGCATCGTGCTGCTGCCCGATGGCGAGCTGTGGCTGGGCGGCGGATCGAGCTTGAGCCGGGTGCCGGCCGCAGAGGTGAAGCGCTGGCGCGCCGATCCCTCCCATGCGGTGGCCTTCGAACGGTTCGGCGTGCTCGACGGCCTGCGCGGCAGCACCGAGCAGAACGGTGGCGTGCCCTCGGTGCTGGGCGATGGCCAGGGCCGCATCTGGTTCGCGACCAACCGCGGCGTGCACTGGATTGACCCGCACGCCATCACCCGCAACCCCGCGCCCGCGCCACTGCCGCCGACCCTGCTGGGCGTGCAGGTGGACGACAAGGCGCTGCCACTGTCCCCGCACCTGCGCCTGCCCGCCGGCAGCCGCGACCTGCGCGTGGACTACACCGCACCGGCACTGCGCATTCCCGAACGCGTGCGTTTCCGCTACCGGCTGGATGGGGTGGACGACGCCTGGCGTGACGCAGGAACGCGCCGGCAGGCGCTGTACAGCCGGCTGGAACCGGGCAGCTACCGCTTCCGGGTGATCGCCAGCGATGACGCCGGCACCTGGTCACCGCAGGAGGCATCGTTCAACGTCACCGTGTTGCCCGCGTTCTGGCAGACCGGTTGGTTTATCGGCGCGGTGGCGTTGGTCGCGGCCGCGCTGGTCTGGCTGTTCGTGCGCTGGCGCGTGGCCGTGGCGCGCCTGCGCGTGCAGCGCGTGTACCGGGCGCGGGTGGGCGAGCGCGAGCGCATCGCGCGCGACCTGCACGACACCCTGCTGCAGTCGGTGCAGGCGCTGATGATGCGGGTGGAATCCTCTCGCAGGCGGTTGGTGCTGGGCGACACCGTTGCCGCCGATGCCGGCCTCGTGCAGGCGCTGCAGGAGGCCGAATCGGGGCTGGTCGAAGGGCGCGACCGCATCCGCGCGCTGCGCCGTGACGAGCTGGCGTTCGACGATCTGGAGACGGCGGTCGCTACGCTGCCGGTGCAGCTGGAACTGCCGCCGGAAACCGACTGGTCGGTGGAGGTGCGTGGCGGACCGCGCCGCTGGCGCCATCCGGAACTGGACGAGGTGTACCAGATCGTGCGCGAAGCAGTGGCCAATGCCAGCCACCACGCCAGTCCGTCGCGCATCGTCGTGCGTATCACCTATGGCCTGCTGCATACCACCGTGGAGATCGAGGACAACGGCTGCGGCATCCAGGAGGACGTACTCGCGCGCGGCGGCAGCGACGGGCACTGGGGGCTGCCGGGCATGCACGAGCGGGCCGCGCTGTGCGGTGGCACGCTCGCGCTGGCCGCGCTGCCCGGTGGCGGCACCCGCATCAGGCTGAAGCTGCCGCGTTGGCGGGTGACACGCGGCGTCAGGGATCGGCGCTGAAGGGAATGCGTGCCAGCAGTTCGCGGGTACTCAGGATGGCGTGGGCGTAGGTCGGGCCGTTGATGTCGTGCGCGGCATGCATGGCGGCCTGGCTGAAGGCCGCGGTCGCATCACGCACGAGGGTGACGTGGTACCCCAGTTCACTGGCGAAGCGTGCGGTGGTTTCGATGCACGTGTTGGCGATCAGGCCGACCACGATCACGTGGGTGACGCCGTGCTGTTTCAGCAGCAGGTCGAGGTCGGTGTTGGCAAAGCCACTACCGCCCCAGTGTTCCTTGACGATGATGTCGTGGGGCTCGGGCGCGAAATCGGGGTGCCACTCCCCGCCCCACCCGTCGCGTGCGAACACCTGTGCCTGCGATGCGCCGCGCTGGTAGGGCGTGGGATGCTTCCAGCTTCCCAAGTCATCGGGCGTGGCGCGGTGGTGCGGCACGATGAACAACGGCCAGCGCGCGCAGTGCACCGCGTCGCGGATGCGGCGCAGGTTGGCGTGCAGGTCGACGGCGCTGGCCACCTCGGCCACCGAGGGCCAGAGCTTGCCGCCTTCGGCAAGGAAGTCGTTGTAGGGGTCGACGAACAGCAGGGCGGTATGCCCGGCAGGGTAGGCAGGTGCGCTGGCGCTCATGGTGCGGCGGCTCCCGGGCCGAGGGACGTCCCTTCATGCCCAGCGTCGGGCACCCTAATACGGTTGTCGTGGCGTGTTCCGGCCATGCCGGCGCCCCCCATTCGGGGGCGTCGGCCACGCACACCCGGCACCCTTGCGCTGGACCGCGCCACGATGCAGGGTAGTCACCTGCCCGGGGCGCCGCCATGACCATCCGCATCCTGACCATCGACGATCATCCGCTGATCCGCCAGGGCATCGCGTCCATGCTGGAGGTCGAGCCGGGGATGGAGGTGGTGGGCGAAGCCGCCGACGCGCAGAGCGGCCTGGAACAGTTCCGGCGCCTGCTGCCCGACATCGCGCTGGTCGACCTGCAGATGCCCGGCATGAGCGGCATCGCGTTGACCCGGCGGCTGCGCGAAGAATTCCCGCACGCCCGCGTCGTCATCCTCACCACCTACCGCGGCGATGCCAACGCGCGCGATGCGCTGGCCGCCGGCGCCTGCGGCTATCTGCTCAAGAGCTCGCTGCGTGGCGAGCTGGTCGACGCGCTGCGCCGGGTCGCGCAGGGCAAGCGCTGCCTGTCGGCGGAAATTTCAGAGGAGATCGCCCAGCACGTCGGCGAGGAAGCGCTGACCTCGCGCGAGCTGTCGATCCTGTCCGCGCTGGCCCATGGCTGGGAAAACAAGCGCATCGCCAACAGCCTGGGTATTTCAGCCGAGACGGTGAAGTCGCACCTGGCGCGCATCTTCGAGAAGGTAGGCGCGCGCACCCGCACCGAGGCCATCCACATCGCACTGCGCCGGGGGCTGGTGCGGCTGGAGGACTGAGCTAGGGCTTCAGCATCGGCAGCGGGCGCAGCGGATGGCGCAATCCATGCCGCAGCGAGAACTGCACCAGGCGCAGATGGAATCCCAATCGGGGGAACTGCGCCACGATCCGGGTGAAGTCCTGCCGGTGCAGCTCGAAACGCCGTACGCCCAGCGACACGTCGATCCAGTCGGCGCGACGGAATGCTTCTACACGCCGATCCTGGTCCCGCTCAACGCGGGACAGGCGGTGGTGTTCGCTGATCATCGCCACCACTACGGGCACCAGCTCGTCCTGGCCCTGGTCCAGCAGGTACCGGCGCGCAAGCGCTTCGGAGGGCGCGAGGTAATCGAAGGTGCCGGCCGTCCAGATCCCCAGGTCGTGGAACGCCACCGCCACCGCGAGCACGTACAGGTCCTGTACGGTGCCGGGCAGCAGGCACCAGCAGAAGTTGGCCACGCGGTAGGCGTGGTTTCGGTAGGGATGGTAGTCCCGACCCAGCGCCTGCGCGTGGTGTTCCAGGATTTCATCGAGCACTGCCAGGCGGTCGAGCATGCCGTACTCCGGGTGCACGCAGGGGGCGCGCTGGCGGCCAGCGTAACCGCAGCAGGCACGACCGACCGGCCCCCGGATGGGGGAGAGGGCGCGCGCCCGAACGCCCGATGCCGGCGCCCCACCTGCATGTGAGGCTTCCTCCATGGCCTGCCGTGGCCATGCCCCTACTCCGAGGACCTGGCAATGCCTGCACATCGACTGGACCATGCCTCCGGCGCGCCGGTGGAGGACAACGACAACAGTCTCACGGCTGGCATGCGCGGCCCGGTCCTGCTGCAGGACATCTGGCTGCTGGAGAAGCTGGCGCACTTCGACCGCGAAGTGATTCCCGAACGCCGCATGCACGCCAAGGGGGCTGGTGCGTTCGGCAGCTTCACGGTCACGGCGGATATTTCCCGCTACTGCAGCGCCGATGTGTTTGCCGGCATCGGCCGGTCCACGCCCGTGTTCGTCCGCTTCTCCACCGTCGCCGGCGAACGCGGGGCGGCCGACGCAGAGCGTGACATCCGCGGATTCGCGGTGAAGTTCTACACGCGCCAGGGCAACTGGGACCTGGTGGGCAACAACACCCCTGTGTTCTTCTTCCGCGATCCCCTTCGTTTCCCCGACCTCAACCACGCGGTCAAGCGCGACCCGCGCACCGGTCTACGCAGCAGCAGCAACAACTGGGATTTCTGGACCCTGCTGCCCGAAGCCCTTCACCAGGTCACCATCGTGATGAGCGAACGCGGCATTCCGCGCAGCTACCGTCACATGCACGGGTTCGGCAGCCATACCTTCAGCATGCTCAATACCCAGGGCAAGCGCCATTGGGTGAAGTTCCACTGGGTGTGCCAGCAGCCGATCGAGAACCTCTCCGATGCCGAAGCCGCGCAGCTCTGCGGCCAGGATCGCGAAAGCCACCATCGTGACCTGCTGGCGGCGATCGAGGCCGGGCAGTTCCCGCGCTGGACACTGTGCATCCAGGTCATGGACGAGGCGCAGGCACACGCGCACCCACACAATCCGTTCGACGTCACCAAGGTGTGGCCGAAGGCCGCCTTCCCGTTGCTGGAGGTCGGTGAACTGGTGCTGGACCGCAACCCGGACAACTACTTCGCCGAGGTGGAACAGGCCGCCTTCAGTCCTGCCAACGTGGTGCCGGGCATCGGCTTTTCGCCGGACCGCATGCTGCAGGCGCGGCTGTTTTCCTACGGCGACGCCCAACGCTACCGGCTGGGCGTCAATCACCACCAGATCCCCGTCAACGCACCGCGCTGCCCGTTCCGCTCCTACCACCGCGACGGTGCGATGCGGGTCGATGGCAACGCTGCCGCCAGCGTGAGTTACACGCCCAACAGCGCGGGGCAGTGGACCACGTCGAGCAACACCCCGCGCACCGGGCTCGAGCTTGAGGGCCCTGCCGCACATTGGGACCAGCGCACGGTGGACGACCGCTACGAACAGCCTGGCAACCTGTTCCGCGCCATGCCGCCCGCAGCGCGCGCGGCGCTCTTTGCCAACACCGCGCGTGCGATGCACGGCACCTCCGACGTGCTGCGACGACGGCATGCCGAGCACTGCCGCCGCGCCGACCCCGCGTACGGCGCAGGCATCACAGAAGCGTTGGGGCTCGAAGACCACCCCGAACACCAGCACGCCGCCGTGCGTGACCCGCGCGAACCTGCGTAAGCCCACGTCCCGATCATCTTCAGGCCAACCAGAGCGAGCCAGACCATGAGCTACTTCACCACATCCGACGGCACCTCGATCTACTACAAGGACTGGGGCACCGGCCCGGTAGTGTCCTTCAGCCATGGGTGGCCGCTCAACGCCGATGCCTGGGAAGCCCAGATGTTCTTCCTGGCCAGCAACGGCTACCGCTGCATCGCCCACGATCGGCGCGGGCACGGGCGATCCAGCCAGCCGTGGAACGGCAATGACATGGACACTTATGCCGATGACCTGGCGCAGCTGTTCGCGCACCTTGGCGTAACCGACGTCACCCTGGTCGGCCATTCCACCGGCGGCGGCGAAGTGGCGCGCTACATCGGCCGGCATGGCACCAGCCGGGTGGCCAAGGCGGTGCTGATGGGCGCGGTGCCGCCGATCATGCTCAAGACCGCCGACAATCCCGACGGTCTGCCCATCGAGGTGTTCGATGGTTTCCGCAGCGCCTACCTCGCCGACCGCGCGCAGTTCTTCCTGGATGTGGCGACAGGTCCGTTCTTCGGTTTCAACCGCCCGAGCGCGAAGGTGTCCGAAGGATTGATCCGCTCGTGGTGGACGCAGGGCATGCAGTCGGGCCACAAGAATGCGTACGACTGCATCAAGGCGTTCTCCGAGACCGACTTCACCGCCGACCTGGCGAAGTTCGATGTTCCCACCCTGATCATCCACGGCGATGACGACCAGATCGTGCCGATCAAGGCCGCAGCGCTGCGCTCGGCGACGCTGATCAAGGGCGCGCAGCTGAAGATCTACCCCGGCGGTGGCCACAGCCTGGGCGATACCGCCAAGGAGCAGCTCAACCAGGACCTGCTCGCGTTCCTCAGCACCTGAGCGCCTTCCCCTGCGCACCCCTTACGCGCCGGCCATGCAGGCGCGCTGCTTCGTCAACGAGGACCTGCCATGAACACTGTTCCCCCCGCAGCCCTGCATGCCGTGCCGTCCGACGTCCGCGGCCCCTCCCGCAGCGAAGAATTCATCAGCGGCGGCGAACGCGAGCTGCTCATCCGCAGCTGGCGCCCGACCGGGAAGGTGCGCGCGGTGCTGGCCATCGTGCCCGGCTTCAACTCCCATAGCGGGCACTACCAGTGGGCCGCCGCGCAGTTCACCGCGATGGGCCTGGCCGTGTATGCCGTGGATCTGCGCGGCCGCGGCAAATCCACTGGCGAACGTTTCCATGTCGAGCACTTCGACGATTACCTGGCCGACGTGCAGTCGCTGCTGGATGTCGCGCGCTCGCGCGAACCCGGGCTGCCGGTATTCCTGCTCGGGCACAGTGCCGGCGGGGTGATCGCCTCGGCGTACACGCTCGCGCACCAGGACGAGCTGGCCGGCCTGATCTGCGAAAGCTACGCCTTCCAGGTGCCGGCACCGGCGCCGGTACTGGCACTGGTGCGCTGGCTCAGTGGCCCGTTCCCGAAGTTGCGGGTGCTGAAGCTGCCCAACAAGGAATTCTCGCGGCTGCCCGAGGTGGTAGCGGCGCTCAATGCCGATCCCCTCATCGCCAACGAGAAGCAGACGGCGCTCACCGTGGCGCAGATGCTGGTCGGCATCGACCGGCTCAGGCGCGGTTTCCCGAGCCTGCGCCTGCCGGTACTGATCGCGCATGGCACCGCCGACAAGGTTACCGTCCCCGCCGGCAGCCAGGTGTTCGACGACAACGCCGGTTCCGCCGACAAGACGCTGCTGCTGTACAAGGACCACGCCCATGACCTGCTCAACGATGCAGGGCGCGAAGGCGTGGTGCGCGACTTCAAGCAATGGATCGAGCGGCACCTGCCCAGCGAGGTCGCCGTGGACGCGGAGCGCAGCGCGTGATCACGCCAGCGCGATGCCCTTCACCAGGCGCGAGGCGAGGCGTTCATGTTTGAGCTGTGCCAGCCACCACTCCAGCGCCCTGCCCTGGTGATCGCCGCGCCAGGCCACGTACAGCAGGTTGGGTTCGCGCGGGTCGGCCATGCGTTTTTCCACCAGCGTCCCGCGCGCAAGCAGGCCGGCCACCCGCTCGCGCGGCAGCCAGCCCACGCCCAGCCCTTCGCACTGCGCGCGGATCTTGGCATGCATGCTCGGCACCGCCAGCGACGGCTGGCCACCGAGCACGCCATAGCCGCGCACCTCGAGCCGGCGGGAGGTATCGGCCACCACCACCGCGCGGTGCTGCAGCAATGCTGACGCGTCGACCGGCTCCGGCGCCCTGGCCAGCGGATGGTGGGGCGCCACGGCAAAGACCCACTCCATCACCCCCAGCTCGAACCAGCGCAGGCCCGGAATGACCGGCGGTTCGTTGGTGGCGCCCACCACCAGGTCGGCACGCCCGTCGCGCAGCGCGTCCCAGGTGCCGGTAAGGACTTCGTGGGTAATCCGCAGGGTGACGCCGGAGGCGAGCGCGTCGAAGGCATGGATGACCGGCAGCAGCGTTTCGAATTCCAGGATCTCGTCGGTAACGATCCACAGCCGGTCTTCCCAGCCACCGGCCACCTGTTTGACCCGGCGGGTGAGCCGGGACACATCGAGCATCAGGCGCGCCGCTTCCTGGGCCAGCAGATGGCCGGCCGGGGTGAGCTGCAGGCGGTAGCGACGGCGGTCGAACAGCAGGGCGTCGAAGCGCGCCTCCAGCTGCCTGGCCGCGTGCGAGACCGTGGAGGGTGCCTTGCCCAGCCGGGCAGCGGCCCGCGACAGGCTGCCGCTTTCGCGGATCGCCTCGAGCAGGGCCAGTTCGTCCGCCGACAACATGTTCGATCCTTTCGAACGAGTTCGCCGCGATTGTGGCACGGAAAAGGCAGAACGCCCGCGCAACATGGGCTCACGGCACAACGCCATCATCGAAGGAGATCCTCATGAACCGTTTCAACAGCAAGACCATCCTTGTCACCGGCGGCAGCAGCGGCATCGGCCTGGCGGCAGCCAAGGCCTTCGCCGCCGAAGGCGCCCGTGTGGTCATCACCGGCCGCGATGCCGCCGCATTGGAGCAGGCTGCAGCGGCGGTGGGCAGCACTGCGCTGGTGGTGGTGAACGATGCCGGCGACATCGCCGCCGCGCGTGCCCTGGCCGAGACTCTGGCCGCCGCCGAGGTGCGCCTGGACGCCGTGTTCGTCAACGCCGGCGCGGCGAAGTTCGCCGCCTACCCGGACGTGGACGAAGCACTGTGGGACCAGATCTTCAACACCAACATCAAGGGCCCCTACTTCCAGCTGCAGGCACTGCTGCCGCTGTTGAATCCAGGTGCATCGGTGGTGATCAACGGCTCGATCAACGCCCGCATCGGCATGCCCAACACCTCGGTGTACGCGGCCAGCAAGGCGGCGGTGATCTCGCTGGCCAGGACACTCTCGGCCGAACTGCTGCCGCGCGGCGTGCGCGTCAACGTGCTCAGCCCGGGCCCGGTGGCCACCCCGATCTACACCAAGCTCGGCCTGGATGCGGCGGCGCTGGACGCCACCGCCGCACAGATCCAGAGCCAGATTCCGCTGGGCCGCTTCGGCACCCCGGAAGAAATTGCCGCCACCGTGCTGCACCTGTCCTCACCCGAATCGGCCTACATCGTTGGCACCGAAATCATCGCCGACGGTGGCATGAGCCAGCTCTGACACCCCGCCCTTTTCCAGGAGAATCGTCATGAAACTGCTTTCCCGTTCGTTCCGCCGCGCCGCCACCGCGCTGGTGCTGATGCTGGCCGTGCATGCCACTGCGCAGGCGGCCGGAAGCGCGGCCATCCAGAGCCACACCGCCAACGTCAACGGCGTCAGCCTGCATTACCTGCAGGCCGGCCAAGGCGATGCATCGCCGGTGGTGCTGCTGCACGGCTATGCAGAAACCAGCCACATGTGGCGCCCGTTGATGCCCCAGCTGGCCGGCCGCCATGTGGTCATCGCGCCCGACCTGCGCGGTGCCGGGCAGTCGTCCAAACCGGACGGCGGCTACGACAAGAAGACACTGGCGCAGGATATCCATGCGCTGGTGAAGTCGTTGGGCTACCCCAAGGTCAAGATCGTCGGCCATGACATCGGCCTGATGGTGGCTTACGCGTACGCCGCCCAATACCCGGACGAAGTGGACAGCATCGTGTTGATGGATGCATTCCTGCCCGGCGTGGGCGACTGGACCCACGTGTGGCTGCTGCGTGATCTGTGGCACTTCCACTTCTACGGCGAAACCCCGCTGAAGCTGGTGGATGGCCGCGAGCGCACCTACTTCGAGCACTTCTGGAACGACTTCGCCGCCGACCGCACGCACTCCGTGCCCGAGGCCGACCGGCAGTTCTATGCGTCCGAATACGCACGCCCCGGCGGCATGCGCGCGGGCTTTGAATATTTCAAGAACTTCGAACAGGATGCCAAGGACTTTGCGGGCTTCGCCAAGACACCGCTGCACATGCCGATGCTGGTGCTGTCCGGCGAGAAGGCCGGCGGCCAGTTCCTGATCGACCAGGCCAAACTGGTGGACACCAACGTGGAAGGCATGATCGTCAAAGGCTCCGGCCATTGGCTGATGGAAGAAGCCCCGGAGCAGACGATCCCCGCGCTGGTCGCGTTCCTGGACAAGTAACCGCCTGCCTACCCGCCCTCGCCGTGCGCGTTCATCCACTCGCGCGGCGAGGCGCCGGTGCGCCGGCGGAAGGCGCGCGAAAAGGTGGGCGCGTCGGCGAAGCCGAGCTCCAGCGCTACCTGCTTCACCGGACGACCGGCCCGCAGCAGCGAGGTGGCCACGTTGAGTTTCCAGTCCAGCGAATACGCCGCCGGCGTGGTGCCGGTGGCGGTCTTGAAGGCAGCGGCGAATGCGCTGCGCGACATGCCTGCGCGTTCGGCCATGCGTTCGAGGGTCCAGTCGGCATCGGGTTCGGCGTGCACCGCCATCAGTGCCTTGGCCAGGCGGGGGTCGGACAGGCCCATCATCATGCCGGGCGACACCTGCGCCTTGCCGGGGTGGTCGATGATCCAGCGCAGCACCTGGATCAACACGACCTCGAACAGGCGGTTGGCGAGCAGGCGCGACCCGCAGCGCAACTGGTCCGATTCGGCGAACAGCAGGTCCAGCGTCGCCTGCAGGCCGTCAATGGCGCCCAGTGGCAACACGATCGCTTCCGGCAGCGACTGCACGATCGGGTTGCGGGCGCCACCATCGAAATCGAGTGTGGCGCAGGTGAAGTCCGAGCCGTCCACCGGCGGGTTGATGAACTCGTGGTGCACCGCGCGCGGAAACAGCAGCAGCGTGGGCTCGCTCAGATGGGTGCGCGCCAGGCGCGAGCCGTCGCGATACAGCAGGTCCATTTCGCCCCGGCGCAGCACGTGCAGGAAGCCGCGGCCAGGCTGCGCGTCGAAGTGCTGGTGCCCGCACAGCGGGCCGGCATGGAACAGCGTGGCCTGGACCCGGAACCGCTCCAGGACCGGGGTCAGACGGTCGATGGAAGGACTGGACGAATTGACATCTATGAGCGACATACAGACACCAAACGTCCCGGTCGGGTTCCTATTATGCCCATCAACCGGCCACCCCGCGCCGGCATTCAAAGGAATCCACACCATGTCCCGTATCCCGCTGATCAACGCCGCCGACACCACCGGCGAACGCCAGGCCCTGCTCGGCCAGATCCATTCCGCCTTCGGTGCCACCCCCAACATGTTCCGTGCCGTTGCCAATTCCACCGCTGCCCTGAAGAGCATGTGGGGATCGTTCGGCGCGCTGGGCGGCGGCATCATTCCGGCCGCGCTGGGCGAGAAGATCGCCGTGGCCATCGCCAACCGCAACGCCTGCGAGTACTGCCTGGCCGCGCACACCGCACTGGGCCGCAAGGCCGGTGCCAGCAGCCAGGAAATGAGCGCCGCGCAGGGCGGTGAGTCCGATGATCCCAAGACGGCTGCCGCGCTGCACTTCGCGCTGCGCGTGGTGGAAGGCCGTGGCCAGATCGACGATGCCGATGTCGCCCAGCTGCGGAACGTGGGCTTCAATGATGAAGCGATCGTCGAAATCCTCGCCCACGTGGCGTTGAATCTGTTCACCAACTACGTCAACGTCGCCTTTGCGGTGCCGGTCGATTTCCCCGGCGTCAAACTGCGTTGATTCCAGCGGTCCGTGCTGGCCGGGTTCCGGCCAGCCAACCAGGTGTTCCCTCCGTCCTGATGCGTGAGACTGCGGCAATGACCACGACCTACCGCCCGATCAACTGCGAGTTCCACGATGTGCTGGAAGCCACCGCCACCGGCCAACGCCGCGTGACCATCGTGTACGTGGACGCGGCTGGAGAGGAATGCACGGCGCTGGCGCGGATCACCGACCTGCGTGCGAAGGAGGGCGCCGAGTACATGCACCTGGACGACGGAAGCGTGGTGCGCCTGGATGCCATTGCGAGCGTGGACGGCGTGCGGCTGGCCGCGTTCTAACACCTTGGTATGCAGCCTGGCGTCCACGCCGGTTCAACCGCGCATACCAAGAGATGGCTGTGCGCCACCCGGTGCCGGATCGATAGTGGGGCCTCACCCAAGGAGTCCACCATGTCCGACATCATCATCACCGACAAGCTGCTGTCCGCCTCCGCCTACACCGCGATCATCAACGCGCCGATCGAGAAGGTGGACATCGCGGACTGGCTGTTCAACCTGCCCGAAGCGGAGTATCAGCGCTGCTGCCCGCCCGACCATATCTCCGCTGGCTCGACCCGCACCGACGATGGCACGCGCATGTCCATCAATGTCGAGATGATCGGCAAGACGCTGATGGTCCAGCACTACGTGGCCGAAATTGCCAGGCCAAGCCTGTGCCGCATGGTATCCACGTCGGACGCGTTCACGCCCAACGGTCGCACGCGGGTGCAGGTGATCTGGACGCTCAGCGTCAAGAAGATCGACGAGAACACCTGCGAATACACCAACAGCGTCGTGGCCCACCCCACGCAGGAATTCCTGGACTTCATCGCCGAACACGGCACGCCGTTCGAAGACGCGGCCGACGCCCGCCAGCGCGATGGTGGCAACCACAACAGCCGCGAGACCCCGTTGTTCGCCGCCAGCATCGAGCGACATGCGCTGGCTTCGGCTGCAAGCCGGCTGCTTTGACGTTGGTCAGCTTCTGACGAAGGCGAGCAAAGAAGCAATGTCTCCGCAATCCGCGTTCCTGATGGCCGCCAGGTATTCCTGGCCTTTTGCAGCGTCTTGTTTAACCTATGAGTTACGTTCGTAGTTGTCATTCATTACCTACAGGTGCGACATATCGCTTGGGGGAGCGGTTATGAAGTGGGTCTTACACCATAGTTGGTGTGGCGCACGAACTCATAGTTAGTGCAGATCGGAGCGTTTCATGTATCAACTTCGTTATCCATGTACACCACAGTCCGTTCAGTCCGCCAATTCTGATAGTTAAATCAAATATTTAGTGTCATCGGCAACGTGGCCGGCGTAGTGCATAGTTTGTGCAATGCAGTCTATTACGGCCCGAGCAGCCCTTCCAAGCCGGGGCTGCTTCCGGCCAAGAGTGGACATTCTTAGGAGGCCGAAGTAGTGCACTCTGGAGTACTACCATTGCAGCGGTGACGGGCAATCCTGACTGCTGCCCGCTTGAAAAATGCTTTCCGTCGACTACTGCGTCGCAGACCTGATCCCAATTTTCGACCTTCAGGGACTTCTCTCAGAACGCACGGCTGACAGCGATGCTGCCGAATACAGGAGACTCTGGCTGGCCCTCGAACTCGCTCGTGACGTGGTACCGCGCGACGGCAAATTTCCATCGGTGGACCATTAGCGCGACCCCGTAACCTACGTGGGACACGACGTGTCGCTTATCAACACTATGGCTGTCGCGAAACGTGTTTCCGTCCAGCGTGATGTCGCGCCACACGATTCTGGTGTCTAACGCAACGAACATGTGCGCGCCAGGCTGATACTGGGTGGCGGGCTCGCGGGGCGGCGCCGTGTTCTCACCTGCTGGCCGCAATGGAGTGCTGCCAAAGTCGTCAGGAAGATTGACGCCGATGCGTAGCTCCGTTCCTGCATTGGCGTAAGTTGCCAGATTGCCCAGGCTTCCGCCGTAATGGACGACCGTGTCCATTCCCCAGCCACGTTTTCCGCCGTTGGCGGAGAAGCGGTGCATCTGCTCGTAAACCAGCCGGAACACGGGCTCGTTATCTAGCTGATTGCCCCAGCCGCGGAACTTGTCGGCGCCGACCAGTTTATGCACGCCGTTCTGTACCTGCTCACCAGCTGCTGCTGGGCCGATGATGCCGAACTGTAGTTGAGTCGTTCGCAGCAGGTCACCCTTTCTCGCGTTGTAGCCGAGACCAAACAGAAGTAGCGCGGCGTATGGCCGATCACTTTCAACGAGCTCGCTTCGACTCGGATCGGCCGGGGTGAATATCCCATGGGAGAGGGTGGCGATCATGTCCCGCTGATCGGCGTCCTCCATCTGCAGCGCGCCCAGCCAGCGATTGACCCAGTTCGCCACGCTTGGGAGGCAAGGATCATCGGCGTAGTCCTTTAGGTTTGGCGTGACTACCGACAGCTGGACTCCATTGCTGTATCCCTGGTCTTGCCCTCCCAGCAGATCATTGTCGATCCTGAGATTGACGATGGGCGGCCGCCGTGTTGTGCCAATCGTGCAATCGTCCCTGCCGTGCGCGAGGGCGGGTTCGTGCAAGCAAATGATGAGCAAGGCGGTTATGGATAACCGCCGGTCCGCAGGAACGAATCGCATTGTGGGTTCTTCTCGAACTACCGAGTGGCGTGAGCGGCCGCTCAAATCGCGCGACACTTCGGCGCTTGATCGTGGGGGCGCCCCCTGTCAGCCATCGCCCAGCCCCTTGTGCCGCGATCTTTCGCGCGGCCGACGCGGATCACCAGGTGACCGCAACTGGGCTATGCATGCCTTTGCTAACGCTCCTGACCCGTACCAAGCCGGGACCTGCCCGAGCTTCATCGGGCAGGTCGGCTCCGGCTGCAAGCCGCGCCCGGAGCGCAGGCCCAGAACGGCCAACAGCTCGATGGCGCCGTCTCACGCGAGCTTCTCGGGGGCAAGCTGCTTCAGAAGTCCGTAGAAGTCGAAGTATGAGTCGGCCCGCATGATCTTCCCGTCCTTAAGTCGGTAAACGTCGCAGAAGTTGACCTGCATCGACTTGCCGGTTGGCTGAAGCTCACCTGCGGGCGATTTGAAGACACCCCGGTGGGTGCCGCGGCCAGTACCCTGGGCAATGACATAGTCTTCGAGCGCAACTAGGCTACGAACTTCGCAGGTGGCATCAGGGAAGATGTTGAACCAGCTCTTCCAAGGCTCGATGATCGCGTCAACCCCATACGTGGTGTAGTCGAATGGCACGTCCAGCCACTCGCTCTCTGGGGCTCCAAACCCTGCGATCGTGGCTAGATCCTTCTTGTTCACAGCCTCGTACAGCCTGCGGATCAATGTCTCATTGATGGTGTTGGTCATGTCATTCTCCGGTGTTGGCGTGGTTGGCCTCGCCGCGCGAGACCGTGAGCTCATGCTAGGAGTCCCACGGCCTTCTGCTAATGCCGATTCATGTCGGGCTCTTGCCGATTTCTCTAGGGCAACCCAACACGGTACGCGCGCCAGGTCAGACGGTCGGCTTTGAATCCATTCCGCTTCAACGCCGGAATCAGTCGCATGATGGCTCACTGGGAAGTACACCTAGCTGCCGAAGGCCCGTCATCCAGTCTTCCGAATGCCAGGTGTGCACGATCTTTCCTTCCTTGAACTCGTGGATGTCGATCGCTTGTATAGAGAGCTTTGCCCTCCGTGCAGGAAAGCCCAGGAAGGGGAACATGTGCGTTCCGGTGATGTGTGAGCGCACGACAACCTTGTTTCCCTCCTGGATCATGTCCTTGATCTCGATGTCGAAATCCGGGAACGCGGTCGTCAAGGAAACCAGAAGCTTCATTGCGGTCTGCTTGCCGCCGCGCTCGGTCGAGGGTGTCTCATACCAGTCGTCGGCCAGCACGGTGCCCAGCAGTTCGGGATCGTGCTTGCTGAAGGCTTCGTACCAGATGGCCGCCCGGTGGCTGTTGTCGAGGTCGAGCGCGTTTGCCGGCGCGCCGCCGGTCAGGGCGGCGAGCGCCAAAGCAAGCCGGCTCATGAGAAGTTCGCGTCGCATGGCTTCACGGAACCAGGACCATGGGCCCCAGTTTTCGGCGCGCGGAAACGTCCGCGTGAGCAGCAGCAGCGTCTCTTAGTGGATAGACGTTCGCCTTGTAGTCGCCGAATGTGCCCTCCCGATGCGCGGCGAACACCGCATCGATCGCTTCACGCGTCCTGCCTTGCAGATGCTGCGCCATCGGCCCGCCGACGACGCGCACATTCCGCCGCGACAGGGTGTCCGGATCCGCGTCCGGCTGTCCCGAAGCGGCACCGATGGTTGCAATCGTGCCGCCGTTCCGCACGGCGGCGACCGATGTTTCGAACGTAGCCTTGCCAACGAACTCGTACACGACATCCACACCCGCCGGGGCGATTGCCTTCAGCCTCTCAAGCATCGAAGCGTCGGACGACAGCAGTGGGTAGTCCACGGAGTCCCGGATGGCCGCAAGCTTCTCCGATGAGCTGGTCGTACCGATGACACGTGCACCGCGCGCGCGTGCCCAACGCGCCACCAGCAGTCCGACATTGCTCGAAGCACCCTGCACCAGAACGGTTTCGCCCGCACGCAGCGTGTGAAAGCCATTCAGCGCGGCCCAGGCCGTCAAGCCTTTCGTGAGGATGGTGGCGATCTCTACTGATGTGATGTCTTCGGGTGTCGCGATCAGATCCCCGGCTTTGATCAGGCGTGCTTCTGCATAGCTGCCAGGGGAAAGGAAATACGCCACACGGTCGCCGACCTGGAAATCCACACCCGGCCCTGTCTCTTCGACGATGCCAGCGCCCTCGACACCGGTTACACCCGGCAGCGGCATCGGAAAGATGCCCCTCCTGAAGGCAGTGTCGATGAAGTTCACGCCAATCGCCTCGTGGCGCAGGCGTACCTGTCCTTCGAGAGGACGGCCTACTTGCTCATCCTCCGGAATCAGGACTTCGGGGCCGCCGTATTGGTGGAATCGAATGGTGGTGGTCATGGCGTGGCTCTAGTCGGTCAGGGCGAGGGGGGAAGTGCTGTCAGCCTAGGCCGCTCATTGCGGGCGCAGAAGACAATGTTTCTCGATGCGTTCTATCGTTTTTGTCGATGGATCGCGTTAACGCTCACCGGGATTACCGAGAGGGCCTTGGCGCCTCGCGTCCACACTCAGGGAGCCGGGGCCGAACGCGACGATCTGGAGGAAGCCGCCCGCCATCGTCAGGTTCTTTAGGAAGTGGATGAACTGGTTTTGGTCGTCGAAAGCCGCGTGAAAGCTGACGGCAGTGACAACGCAGAACAAAGCGAGCACGCTCGCAACGATCCGCGTGCGATATCCCACGATAAGGGCGACGCCACCACCGACTTCGATCAGGATGGCAATGAGGAGGGCCGCTTGCGGAACGGGAAGACCGGCGGATGCGATATAGCCCAAGGTCACCTCAGGGTTCGCCACTTTGCCGACGCCGGAGATGATGAATACCGACGCCATCAGCAGGCGGCCCAATAGGGTGAGCATCGGCATGTAGCCAGTCGAGTCGTATCCACGATCAGCGACGGAAGGGGTGACCATATCGTAACTCCAGAGAGGTTGGGGGATGAGCTTCAGTGAGCGCTCACAGCACCGAGAGCAAGCCGCCATCCACGAGCAGGGGAGCGCCACTCACGTAACTCGACATGTCCGACCCGAGCCACACGACGGCGTCGGCAATCTCCGAAGGTTTGCCGAGACGGCGTAGGGGCGTTCTCTGCCGGAAGCCCTCCGACGCTTCCGCAACGCCCGGTGTATTGCGCAACAGTGCGGTGTCGATGGTCCCGGGGCACACGGAGTTGACACGGATACCCGACGGTCCCAGCGCATCGGCCAGAGCCTTGGCCATCAGTACGACGCCTCCTTTGCTGGTCGAATACGCGACTGTCATGCCTGCGCCGGAGATGCCACCCATGCTGGCCATCAGCACGATGCTTCCCGGCTTCGACAGCAACTGCATCTGCCGGGAAGCTGCCTGGGCGCAGAACAGGACGCCATCCAGGTTTACGGATATCAGGCGGCGGTAATCTTCTTCCGCCACGTCCGCACCGTCCGAGCGCAGCGTAATGCCCGCGTTGCAGACCATAACGTCCACGCCGCCGAGGGAGTCTGTTGCCGCGATGAGGGCATCCACCTCGTCGCGCTTACTCACGTTCGTTTGCACGAAGCGGCTGGAAACGCCCAAGGCGTCGATCTCGCTTGTCGTCGTCGCTCCTCCCTCGCGGGGTGTTTCGACCACGTCGGATACGATCACCGCCTTTGCGCCGTGCTGTGCCGCACCGATCGCGATCGCTCGTCCAATGCCGCTCGCCGCGCCAGTCACCACGACTACTTTTCCAGACAGCAGCTTGCTCATTTCCTGTCACCTTCTTTGGAAGAATCCAGGCCCTTCTGGAAGGACTGGAATGCGGACTCCTTCGGCTTGGCAGTCAGTTGCGCCTGGAAGGTAGCGAAGTCGGCGACCTCCCAGTGCTCGGCGAGTTTTCCGCCTTCGATGCGGTAGATCTGGAAGGCACGGAAATCGACTTTTTTGCCCGTGGCCTTGAGGCCACCAAAATCATTAACCTGCGTACCGGAGACACGGTTCATCACGGCGACGCGGTCGCCTTCGGCAACGATCTGCTCGATCGTCCACGTGAAGTCTGGGAAGCTGGCCTTCAGACCCTGGAGGTAGCTGCGGATGACTTGGATGCCGGGCGCCTGCCCTTCGAGGCGATCGCCGTAGTCGGCTGTCACGATCTCGCCTAGTTGGCTGAAGTCGGCGCGATTGAAGGCGTCGAAGTAGCGACGTACGACGGCCTTGTTGGCCTCGATGTCGTCGTTGGGCTGCTTTGCCACGGCCGGCTGGAACACCGTCGACATGAGCACGACCATCAGGGCCAGGCGGATGGTGAACGTGGTAACGCGCATGGGAGTGGCTCCTTGCTTCACGGAAGATCGTCAGGACACCGGCGGCAGGGCGCCGAGCTGCTGCATCAGCGAGAACAGATTCGCCACGCCCCAGTGATCGGTGATCTTCCCGTCGCGAACGCGCATCGAGTCGACGGTTTCAAACTGGATCTTCCGTCCAGTCGGTGCGATGCCGAAGAGCGGGCCACGGTGCGTGCCGTGATAGGTCTTGAACGTAGTGACCACATCCCCGTCCACGGTCTGCCAGTGGATTATCGGAGTGAAGTCCGGAAACGCCTCGCGCAGGCGGTGGTAGAGGACGCGCACGCCGTCCTTGTCCGCGGTGGTACCTGGCTGGGGCGTGTGGTCGACGAAATCGTCTGCGAACAGCTGTTCGAACAGGGCAAAGTCGCCGCGTCCCTGCACTCGTTCGGTGTTCGTACGGACAATGGTCTTGGCCTCTTCAGAGGCGGTGTTGCTGGTCATGGCTAGCTCCGGGGAGAAAGGCAGGCCGTCTGCGGTGACTCAATGGGGGAGGACGAGTCAGCGCCGGCTCGTAACTGGTTAGTCGAAGAGCTTTGCCGCGGTGCGCGCGACCAGTTCGCCCTGGTGTCGCGCGCCGGCCAGATCGATCGCACTGGGCTGTCGCGAACCGTCTCCACCAGCAACCGTGGTTGCGCCATACGGCGCGCCACCGACGACCTCGTCGATACTCATCTGTCCCTGATGGCTGTAGGGAAGGCCCACGATCGTCATGCCGAAGTGGAGCAGGTTCGTGATGATCGAGAACAGCGTTGCTTCTTGCCCGCCATGCTGTGTCGCCGTTGAAGTGAACGCGGCGCCTACTTTTCCGTTGAGTGCGCCGCGCGCCCAGAGGCCCCCGGTCTGGTCGAGAAACGCCGCCATCTGCGAGGTGATGCGGCCGTAGCGAGTGCCGGTACCTATCACGATGGCGTCGTAGTTCTCCAGCTCCGCGACGGTGGCGATCGCTGCCTTCTGATCGAGCTTGTACTGGCTCTTGCGGGCGATTTCTTCCGGAACGGTTTCAGGAACACGGCGTATGTCGACCGTCGCGCCTGCGCTGCGCGCGCCTTCGGCAACGGCCTCGGCCATCTGCTCGATGTGGCCGTAGGAGGAGTAGTACAGAACTAGGACTTTGGCCATGGGGTTCTCTGGCTGTTCTTCGCAAGGGGAAACCGCTTGGCCGCGATGTGCGCCCAAGCGTACGTGTAGGAAACAGGCGTCAGACGCCCGCGCCTGGCTTGCCGGCGAGCAACTGGAACTCCCAGGCCAAGTTGGTGGCGGTGGCTCCACCGTGCTCGAGCAGTGCCGGGATGAGCTTCGCTGCGGATTCTTCGCGGGCCCAGTCGCGCTGCAGTTCCGATGCAAAGACGATCCACGTCATCGGGACCGCGCCCGCCTGGACCATGCGCGCGATGCCCATCTCGTGCGCCTCGACGCTGGTACCGCCCGACGCATCGGTCACGAAGTACACCTCGTAACCATCACCAAGCGCGTGGATCACCGGGAACGCAAGACACACTTCAGTCCAGAGCGCGGCAATCACGACCTTCTTTCGTCCGGTGCGTTTTACCCATTCGACACACGCCGGATCTTCCCACGTGTTGATCGTGGTCCGATTGATGGGCGTCTGCTCAGGAAAGACATCCAAAAGCGGCTTCACGATGAATCCGCCCCGATCCTCGACGACGCTGGTGAGCAGCGTGGGCACCTCGAAGACTTTTGCGGCCTTGGCTAGGGCAACCACGTTGTTCATCAACAGCGCGGCGTCGATGTTCTTGACTCCGCTGAACTGGAATGGCTGGTGATCGATCAGCAGAAGTACGCAGTTGTCGGGCGTCAGAAGGGCTTCCTTGCCGACCTTGCCTGTGGTGGAGTTGCTCATATGTCCCTCATCTCTTCTGGAGTGAAGGTCACGTTAAGGCTTGCGCTCCGTGACTGAAATCAACCTTCGGCGTAGATTGTTCCTACGTCTTTTGGCTAGGTGTCAGCGAACGCACTGCTGCGTCCCGGGGGCTTCACGGGACACGCATCCTATGCGAGATGAATGATCCCGCGTTTGAGCGCAATCACAACCGCCTCAGTTCGATCCTGCGCGTGGAGCTTGTTCAGTACATGCAACACGTGAACCTTGACCGTCGCTTCCGTTCGGTGGATATGCGCAGCGATTTCCTTGTTGCGAAGCCCTTTCGCCATCAGACGCAGCACCTCAAGTTCCCGGTCGGTAAGCTCGACGCGCGGAACGTACTCGGCAAGTCGGCGCGCCACGGTATCCGGCAGAACCCAGCCTTTACGCCAGACGGTGCGTATCGCGTCGGCAACCTCGTTGCGAAGCACGTCCTTGAGGAGGTAGCCCCGCGCACCGGCCTCAAGAGCCCGGTGAATGTCCGTGTCACCCTGGTAGGTCGTGAGCGCGATGATTCTCGCCGAGGGGAATTCCTCGACGATCCTGGCAATGGCATCCGCCCCGCTCATCACGGGCATGCTCAGATCCATCAATGTCACATCTGGTTGCCAATCGCGATAGGCGTCCACGGCACCTGCTCCGTCGCCGGCTTCTGCCACCAGTTCAAGGTCGGGATGCAGTTCCAACACGGCAGCCAAGCCATCCCGGTAGATGGGATGGTCATCGACCGCCATGACGCGGATCCGCTGGGTCGCTCCATTGACGTCCAGAGGCTGCTTTCTATTGAGGGCCATAGTTCCGATAGTCGTCCTGTCAGGGGTGGCGCGACAATCCACCTAACGGCTTATTTTGCTTGGTGACCTGGCCGCGGCCCGCCGAGCAACGCCGGGCACCAGCCTCAGCCAGCGCCATCGAGGAACCCTGACGCACACATCAGTCCCGTTCCCGGGCTGAGTGTACAGCGCGACGGATGCGCCGATGCATCTGGCTCGCTCCCGTATCCCCTGAAGACCCCAATGGCCCTGCCGTCTGGCGACGTCCAGAACGTCGAAGCCGCGTCCGTCGTCCCGCACGGCGATGCGCAAGTGGCTCCACGTGTATTCGAGTTCCACGACAACCGAGGTTGCGTGTGCGTGCTTGTGGACGTTCACCAAGATCTCTTCCACGATCGAGCGGCACTGAGCTTTGACCTCCGCAGCGGCTTCAAAGGTGACGCCAGTTGCGGAGACGATGTCCACCGCGATGCCACTGTCCGCGAGGATGCGATGCGCGCTGAGTTGGATCGAAGCTGCAAGATCGTCCGCCTCGGCCGGCTGCCGGATGTCCCAGACAACCTTTCGTGCGTGGGTCAACGTGCGATCCACCAAGGTAAGGATGCGATCTAGCCTGGCCCTTTCCGGAGACTGGGCGCCCATTCGCTGATCGACCGCATGCAACTGCAGCGCAATACCGCCGAATCCTTGCAATAACGAGTCGTGGATATCACGAGCCAGGCGTGTGCGTTCATCGAGGATGGCGGCGCCGCGAATCCTGAGCGCAGCGCGGTGGTACATCCACAGCAACAGCGCGACCATCAGGATTGACAGGGCGATGAACCAGCCTTTCAGGTAGAACGGCGCCAGCGCCTGGATCGTGACGTGGGATTCTACGGGCGTCCATTGCCCTCGAACGTCTCGGGCCGACACACGGAACCGATAGGTCCCGGGCACCAGGCGCGTGTAGGACGCGACGCGTTGGGTTCCTGCGTCAATCCATTCCGAATCGAACCCGTCCATGCGGTATCGGAAACGTACGTCTGGTCCGTGCGACAGATCGACTCCGGTGAATCGGATGTCGATGCGTCGTGTCGCCGGGTCGAGGATGATCTTTTGGCTGTTGTTCTGTCGCACCCCGTCGGCCGTGATCTCATCAATGTAGACCTTGGGGGCTGCACCGATGGGTTTCGCGTTGAGGGGGTCCACCGATACGATGCCGTGGCCCATGGCGAACCACAGCATTCCGCTTGCATCTTTGAACGACCAAGGATGTGGCCATGCCGCAGGATCGCCGCCCGGCAATCCATCCAATGGCTTGAAGCTGCCCACGTCGATTAGGTCGGGAAGCCTGCCGTCGGCCACCGCAGACAGTTCTGCGAGGCGAACGCGAGTCAGGCCGCCTAGCTGGCCGAGCCAAAGTCTCCCGGCACCATCCACTTCACCCGCGCCAACCCAACTTTCCGGCAGTCCCTCCGCTACGGCCACGACCGTCGGCTTTCCGCCAGCAACGCGAACAAGCCCCTCATCCGATCCCACCCACACGGTTCCCTTGGGCGCTTCGATTATTACGTTCGGCCTGACACCCGTCTGCTTCGGCGTGGGCCAAGGGACGAACATCTCATCACCTGCCACATCGATGCGAGTTACGCCCGTCAAGCTGGCAACCCACAGCGCGTCGCTCGAATCCTTGAACAGTCGGAAGATGAAGTCGTCCTTCTGCTGTACGCGCTCGAGGCTCCCCTCTTTGCCACGAAAGAGACCTCGCCACGTCGCGATCCAGAGCGAGCCTGCGCGGTCTTCCAGCAGGTCGGTAACGGGAGGCAATCCGCGATAGCCCCGGTCGGCCGTGGCCTGCCCCTTCTCGAAGCGCGAGATGATCCCGTTCGGACGTCCCACCCATACGCCGCCTCCTGCAGCCGGGGCGAGGGAAAGCACCAGCTCGGCAGGACTGCTGCCCGCTCGCGAGAATGACGTGCCGGACGAATCGATAAAGCCGTAGTACAGCCCGCCAGTAGGCGGCGCCAACCACGTTCCGCCATCAGAGTCGCGCACCATGCCGCCAGGCATGTCGCTTGGCAGCCCTGTGCGCGCCGTGAAAGCTTCCACCTGCAACGGCTGGAATCTGTTCAGGCCGTCACGGGTAGCCACCCACATGTTGCCTTGCTGGTCTGGAAGGATGTCGATGACGCGGTCATCAGACAGGCCATCGGCACGCGTGAATGACTGGAACTGTTTGCCGTCGAACCAATGCAGGCCGGCTCCGTAAGAGCCAACCCACAGCGTTCCCGAAGCATCTTCTGCCATCGCGGTCACGGCACCGAACCCCTTGGTGGCCGGTAGCGGAAAATGCCGGATCTGCCCATCCTTCCATTGAGCGATGGCCGTGTGCGTGCCGAACCAGATCGAGCCATCGCGCGTCGCATAGACACGGCTGGGGTTATGCACCTCGGCACCGTCAGGGAGGGCGATCCGGCTTAGTTTCCCGTCACTGATTCGATAGACCGCACCCTCACCGGCGGCGACCCACATATCTCCATTGTTGTCGACAGCCATACTGCTGCCGGAGTAGCTGACCAAGGTGCCACGTAGCTCCCGCTGACGGCCACCGCGGTCGATGACAAATACTCGGCCGCTGCGCGTCACTGCCCAGAGCCGATCGTGAGCGTCGACGGCGGCGGCATTGATGATGTCTGCCTTGAGCGCTTCATTGCTCGCACGCAACGTCACCTGATCGCCGGCAACGCGAAACAGCTCACTCCCGCTAGCCACCCACAATCCGCCCATGTGATCTTCGGCCAGCGGGATCGTGATCAACCGCGTGCGGCCTCGCAGAGCCGGTGAGTTGTCACCATTGAAGGACTTGAAGCGAACGCCGTCGAACCTCACCAGGCCCGACTGCGACGACAGCCAGAGATACCCGTCTCTGGTTTGGACCAGATTGGAAGTAAATGCCAGCTTCACCTCCTCATGGGAGCGCCAGGTATCCACCTTGAAGCGACCATAGACGACCGACGCCTGCTGTGCGGCTACGCCACGGGGAAACGCAGCCAGGAGCAGCATGATTAGGAGAACGCAAGAAGGAAGTGCCTGTCGACTTCGGCCGCTCATGTGCAATGCCCTACAAACGGCCGGTCCTTAGCCTTGGGGAAAAGGGTGATCATGAAATGTCGTCAGTGCCTGAGAGCTTCGATGAAGGCGCGCCCGACAGGCCCGGGCGGAGCGTCTTTGCGATATACCACCTGCATGTCCAGGCCGGCACGCGTCGTCGCATTGGCATGCGTTCGGATTTCCACCAGCTGGCCCTGATCCAGATCCACTTGGACCATGTGCACAGGCATGTGTCCCCACCCGAAGCCTGCACGCAGGAAAGCATGCTTAGCGCCCAAGTCCGCCAGCCGCCAGGTGAGTGGCGAGATGACGCCAAAGTTGCGACCCGAGGATAGCGCTGTACGATCGGTCAGTACCAGCTGAACATGCTTGCTCAACTCGGCGTTCGACAGAGGCGTCCGTGCCTTCGCTAAAGGATGCTGCGGAGCAACCACGGTCGCGAACGGCACCACCACCAGCGGCTCCACCACGAGCTCATCCGGGACAGTCGGCAGCGAGCCAATCACTCCGATGCGACACGAGCCGTCCAGGACGGGCTGAACGACACCACCCAATGCCTCGACGTAGAGCCGCAAAGGCGTGTTCGGATAGAGCTCTCGGCAACGCCCGACCGCGTGCGTAATTGCCGGCATCGGATACATCACGTCCATTGCCGCAGACAGTTCAGGCTCCAGGCCCTCGCGGATGGAGCGCGCCCTAGCCTTGAAATCATCCATGTGATCCGCGACTGCACGAGCGTCGCGCAGAAGAGACTGGCCTTCCTCGGTCAGACGTGGGTAGCGGCCGCTACGCTCGAACAATGAAACGCCCAGCTGCGCCTCGAGATTAGCAAGGGTGTGGCTGACCACCGACTGCGCACGTCGCAATTTCCGCCCGGCTGCCGAAAAGCTGCCTTGCTCCACCGCTGCAATAAAAGTGCGGATCTGATCCAGCGTCACTCCGTCGAGCATATATCTATCCTTTCGATGGATATCATCTAGAAATATAGGCTAGCAAGATATGTCAGACGAATCTACTTTGGTCGCACTTCCCCAGAGATGCCGCCGTGACCCAACTCACTAACAACCTCGCAGAACCCGAAACCTCAGTCGCCTCCCGCCGCATCGTGTTTCAAGGACGTGGCGCTATACGCGGCCCGATCACCCGGCTGGTCAACCCCTCGGATCTGGGCCAGCTGATCAAGCCTTTTGTGTTTCTGGACTACGGCGAACTGCCGCCGACCGGCGATACCTTCTTCGGTATCCATCCGCACTCGGGCATCGCAACGCTGACGATCGCCCTGAGCGGCGGGCTCCAGTACGAAGACACGACAGGGCAATCCGGTCAGGTGCCCGCGGGTGGCCTGGAATGGATGAAGGCTGGCGCGGGTGCTTGGCATGACGGCCGCGTCTACACCGCTGAGCCCCTGAAGTTCTTCCAGCTTTGGCTGGCGTTGCCGCCCGAGCTGGAAAACTCGCCGGCAGAAGGCCAGTACATCGCGCCGGAGCAGGTCGAAAGCGAGGGGCCCGTCACGGTGGTGCTCGGCCGTCACGGCAAGGCGCGCAGTCCGATCCGGGCGCCCGAGGGCATCAACTACTTCCATGTTCGCCTGCAGGCGGGCGAGACGTGGCGCTACCAGCCTCCTCACGGACATACCGTCGGTTGGATCGCGGTGTATGAGGGAGTCGCCGAAACACCGAACACCGTGGCCGCAGGCGAGATCGCGGTATTCGATGAATCGGACGCGGCACTGGAGTTCACCGCACAAGTGCCGACCTCGTTCGTGATCGGCACTTCAATCAAGCACCCGCACGATCTCGTGACCGGCTACTACTCCGTTCACACCACCCCCGAAGCGCTGGAGCAAGGCGAAGCCGAGATCAATCGCATCGGAAACATCCTTCGCGCAGCCGGGCGCCCTCGCTGATCCGGTGCGCATTCCTGCAGCACTCACAGTTTCACACCACTATCAGGAGATTTCCATGTCCACTATCGCAACGACCGCCGTCCCCTCCACGACCAGCGTGGCCCGCAACAGCGCCGAGCTTCTCGGCCGCATCCTCCTTGTCGCTCTCTTCCTCATCTCAGGTCTGGGCAAGATCACCGCCTATGGCGCGACTGCCGGCTACATGGCCGCCATGGGTGTCCCGGGTATCGCGCTGCCCGCGGTGATCGCGCTCGAAGTCCTGGGCTCGGTCGCGATCATCCTGGGCTTCCAGACTCGCCTCGTGGCGGCCGTGCTAGCCGGCTTCACTCTCGCCACAGGCGTGATCTTCCACAACAACTTCGCCGACCAGATGCAGATGATCATGTTCCTGAAGAATGTCTCCATCGCAGGCGCCTTCCTGATGATCGTGGCCAACGGCGCAGGCGCTTTCAGCATCGACGCGAAGTCCGCGAAGTAAACACATCGTTCAAGGGCGCCGGCAGATGGCCGGCGCCTCATCGGAGTCTGGTCATGGAACACGCAATCATTGGTTCTGGCGCCATCGGCAGCGCCATCGCAACGCAGTTCGCACGCGCCGGTATGGATGTTCAAGTGGCGAACTCAAGAGGGCCTGCCTCGCTCGGCGAACTGTCTGGCAGACGTGGTCATCGCATCCATCCGACCACGGTGGAGCAAGCGCTGCAGGCGGACGTTTTCTTCCTCGCCGTGCCTTTCGCGTCTGTTGTCGAGGTATTTGCCGGCGTGACGAACTGGCAGGAACGCATCCTAGTGGATGCCACCAACGCCGTGGAGTTTCCGTCCTTTCGCCCGATCGACCTCAACGGTCGCTTGTCCACTCAGGTCGTCAGCGAGCTGGCGGCCGGTGCGCGCGTGGTCAAGGCGTTCAACACATTGCGCGCCGCTGTCCTTGCGTCGGACCCGCGGCAGCATGGCGGGTGCCGTGCCCTCTTCCTGTCGGGCGACGCCCCCGCCGCAAATGCCGAGATCGCGGACTTGATGGATGCGCTGGGCTTCAGCGGCATCGACCTTGGCCGGATCGACCAGGGTGGGCGGCTACAGCATTTCGGCGCCCCTCTGATGGTCCACAATCTGGTCCACTACTGAGGAAAGCAACGATGACTACGCACGAACAACGGCGTGACTTTGTCGATAAGGTGGTCCTGGTAACCGGTGCGGGCTCTGGTATCGGCCGTGAAGCCGCGCTCGGCTTCGCGCGCCGCGGCGCTCTGGTGTATGCCGTTGACGTCAATGAACGCGGTCTGGCCGAGACACTGTCCCTCGGCAGCGAGCTCGCCGGCACGCTACGCACCACGCGCGTCGATGTGTCGAATGAGCCGCAGGTAGGCGACTTGATGGCCCGCATCGCGAGTGAATCGGGGCGCTTGGATGCCGCCTTCAACAACGCGGGCATCACCGGTGGTACTCACCGCATCGAGGATTACCCGACGGAAGACTTCGAGCGCGTTCTGAGCATCAACTTGAGAAGCGTATTCCTCGGTCTGAAATACCAACTGCCGCTGATGCTCCGCAACGGCGGCGGTGCGATCGTGAACACCGCCTCTGTGGCCGCCTTGACCGGACCTGGAGGAATGTCGGCATACGCGGCTTCCAAGCACGGCGTCCACGGGTTGACGCGTGTGGCTGCGATGGAAAATGCCGCCCGCGGGATTCGAGTGAACGCGATCGCTCCGGGCTGGACGGAAACGCCCATGGTGGTGGCGAACAGTCAGCAGAATCCAGCATTCGCGGAACTTGCCAGGAAGGCCATTCCCGCCAAACGGGGTGCGCAGCCATCCGAGGTTGCCGATGCGGCGATCTGGCTGTGCAGCGACGAGGCAAGCTACTTGCAGGGGCACATGCTCGTGATAGACGGGGGAATGACGATAGGCGGGTTTGAGCTCTGATAAGCGATGGCGTTCCTACGTCACGCCTCGGCAATCTCCCGCTTACGATGTGGCATCAAACTCAACTCCCTCCAGTCCAGCTCTTCCTGCAGTATCCGGAATGCATCCTCCGGGACCTTTCCTTCCAGAAGTAGCGACTGAATCGCCCTGCGCTGAGCGGCCACCAAAGCGCGCTCCGCTTCACGCGAGCTCGGCAGGCTGCAGGCCGCGTCCCCACCGGATTGATCAAGCGCAACAGCATCAATGACCGAGCGGCCGAACGCGACATCGCGGTCCAGGGACGCGTCCTTCGGAATGCGGAGCCACTTGATGAGCGGGGCTATCGTGGCTCCTTGCAGGACCAACGTGCCAAGCACCACGGCAAAGGCGCTGAGGACGATCAGGTCGCGCCCCGGGAATTGCGCCGGCAGCGACATAGCCGTGGCCAACGTAAGGACGCCGCGCATCCCACACCAGCCGACCAGGAAACGCGTTTGGACCGAGCCGGCGGGCGGCTGCCGAAGAGACGGCAGAACTCGGCTCAAAAGGCACCGGTAACTCAACACCCAGGCAATCCGGACCAAGACTACGCAAACGAACACCAGCGCCGCGAAGCCCAACGCATTCCAGATTTCAGCACCCTGCAACTGCGAAAGGATCGAGCGCGTCTGCAGTCCCATCAGGAGAAACGCGGTGACATTCAGCGCAAAGACGGCTGCATCCCAGACTGCAAAGGAGTGAACACGGTCACCCGGAGTCTGGCGTGCATGGGCAAAGCGCGCGACCCACATGGCGTATGTAACCACCGCGAGCACTGGAGATACGTGCAATCTTTCGGCGATCAACCAGATTCCGAACGTCGATACGAACTCGATGAGCGTCGAACCCAGCGTGCCGGACCAGAACCGCCACAGGGCTACGAATACTGCGCCGGCAATCACGCCTAGGAGGACACCGCCGGGAACGGCAAGCGCAAGCGTTGGCACGAGACTGGTTAGTGGTGGGCCGGATGTCACCGACCCCACTGCGGCAGCGAATATCAGGAGCGCAACCGCATCATTGAACAGGCTCTCGCCCTGCAGCACGGTCAAGGTTCGCCGTGGCAATCCCTGGCTGTTCAGTACCGCCTGTGCTGCGGCCGCGTCAGGCGGCGCGACGATGGCGCCCAGCGCGACGGCGGCTGCGATCGGCAGACCGGCTATTTTCCAACCGATAAAGGCAACTGCCGCAGTGGTCAGGACGACCGCAAACAGCGCGAGCGCGACCAGCGCAGCCCAGTGACGGCGCAGCTCATAGGGCGACGTGTCGTAGGCCGCGCTGAGGATGGCCGGGGCGACGAACAGCACCAGGGCGAGATGCGGGTCAATCCCGATGTCCGGCGCCCAGGGCGTCGCCGCCACCAGCGCCCCTGCAAGCGCTAGCATGGTCGGATACGGCAGGCCAACCCTGCGCGCCAGATGAAGCAGCACGCAGGAAACCAGAGCAACAGGATCAAGGATTCAAAAAAAGCCATCTCGTACTCCGACCTCGACAACGGAAAGACCTCGTTTCCAGAAAACCTCCCTCGCAGCGACTAGGCCATTGATCGCGGCACGGATGCCGGCCTACACCACCATCTGCAAGATGCATTCGGTGATATGCTGCGGTGTGCACCGCACGCTCAGAGCACCCTGGATATGCGCCTTCAGTTTCGCCGTGGCGGCTCCCAGCGCCATTAGCGCGGCAATGGTGGCGACCTGTCGAACGGGCTTGTCGAGTCCTGGACGGGTCATGACATCCCCATAGGCGAAGGCCACGATTCAGTTCGCGAAGTCAGGGGCGATGTCCTTGAGGATCTCAACCACCGCCTCAACGCTGGTCCGGTGGTGCTCTGTAAGGGCGCACACCTGTAGCGTAACGGTCTTCAGGGGTAGCCATCTTGAAATCTCCGGTAGGGGCAGACATTCAGGGTCCGCAGAACGCGACCAGGTCGGTATAGGCGCTTGCCTGACGCATCGCCGCCAGCGGCGCATACTCGGGAGATGACAGCAGGCCGCAAATCGCGGACATGTTTGGAAACTCCAGAAGGATCATATTGCGCGGGATCCAGTTTCCCTCGAAGTACACAGGTGTTGCGTCGATTACCAGCGCCTTTCCGCCGTACTTCTCGACAAGCGGGAGCGCGCGGCGTCGATACTCTTCGATAGTGAACTCGTCTTCAATTTCAACGTTGCCGACAAGATAGGCAGCCATGATGGTTTCTCCTGGGTGATCGGAGGGGGCTTACCGCTGCCGGTAGAGCACCATTCCTGCGTGATATAGAACGCCGTCCACGAAATCGCCGTCCGCCGTGAAGCCGGTGTCGTCGACATACTCGATGTGATCGCCTGTGAGCACGTAACTTCCCTGATAAGCGCTCTTCCTGCGGCCTCGAGCTTCGTCGTACCGACCACTGGCAAGCAACTCGTGACGGATGTGGCCATCGGCCGTGACCCACAGACCGACATAAGGATGAGTGTCCATCTTGGATGCTCTCTTTGATCAGTAAGGGCTAGCCGTCGGACGAACGACCAGTTCGCTGACGTCGACGTCCTCGGGCTGTTCGATCGCATAAGCGATCGCGCGCGCGATTGCTTCAGGTGCCAAGGCCACCCGACGGAAGGCTTTCATGGCATCGCGCGCCCGCGCATCGGATATCGAGTCGGCGAGCTCGGATTCGACGACACCAGGCGAGACGACCGTTACCCGAATCTTGTCGGTCTCCTGCCGCAGCGCGTCCGAGATCGCACGCACGGCGTACTTCGTTGCGCAGTACACGGCGGCGGTCGGCGACACCGCGTGGCCTCCGATCGACGAAATGTTGATGATGTGCCCGCGCCCGCGCGCCTCCATGCCCGGAAGGGTCGCGGCGATTCCGTGCAGGACGCCGCGAACATTGACGTCGATCATCCGGTCCCACTCGGCGACCTTCAGCGCGTTCAGTGGGGAGAGCGGCATGACTCCGGCATTGTTGACGATCACGTCGGCAGGACCGCACTTGGCCTCGGCGAACGCAACGAAATCGCGCATGTCCTCCATCTTGGTGACGTCCAGCGAGCGGAACTCGACCTTGCCGCCTGAACTGCGAAGCTCCTCGGCCAAGGCTCCGAGTCGATCGGTCCGTCGGGCGCCCAGAACGACACGGTGCCCTTGCTTGATGAGCAGACGCGCTGTGGCCTCGCCGATGCCGCTGCTGGCGCCGGTGACGAGAACGACTTTGGAAAGTGTGGTGGTGTTCATGTAAGAAGGTCCGGTCAGTGGGTTTGCGCTGTCTCGGCGCGCGAGACGAGAGCGCCGAAGACGACTAGAGCAAGGGAGATGGCGAAGCGACTCATATGTCCTCCTTGCGTTGCTTGAATGCCTGGCCGAGTCCAGGTGAGGCCATGTTAAGAAGCCAGCCCCAAGCCGCTAAGACCGGATCGTCTGCGGCTTTTGCCTATTTCTCTCGCGGCCTGGACCGGCCGGTTTGCCTGTGCTGATATATGACTAGGCTTGTAACCGGACAAACCCCAATGGGTGCATCTTCTTCTCAACCAAAAGGCGTAGACCGACGTTCCCGGATGGTCGAACTGATCAGCCAACTCGCTCCCACCGAGGGCTATACCAAGTCGCCTCTGGACGGCGTAACGCTGATGCGATCCAACCATGCGCTGGCCAAGACACCGGCGCTGTACGAACCGAGCATCGTCATCGTTGCGCAAGGCAGAAAGCGCGGATTCCACGGTGGCCAGACCTATGTCTACGACGCGCAGCACTACCTCGTACTGGCCGTGCCGCTCCCATTCGATATCGAAACAGAGGCAAGTACCGAGGAACCAATGCTCGGTCTAGCGCTTCGGATTGACCCGACTGCTACTGCGGAGCTGGCACTCGCTCTTGACGAGGAGGGGCCCCACGAATCGTCGCCGCCGCAAACGTTGTTCGCGACCCGGTTAGACGAACGAATCGGCGACGCTACCGTGAGGCTTCTTGAAGCACTAGCGTCGTCGGCAGATGCCCGTGTACTCGGGCCGGGCATCGTGCGCGAGATCACTTACCGGGTTCTTTCAAGCGATCAAGGCGGGAGCCTACGCGCTGCGTTAACACAAGGAAGCCACTTCGCTAGGATCGCGAAAGCGTTGCGGCGAATTCATGATCATTACGACTGCGACTTGGACGTCGCCACGTTGGCCAGCGAGGCCAGTATGAGCGTCCCGGCCTTCCACAATCATTTCAAGGCCGTTACCGCAACCACGCCTATTCAGTACATCAAGGCGATGCGCCTCCATCAGGCACGCCTGCTGATGATCCGGAACGGACTGAGTGCGAACACCGCCTCGGAGCGCGTCGGCTATGAGAGCGCGTCGCAGTTTAGTCGGGAGTTCAAGCGTATGTTCGGCCGCAGCCCCTTGGAGGAAGCCCGTCACCTCAAGGGGGTGCTTAGCCTCGCGCCACCAGTGCGCCACGCCACAGGCGAGCGGCGCGTGCTCGCATCCTAGACGATCGGATGGTAGCGATGGCCGCCGGCGTACGTCACAGTTCCTCCGAAGCGCTCGACGAGCTAGTTCCAGGCACGCGCGTAGCCGCTGCCAAGGGCCGGGCGTGGAATGACCTTCTTGCTCAAGTCTTCGAGCGGAGTCGCGTTCAGGACTGCCTGCTTATCCCGGCAGTGCCAGAGCCACTGATTGTGTGGATCCTGTCGGGGAGCGCCGTCGTGGAGGAGCGAGAGCTGGGGGGTGAGTGGGTCGCGAACCGCGTCTGCGCCGGTGACTTCTTCCTCACGAACGCACCCGAGCCCTATGAACTCAAATGGACAGCCGAGGGCGATCGACCGTTCTCGGTCATGCACCTTCACTTGGGGCTCCAGCTGCTTCAGCGCGCTTCTGCGGAGATCCTAGGGAAGGAAGTGCAGCTTGAGCTGCAGGATGTCTCCGGCGCTCAGGACGAGATACTTTCTGCGCTTCTTGAGCCGCTTCGCGTTGAGCTGATGTCGTCGAGAGAGCCCAGTACCATGTTCGTCCAGGGACTGGCGCAGAGTCTGGCCATCCACCTTGTTCGTCGCTATGGTCGCGCCCGCGAAACGGAAAGTCGGCCTCGCGGCGGGTTGCCAGCCTTCAAGCTGCGGCGTGTTACGGAGTTAATGGAAGCTCAGCTCGACCAAGACTTTCACTTGGCCCACTTGGCACGGGAGGTCGGACTCAGCGAATTTCACTTCGGACGCGCATTCAAGAAGAGCACGGGCTACACGCCATCACACTTTTTCATTCGATTGCGGATGGAGCGCGCCCGCCAGATGCTGCGCGAGACCACGCGGCCCATCATCGAGGTAGCCCTTGACGTGGGCTACACGAGCGCGAGCCACTTTGCGCAGGTATTCCGCCGGGAAGTCGGCGTGACCCCGCGTGAATACCGCGGCAAAACCTGATAGCAGAATCACAACAGCGGCGGCAAGATCGCCGGAGATCCACCTGGCCGGAAGGCGCAACCTACGCCCGTGCTGAAGCCGAACCCTCCCCGTCGGCGGCACTTCTCAAGGTGAATCTCATGAATCTCAACGGAAAAATCGCTCTCGTCACGGGTGCATCCAGTGGTATCGGTGCTGCGACTGCTCTCAAGCTGGCCGGCCAGGGCGTAAAGGTCGGCCTTGCCGCCCGTCGCATCGATCGTCTGCAGGACTTGGTTACGCAGATCAACGCCAACGGTGGTGAAGCCATCGCCATCCAGATGGACGTCGTCGATCCCACGTCGGTGCAGGGTGGCGTCGATGAACTGATCAAGGCCTACGGCACTATCGATATCCTCTTCAACAACGCCGGTCTGATGCCAGCGTCCGATATCGAGACGTTGAAGACCGACGAATGGGCGCGGATGGTCGACGTCAATGTCAAGGGCCTTCTGAACAGCACGGCTGCGGTCCTGCCGTACATGCAGAAGCAGCACTCCGGCCACATCTTCAACACGTCGTCGATCGCTGGCCGCAAGGTGTTCCCTGGTCTTACCGTGTATTGCGCCACCAAGCACGCGGTGACGGCTTTCTCCGAAGGCCTACGTCTGGAGGTTGGCAAAAAGCACAACATTCGCGTCACCTGCATCCAGCCAGGTGCCGTTGATACCGAACTCTTCGAGCACGTCTCGGACAAGGGCTATCGCGAGCAGATGGAAGGCCTCCGCGACCAGATGGCGTTCCTCAAGGCCGACGACATCGCGAACACGATCCTGTTTGCCCTGCAGGCCCCGGACTACGTCAACGTCGCCGAGCTGTTCGTTCTCCCGACCGACCAGCCGTGGTAACGGCTGATTGATGGTCTCATGCGGCCGCCGCTTCGAGGCGGCGGCCGCCTTACGGAGATTGCACATGACTATTGTCAGCAAGATCGCGTTCTTCGCGGCACGCCGCGGTCAGGAGGAACGACTCGGCCAGAGCCTGCTGGCGCTCGTTGCGCTGTCGCGGGCCGAGGCCGGTAGCCTGCGCTACGAAATCTTTCAGGATGCAAGCGACCACGGGTTGTGGATTGCCGTCGAGGACTGGCGCTCAATCGAAGCCTACGAATCACACATGGGAACCGAGTATGTCCGCGGCTTCCTGAGCATGGTTCCAAGCCTATGCGACGGCGACCCCGATATTCGCACCTATCGCAAACGTTCAACGACTGACTCGCGCCCTGCGCTGAACCGCCAGGATTGACAGGCCCGTCAGGAAGGAGATACACATGAAGAAGTACGTGAAGAAGAGCTTTCCGCTCACGCAGGTCCGGCAGCTTCTGGAGCCAGGCCCGATCGTTCTGGTCAGCTCGCGCTGGGAGGGCGAGGACAACATCATGGTCATGGGTTGGCACATGATGCTTGGCTTCTCGCCGGCGCTGTTTGGCTGCTACATCTGGGAAGGCAACCATAGTTTCGAGATGATCCGACGCAGCCGGCAATGCGTGGTCAACCTCCCCACCGCAGACATGGTGGATAGTGTAGTTGCCGTAGGCAACTCCAGCGGCGCCGAGCGCATCAACAAGTTCGCGACCTTTGGCCTCACGCCAGAGCGTGCGCGGACGGTGGACGTTCCGCTAATCGCCGAGTGTTACGCGAACTTCGAGTGCAAGCTTGCCGATGATCGCCAGATCGACGAGTACGGGCTTTTTATCTGGGAGATTGTAAAGGCGCACGTCGCCACTTCACCGAAGCGACCCGAGACGCTGCACTATCGCGGAAACGCGGAGTTCATGGTTTCTGGAGGGCATATCAGTCGGCGGCGCAAGTTCAAACCGCAGAATCTGTGAGCGACGGGGCGCGTCCGCTATCGGCCAAAAACGGACAGTAAGGTGGTGCGTCTATTGGGTTTCCCTGACGGTAAGGCCCTCGCGAGCACGGCACTTCCTGGAGTTCGGCAACCAAAGCCTGAACTCTGTGCCCGGGCGCCGACCCCGAGAACCGTAACGTCTGGATGTTAAAGAACGTGTGTGGAGGACGCTGCGAAGCAAGGGTTTCGAGGTAACCATAGGTGATCTGTACAGAGCGCCTTTAGCTAAACCTATGGTTACCCAGCAGGATCTACCTATCGCTGCCCGTCTATAGGACGCTTCCACCAAGTTCCCTGAACACGCGCTTCATTCATGTACCGGTCAGTTCAATATTCAGGGTTGATTAGATCGCCTAACGGATAATTCACACCTGTCGACCGTCCTTCTCTCTCCCCTCCCCAAGGGGGACGGTCGGCAAAACCAAATAATAAAAAGGTGTGTTCCCGATGATGAAGACCTCCCTGCTTGCCTTGGGCCTGATTGCTGCCCTGCCGTTCGGCGCTTCGGCTGCCGATGGCCTGTCGTACAACTACGTGGAAGGCGGCTACGTGAACACCGATACCAAGGGCGGCTCCGCCGACGGTTGGGCGGTGAAGGGCTCGGCCGCGATTGCGCCGAACTTCCATGTCTTTGGCGATTACAACTCGCAGGAAACCGACCGCGGCAACGTTGATGTTGACCAGTGGCGCGTGGGCCTGGGCTACAACTACGGCATCGCGCCGACCACCGACCTGGTGGCCCGCGTCGCCTACCAGAAGTTCGATCCGAAGGAAGGCCTGGATTTCAACGGTTACGCCACCGAAGTGGGCGTGCGCACCGCGTTCACCCCGATGATCGAAGGCTACGCGATGGCCGGCTACGAAGACTTCAGCAAGAAGCACGGCATCAACCCGGACGGCGAGTTCTACGGTCTGGTGGGCGCGCAGGCCAAGTTCAACCAGAACTGGGGCCTGAGCGGCCAAGTGAAGCTGGCCAAGGGTGGCGACAAGGAATGGTTCGTCGGCCCGCGCTTCACCTGGTAAGCCTGTAGCTGCACGGTACGTTGTTGGATGGCGTGATCTCTCTCTCCCTCACGCCATGAAGCCCGGCTTAGTAGGCCGGGCTTCACTTATATGGCGCCTACCTCGTCGGGGTGCCACGCAGAAACCCAGCGTAAGCTGGGTTTTCGCGTTCTGGGCGTCCGGGCGGGGTAAAAAAAACCCCGGCAATACCGGGGTTTTTCCTGATCATTTGAACAGCGTGTCCGGATACTCCGGTTTCTGTTCGCGGGCCAACAGCGCGCGCAGGCCCTCTTCCGGGGTCTGCTCGCCGTGCAGCACGGCGCGGACCCGGTCGGAGATCGGCAGGTCGATGCCGTGGCGTCGCGCCTGGCGCATGACTTCGTCGGCGGTCTGCACCGATTCCACCACCTGACCGATTTCGCGGATCGCGTCCTGCAGTGACTGCCCACGCCCCAGCGCCAAACCCAGGCGACGGTTGCGCGAGAGATCGCCGGTGCAGGTCAGCACCAGGTCACCCAAGCCCGCCAGGCCCATCAGGGTTTCCGGCTTGGCGCCAATCGCAGCGGCCAGGCGCAGCATTTCGTTGAGGCCGCGGGTAATCAGGCCGGCACGGGCGTTGAGGCCCAGCTGCATGCCATCGGCCACACCGGTGGCCACGGCCAGCACGTTCTTCATGGCGCCACCGAGTTCGGCACCGACCATGTCATCGCCGGTATAGGCGCGGAACGCCGGGCCATGCATGGCTTCGGCCACCTGCTGGGCGAACTCGGCATCGTCGCCGTGCACGGTAATCGCGGTGGGCAGGCCCAGCGTGACTTCCTTGGCGAACGACGGGCCGGTAACCACCGCCAGCGGCACCTCCGGCCCGAGGACCTCGCGCGCCACTTCATGCAGGAAACGCCCGGAGCCGGGTTCGAAGCCCTTGGTGGCCCAGGCCACGCCGGCAGCCGCCGGGCGCAGCGGCGCCAGCGCGCGCACGGTTTCACCGAACGCGTGCGACGGCACCACCACCAGGATCCAGGTGGCGTCCTTGACGGCCGCAGCCAGGTCCGTGGTGGCGCGCAGGGATTCCGGCAGCGGAATACCCGGCAGGTAGCGGGTGTTTTCGTGGCGCTGGTCGATGGCCTCGACCATCGCCGCGTCGCGGCCCCACAGCACGGTCTGGCGACCGTGCCGTGCAAGCAGGCTGGCCAGGGCGGTGCCCCAGGAGCCGGCGCCGAGAACGGCGACCTTGTCTGCGTTGTTGCTCATTGCTGCAGCGCCGATCAGGCGTTGCCGGCCGGCTCGGAATCGGCGAGCGAGGTTTCGCCCTGTTCCTGGCGCTGGCGCAGGGTTTCGGCGTACAGGCCTTCGAAGTTGATCGGCTGCAGGAAGAACGGCGGGAAGCCGCCGGCCTGGATCAGCTCGCTCACCAGCGAACGCACGTACGGGAACAGGATGTTCGGGCACTGGGTGCCCAGCAGCACGTCGATCGACTGCGGGTCCAGGCCGACCAGGCCGAACACGCCAGCCTGCTGCACTTCGGCCACGTAGGCGGTCTTGTCGCCGGCCTTGCAGGTCAGGGTCACGGCCAGCACCACTTCGAAGGCGCTCTCACCCAGGCGCTGCACGCGCTGGTTCAGGTTGAGCTGCAGCTCCGGCTGCACGGCTTCGTTGAACACGGCCGGGGCGTTGGGCGATTCGAAGGAAACGTCCTTGACGTAGATCTTTTCGACGGTGAACGCGGGGCCGGTGGCGGCGTCGGCCGGCGCGATGGCGCCGTTGGTGTTCGCTTCGGACATTTCCTGTTGCTCCAGAATGAATGCAGTAAAAACGGATTGTTACATGCCCTGCGATGGGGGCGTGTGGCGGCGCGCACAAGGCATGCCGCGCAATCCGGGCAAAATCAGTTACGGCCCTTGACCAGCGGCAGCTCGGCCTGCTGCCAGGCGGGCAGGCCGCCGTCGAGCACGTGCACCTGCTCGAAACCGGCCTTCTTCAAGGCCTTTGCGGCGGTTTCAGAGGCGGTGCCGGTGCGGCACACCAGCACCACCGGGCGCTGCTTGGCGTTGGCCACCAGCTTGTGCTCCGGCCCGAACTGGGCAGGCTGCACGTTGCGGCTGCCGGCAATATGGCCCTTCTCGAAATCGGTGCCCGCCGACAGGTCGACCACGACCGCGCCGCCAGCATTGATCAGCTGGGTCAGCTCGGCCGGCTTGATCGACTTGTAGCCGCGCAGCAGGCGGCGCACCTCGGTGACGAGGATGGCGACGGTCAGGCCCACGAAGGCCATCGACAACATCGGGTTTCGGCCGGCAAAGGCCAGCAACTCTTCGTAATTCACTTAGATCACGGGTCGATTAGCGGGCGCCGATTGTCGCACATGCGGGCGAACCGGCGTCCAGCCCTGGGCCAGCTCAGGATTCCTGCCACAGGTCCGGCAGCCCACTGGCCTGCAGCCAGCGCTTGCCCTCGGCATCCCAGCGCCAGATTTCCTTGACCCGCACCGAACGTTCGGACTGGGTGTTGAGATTGATCACCCGGACCTCGGCATTGCGGCCGATCCGGCCGTCGGGCAGCGGCACGTTGTCGCCGGCGCGGTAGCTGGAGATCTTCACCTGCTCGAACCTGCGCAGTTCCAGGTCGGTCAGCGGGTGCTCCTTGGCGTAGGCCGGGTCCAGGTACGGCAGCATGTCTTCCACGGTGCCCCAGCGCATGGTCGAATCGTACTTGACCTGGGTTTCCTCGAGCTGCTTGCGCTGCTTCTTGGTGGTTTTCTGCTCGCCGGCGAATGCCGACACGGAAGTCAGGGCCAGCAAGGCCAGCAGCAGGATCTGAAAGGTGCGACGCATGCGAATTCCCCAATCGGCAAGGCGCCCATCCTACCGCCTTGCGAAGGCAACGAAACGTCCGGTCAGTTCAGCTGCGGGCTTGCCGGCCTCGCCGGGCTGGCGGGCCACCACCTCGATGCGGGCCTTGCCGCGCTGGGCGAAGGTGGCCAGGAAGGTGTCCCAGTCCGCATCGTCGGCCGCCTGCGCCTGGGCCAGCAGGTCCTCATAGACCGGGGCCAGGTAGCGCACGTGGCTGTCGGCCACGTAGACATCGGCATCGAAGCCGGCCAGACGCAGGCGCAGGGTGACCAGCGCCCAGCCGGACAGGGTCAGCGCCGAGGACAGGCTGCCGCCGAAGGCGTTGCCCTTGTCATTGACGTTGGCGGCCAGCGGCGCGCGCAGGGCGAGCACGCCGTCGGCATAGGCATCCACGCGGATCTGCATGGCCGCTACCGGCGGCATGCGCTCCAGCACCTGCTGCAGTGCGGCCAGATGCGCAGGGAGGGAATCTTGTTCAGACATCAGTACGGCGACGTTGCAACGAAGGCCTCGCATAATGCCCGCAATGAACAGCCACGCACATGTGCCGGATTGGACCCTGGTGTCGCTGCGCCCGCGCGGCCAGCACGCACCGCTGCGGCGCGCGGCCGAAGCGCTGGGCGCGCAGGTGATCGGCTTGTCGCCGTGGGCCCTGGTGGCGCGCCACGATGCGGGCACCCGCGCGGCCCTGGCCCAGGCGCTGGGCGCGGACCGCGTGGTGTTCAGCAGCCCGGCGGCGGTGCATGCCGCCGCGCGGCTGCAGCCGCTGCAGGCCCCGCACGCCGGCACCTGGCTGGCGGTAGGCGCCGGCACTGCCGCTGCGCTGCGCGGGCATGGCGTTGACAACGTGGTGGCTCCCACCCGGATGGACAGCGAAGGCCTGCTCGACCTGCCGGCGCTGGCCCAGCTGCAGGGCCTGCGCGCGGCGCTGGTTACCGCCCCCGGCGGGCGCGGCATCATCGCCAGTACGCTGCAGGAACGTGGCGCGACGTTGCAGCGGGTGGATGTTTACCAGCGCAGAGCGCTGCGCCTGCCGCCCCGGCAACTGCAGCGGCTGCGCCACCAGGCCGGGCCGTGGGTGCTGGCGCTGAGCAGTGCCGAGGCCCTGGCGCTGCTCAGCCAACAGCTGCCGGCGGACCTGCTGGCGCACCTGCGCCAGGCGCACGTGGTGGCCGCCAGCGAGCGCTTGGCCGCGCTGGCGACGGACGCCGGATTCACCCGGGTCACCCTCGCTGCCGGCCCGCTGCCGGCGCAGCTGGCGCAGGCCGCACACGCGGCTGTCACCACCGCAGCAACTTCCTGAACAGGGGTCGTTTGCGGCCTTGCAGGGCCTGCGGGCGGCGAGCGATGCTGTGCACTTCGTCGATCGCCAGCTCGTGAATGCACCGGCGCGGTCGACAAGGATGCCTGCATGAACGACATGGTTCCGCCCCCGCCCCACCGACCGCTGCGCTGGATCGTGCCGCTTGCCGCGCTTGCGGTGGTGGCCGGTGGCGCCGCGTGGGGCTGGACCCAATGGCAGGCGCAGCAGGCGCGTGTCGCGCAGCGCGAGGCCGACGCCGCGGTGCTGGTGCAGGGCCTGGCCGGCAGCGTGGAAGCGCTGCGCCGCGACCAGCGCTCCACCTCGCAGCGGGTGCAGGATGCGGCCGCCACCAACCGGGTGCTGCGCGATGAAATGCTGGGCCTGAGCCAGCGCAACGCCCTGCTGGAAGAGAACCTGGCACGGCTGGCCGACAGCACCCGCCACAACGCGCAGGCGCTGCAGCTGGAAGAGGCCGAACTGCTGCTCAGCCAGGCCGGCCAGCGCCTGGCCTTCGCCGATGACGTGGACGGCGCCAAGCGGCTGTATGCACTGGCCGCCACGGCGCTGGAAGACGTCCAGGGCACCGAATTCCTCAATCTGCGCCAAGCGCTGATGCAGGAACGCAATGCGGTCGATGCCCTCGGTCCGGGCGTGCGCGCCGGCATCAACCAGCGCCTTGGCACCTTCTCGCAGTCGCTGCTGGCGCTGCCCGAACAGATCGCTCCGGCGACCGACACCGCCGCGCCGCCGTGGTGGCACCAGGTGCTCGCCCCGTTCGTGACCATCACCCCCACCGCAGTGCAGGGCCCCCTGACCCGCGCCGAGCGCACCGCCGCGTGGGATTCGCTGCAGCTGGAGCTGACCCTGGCCCGTGCCGCGGTTGAACGCGGCGACCAGGCCGGTTTCGAACAGGCATTGGACCGGGTGGCGCTGTGGATGCCGCGGCTGTGGCCGGATTCACCCGGCCTGCGCGAGCGTCGTGGTGAACTGCAGCAGTTGCGCACCCAAGTGCTACGCCCGCCGCTGCCCGAACTGGGCAGCACCCTGCAGCAACTGCGCGCCATGCGCGATGGGAGTTGATACATGAAGCCGATTCAATCCGTGGTGGTGCTGTTGCTGGCCGTGGTGCTGGGCGTGGTGGCCGCGCAATGGCTGGGCACCGAATCGCTGCGCCAGTACGGCGAGGTGATCTACCGTGCCGGCGGCAACGATTACCGCTCCACCGTGCCGCAGGTGGCACTGATGGTGCTGGTGGGCCTGCTGGTGCTGTGGCTGCTGTGGAGCCTGGTGGCCTCGCCGTTCCGTGCCTGGGGCCGCTACCGCCGCAAGCAGGGCCGCGCCCGCCTGATCGAAGGCATGCAGGCGCACGAGTACGGCCACTGGCAGCGCGCCGAGAAGCTGCTGGGCACCGCCGCCGAGGACGAAGAAGTGAGCGCGGTGGCCTACGTGACCGCCATCCGCAGCGCCGAAGCGCGCGGGGACCAGGCCGCGGTGGACCAGTACCTGCAGCGCCTGTCCACGACTGATGCCACCGCCTACGCGCTGATGCAGGCCGAACGCCTGCTGCAGCAGGAGCGCCCGGTGGATGCGATCAACGCGCTGGATGCCCCGGGCATCCAGCCGCTGCCGCCGCGCGGCCTGTGGCTGCGCACCGAAGCGTTGGCACGTGCCGACCGCGCGCACGAGGCTTACGGCCAGTTGGGCGCGCTGCGCAAACAGAAGGTCCTGCCCGATGAGGCCGTGGCCGAACTGGAAGTGCGCCTGGCCGCGCAGTCGCTGCTGGAGGCGGGCGATGTGAATGCGCTGGCCGCGCAGTGGGAAGCCACCCCGAAGGCCCTGCGCAGCGACCCCGATGTGGTGTCGGCCTACGCGCTGCGCGCCGTGGCGCTGGATTGGGATGAACCGGCCCTGCTCAACCTGGAACAGGCGCTGGATACGCGCTGGGACGAATCGCTGGTGACGCTGTACGGTCAGATGCCGGTGGAGAAGCTGGCCACCCGCCAGGCCAACCTGCAGCGCTGGCTGGGCCAGCAGCCGTCCAGCCCGGCCCTGCTGCTGGCGCTCGGCCGCATCGCCGCGCGCCAGGGCGAGCACGTCCAGGCCGAGGATTACCTGCACCGTGCCATCGCCGCCGGCGCCGGCTCCCCCGCCTGGGAAGCGCTGGGCGAGGTCTTCACCGCACGCGGCGAACCCGCGCTGGCCGCCCAGTGCTACACCAACGCCCTGCGCCAGCAGCGCGGGGAAGACAGCGTGGTGCTCGCGCGCCCAGTCGCGCCACTGGCGGCCGTGGTGCCCGAACGCGCCACGGTCGAAGAACAATCCTTGATGAGCGAACCGCTGCCGGTGCGCGACATCCATCGCGACGAACGCGATGAATACGGCAACCCGATCCGCTGACGCCGTCCCCAACAAAAAAGGCCGCCCAACCGGGCGGCCTTTTTTTTGCGCGATGCGAACGACTCAGCGTTCGACGATCGCCACCACGCCCATGCCGCCGGCGGTGCAGATCGACACCAGCGCGCGGCCACCGCCGCGTTCGGCCAGCTGCTTGGCCGCCGTGGCGATCACGCGCGCACCGGTAGCCGCAAACGGATGACCGGTGGCCAGCGACGACCCCAGCGGGTTGATCTTGGCCGGGTCGATCCTGCCCAGCGGCGCATCCAGGCCCAGGCGGTTGCGGCAGTAGTCTTCGCTTTCCCACGCACGCAGGGTGCACAGCACCTGCGCGGCGAAGGCTTCATGGATTTCGTAGATGTCAAAATCCTGCAGGGTGAGGCCATTGCGCTTGAGCATTTCCGGCACCGCGATGGTCGGCGCCATCAGCAGGCCCTCGCCGTGCACGAAATCAACGGCGGCCACCTGCGAATCGCGCAGGTAGGCCAGCGGCTCGTGGCCATGCGCGCGCGCCCATTCCTCGCTGGCCAGCAGCACCGCCGACGCACCATCGGTGAGCGGGGTGGAGTTGGCGGCGGTGAGCGTGCCACGGCCGGAGACCTTGTCGAAGGCCGGCTTCAGCGTGGCCAGCTTTTCCAGCGAGGTATCCGCGCGCAGGATGTTGTCGCGCTCCACGCCGCGGAACGGCGCGATCAGGTCGCTGAAGAAACCGCGCTCATAGGCCGCGGCCAGCTTCTTGTGCGAGGACACCGCCCACTCGTCCTGCGAATCGCGGGAGATGTTCCACTCCTTGGCCATGTCTTCGCAGTGGTCGCCCATGCTCTTGCCGGTGCGCGGTTCGGCCACGCCCGGGAATTCCGGCTTCAGTTCGCCCAGCTTGAAGCCGCGCACGATCGCCTTGATCTTGTCGCCGGTGGTCTTGGCGCGGTTGGCGGCCAGCAGGCGCGCGCGCAGCTTCTTGCCGTACACGATCGGCACGTCGGAGGTGGTGTCCGAACCGCCGCCGATGCCCGATTCGATCTGGCCCAGCGCGATCTTGTTGGCCACCGCGATGATCGTGTCCAGCGAGGTGCCGCAGGCGCGCTGCATGGTGATGCCCGGGGTGAGCGGGGACAGGCCCGAGGACAGCGTGGCTTCGCGGCCCAGGTTCCAGTCGCTGGAATGCTTGATCACCGCGCCCATCGCCACTTCGCCCAGCTGCTGCCCGTGCAGGCCGAACCGTTCCACCAGCGCGCCAAGCGTACGTACCGACATGCCCAGGTTGCCAACGTCCGAATAGGCGGTGTTCTGGCGGCAGAACGGGATGCGGACGCCACCGAGAATGGCGACGGGACGAGCGTTGGGCATGGAGATACCTGGCATGGGAGGGGTGTCTGCAACATGGCCTGCACGAAGGAGCAGGCATAATGGGGCCAAGTGTAGCTGCCGCCCTGTGATGGGCCAACTGTGAACCCATGAGCAAACCCGACCCCGGCATGAATGCCCTTGGCGTACTGGCATTGGAACTGGCCGGAGGAGACGCCCCCCGCCACGCGGCCCTGACATCCGCGCAGGCGGGCGAACTGGCCGACCGCGTTGGCCGCGACCTGGCCAAGCTGGTACCCGGCGTGAGCGGACTCGATTTCGTGTTCGCCGGCGCCCATTTCGACCCCGCCGAAGTACTGCGCCCCGGCTGGCCGATCCACCGCCGCCTGGAAGAACTACATATGCGTGCGCCCGGCCGCAACGAAGGCCCGCGCCTGCTGGCGTTCGGCGCCGGTGCCGACGGCGAAGTGCCGCTGCCGTTCCAGGCCGATGCGAGCCTCACCGGCGGTGGCCTGCGCGTGGTGCCGTTCCTGCTGACGGGCACCGACGTGGCCCAGACCACCGCCGTAGCCGAAGCACTGGAAGAGGTGCTGCTGGCCCAGGGCATGGCCCAGGCCGATACCGCCCTGCAGGCACAGAACGCCTTCGGCGCGCAGATCGAGCACGCCCGGTATTTCACGGTGAACGACCTGGCCGCGATGATGTCGATGCAATACGACAACCAGGGCCTGGCCGAGTTGTGGCCGCTGATAGAAACGGCCCTGATGGCGCCGCAGTCGGAGCAGTGGCTGGACAGAGCGCCGGAACCGCTGCTTCGATACGCTGACGGCGAAGTGCGTATGGCACTGTTCGATCCGGCCGGCTGGTGCAGCTACTACAGCCACGACAAGGGCAACTGCGATCACCTGCAGGGCATCTACGAGCAGTACCTGATGCGTCAGCGGCAGATGGCTGCCGTGCTGGAAGCGCACGGGCTGCCGGTGCTGTTCGTGCATTGCGAAGCGGGCCAGGATGCGCGGGAATTGTTGACCCGCTGACGGTGACGCCGCGCAGCCACGCAGGGCGTGGCGCTACCGTTCAAGAAAAACGCCGGCGATGCCGGCGTTCTTCATTTCACGGGGCCGGCCAACGGCCGGCGCTACCGGTTACGGTGCGGCTTTGATGACTGCACACGCCAGGCGCGCACCGGCGTTGCCGGTCGGCTGGGTCTTGTAGTCGTCCGGGTCGGCATGCACGATCAGGCCACGACCGATGATGTCGCTGTCGTTGCCTTCGCCGATGTTGACGTTGGTCGACACGGCTGCATCCACCACCGCGTTGCCCTGGGCGTCGGCCTTGATGTTGGGGATGTCGCCACCGTGGTGCGGGGTGGTGGCCACGTTGCCGTGGTCTTCCTTGCTCGGGTTGAAGTGGCCGCCAGCGCTGTCGCCGTTAGGCGCGCTGCAGTCGCCCTTCTCATGGATGTGGAAGCCGTGTTCGCTGTTCGGCTTCAGGCCGCTGACCTGGCCCTTCACGTGGACCTTGCCGTCGACGACGCTGAAGGTCACGTTGCCCTTGACGTCATTGCCCTGGGTCGGCGCAAGGTCGGCCACGGCGGTGTGGTTGGCGTGGGCTTCGCTGGTCATGGCCGGCGGCGCTTCGGTGGTGCGCGCGGTTTCGGCGATCGGCGGGGTGGCGGTGGCGGCATCGGCCGGCGCGTCGGCCGGCTTGTTGCAGGCGGTCAGGCCGATGGCGGCGATGGCGGCAAACAGCGAGGTATGGATCAGACGCATGTGGATCTCCTTGCGGGTAACGAGTGGAAAAGCGACGTCGGGGGCAGCGCGTTCAGCGCGTGACCTTGATGACGCCGCAGGCGATGCGGGCGCCGGCATTGCCTGCCGGCTGGCTGCGGTAATCGTCGGCGTTGGCATGCACCACCAGCGCGCGGCCGACGATGTCGGTGGCTGCACCGCCGCCGAGGGTAACCGCTGGCAGGCGTACATCGACGCTGACCCGGCCCTGCGCGTCGGCGCGCAGGTTGTCCATGTCGCCAATGTGATGTGCCCCAGCGCTATTGCGGCCATGCGGCTGGTTGAACGGGTTGAAATGCGCCCCCGCGCTGCTGGCGTCAACGGCACTGCAGTCGCCGCGTTCATGCACATGGAACGCCGCCGCCTGCAGCGGCCGCAGTCCACCGATGGTGCCGGTGATGTGCACGCCGCTCGCGTCCGGCACCATCACCAGGCGCCCGCTGACGATACTGGCCGACGCCGGCGCCAGGTTGGCTTCAGCCTGCCGGGCGGTGCTCACCACCGGCACGCTGGGTGCCTGCGCAGGCGCCTTCTGCGGGGCGCTGCCACAAGCGGCAAGCACCAGCAGGGTCGGCGTCAGCAGGGCGATGTGGGAACGACGCATGGGGTACTCCTTGGATCTGCAAACTAGCGTTGGGGTCGTCCACACACCATGAAAGGCGGTGAACGCGGGGTTCATCCGCCGCGTCGGCGCCCGGCGCCGAGCTTGCGGGTCAGGGTATTGCGGCCCATGCCCAGCCGCGCGGCGGCTTCGGCACGGCGGCCGTGGGTAATCTGCAGCGCCGCCTCCAGCAGCGCCTGGTCCACCCGGTCACGCACCTGCGCATGCAGGCCTTCGGCGCCCTCGGCCAGGCGCTGGCGCGCCCACGCTGACAGCATGGCTTCCCACTGGCTGGGGTCCCCCTGCGTGCGGGTGCGCGGCCCGGCACCGCGATGCAGCGCGCTGTCCACATCGGCCACGCCGATGGTGTCGGATGCGGCCAGTGCGGCCATGCGCCAGCACACGTTTTCCAGCTCGCGCACGTTGCCCGGCCAGTCGTGCTCGCGCAGGGCCTGCAGCGCAGCGGCGGTGAGCCGTTTGGGCGGCGTATCCAACTTGCGCGCGGCGGCGGCCAGGAAAGTATCGGCCAGCTGGGCGACGTCATCGCGGCGCTCGCGCAGCGGCGGCAGGCGCAGCCGCACCACGTCCAACCGGTGCAGCAGGTCGGCGCGAAAGCGGCCCTGCGTCACCAGCGTTTCCAGGTCCTGGTGGGTGGCCGCAATGACCCGTACATCCACCCGGATCAATTCGCGCCCACCAACGCGGAAGAACTCGCCTTCGGCCAGCACGCGCAGCAAGCGCGTCTGCAACGGCAGCGGCATGTCGCCGATTTCATCCAGGAACAGCGTGCCACCATTGGCCTGCTCGAAGCGGCCTACATGGCGGCGCTGCGCGCCGGTGAATGCGCCGGCCTCATGGCCGAACAGCTCGCTTTCCAGCAGCTCGGAGGGAATGGCGGCGGTGTTGAGTGCCACGAACGGGCCCTGCACGCGCGGCGATTCGTGGTGCAGCGCATGCGCCACCAGTTCCTTGCCGGTGCCGGTTTCGCCGTTGATCAACACCGACAGCGGCGCCTGCGCGAGGCGGCCGATGGCGCGGAACAGCGCGCGCATGGCCGGCGTGTCGCCGACCAGCTGCGGGCGCTGGTCAGGCGCGGGCTCCACTGACGGTGGGCTGGGCTCGACGAGGGTGGTGTCCGGCTCCGGCAGCACGCGCTGGGCCAGGGCCACCGCATCGTCCAGATCGAACGGCTTGGACAGGAACTCCTGCGCGCCGCCACGGAACGCACCGGCGGTGCTGGCCACATCGGTATAGGCCGACATCACGATCACCGGCAGTTGCGGGTGCGCGGCCTTGAGCTTGTCCAGCAGCACCAGCCCGTCATCGCCCGGCATGCGCACATCGGTGAACAACAGGTCCGGGGCGGGTTGGCTGCCCAGCATCTCCAAGGCCGCCGCCGCGCCATCGAAACCTTCCACCGCATAGCCGGCATCGCGCAGCGCGGTGCACAGCACGAAACGTACCGCGCGGTCGTCATCCACTACCCAGACACGCTGGGCGGTGGCCGGGCTGTCATCCGCCATGCGCGGTCTCCTCGGCAGCGGGGGTGCCCTGTCCGATCGGCAGATGCACGGTGAATACGGTATGCCCTGGGCGCGAGCGGTAGGTCAGCGTGCCGCGATGTTCGCGCGCCACCTGCTGGGCCAGCGCCAGGCCCAGCCCGGTGCCTTCGGCGCGGCCGCTGACCAACGGCAGGAACAGGTGCTCGGCCAGCGTTTCGGGCACGCCACGCCCGTCATCGGCGATCTCCAGGCGCAGCGCCATCGGCTGCAGCTGGTCGCCGATGCGCACGCCATGTTCCACCCTGGTGCGCAGGGTGACGGTACCCGCCCCGGCCTGGATCGCATTGCGCACCAGGTTCCATATCGCCTGGGTAAGGCGGTCGGCGTCGCCGTCGAATTCGGGAATGCTGGGGTCGTAGTCGCGCTGCAACCGCACCGCCCAGCCGCCTTCGCTCTCGGCCAGGCGCAGCACGCGCTCCAATGAGGCGTGGATGTTGAGGGGAGCATGCGGCGCGGCCGGCGCCGGCGACAGCAACTGCTCCAACAGCCCGTTCAGGCGTTCGATTTCAGAGCCGATCAATTCGATCAGCTCGCGCTCTTCCGGGTCGCGCTGGGCGCTGCGACGGGCCAGCAGCTGGGCCGCGCCCTTGAGGCCGGCCAGCGGGTTGCGCAGCTCGTGGGCCAGGCCTTTGAGGGCGGCACTGAGGGCGCTGGGCAGGGCCTGGGTCGGGTCCAGCCCGGGGAACTCATCCACCGGGTGCGCTTCCAGCAGCCAGCCGTCTTCCTCATGCCGGCTCAGCCAGCCCTCGGCGAAGCGCGGGGCCTCCCCGGGCAGGGCCAAGGCCAGGCGATGCAGGCGCAGGGTGTCGCGCTCGCCGCGCGCCAGGAAGTGGGCCAGCGCCTCGCCCTGTACCTCCAGCGAGGCCAGCGGCTGGCCGAGCAGGCGTCGCACGCTTACCCCCAGCCAGCGCGCAAAGGCGGGATTGCAGCCGGCGACGCGGCCTTCAGCATCGGCCCAGGCGACCGGGGTGCCAAGGACTTCGAGGGACGGAGACGGTGGTGCGGGGGTCATTGCACCAATGTAGTGCAAAACGAGGGTCTATTTCGCCTTCCGTCCGGCACCACGCAGCCACGCAGCCCGCCGCTAATCCACGAACACCTTCGTCCAGTCCTCCCGGACGCTGACCAGCGGCCACCCGCGCTCCTTCGCCAGCGCCACCGACTTCTGGGCGCCCGAGGTATACGCAATGTCCCGCTCGTCATCATCGTGGGTAACCAGCAACGCCAGCGAGGCACCCTTTCCCTGCGTGGCGAACTGCAGCATCTGGATGTCGCCATTGGAGTTGCCGGCAGCGAAGATCGGGCGCGCACCGATGCGGCTCCATATGCGCACCACTTTGTTCGGGCCGTCGTCGAACACCTCCAGTTTCGAGGTGTGGACCAGCTTGCCGATGCCGTCTTCTTCGCGGTACTGCAGCGCGACGGTGGTGCCGACCACGCGCTCGGGCGGAACGCCGTACAGCTCGCGGGTGATGGGCCGCATGAAATCGCGTCCGCCACCGGACACGATGTAGTTGGTGAATTGATTGGCTTCCAGGTACTGCAGCAGCTCGCGCATGGGCGCGTAGGCGGTTTTCAGGTAGGGGCGTTTCAGCACCGGGTTCTCCTCGCTGCGCAGGAACTGGTCGGCCTTGCTGGCGAACGACTCCACGTCATCTTCGGCATAGGCCGAAAGCAGGCCGGCCGCCATTTCCTTGAGCGTGGTGTCATCGCCCTCGTAATGCTTGGTGATGACATCGCCCAGCCACGCCTGGTCCTTTTCGTGAACGGCTTTCCAGGGTTGCCGGTCGCGTAGCGCCGGGTCTGCTTCAGCCTGTTCGGCAATGCGGCGCAACAGGAAGCCAGCCTGGATCGGCATGGGCTTTTCGCACCACAGGCAGCCGTCGTTGTCGAAGACGGCGATCCGTGCGGCCGGCGGCACGTAGTCGGGTCCGTCCTCCAGGGTAACCCGTGCGACGAAGGCGATGATGGCCTGGCGCGTGGCGCCGGCGTTCCAGCTTTTGAGCAGTCCTTCGTGCATGGATATGACTCGAGGGGGCTTGAAGCTGGAATGCTAGCCCTCGCGCGCGGCGGCTACCTGCGCAGAATCACTGCGCCGGGCGCAGTAGTTCTACTGGGTGCGGCGCCTCAACGCCATGATCGCTTCCGGCAGCTCCACACGCATCTGTTCGCGTAGCGCGTCAGCCACGCCGTGGTAGCGCCGGCGCTGGAAGAGGTAGCAGCCGACGAACAGCCCCAGCATCATCAGCATCGGCCAGGCGGCCGCGACTACCAAGGGCATCGCTACGCACAGCCCGCCGATGGCAAGCGTCATCCAGTTGCAGATGCCTTCCACGCGAACCTGGTTGCGCTTGGCATCCACCACTACCAGCCCACGCATCACCGGGTAGTAGCGCCCGGTGAAGTTCATGCCGAAGCTCTCGCGGAAGGCCATGCGGCCGTCGGGAAGCGCGCGGAATACCAGCGGCAGCCACTTCTGGGTGGCTACATCGCGTTCCAGGCAGTTCAGCACCAGCCTCTCGCGCATGATGGCGTTGGCGGGAATGCGCTCGTTGAACACGCGGATGCCGGTGACGAAATAAAGCGGATTCCAGGTCAGCTCCAGGATGATCTCCAGCACCATCACGCCGACCACTAAGTAGAAGATCGCCATGGGTCTGTCCTCAGCCGCCAGCGGCCGTAGTGGTGGGCAGGGCGGCACCCTTCGGCCACAGCAGCCACAGGTTGCCCTTCTGCTTCATGTCCCCCGCCAGCTTGCCGGCGGCGTCGCCCGTGCCCCAGTACAGGTCGGCGCGGACTTCGCCAGCAATGGCGCCGCCGGTATCCTGCGCGGCCACCGGGCGCAACACCGGGCTGCCATCCGGACGCGTGGTGGACAGCCACAGCAGGCTGCCCAGCGGCACCACCGTGCGGTCCACCGCCACGCTGTAGCCGGCGGTGAGTGGCACGTTCAACGAGCCGCGCGGGCCTTCGTCGCCATCCGGCCCCTTGGTGAAGAACACATAGCTGGGGTTGCTGGCCAGCAGCTCGGTCACGCGCTGCGGGTGCGCATCGGCCCAGGCGCGGATCGCGTCCATGGTGACGTCTTCCTTCTTCAGCTCGCCCTGCTCCACCAGCCAGCGGCCGATCGGGCGGTAGGGATGCCCGTTCTGGTCGGCGTAGGCGATGCGCAACTGGCGGCCGTCGTCCAAGCGGATCCGGCCCGAGCCCTGGATCTGAAGGAACTGCAGGTCCATCGGGTTGGACAGCCAGGCCAGCACGGGCGCGTTGACGCCCTTGGCGGAGATTTTTGCTGCGTCGTCGTAGGGGCGAAGCACGCGCCCTTCCACGCGGCCACGCAGGCGCTTGCCCTTGAGCTCGGGGTAGAGCTCATCGAGCTGCACGCTGACCATGTCGGTCGGCACGCCGTAGACCGGTACGGGCGTCTTGGCAGTGCGGGTGAGGCTGCCGCTGTACACCGGCTCGTAGTAGCCGGTGATCAGGCCATCGGCGTGGTGGCCGCCGGCACGGAGCGAATAGACCTCCAGGTAGTCCTGCAGGAACTGGCGGATGGCCGTTGGGGTGTTGGCGATGTTGGCAGCCGCCGCGCAGGTGGGCGCCCAGGTGGCGTCGCTCTTCAGCCGCGGGCAGGCGCTGCGCCAGGCACTGAAGCCGGCCTGCAGGTCGCTGTCGCTGACCGCGGGGAGCGCTTTCCAGTCCGCCTTTGCGTAGGTGGCGGGACTTGCAGACGGCGGCGCATCGGACTTGGGAGTGCTGACGCTGCAGGCGGTGAGCAGGGACAGACCTAGAAGGGTCAAGGCAGGGTGCTTGATTGCAGCGGTGATGCGCTTGGCCTTCATGGATGCTCGTTCTGGGCGGTATCAGCGATTGATTGTAGGGGGTTGCTGAAGCAGCGGACCAACCGGCCGCTCTACCGCTGCAGGAGCAGCGAATGCAGGATGCGGGCGTCCTCGACGTCGAGGGTGGGCGGCAGGTCGTCGCGGCCACGGAAACGGCGGTGGAAGGCGCCGGCGGCGGCGGCGCGGTCGTCAAGCGGGTAGCCGAAGGCCTGCAGGGCCAGCCACGGGTCGAAGCCCTCCGGCGCCGGGCCGTCACTGGCGCGGGGCCAGACGCCGAAACCTGCTTCGGCCAGCCGCTGCCACGGGAAATAGCGGCTGGGGTCCTGCTTGCGGGCCGGCGCCAGATCGGCGTGGGCGATGATCTGGGTGCGCGGGATGTTAAGACGGGTGCACAGATCGTCCAGCAGGCGGATCAGCGCGGCGATCTGGTCCGCGGCAAACGGACTGCTGCCGTCGTTGTCGATCTCGATGCCGATCGACGCAGAGTTGAGGTCGGTGATGGTGCCCCAGCGGCCGCCGCCAGCGTGCCAGGCACGGCGGTTGTCGGCCACCAGCTGGTAGAGGTGGCCATCCGAGCCCACCAGGTAATGCGCACTGACCTTGCCACCGCTGTTGGCGGTACGCAGGGTGTACAGGCTCTGCTGCACGTTTTCCTGGTCGGTGTGGTGCAACACGATGATCACCGGGTTGCGCACGTTTTGGTTCGGGGACGGCACCCACGTGGCCAGCGGGCTGCGCACATCGGTGCTGGCGCAGGCGGCAAGCAGGAGGGTGGCGAGCAGCACGAGCGGGTAGCGGACTTGGCGCATCACCCGATTGTGCTTGATTCGAGAGCGGGTTGCGCGGGTCCTGGCCTCACGACGAGGATGCGAGTCCTGGATCGCGAAGTCTCACCCGCGCAGATTCGGGGTTCGCGTGCCTGCGCGGGTGATGAAAGCCGCCGTGCGTTCCCCGTGGCCCTGAACTTTCCTCCTTCCTTCTCAACCCCGAACGAACGACAGGTTGTAGAGGAACGGCAGCCATGCAAGGAGGGCCAGTGCAATCTCAAGGATTCTCGCCCTCCTCCAATCGGTGATCCTGATGACGAACGCCAGTGTCTGGATCAACAGCACCACCACGCCTGCCTGAACCACCTGCAGCGCACGCTCCGGGTTCAGATCGTAGACGTCAAACAGGCCGAGGGCTCCAGACGTGTATCTGTTGTAGGCCACCGCATGGAACAGCGCCGCACACTTTCCAACCGACGTAGTAGATGATGTTGATCAGGCTCTTCATTCGGCTGCCTGGAAGGATGGATAGTCGTGGCGAGCGGGCAGAAATCGTAGTGCAACGCGATGCTCACCGGGTTGCGCACGTTTTGGATCGGGGAGGGCAGCCACGTGGCCAGCGGCTGCGCAAGGCGCATTCCACGAGCTACCTGGCGTCACGAGGGATTGCTCGATCAATGAACCAGACAAACGCGGTGTAAAGAAGGCCGCTCATTACGCCGATGAGCGAGAAGAGGATGAGTCGCCTGGGTGCCCAGTCCACCCAGAATTTCGGATTGGACCATATCGCTTCCCAGGCGCCGCGCGCGAACCCACCCTCCAGGACCAGCCAGCCCACCAAAGCCCCGGCCGCGCCAAAAACAATGTACCTGGGGCGCCATCTGGGGAAAATGCCGTCGACCAGCAGGACAAGTGGACATCCCACGATCAAGCCAATGATGGCACCTATGATCAGGAAAATGCCCAACACAGGCAGTGCACCATGCACAGACGTTCCGCTCGAGGACATGACAGGGATCAGAAAGAACATGCAACTGGCCACTGCAGTGCTCAGTGGCACTGCAAGCATCCTGGCAGGCAGGTTCCAAGCACTCATTGACAAACCTCGACTTTCTTTCCATCGATTATGGACGGCCAGCACTTGGCGGGCGGTGCGCCCGGCAACCACGGCAGCTTGTAGGAGTTGACCTCAGAGCCGATCTTATCTGTATTCGGTCCCCAAACCTGGTCATCCGCCCAGCTGTTCGAGTTGAACATTGGACTCGAACCCGTTCCCCAGCCCGTGGTCTCCACGTTGAAACCACCGTTTCCGGTCGGAATGATTTGCCGGATGACGAATCCTGGATCCAGGGCGTGAGCACCGGGAACAGTGATGTTGATCAGGCTACTGGTGCTGGGATCGATGAGGTGAGTCACGTATCCCAGAGAAAGGCCCATGATTGACAGGTAGCTGACCACGCCATTGCTCGCCAGGCCTTTGCCGTCTGTGCCGGGCCCGGCATATCGCCTCAGCGCATCAAACTGCGAGGCGGGCGTTCCGCAGGTACTGAATGGCTGTCCCATGCATGCGTTGGAGGTAGTGGAGTACTCATGGGGCTGCTTGGTGGTGCCGAATGCCCACTCGTACCCATCAAAGATCTGCTGGAACTTGGTTCCCGGCGTGCCCGGCGTATACGCAGAAGCGTCTACGTTGCGTAGGAACTGCTCACGGGTCGTCGTGGCGCCATTGAACTGCGGCAGGCCTGCAGCCATATTCGCCGCGATAAGCAACCCCTTGGTCTCAATATCCGAGATTGCGCCGAAAGCGAGCTTCTCCTCGTTGTCATCCGCATTGTCCGCGCGGTACAGCTTACCGAAGTGACGCGCGCCGTCGAACAGCTCTGGCATGATTGCATCAACGCACTGGGTCGTTGTACATGCTTTCAGCTTTGCACTGTTGACATCGCTTCGCTGCTGGGCCTCCGCCACTACGGCGTTTCTACATGCATCGTCCTTGGCATCGCATCGCTTCAACTTCTCGCTGAGTATCTCGACATCCTTGGCGGACAGGTAGTTGTTTTCGACTGAATTCTGGGCAATGTTCGCTCCGGCTGCGGCCCCATCGATTCCGTTTCCGCCCATGCTGCCTGCCAGTGCCCCCACGGCCTGGGAGAGCGCAAGGACCATCTGCTTGTCCTGTTCGCTCAACCCTCCAACGTCGCCTTTGTACAGTTGATCGATGATGAACTTGGCGGCCAGCTCTCCACCTGCAGCGGCAGCTGCGCCATTTGCTACGGCGCCACCATTTGCCTCTGCCAGAAGCGCGCCGAGAACTGCATGGGAGATGAGCTGCAACGTGGCGTCCGGGTTGTCCCCATGGTTCGGATCGAACTGACCGCCGATGAAGTTCGCTGCGTAGGGCGCCAACGCGTTGGACGCCACCTGTCCGCCGCCCTGTCCGGAAACGCTGCCCACGATGGCAGTGGTCACTGCATCAAGCGCGCGGCTGTACGCCCCGCCTGTCGCCCACTTCTGCGCCTCCTTGTAGTCATCGCGCGCGGAGAGTATTTCTCGCTGCGCTTCAGGGCTCGTCGCAAGGAACTTCTCCCTGTCCTCCTTGCTGGGCAGAGAAGCCAGATACGCTTCGGTCGCCGCCTTGGTCTTCGCCGCCGCGACATCCCCCGCAATCTGCTTGCTGGTGGCCACCACCGTGCCCGCAGCTGATGACATCGCCTGCTGTTCCTTCATCAACTTCTGGAGGTCTGGCAGCGCATTGATTGACTCATGGGCTTTGCTGGCGTCGGTGTTCACGCCGAGCTCGGCAGCCGTGACTTTTCTGCCGCCGATCGTGATATTGCCCTCCGTCAGCGTGGCGTAGGTGTTGGAGCTGTCACTGCCGTTGCTGGTCATCGGTACGCCACCGCTGAAGTTGGTACCGTCCACATTGCCGAACTTGCCGTTTGCCACATTGCTGCCGATGTCCTTCAACTGGCCGGCTGCGTTCTGGTTGACACCTTCGCCCGTGGCCTTGTGCCCGAACCCACCACTGATGCTCGCCGAGCTGGCGCGGTAATCCATCTCGTTCTTGAGATCAGTGAACGTGAATGTCTCGGCACTCAGTTCGCTGTTGGCCGCATTGGTGCTGGCGATGGCACCGCCCACCAGATTCACGTGGCCGGCGTCGACGTGGTAGCCGCCGTCACCGGCGAACAGCCCTGACTGCTGGCCTACACCCTTGTAACTGCCGTTCGCCTTGGCCGCGCTGGCATAGCCACTGGCGTCCCACGCCGTGCCGATGGAGACCTGGACACGCCCCCCCACCTGGCTGTCCTTGGACATGCTTTCGGCGATGTCCTGGAGCGACTCGATGGTGAGCGTTCCGCCGGTCCTGACGTCAATCCGATCGGCGGTTGCGCTCGCGCCGCGCAGGGTGGTGTCGCCCTTGGCTTTCAGCGAGATGTTGCTGCCGGTCAGCGTCGTGTTCTGCCAAGTGTTGCTTTCGGCATTTGACCTGCTGCTGCCGACACTGGCTTCCGCATAGACATAGACACCGGTTTGTGCGCCCACCGATACGCCTACCCCCACTTCGGCACCGGCGTTGTTGCTCTTGCTCCTGTTCTGCAGGTTCGCTTGACCCGCTTCCAGCAGAATGTCGCGCGCGGAGTCCAGCGCCAGCGTGTTGCCAGCGCTGAGGTTGCCTTGCACCACGTGGATGTCGCCACTAGTGCTGGTCAGGTTGACGTTCCGACCGCCCTGGATGGTTGATCCGCGCGAGACCGTATTGCTGCCATCTGCACTGCTGCTGGCCGACTTGAAGCCGATGCCGGCTTCGGCACTGAACAGCGCGCCGCTACCCGCGCCCTTGGCCGCGCTGGCGATGGCGCTGCCGGCCTGGTACGCGTTCGCGCCAGCCGCCATGCCCTGCATCGCCTGCAGGCGACCGTCGGACTGGCGCGCCGCATCCACGTTGTTGATCAGATCGATGAAGGGCGACTTGATCCGCGCGAACACGCCGATCTTCAAGTCCTTGTCGCTCTGCGAGTTGTAGCCGGTCTCGTCGGCGGTGAGCAGCTCTATCTCGGCTGCGGTGATGTTCACATCCTGCGCGGCCACCACGTTGCTGGCCATCTGGGTGTACTTGCCGCCCGCGCCCAGGTTGACGTTGCCGCCCAGGCTGCCGATGGTGCTGGCTACCTGCGAGACCATGCCGCTGTCGTCCTCATGCTGCTGGCGGTGCCAGCCGGCGAACTTCTCGGTGTCGGAGATCTGCACCGTGCCGATCGCCTTGCTGTCGGCAGTGTTGGCGTTGCGCACGGTGTCCTGGCCGCTCTGCACGGTGAGGTTGCCGGCAGCCCAAATGGTCACGTCTTTCTCTGCGACAAGGTTCGCGGCAGTCAGGGTGATGTCCCCTTCAGTGGTGGCCATACGCACGCCACCGCCCACCGACAACTGCGTACCGGTGATGGTGTCGCTCTGGCCGGTGCCCTGACCACGCGAGTTATTGGTGCCGAACGGCAGGCCGCTGGTGTTGTTGGCGAAGCCCCAGCCCTTGCCGCTGCTCTGGTTGGTACTGGATTCGGTGTTGTGAGCCACGCCGAACACGATGTCCTTGGTGGCGAGCAGCAGGGCATCGCCCTCGGCCGACATCTGCGCGCCCTGGCTGGTGATCGAGCCACCATTGGCGATCAGGGTCAGGTCACCGCCCGCGCTCAGCTGGGCCACGCGGGCGTCGCTGGTGGAGTGGGTCTGGTTGCCGCTCGCACGCTGGCTGCCCCCACTTACCACCACGGAGGTCGTGGCGGCACGCACGCCGGAGGCGGTGCCTTCGGCATTGCGGGTGATATCGCCCATGATCGAGCCACTATCGGCCATGCCGTCGGTGGTTGAATCGCGGGCGCTGCGATAGGCCTTGGTGGGATCGTAGGTGACGCCCATGGAGAAGCCGCTGGATTTGCTGGACTGGCTGTTCTGCGTGTCCACCGTGTCCTGGCGTGCGACCAGGTTGATGTCCTTGCCGATCAGGGTCAGGTCCTGACCGGCGGCGACGTCGGAGGCGGCGAGGGTCAGCTGGTTTCCCGCGCTGATCTGCACATTGCCGTTCATCGACCCCACGGCCGAGCCCACCTGCGTGGTGGACTGCAGGGCGCTTTCGGTGTTGCTGCGGGCGCTGCTGTAGCCCACCGACGCGACGCCGTTGGCGAAGCCGCCGGTGATGCCGGACTTCTTCTGGTTGAAGCTGTGCGCCTCGTTGAAGGTGTCCTGCGCCGATTCGATGGTGACATTGTTCGCAGCAGCGATGCGCAGGTCGTTGTCGGCCAGCACGGTGGAGCCGCTGATGCCCACGTTGTTGCCCGCAAGGATGTCCACGGTCTTGCCCGTCACGGTGGTACCTACGGCATAGCTGGCCGAGCTCTGGTCGTGGGTAGTCGTGGTCGTGGTGGACAGTGTCTTCTTCTTGCGCGAGAACTCGTCCACCACCAGGTCATGGGTCTCCTGCGCGGTGCTGAGGGTCACGTCGCGACCGGCCGACAGCACTACGCCGCCGTCGCTGCTGGCCACCGTGGTGGCCTGCAGGGTCAGGTCACGTCCGGCCTGCAGGGCAACGCCTTCACCGCCGCTCAGCTGGTTGCCCAGCACGTAGGCGTCAGCCGCGCTGACCTCGCGTGAATGGTTCCTGCTTTTGGCGCTGCTGTCGATGCTCTGCGTGTCCAGCACGGCAATGCTGTTGATGTCACGCCCCGCCTGCGCCACCAGCGCATTGGCGGCCGACACGTTCGCGGCGGCCAGGTTCAGATCGTTGCCCGCGCGGAGCGCCACGTCGCCGGCACCGGTGATGGTGGTGCCGATGTGGGTGACCTGGCTCTGCTTGTTGAAGTTGCCGCTGTCGTGGGTGAGTGCGACGCTGCTCTGCTGGGTTACCGCGGTCAGATTGATGTCGCCCCCCGCCACGATGGCGGTGAGGCCGTCGGCACCGGCGTTGGCCAGCTGTGCGGCACGCAGTTCCACGTTGCCGCCGGCGTTGACACTGAGCACGCCGGCACCGTCTGCGTTGGTCACGTACAGGCCGGCCACGCGGTCCAGCGTGGTGGTGCGCTGGGTCAGCAGGTCGCCCTTGTCCTGCCACTCATGGGTGGTGGAAGCCACGGTGATGTCACCGCCGGCCTTGAGCGCCAGCACGTCGGTGGCGGTGACGGTGCTGCCGATGATGTCGATGTTGCCGCTGGCCTTCAGGCCCACCTGCTGGCCACTGATCTGCCCGCCACCGATGTTGCGGATGTTGCCGGCGTCGATGCTGACCAGCTGGCGCCCGGCGATGGAGCCGTTGCTGACCAGGTCGCCGCGCAGCTTGATGTCCACGTCGGCACCGGCGAGCAGTGCCCCGTTGTGGTCGAGGTCGCCCGGCATTACGCGCAGGTAGACCTGCGGCACCAGCGCGCGGGCGACCGAGCCATCGGCCAGGGTCACGTCCTGCTCCACCAGCCACACGATGTCGCTGGTGAGCCGTGCCATCTGCTCGGCGGTCAGGGCCACGCCCGGACGCAGGCCCCATTCGCCGGCCACGGTGGCGCCGGCTTCCAGCAGCGCGCGGTACTGGTCTTCGTCGCTGGCATAGCCGTCGAGGAAGCGACGGCCGGTGAGCTCACCGATCTGTTCGCGCACCAGCTTCTGCTCGTAGAAACCGTCGCCCATGCGCTTCTGGGTCTGCGACGGCTCGTAGCCGGCGCGCTGCAGCAGGTAATCGGAGCTGAGCCAGCTGCGGTAGTTGGCGAATTTCGGATCGGTTTCGACCAGGTAGCTGCCGCGGTTGGCATCCACGTTGAACAGGCTGGCGCTGGGGGCGCTGGCGTTCGGCGCGGTGGTCACCACCACGTGCGGGTCGTTACCAGCGGCGGCCACGGCCTGCTTGCGGTCGAGCGCGGCGTTGCTGCCGCTGCCGGCATGGCTGCCGCCCTGCGCGGCGCTCGGGCCGGCGGCGGTGGCCTGGGTGGCCTGGGTTGCCCTCACGTCCTGGACGGCGCCGCTGCCGGGCCCGGCCGTGCCGACCTGGCCGGGACCCTGCGCCGTGGCAGCATCGGCCGACTGCGCGTCGGTCGTTCCGGGGCCCTGCACGACGCTGCCGTTGTGACCCTGCGCTGCGGTGGCTGCGCCGGGGCCCTGTGCGGCCACCGGGCCGGCGCCCTGGCCGGTGGCCTGGCCGGGGCCCTGTACCGCGCCGGCACCCGGACCGACCGAACCCGCACCGGGACCGCCGTTGTTGAGGTTGGCCATGCTGCTGCCATCGCGGACGTTGGGCGCGTCGCTGCCGTTGTTTTCGTTGCGCAGCGTGCCGACATCGACGATCAGCTTGCCACCGGCGACAAGGCCGGCGCCCAGTACACCGACCTGCTCGGAAATGGGGGCTGCGCTCCAGGCGCTGGATGAGCCGCCGTAGGTGACGCTGACGTTGTTGAAGTAGTGGGTGCGTTCCAGCTTACGGGCCGTGTTGATGACCGACGCGTCCTGGGTCAGGCCGTGGATCTCCAGATTGCCACCGGCGGCGATGCTGGCGTAATCATTGCGCAGTGCATTGGTGTTGATGCTGATGCGCCCGCCCGCGTTGATCACCGCATCGGCACCGGCCGAAACCACCACGTCTTCCACCGTGGTACGGGTCGCATCGCGGTACTTCTCGTTGCCGCTGGTGCGTTCGGGGTGACGCTGCATGTTGATCAGCATCGCGTCCGGATTGTCGTAGTCCGGGTAGGTGATCAGCTGCACGCAGTTCGTGGTGCACGTCCCGTAGGCATTGCTGTAGGCCAGGGTGTCCGACTCGTAGCGGAACGCCGGACTGCCCGGCTGGGGTTTGGAAAGCTCACGGAACGGATCTTCTGCTCCGGCACCCAGCTGGTCGGGGTTGCTGCGGTTGTCTGCACGGCCGACATAGTAGATCACCACCGTGCCGTCCTGGACATTCAGGCGCGCACGTTCACCGCGCGCACCATAGAGGCCGCCGCGGGCAAAGTAGTAGGCGCTGGTGTTGGGGGTCATCCGTACGACCGCCTTGCGGATCTGCTGGCCGTCGGGCGTGATGTAGGCCGTGTCTTCCAGGATGTCGGCCGGGTTGAGGTAGTAGATTTCAAGAGGCTGGAAGTTGGACGTAGTGCGAAGGGCACCGTCGTTGTCGCCGTTCTTGAACCACCCCGGCTGGTTCAGCCGCACCGTGCCGTGCACGATGGTCTGCTGCTGCACCACCACGTTTTCGCGGATGTTGTTGACCGCCAGCGCATTGATGTCCAGGTTGCCGGCGATTTCGATGGTGGAGCTGAGGTTGTCGATGCGCTGCGCGGTGCCCACCGCGTTCAGTCCATTCAGGCCGCCGCCGATCACGGCGTCGCCATCGCTGAAGATCAGGCCCTGGCCGCTGTTGGTCAGCACGCCCACGCCCAGGTCCAGGCGCTGGCGCGCGGCAATGGTGGCCGAGCGCTGCGCGCCGCCAACGTTCTCGGCGACATTGTTGAGCGTGCCGGCATTGATGGCGATGCGATCGCCATAGATGCGGCCGGTGCCGATGTTGGTCAGGGTGCCCGCGTCGATATGCGTGGTACGCCCGTCGAGCAGACCGCGGTTGACCAGTTCACCGCCGGCCACCAGCCGGGTCAGGCCGACCGAGCTGATTTCGCCGGTGGCCGCGTTGTAGACGTTGCCGGCACTGATGTTGACGTTGGCTCCCTGCAGCTTGCCCAGGTTGTCCAGATTGCCCTGGATGGCGAGGGTCAACGTACCATTGGCGGCCAGCTCGCCGGTATTGGTGTGGCTCTGGCCCAGTTCCAGGGTCATGTCGCCCTGCGACAGCAGCTTGCCGTCTCCGGTGATTTCGCGGGTGTGGATGAACTGGCTGGTGCCGGCCACCAGCGTACCGCCGGCGTTGGCGATGCTGTCGGCGCGGATCTCGGAAGTCTGCGAGGCCGAAACCAGCCCGCCCGCGTTGTTGAGCTGGTTGCTGAGCTGCACTTTCAGGTTGTCGGCCAGCACCTGGCCCTGCTGGTTGTCCAGGCTGCCACTGGTAAGCAGAAGTTGCTTGCCCTGCAGGCCCAGAGCCGGGCCGTTGGGTCCGCTCAGGGTGTTGCGGTTGTCGACGCTGGCGGCCTGCACGGTCAGCGTGCCGGCGGCAGCCACCAGCCCGCTGCGGTTGTCCAGCACGCCGGGCAGCAGCAGGTCGGCATTGCGACCGACACTGATGGCGCCACCAGCGTTGTTCAGCTGCTGCGCGCGCAGCGTGAGGTCGTCGGCACCCTGCAGCGAGCCGCCGCCGGAGTTGTCCACGCTGCTGGCATTGACGGTGATGGCGCCCTGGCCAAATACCGCGCCGGCGCGGTTGTCGAATGTGCCGCTGGCGATGTCCAGCGCGCCGCTGCTGTTGATGCCGTTGCCGTTCGCGTTGGTGTTGAGCAGCGCCTGGCCGGCGGTGTCGATGCGCAGGTTGCCGGCCGATTGCAGCAGGCCGCCGCTGTTGTCCAGCAGGCCGGTATGCAGCGTGGTACCGCCGGTCAGGCTGGCCACCGTGCCGGCACGGTTGTCCAGCGCCTGGCCGTGCGTGTTCAGATCGACGGTGCCGGCAATGACCCTGCCGGCCTGGTTGTTCATGCCGGCCGTGCCCAGCTGCAGGGCGGTACCGGCCTGGATCAGGCCGCCGGCATTGTTGAGCTGGGTGGAGGTGTCGAGCTGCAGCCCCGTACCGGCAGCGAGGATGCCGGCGGCGTTGTTCAGCGACTGCGCATCGATGTCGGCGCTGCCGCCCGCGTTGATGGTGCCCTGCGCGCTGTTGTCGAGCAGGCCGTCGACGGTGAGGGTCAGTGCTGACGCGCCATCGGTATGCAGGATGCCGGCGCGATTGTCGACGCTGGCAGCAGTGACGGTGGCAGCGCCGCCGGTGAGGATGCGTCCGTTACGGTTCTCCAGCGCACCGCCGATGGCCAACTGGCTGCTGCCGGTGCCGGCGGCCTGAACGGTGCCCTGGTTGTTGGTGAACTGGGCGGCGTGCAGATCCAGCGCGCCGTTGCTGGCGAGGGTGCCGGCGGTGTTGTCCAGGCGGCCGCGTACGTTCAGTGCGAGCACGTCCGTGCCCGCCGCGGTCAGGCTGCCCCCGGCCGTGGTCAGGTTGCCGGTCTGGACGGTGATGCGCTGCGCGGCGGTGGTGCCGTTGCGCAGGTCGGTGTTTTCGCCCTGCAGGTGCAGGCTGCCATTGCTGAGCAGTTTGCCGCCCTGGCCGTCGAGCGTACCGGCGTTGATTGCCAGCGAGCCGGTCCCGGCCTGCTGCACGGTGCCGCCAGCATTGCCCAGCGTGGACGCGGTGATCTGGAGATCGCCATTGCTGGCCAAGGTCCCGTTGTTGCCATTGTCCAGGCTGCCCTGCACCGCAATCGTGCTGGCGCCGCTACCGCCGGACAGCACGGTGCCCCCACGGTTGTCGAAGCCGGTGGCGACGATGTCCAGCTGGCTGGCGCTGAGGGTGGCATCACGGTGATCGACGTCCCCCGCGCGCAGGATCAAGGCGCCTGCGGTGGCGATGCTGCCCTGCTGGCCGCTCAGGCTGCCGGTCTGCAGGGTCAAGCCACCGTTGCCCGCGTGGGCGATCCTGCCGGCGGTGTTGACCAGGCTACCGGCCTGCAGGTGCAGGGCGCTGGCGTTGCTGGCCACGGTGCCCCGGGTATTGTCGAGCTGGCCGGTCACCTCGATGCGGGTGTTGGCGCTGCCGGCCGAGCTCAGGGTGCCGTCGACGTTGGACAACGAACCGGCAGTGATCTGCTGCGCGCCATTGGCCGCGATGGTGCCGCCGTTGTTGCCGAGCGCGTCGCGCACCTGCAGGACCATGGCCTGCTCGCCGGTGGCACTCAGCGTGCCGCCTGCGTTCTGCAGGCTGCCGGCGGTGATCTGGATGTCCCGCGCGGCGGTGGTGCCGCCAGTGAGGTCGAGGGTTTCGCCCTGCAGCGCCAGTGCGCCGTTGCTGACGATGCGGCCGCCGGCGCCGTGCAGGGCCTGCGTTTCGATCTGCAGCTGGCCGTCGCCGGCCTGCTCGATGCTGCCGGCGCGGTTGTCCAGCGTGCCTGCGCGCAGGTATGCGTCACCGCCGCTGGCGATCAGGCCTGCGTTGCTGTTGTCCAGCACACCGTCGGCGCCGACGCTGAGCGCACCGGCGCTGTGCAGGGTACCGCCCTGGTTGTTCACGCTGACCGCCGCGATGTCGAGGTCGCCGCTGACCAGCACCTTGCCGTCGCGGTTGTCCAGGGCCTGCCCGATGGCGAGCTGGCTGGCGGCGGTTCCCGCGGCCTGCACGGTGCCGGCGACGTTGACCAGGTTTGCGGCGCGCAGGTCCAGTGCGCCGTTGCTGGCCACGGTGCCGCCGCTGTTGTCGAGCTGGCCGCGCGCGTGCAGCACCAGCGCCTCGGTGCTGGTCGCGGTGAGCTTGCCACCGGCGGTGGTCAGGTTGCCGCTGTCGATGCGGATGCGCTGCGCCGAGGTGGTGGCGTTGCGCAGATCGATGTCGTCGCCCTTCAGGGTCAGGCTGCCATTGCTGACAAGCGTGCCACCTGTCCCGTTGAGCGTGGCAGTGTTGATGTCGAGCAGGCCGCTGCCGGCCTGTTGTACCGTGCCACCGGCGTTGCCGAACACCGCTGCGTTGACGGTCAGATCACCATTGCTGGCGATCACGCCCTGCTCGCCGTTGTCCAGCGTGGCGTCCACGGTCAGGCGGTTGGCCCCGGTGCCGGTGGCGACCAGTTTGCCGCCGCGGTTGTCGAAGGAGCGGGCATCCAGCGCGATCTGTACGGCCTGCAGCGTGGCACCGTGATGGTCCACGTCCGTGGCGGTCAGGGCGAGGTTGCCTGCGGTGACGATGGTGCCGTCGCGGCCATCCAGCTGGCCCGTACCCAGCGTGAGGCCCTGCGTGCCGGCATGGTTGAGGGTGCCTTCCACATTGCGCAGGCTGCCGGCATTCACGGCCAGCGCGGCGGCGTTGCTGGCGATCAGGCCCTTCGAATTGTCCAGTTCGCCACTGACGGTGATCTGGCTGTTGGCGGTACCGGCCGAGCTCAGCGTGCCATTGCGGTTGGACAGCGTGCCGGCATCAATGCGCTGGGCGCCGTTGGCGGCGATGGTGCCGCCGTGGTTGCCCAGGCGGTCGCGCACCTGCAGCAGCATCTCGGCGGTGCCGGTGGAACTGAGGGTGCCCCCGCTGTTGTCCAGGCTGCCGGCCTGCACGCTGATATCGGTGGCGCCAACCGCGCCGTCGCGCAGGTCCAGTTCCTCGCCCTGCAGCTGAAGCGCGTCGCTGGCGACCACCGTGCCGCCCGCATTGCGCAGCAGCGCGGCGTCGATATGCAGGCTGCCGTTGCCGGAAATGGCACCGCCGCCGTTGTCCAGCGTGTCGGCCACGCGGATCTTCGACGTCGCTTCGCCGGCGGCGATCAGCTTGCCGTGATCGTTGATGAAGCTGCCGGCGGCGATGTCGACCGTACCATTGCTGCCGAGCATGCCGCCGCTGTTGTCCAGCAGGGTGCGGGCCTTCACCTGCAGCAGGCCGGTGCCCACCGCGGTGAGCTGGCCGCCGCCGGTGATCAGGCGTTCGCTGTCGATGGCAATCTGCTGCGCCGAGGTAGTGCCTTTGCCAAGGTCGAGGGTGTCGCCCTCCAACCGCAGGGCGCCGTTACTGAGCAGCGTGCCTGCCGTGCCCTGCAGGGTCTTCACCTCGATGGCGAGCGTGCCGCTGCCGGCCTGTTGGATCGTGCCGCCGGCATTGCCCAGGGTCTGGGCCGTGAGGGTCAGGTCGCCATTGGTGGCCAGGCTGCCGCCGTCACCGTTGTCCAGGGTGTCGGCCACCTGCACCGTGTTGGCACCGGTACCGGTGGCGACGATGCTGCCGCCGCGGTTATCGAGCGACCGCGCGCTGAGGTCGAGCTGGCTGGCCGCCAGTGAGGCGCCTCGATGGTCGATCGCGTCGGCGCTGAGCGTGACCGCGCCGCCGGTACCGATGTGCCCGTCCTGTCCATCCAGGCGGCCAGTGCTGATCGACAGCCCCCCCGTACCGGCGTGGCTGATGGCGCCGTCGGCGTTGACCAGCGTGCCGGTCTGCAGCTGCAGCGCTGCGGCATTGCTGGCTACGCTGCCGGCGTGGTTGTCCAGGGTGCCCGCCACCACGATGCGGGTGTCGGCGGTGCCGGCCGAGGTGAGCTCGCCGCGGCGGTTGCTCAGCGAGCCCGCCTCGATCTGCTGTGCACCGTTGGCACTGAGGGTGCCGCCATCGTTGAGCAGGGCGCCGCTGACGTTCAGCTGCAGAGCCTGCTCGCCCAGCGACAGCAGCGTGCCGTGGCTGTTGTCCAGCGACCCGGCGCGGATGTCCACCTGGCGTGCGCGGGTGCTGCCCTTGCGGACATCCAGCGCCTGCGCCTGCAGCTGCAGCAGACCGTTGCTGGCGATGCTGCCCGCGCTGCCCTGCACGGTATTGGCGGTGATCTGCAGGGTGCCGTCGCCGGCGTGATCGATGCTGCCGCCGGCGTTGAGCAGGCCGTCGGCGTCGATGCGCAGGTCGCCATTGCTGGACAGCGTGCCACCCTGGTTCTGCAGCAGGCCGCTTGCGCGCAGCGTGCTTGCTCCGGTGCCGGCGGCGACCAGCTTGCCGCCGTTGTTGATGAGTGTGGTGGCCTCGATGGCCAGTGCACCGTTGCTGCCGAGCAGGCCACCGGTGTTGTCCAGGGTGCGGCTCACCTGCAGGTTCAGCGCCTCGGGACCGGCCGAGGTGAGCGAGCCGCCGGCGGTGACCAGATCGCTGGTATGGATGTCGATGCGCTGGGCAGCGGTGGTGCCGTCGCGCAGGTTGGTGGTGCCGCCCTGCAGCAGCAGGCTGCCGTTGCTGAGCACGCTGCCGCCCTGGCCCTGGAGGGTGGCCGCATCGATGCGCAGGCTGCCGCTGCCGGCCTGCTGCACGGTGCCGCCGGCATTGCCCAGTTGCGCTGCGCTGATCTGCAGGTCGCCGTTGCTGGCCACGGTGCCGCCGTCGCCGTTGTCCAGGGTGCCCTGTACGTTCAGGCTGCTGGCGTGCTGCCCGGTGGCGAGCACGCGCCCGCCGCGGTTGTCGAAGGACGCGGCGGTCATGCTGACCTGGTTGGCAATCAGCTGCGCATTGCGGTGGTCGGCGGTGCCCAGCTGCAGGAGCAGGTCGCCTGCGGTGGCGAGGGTACCGCCCGCGCCATCCAGGCGATCGGCGCGCAGGCGCAGGCCGTCGCTGCCGGCGTGGCTGATGCTGCCCCGCGTATTGACCAGGGTGCCGATGCCCAGGCCGAAGCTGGCCGCGTTGCTGGCGATGCTGCCATCGCGGTTGTCGAGCGTGCCGATCGACCAGGCGGTGGTGGCGCTGCCGCCGTGCGCCAGGCTGCCGCCCCGGTTGAGCAGTGTCTGCGTGTGCAGCTCCGCACCCTGGGCCAGGGTCATGTGCCCGTCGCTGTTGTCCAGCGTGGCTACCCGGGCGGTGGTGGCGCCCTGCACTTCCAGGGTGCCGCCGACGTTGCGCAGGGCCTGGCCCTGCACCTTCAGGGTGTCTACACCGAGCGTGCCGCCGCTGTTGTCCAAGCTGCTGCGCGCGTCGAGCTGCAGCACGCCGGTGGCGTCGATGGCACCACCGTCGTTGTCCAGCGTGCGCGCGATGTTGAGCACGCCGGCCGCCAGGGGAACCGTCGTGGCGGGCGGCGGAGTGGTGCCGGTGCCGGGCGTCGGGGTACCCGTGCCGGTGCCGGGAGTGCTGCCGCTGCCCGGTGCGGTGCCGCCGGTGTTGCCGGTACCTTCGCCTGGCGTGGTGGTGGCCACGGTACCGATCTGCCCCTGCAGGTTGTGGATGTCGGCACCCTTCAACTGCAGCGCCTGCGCCCCCACCTGTTCGATGCTGCCGGCGCGGTTGCGCAGCGCGTCGGCGTTGAGTTCGAGCCGGCGTGCGTTGAGCGTGCCGCCGCTGTTGTCGATGTCGGTGGGGGTGTCCACGCGCAGCTCGCGCTCGGCGCTGAGCGTGCCGGCGTTGGCCACGCCGCCTGCGGCTTTGATGCGGGTGTCCTGCTGGGCGTGCAGCGCGCCGGTGTTTTCCAGCCGTCCTTCGGCGGTGACCACCAGTTCGCCGGCCTGCGCACCGATCTTGCCGGCGTTGCGCATGCCCACGCCCTGCTCGTTGCCGACCAGCCAGATGCGGTTGGCATACATGCCGCCCAGCGCGCCCACGTCCAGGGCGAACGCCGGGGCGCCGCTGCCGGCGGCCTGCGGGGTCACGGCGGTGTTGTCCGCGCTGACCACGTTGTTGCCCAGGCTGGCCTGCAGCTGGTTGGCCCAGATGCCGGCGTTGACCTGCAGCGAGCGGGTGATGATGTCGGTGTAATCGGTGCGGCTGGCATCCAGGCCGGCACCGGCAATGCGGATGGCGCCCCCGGCAACCCGGTAGCCTTCCAGCGCACCGTTGCTGACGATGGGCGTGCCGGTGGTCAGGGTGACGCGGCTGGCGTTGAGGAAGCCGGCGCCGTCGACCTGGATGCCGGCCGGATTGGCGATGATCACCTGCGCGCGGGCGCCGGCCACCTCGATGTAGCCGTTGAGCTGACTGGGACTGCTGCTGTTGATTTCATTGAGGATGACGCGCGCGGTGCCGGTGGCCAGCCACGGGTTGCCCTGCACCCAACCGCCGATCTGGGTCTGGGTATCGCCACGCGAGTTGTTGAGGATCACGCCCTGCGCGCCAACGTCGAACTGCTGGTACTGGTTGCGCGAGACACCCGCCGCACTGGGCGTGGTGATGTTGACCTGCGGGGTGCCGTTGGCCGAGCTGACCACGGTGGGGCGCTGGTCGGCCGGCGCGTTGGGGTCGGCGATGATGCGGCCGGCGCTGGGTGACTGCTGCGCCGAGAGCGGCTGCACCACGCCCACCCAGCCCAGCGCCAGCCACAGGGCGAAGCTCACCGGGCGCAGCGTGGCCACCGTGTTTCCACCGCGCGCGTCGCAGCCACCGCGCGGTGCGGTGACCAGCTCGGAGGCGACCTGCATGACACCCAGCGTGCGGTTGAAGACCAGACGGTAGACTCGATTCACGGCGTTGCTTCCTTTCAATGCGGTGGTAAGGGCGCGCACCTGCACGGTGCGCAGTACCGTACGACGGGCGTCAGAACGAGACGCCGAGATTCATGCCAAAGGTGGTGTAGGCGGTCTGGAAACCGGCGGGCTTGTCCAGCGGGCTGCCCACGAAGCCTTCCCATTGCACGTGGCGGGTGCCACCGCGCAGGCCCAGCGCCATGCCGGTGAGGCGGTCGCCGAGCAGCCATTCGGTGGACGGGCCGCTGACCTGGCCGTGGTCGATCGCCACGTAGCTCTCCACTGCGCCGCCGAGCGCGAACGCCAGCTCATTGCGCAGCAGCCAGCCGCGCTCGCCGGTGAGCGAGACTTCACCGTCGAAGCCACGCACGGTGTAGCGCCCGCCGATGGAGAAGCGGTCCTGCGGGACCAGCCGCGAGCGGTTCCACTGCGCGCGCCAGCTGCCGGTGTAGCGCACGGCCTGGCCACCCCACTGCATCGGCATGGTGAGCTGCGCATCGGCGGTGACTACCTTGCCGCGCGCGGTGCCTTCGCCGAACCCCTCCTCCGGTGCGTGCAGCGCATCGAACGCGCCGGTACCACGTCGGTAGGCCAGGTTGCCGTCCAGGGTGGCCTTGCCGATGAACTGGCGGTGGGCGAGCCCGAGTTCCCAGCCGGCCATGCGCCGGCGCTGCACCAGGATTTCGGTGTCGTCGATGAAGTTGTCCGAATCGCGGTACCAGCCGCGCGCGTGCATGCTGGTCTTTGCGCGCGCGTTGCGGAACAGCATGCGGGTAAGGCGCAGTTCGGCGTTGCGGCTGGAGCCGCTGTATTCGTAGGTCTCGAACGCGCCGGCCACGGTCTGCTGGTAGTCGTACTCGCTGGCGTTGGCACCCAGCAGCCACCACCCCATGGGGACGCTGTAGTGCGCGGCCCAGCTGTCGGTGCCGCGTGCGCTGCCGTTGAACACGGACTTGCCTGCGTTGAAATAGAACAGGTCGCTGATCCCGGCCAGGTTGTCCAGCGATACCGTGGCACCGGCCTGCAGCTTGCCGGTGGAGGTGCTGCCGGCGTCGTCCAGGGTCAGGTTGAGGCGCACGGGCGCGCGCTGGCTCCAGCTGATGACCAGGTCGCTCTCACCGGGCCGGGCCTGCTCGCCTTCCTGCGGCGGTGCGATCTGGATGTCCACGGTGGCGGTCGGCACGCGCTGCAGGTTTTCCAGCGCCTGTTCGATGTCGCGCAGGTTGAGCAGGTCGCCGGGGCCGACCGCCAGTGCGTTCCACAGCGCCGGGGTGCGTCCTTCACCGCTGGCAAAGCGGACCGCGTGGATGCGGCCGGGCACCACCGTGAGCGTGAGCGTGCCGGTCTTCAGGTCCTGCGGTGCGGCAAGGATGCGGGTGGTGACGAAGCCGCGGGCGATGATCGCGTTCTGCACCCGCTTCATCACGATGTCCACGCCACCGGTGCCGAGGCAGCGCCCGGTGGCGCGATCGTTGCGCGGATCGGCGGCCTTGAGCGCCCAGCCGAAGCGATCAGCCAGTTCACCGTCGAGCACGATGTGGTTGATGGTGAAACAGGGCGATTCGTCGACCGGCAGGCGACCGACGGCTTCTTCCGGGGCTGCCTGCAGGCGCACGTCAGGCGTGGTTTCCTGCTGCTCGCGCAGCACACGCTCACGCTCCTGCTGGCGCAGCAGTTCCTGGTCTGACGGCCCGGCCACCTGTGCAACGGCGGCAGCCGGCAGGCAGGCGATTGCCACGGCCACGGCCAACGGCCAGCGCAGCGCACGGCTGCGTTCGATACGTCCCTGATCCACGTTCACGCGCTTCCCTGGCAGAAAATTCTGAAGCCTCCGATCCTGAAACGGCCGGCGGGCGGCGAACTTTAAAGCAATCCCGCGATCCGAAACAGCTCTGGATCCTCCCTTTCGTTTGTAGGAAAACTACGCATCGCGCGTGAAAGTGAGACTTCGCCCGGGGCGTGCGCGGGCATAAAAAAACCGGCGGCCCGAAGACCGCCGGTAGCAACGTCAATGGTCAACGTGCATTACCGCAATGGTGTAACCCCGAAGAAACTGTGACCTCTATCAGACCTCGTAAGCGGATTCGCCGTGCGAGGTGACGTCCAGACCAGTGCGCTCGGCTTCCTCGGTGACGCGCAGGCCGAAGACCAAGCGCACCACCAGCAGGATGGCGACGGTGACGACCGCGCACCAGGCGATGGTGAAGCCTACGCTGACCAGCTGCACCCAGATCTGGTGGCCGATGTCGAGGTCGGCCTTGGTGCCGCCCAGCGACTGCGCGCTGAACACACCGGTGAGCAGCGCGCCGACGATGCCGCCGACCCCGTGCACGCCGAACACGTCGGCGGTGTCATCAACCTTGAGCAGGCGCTTGAGGCCGGTGACGCCCCACACGCAGACCACGCCGGTGACCAGGCCGATCACGATCGCACCCAGCGGACCCACGGTGCCGCAGGCCGGGGTGATGCCGACCAGGCCGGCGACCGCGCCGGACGCCGCGCCCAGCGCGGACGGCTTACCCTTGCTGACCGCTTCGACCAGGGTCCAGCCCAGCACCGCAGCGGCGGTGGCGAGGATGGTGTTGATGAAGGCCAGCGATGCCACGGTGTCGGCAGCAGCAGCCGAGCCGGCATTGAAGCCGAACCAGCCCACCCACAGCAGCATCGCGCCGATGTAGGTGAACGGCACGTTGTGCGGCTTCAGGGCGGTCTGGCCGTAGCCGATGCGCTTGCCGACGAAGTACGCGGCGACCAGGCCGGCCACGCCCGCGTTGATGTGCACCACGGTGCCACCGGCGAAGTCGATCGCGCCCATTGCGCCCAGGTAACCGCCACCCCACACGATGTGGGCCATCGGGATGTAGCTCAGGGTGAACCACAGTGCCGAGAACAGCAGCACCGCCTTGAACTTGATGCGCTCGGCGAACGCACCGACGATCAGCGCGGTGGTGATGCCGGCGAAGGTGGACTGGAAGGCAACGAACAGGTAATCCGGCAGGCCCTTGATCGGGGTGTTACCCACCGAATCGGGCGCAAAGCCCTTGAGGAAGGCGAACTGGGTGAACGAGCCGAAGAAGGCGTTGCCTTCGCTGAACACCGCGCTGTAGCCGTAGGCCACCCACAGGATCAGCACCAGCGAGAACACCACCAGGATCTGGCTGAGGACGGACAGTACGTTCTTGGAGCGGACCAGGCCGCCGTAGAACAGGGCCAGGCCAGGCACCACCATCAGCAGCACCAGCAGGGTGGAGGTGAGCATCCAGGCGACGTCGCCGTGGTCGAAGGTGGGCGCTGCGGCAGCTTCCGCGGCGGCGGCCGGTGCCGCGGCTTCCGGGCCGGGCAGCGGTTCGACGGCAACGGCTTCCGATGGTGCGGGGCTGACCTGGGCCTGGGCATGCGCGGTGCCGGGGAAGGCACCCACCGCCAGCGCGCTGAACAGCATCAACAGGCACACCGCGTGGAACCGGGCTTGCCACCCGGTGAACAAGGAAGTCTTCATTGTGGGCTCCGAGTGGGGTTAGAGCGCGTCCGCGCCGATTTCGCCGGTGCGGATGCGGATGACCTGTTCAACGGCGGTGACGAAGATCTTGCCGTCGCCGATCTTGCCGGTGCCGGCCGCGTTCTGGATCGCTTCAACCACCGCGTCCAGGCGTTCGTCGGTGACCACGGTTTCGATCTTGATCTTGGGCAGGAAATCCACGACGTATTCGGCGCCGCGATACAACTCGGTGTGTCCCTTCTGGCGACCGAAGCCTTTTACTTCAGTCACGGTAATGCCCGACACGCCCGCATCGGAGAGGGCCTCGCGGACCTCGTCGAGCTTGAACGGCCGGATGATGGCGGAGATCAGTTTCATGCGCATGTCCCGATGGTGGATGGAACCGGCCCGAAGACGCAGGCCGATGTCAGGTCAACCGGCGGCCACTTGCACATGGCCGCCGGTCGTTGCGCCGGACGTTGCATGGACCGCGATGACGCGGGAGGGAGGTGTGGCCCATGCTGCGCGTCCGGTCTCTCTTTTCCCCTGGTGGTGCGGCAGAAGCAGCCGACTAACAGTCGGCTCTACCGGGTGGTGCGTGCGGATTGTCGGGTGGTGCGTGCGGATTGTCGCGTGGTGCGTGCGGAATGCCGCGTGGTGCGTGTTGCCGCGTTTTGGCTCCCCAGCCATGGCGCGTTGGTGCAGAAGCGGTGGCGATGACGAAGGTGGGAGGGAAGTCCTTCGGCATCGCCACCTGTTGCTCAGTTGGCGTAGTACATCTGGTATTCGAGCGGATGCGTGGCGGCGCGGAAGCGGGTCACTTCCTGCATCTTCAGCGCGATGTAGCCATCGATGAAGTCGTCGGTCATCACGCCGCCGGCCTTGAGGAACTCGCGGTCCTTGTCCAGCGCTTCCAGGGCCTGGTCCAGGCTGGAGCACACCTGCGGAATCAGCTTCTCTTCTTCCGGCGGCAGGTCGTACAGGTCCTTGTCGCTCGGTGCGCCCGGGTCGATCTGGTTCTTGATGCCGTCCAGGCCGGCCATCATCAGCACGGTGAAGGTCAGGTAGCCGGACTGGATCGGATCGGGGAAGCGCATTTCAATGCGGCGCGCCTTCGGGTTGGACACCCACGGAATGCGGCACGAGGCCGAGCGGTTGCGGGCCGAGTAGGCCAGCATGACCGGGGCTTCGAAGCCGGGCACCAGGCGCTTGTAGCTGTTGGTGCCGGAGTTGGCGAAGGCGTTGATGGCCTTGGCGTGCTTGAAGATGCCGCCGATGTACCACAGCGCCAGCTGGCTCAGGCCGCCGTAGCCGTCGCCGGAGAACAGGTTGGTGCCGCCCTTGGACAGCGACTGGTGCACGTGCATGCCGCTGCCGTTGTCGCCGACGATCGGCTTGGGCATGAAGGTGGCGGTCTTGCCATTGCGGTGCGCGACGTTCTTGATGACGTGCTTCATGCGCAGCAGTTCGTCGGCCTTCTGCACCAGGGTGCTGAACTTGGTGCCGATTTCGCACTGGCCGGCGGTGGCCACTTCGTGGTGCTGCACTTCGACTTCAATGCCGACCTGTTCCAGCGTCTTGCACATTTCAGCGCGCAGGTCGTGCAGCGAATCGGTCGGCGGGACCGGGAAGTAACCGCCCTTGACCGCCGGACGGTAGCCGCTGTTGGCGCCGTCGAACTTGTCGCCGGTGCTCCATGCGGCTTCTTCGGAGGAGATCTTGAAGAAGGTGTTGCCCATGTCGTTGGCGAACTGGACGGAGTCGAAGATGAAGAACTCCGGCTCCGGGCCAAAGAAGGCCTGTTCGGCAATGCCGGAGGACTTCAGGTAGGCCTCGGCGCGCTTGGCGATGCCGCGCGGGCAGCGGCCGTACGGCTGCATGGTGGCCGGGTCCAGGATGTCGCAGCTGATCACCAGGGTCGGGTGCTGGTAGAACGGGTCGACGTAGGCGCTGGCCGGGTCCGGCAGCAGGACCATGTCGGACTCATTGATGCCCTTCCAGCCGGCGATGGAGCTGCCGTCGAACATCTTGCCTTCTTCGAACAGCGACGGTTCCACGATGCTGACCGGGAAGGTGACGTGCTGTTCCACACCGCGCATGTCGACAAAACGCAGGTCGATGAACTCGATCTGGTTGTCCTTGATCAGCTTCTCAACATTTTCCACGGACATCGGTGAAACCTCAGATGGGTGATTGCCTGTGTGGATAGAGCAATCCCCGTGCCAACTTTTCGTGGCGCACAAGTGGTTGATTTCACACGGCGTGCACCCGGATGGACGCTGAACGCGGCGCACCATTGCGGTGCAATGGCCGCACCATGCACACATTTGGTGCGGGTTGTGATGTTTTATGATTTGACCGCACCAGCCGGGCAGGGCCCGGCTCTACCCCTTCATTTTTCGAGCAATTGCCCGCCGATGTCCGATCTGTTCTCCGCCCTGCTGTTGGGCATCCTTGAAGGCCTTACCGAATTCCTGCCGATTTCCAGCACCGGCCACCTGCTGATCGCCCAGCACTGGCTGGGCGCACGCTCGGACTTCTTCAACATCGTGATCCAGGCCGGTGCGATCCTGGCCATCACCCTGGTGTTCCGCCAGCGGCTGTGGACGCTGGCCACCGGCCTGCACGACCGCGCCAACCGCGATTACGTGCTCAAGCTGGGCACCGCGTTTCTGGTGACCGCGATCGTGGGCCTGCCGGTCCGGCTGGCCGGCTGGGAGCTGCCCGAAACGGTGACCCCGGTGGCGTGGGCGCTGATCATCGGCGGTATCTGGATGATCCTGGTGGAAGCGCGCACCGCGCGCCTGCCCGACCGCGACGAGGTGACCTGGAAGGTGGCGGTGCTGGTTGGCCTGGCGCAGGTGGTGGCGGGCGTGTTCCCGGGCACCTCGCGGTCGGCGGCGGCAATCTTCATCGCCATGCTGTTCGGCCTGAGCAGGCGCGCGGCCGCCACTGAATTCGTGTTCCTGGTGGGTATTCCCACCATGTTCGCCGCCAGTGGCTACGCATTCCTGGAGCTGGCCAAGGACGGCAAGCTGGCCAGCGAGAACTGGGCCGACGTGGGCGTGGCCTTCGTTGCCGCCGTCATCACCGGCTTCGTCGTAGTGAAGTGGCTGCTGGGCTACATCAAGGCCCACCGCTTCACGGCGTTTGCGTTCTACCGGATCGCACTCGGCGCGGGCCTGCTGCTGTTCCTGCCTGCCGGGAACTGAACAGCGCCGCGCCGCCGCAACCCCACCCGGGGTGCTCCAGCGTTATTCCCCGGGTTCCCAAGGAGATGTCCATGAAAACCACCCGCAACCTGATGCTGATCCTGCCGCTGGCCCTGCTGGCTGCGTGCAGCAACCCCTCCAGCCATGCCCCCGCCGGCCCCGGCCGCGACGACCTCGCGCCGGCCCCGACCGCCGCCGCCGACCAGAAGGCCGCCGTGCAGCTGGACGTGCAGCGCCTGCAGGGCAACCACTGGGTGCTCGACAGCGCCACCGACAGCGCCGGCAAGCGCATCGATGCGCTGTTCGCGCGCGCCGACAAGCCGGTCACGCTGGACTTCATCGATGGCCGCCTGGCCGTGAGCAATACCTGCAACCGCATGGGTGGCGGCTACACCCTGGCCGACGGCACGCTGACCGTCTCGCCGATGGCCTCGACCATGATGGCCTGCACCGACAAGGCGCTGATGGCGCTGGACCAGGCGGTGGGTTCGCGGCTGGAAGGCGCGCTGAAGACCGAGCTGGGCGGCGAAGGCCAGCTCACCCTGCGCACCGCCAGCGGTGACGTGCTGGTGTTCAGCCCGCAGCCCACCGCCGAAACCCGCTTCGGCGGCCCGGGCGAGACGATCTTCATCGAGGTGGCCGCGCAGACCAAGCCGTGCCCGCACCCGATGATCCGCGACAAGCAGTGCCTGCAGACCCGTGAGATCCACTTCGACGACAAGGGGATCAAGCAGGGCACGCCGGGCGCGTTCGAGAACTTCTACGACGTGATCGAGGGCTATACCCACGAAGTCGGCACGCGCAACGTGCTGCGGGTGAAGCGCTTCAACGTGGCCAACCCGCCGGCCGATGCGTCGTCGAAGGCGTATGTGCTGGATATGGTCGTGGAGTCTGCGACCGAGAAGTGACCGCGAGGGTGCCGACCAACGGTATGCCCGCCCGTCCTGGCGGGCACCCTGCGGGCCGTCGCTGCGCGACGTTGGGAACGGCGCCTGCCGTTCCCTTCGGCACGCGTCTGGATTATGCCAACGCCGGGTTGAGCGTGTAGGTGCCGTGCAATGCGGCTTCGGCCAGCACGTGGCCGTGCATGGCCTTGTGCACGTCGGCGGCGGTGAACGGGGTGGGCAGCTCGAGCGTGGCCACGTCCAGCGCGAACAGGCGGAAGAAGTAACGGTGCACGCGCGCGTCGTTGAACGGCGGGTACGGGCCGTCGTAGCCCAGGTACTGGCCGGCCATGTCCGGGTTGCCGGCGAACCAGCCGGTGAAATCGTTCAGGCCCTGGCGCGCACCGGCCGGGCCGGCAGGCTGCGGCTTGCCCTTGGCGGTGAAGCCATCGCTGCAGCTGCCTTCGGCAATCTCGCGCAGGTCTGCCGGAATGTCGGCCATCGCCCAGTGGGTGAAGTCGGCACGTGGCTGGTCGGCGGGCACGCTGCAGTCGCTGCGGCCCACCGTTTCCGGCACCGTGGGCACGTCCGGGTCGATGCACAGCAGGGCGAACGAACGGGTGCCCTCGGGCACCTCGCTCCAGGCCAGCGGCGGGTTGCGGTTGGCGGCGAAGCCGTTGGCATCGCCCGCGGCGAACGTGGCGGGGATCGGTGCGCCGTTGCACAGGGCGGAACTGGTCAGTTTCATTGCAAGGTCCTCCTTACGCTTCCGGATAGCCAAGCCGCACCGCGACCGGGGTGAGCTGGGCGAACGCGGACCCCAGCACCTCGCGGTAGTGGCGCCAGTGACCGGCCGGCAGGCGTGCCGGGCCCAGCGTCCGCGCCGGCGGCAGCTGCACGCCGAACAGGCTGCCCAGCTGCGCGGCCATGGCCTCGGGGTCGTTGCCGATATCATCGACGCGCACGAGGGCGTGCGGGTACAGGTCCTGCTCGTGCAGCGTGGCGATCTGGGTCAGCGAACGGGTCAGCCATTCGGCCGCTTCGTTCACCGAGTTCACCGCGAACGGCGTCGGCGCGCCATGCGCCAGCCACTGCAGCAGCATGTCGCGCGGGTCGCGCAGCACCAGCAGCAGGCGGCCTTCCGGCAGCTGCGGACGCAGCGACCACAGCAGCGCGTTGTCCCACCACAGCAGCCAGTCGATGACGTTGGCGTCGGCCAGGCCGCGCTCGGGCAGCTGCGCGCGCCACTGTTCGACCAGCTGTTCCGGCGCCAACTTGCCGGTGGAGAGGTCCTGCAGCGTGTGGTAGCTCTGGAAGGCATCGTTGGGCGGGTTGGGACCGAAACGGTCGCCGCGCAGCACCTTGCTGCCGGCGGCGATGGCCGCGATGACCCGCTCCACGCCCGAGCCCGGCGCGCCCCAGACGAACATCGGGCGCGCGCTGATCGTCTCGGGAATGCTGCCGGAGTCCGGCCAGGTCAGCGGTGCCTTGGCCTGCGGCGGCAACGGCAGGCGCTGCGAGGATTCGGAGGCATGCAGGCTGGCCCAGGTCGACAGGGCCGCATCAAACTGGCCGGCACGGTCCTGCACGCTGCCCAGCCACGCACGCAGCGCACCGCGGTCGGCTTCGGGCTGGGCGTCGACCAGTGCCTGTACGTGGGCGACCGCGGCAGCCGGATCGCGCGCCAGCAGGGCATCCACCAGGCGGGTTTCGCCGCTGGCGCGGCCGGGTTCAATGGCGATGATCTGCCGCGCCACCGCTTCGGCAGCGGCGGCATCGCCGGCCATGTCGTGCAGGCGCAGGCGCGCTTCCAGCGCCGGCAGGTGATCCGGCACGGCCGCGATCCAGCGATCGGCCACGGCGGCGGCCTCGGCACTGCCAACCACTTCGATGGCCAGGCGGGCCATCCACAGGTTGTGTTCCTGCGGGTGCGTTTCCAGCGTGGCATCCAGGGTGTCGCGGGCCTGCTGCTCGCGGCCCAGGCGCTGCCAGGCCATCAGCAGCAGCTGCAGGGTCTGGCGGTCGGCCGGCCACTGTTCCAGCACCGGCAGCAGGTGTTCCAGCGCCTGCAGCGGCTGGCCCGACTGCAGGGCCAGCTCGCCGGCCAGGCGGCGCATCGCCGGGGTGTCGGTCTCGGGCTGGGCCAGCACCTGGCCCACGATGGCGGCGGCGTTTTCGGTATTGCCCTGGCGCAGGGCCAGCTGCACCAGCAGGCCCTGCAGCGAAGTGATGGCCGGGTTGATCTCCAGCACGCGGCGGAAGGCCTGTTCGGCAAACGCCAGCAGGTCCTTGCCCATATAGGCAAAGCCCAGCGCATAGAGGATGCGTGCATCGTTGGGCAGCGCCTGGCTGGCGGCCGAGAGCAGCGCCAGCGCACGGTCGGCATCATTGCGGCGCAGCGCGATCATGCCCTGCAGCGCCACCACTTCGGCGTTGTCTTCCTCGACGCGCGCGGCGGTGCGGGTGATCCGCTCGGCCTCGTCCACATCGTTGCGCGACAACGCCAGGTGGGCCTGCATCAGGTAGGCCGACAGTTCGTTGGGATTGAGCTCTGCGGTGCGGTCCAGCGCGCTGTTGGCGGCGTCGAACTGGCGCAGCGCCAGCAGCAGGCCGGCGTGCTGCAGATGCAGTTCGGCATTGTCCGGGGCCAGCTCCAGCCCGCGCTGCAGGCTGGCCAGTGCTGCGTCGTGCTGGCCCTGCTGCTGCAGCGCCAGGGCCAGCCAGCGGTGCGCCTGCGGCTGCTCCGGCTCGGCCTGGATCCATTCGCGCGCCAGCTGCGCGGCTTCTTCCACTGCATTGCGGCGCAGGGCTTGGAGAATAGTGTCTTGCATGACGGTCCGGCTTGGGGTCAAACCCCGATTGTAGAACACCGGCGCCGGCGCGCCGGGCCGGGCCTCAGCGCAGCGCTTCCAGGCTCAGCCGCTGGGCCACCCAGCGTTCGGAGAAGCCATCGCCGCGCCAGTTTTCCAGGAAGCCGCAGTGGCCGCCCCACGGGGCGATTTCCAGCCGGGCATGGGCCGGCAGGCGCCAGCCGTGGAAGGTGGCGTAGGGAATGACCGGGTCGTCCTGGGCCATCAGGATGTCGGCCGGCACTTCCAGCCCGGCCAAGCGGTCGCCGGCGATGGAATAGCCGTCGAAGTAAGCCTGCAGGGTGCCGAATTCGGTGTGGTGTTCCACCAGCCAGGCGGTCAGCGCGCGGATGTCCAGCTTCAGCACGCGGTCGTCCCAGTCGCTCAGCTCGGGGAACAGGTCGCGCTTGCGGCGCAGCGAGCCGGCCCATTTGCGGCGGAAGTACCAGTCGTACATCGCCGGGCCGTTTTCGATGCTTTCCATGGTGATCGCCGGATCCAGCACCGGGCAGACCGAGGCCACCCGCCGCAGCGGCACCCCGGCCGACGGCGCGCGCAGCGCCAGCCGCAGCACGAAATTGCCGCCCAGCGAGTAGCCGGCGGCCACCAGCGGCAACTGCGGCCAGCGCCGGGCGATGTCGCCGGCGGCGTGCACCACTTCGTCGATGCGGTTGGAGTGGAAGATGCCGGGGTTGAGGTGGTGGGTGTTGCCGTGGTCGCGGAAGTTCAGGCGCACCACGTCGTAGCCGGCCTCGAGCATGCGCGCGGCGGTCATGCGCATGTAGCTGGATTCGGAACTGCCTTCCCAGCCATGCAGCAGCAGCGCCATGCCGACCGGCTCACGGCCTTCGATGCGGCTGTGCCAGCCCTGCAGGCGCACGCCTTCGCCGCCGTCCAGGATCAGCTCTTCGGTGAGCGCACCGGTGGCGGCCAGCAGCACCAGGCCGCGCTGCATGCGCATGCGGCTGGAGCTGAGCATCGACTGCAGGTGCGGGTTGCGCAGCCAACGCGGCGGACAGTAGTCGGCAGCGGTCAGCATCGCGCTATTGGGCGTTCATGGCCGCCACGATGCGCGCACGCGAGGTTTCCGCGATGCGGCGGCGGCCTTCCAGGTCATGGGTGCCAATGGGCGCGAGGAAATGCACCTCGGCCCGCCGTGCCGGTTCCCCCAGCAGGCGCAGGAAGTTGGCGAAGAAGCTTTCGCGCTCGCCGAACGCGACCACCGTCTGCGCGTCGCCGCGCACGCCGTAGCGCAGCGCCACCGGCTGTACCGGCACCTGGGTTTCTACTGCGGCCTGGAAGATGCGGGCGTGGAACGGGCCCACTTCATGGCCACCGCGGGTGCGCCCTTCCGGGAACACGCCCACGGCCTTGCCTTGCTGCAGGCGCTCGACCATCAGCTGCATCACCCCGCCCAGCGATTCGGTGCTGCCGCGCTGGTGGAAGATGGTCTGCCCGCGTGCGGCCAGCCAGCCGACCACCGGCCAGCCGGCGATTTCGCGCTTGGCGACGAAGCCCATCATGCGCTGGCTGTGCAGCATGGAGATGTCCACCCAGCTGACGTGGTTGGCCACGAACAGCACCGCGCCCGGCAACGGCGTGCCGATGCGGTGCAGGCGGAAGCCGAAGATCCACATCAACCCGCCCGACCAGGCATTGACCAGCAGGTGCTCCAGCGTACGCCCGCCCACGCGCAGGTTGCCCCACGGCGGCAGCATGCCGACCAGGAGCAGCGGAAGGAACAGCAGCAGGTGGACCAGCAGCAGGGGAACGCGGTACAGGTAACGGCACACACGCGCCACGCCGCCACGCGAGGCCGAAGGGGGGGAAGTCATCCGCGAACGATACCCGAGCGCTGCGGGGTCTGCCAGCGTGGCGGGCCATCCGCCACAGCAGGTCAAGCCGGGCTCAGCCCGGGCGGACCGCCGGGACCACGGCCAGGGTCAGCCGCGAGGTGCAGACCAGCTTGCCTGCCTCGTCTTCGATGCGGATGTCCCACACGTGGGTGCTGCGGCCCACGTGCACGGCCCGCGCCGTACCGGTGACGGTGCCACCGCGCTGGGCGCGGATGTGGTTGGCGTTGATCTCCAGGCCCACGCAGACCTGTTCGCGGGTATCCACGCACAGGTTGCCGGCGCTGCTGCCCAGAGTTTCGGCCAGCACCACCGAGGCGCCCCCGTGCAGGATGCCGTAAGGCTGGCGGGTGCGCGCCTCGACCGGCATGGTGGCCTGGACCCAGTCGTCACCGGCGGCAGTAAAGACGATGCCAAGGTGTTCGATCAGGGTGTTGCGGCTGAGCGCGTTGAGCGCCTCGATCGAAACCGGCTCGCGGAATACCTGGGACATGCGCTGCTTCCTTGGAACGAAGAGTATTACAGGATGGGCACCAGGCCGGCGCCGAACGCGGTGAGCATGCGCACCAGCAGCCACTTCGGGCCGACGTTGACCTCGGGGAAATCGCCCACGGCCACATAGCAGCGGTGGAAGTCCGGGTCCTGGCGGCGCAGCGGGTCCGGGCAGTCCGGGCCGGGCTGGAATTCGTAATCGGTGGCGTAACGCCACGGCCAGAAATCGAGCACGGGCAATGCTTCGGAGGCCTTGCCCACGCTGTAGTTCAGGCCCGACAGCACCGGCGGTTTGGTCCGCGGCGCCACCACCCAGGAGTTCTTGGGGTGGATGTCGCGCAGGATGCTCTGCGCCAGCGCTTCGGCAAACGCCGGGTCATCGATGATCACTGCGCCCTCGGTGTTGTAGTTCTCGCTGCGCGGGTCGAAGTTGTGGGTGCCGATCACACCGATGCGGCGGTCCACCACCAGTGATTTGGCGTGCAGGCCCATGCGCGCACCGCTGCGGGTGACCGGCAGCGGCTTGTTCACCGCCTTGGTGCCCAGGAACGAAGGCCGGGTTTCGGCACGCAGCACGCGGCGTTCCACCACGCTGCCGTCGGTACGGCGGCGCGCGGCCGGGCCGGGGGTCGGCTGCGGGCGGTCGCCGGCGTCGTCGGTGGCTGGCACGGTGCCGGCGTCTTCCTGCGCCACGGGCGGTGCGGTGGCGCCCGTGGTGCCCGCGCTGCGCCGGTTGCTGCCGCTGCCGCGCGCGTTGCTGCCAGCCGCGCTGCCACCCAACAGGCTGCTGCGCCCGCTGTCGGTGCTGGGCGTGGTGCCCAGCGGGGCCGGCACCAGGTTGCGGTAGTCGACCGGCGCATCCAGCGGGAACGGCTTGAACTCGTAGATGTTGAAGCCCAGCTCGCGCAGGTTGCGGCGCTTGTACTTGTAGGACAGCGCGTAGACGATCGGGTTGTCGGTGGCGGCCAGGCTGTTGGTGGAGACCACGATGCGCGGCGGTTGTTCGCGCTTGCGCAGTGCCTCGAACAACTTGCGCGCCGGCTTGGACAGTACCAGGTACGGGGTCTGCAGCAGCACTTCGCTCTGCGCGCCGGCAATCAACGAATCCAGCTGCGGCTCGGTCACGTGCTGGCCGTTGGCCGGCTGGCTGGCACGCTCGCGGCGGTGCTTGCGCGGCAGGTCGGCCACATAGCGGACCGAGCGCACCGGCAGCGCGGTATCGACGAACATGCGCTGGATGTAGGCCGGGTCGATCGCCTCATCGATCACCTGTTCCACCCGCGCCGGGCGGCGGTAGTCGGCCGGCGGCATGGCCGGGGCGCCCTGCTTGAGCAGGGTATTGCCCACATCGTTCAGGCGCTCGGCCGGCACGCTGCGCTGGGCGCGCCAGAACGCATCGAAGTTGGCTGCCATGCCGCGCGCTTCGGGGCCGGCCAGCAGTACGTCGCGGTCGCGGAAGTTGTATTCGCTGTCCCAGTCGTAATAGTCGTCCTGGTAATTGCGCCCGCCCACCACGCCCAGCGCATCATCGATCACCAGCAGCTTGTTGTGCATGCGCTGGTTGAAGCGGCGGAAACAGCAGATCACGCTGCCGGCATAATCGGCGTAGTTCAGCCGCGCCTTGCCGAACGTCGGGTTGTAGACGCGTATTTCGAAATTCTGGTGGCTGCTGGCCAGCGCGGCCAGGATCTCCAGGTCGGAGATCGCCGAGAGCTGGTCGATCAGCACCCGCACCTTCACCCCGCGCCGCGCGGCGGCCAGCAGTTCGTCCAGCACCAGCCGGGCGCTGTCGTCCTTGTCGAAGATATAGGTCTGCAGGTCGATGCTGCGGGTGGCGCTGCGGATCAGGTTGATGCGCGCCACCAGCGCGGTTTCGCCCTCGTCCAAGATGGTGGCGTAATGGCGAGGCGCCGCTTCGGTGGATTCGCTGAAGGCCTGCCCGCCCAAGGCGCGCAATGGCGAATCGAGCGCGCAGCGGTCGGGCTTGTCGCAGTCCACCACATGGGAACGCGCCTGCGCCGCAATGCCGGCCGCGCGCTCGCGCTGCGCGTTGGACAGCGACGCACAGCCGCTGCCCAGCAACAGGATTGCCAGCACGATCACCCGCAGCAGGGGATTCACGGTTTCAGCGCCTCGTTGAGACGCGCACGCAGGACGAAGGTCACTCGATCACTCAGGGCTAGCTGCCAGCTGTCCATCCCATACCGGCCACGCTGGACGGTACCGCGGCTGACCACATCGCAATCATACCCGGCCCGGGGGCAGGACGCCGGTTCCACCTGCAGGGTCTCGGGGTGGGATACCCCGCGCAGGATCAGCCGGCCATGGATGCCGCCGCCCTTCTCGACCAGCTGCGGGTCGTAGGGCACTGAATCGAATTCGACCACCGGGTAGCGCCCGGCGTCGAAGAACTCCTCGCCCCGCATCCAGCCGGTGTAGCGGTCCTTGCCGGGTATCTCCACGTAGCCGGTGAACATGCGCAGGTGGACCTGGTGGCGGCCATCGGCCAGCACGTCGATGCGGCCTTCAAAGCGCGGGAACACCCCTTCGATGCGCTGGCCCAGCCGGGTGCGGATCTCGAAGCCCAGGCGCGAGCGCGCCGTATCCAGCTCCATCACGTGTCTGGGTGCGGCCTGGGCCGGGGGCAGGGACGTCACCGGGGGTTCGGCACGCGCCGCCCCCGCCGCCAGCCCGAGCAGACAGCACAACAGGGTTCGTACTGCTGTCACGGCTTACGGCCACCAGAACGCGGTCAGGCTCGCAACGCCGGGCTCGATGGCAGTGTCCCTGGGAATCTGCAGTACCGCTATCCCGCCCGGGGCCATGCCGCGGTATTCGCTGCTGCTGCCGTCGCTCATCAGCGCCACCAGCTGCTCCAGTGCGGGGTTGTGCCCGACCACCAGCAGCCGATCCACGTCCCTGCGGTCATCGACCAGGGCAGCCAATGCACCGGGCGTCGCCTCGTAAATCCCGTCGTCCAAGCGCTTTTCAACGTTGCCGATGACGCCCAGCACCGCTTCGAGGGTCTCGCGGGTACGCCGCGCGGGTGAATACAGCACGCAGTCGGGCAGCAGGTTGTTTTCTTTCAGCCATTTGCCGGCGGCTTCGGCTTCGGCCAGCCCGGTCGACGACAACGGCCGGTCAAGGTCGGCCTGGCCGGTACCCGCAGGTTCGGCATGGGCGTGGCGCAGCAGGATCAGTTCTCGCATAAGGCTCTCTTCTGGCTCAGGCAATCTTCAACCACTTCAACAGTGGCTCCCAGTCACTCTGGTGCTCGCGCACCTGCGCGGAGCGGTAATCGAACAGGCTTCGGCCCAGGCCGGTCATGACCACGTAGCCCTGGGTATCGCGCAGCTTGGCAACGACCGGGTACGGCCACTCCTCCAGCATCTGCTCGGCCTGGCGGGAGGTCTGGGTCCACGGTTTGGTGCGGTTGAGCACCAGCCCCACCGGCAGCTTGCGCTTGTGCACGCGCGGCACCTTGGACAGGGTGTTCAGGAAGCCGACGATGGCTTCGATGTCCAGCGCCGAGGGCAGCACCGGCACCACCACCGCGTCGGCCACGTCCAGGAAGGCGTCCAGCTCACCGGCGCGGGCGCCGGCGGGGGCATCGATGACCAATACCTCGGTGTCGTCAGGCACGTGCTTGAGCGGGTGCTTGCCGCTGGCATCAATGGGCAGCACCGCGCTTTCCAGCCCGGCACGGCGTTCTGCCCAGCGGGTGCTGGAGCCTTGCGGGTCGGCGTCGGCCAGTACGGTCCGTTTGCCGGCCAGGGCGGCCTGCGCCGCCAGGTGGGTGGCAATGGTGGATTTACCCACCCCACCCTTGGAACCGGCTACCAGGATCGTCTTCATGCCAGCCTCGCTTCCGGGGAACGTGACCCGAGCGTACACCGCCCTCCGTGATGGAGATAGTCGCGCGGCTGAACCTCCTGCATCCCGCGCCGCTTTGCTATCGTGCGCGATCCAATGGACTGCAAGCCGGCATGAGCGAGTTACAGGACCTCAGCGCGTTGATCCGCGCCAATACCCCGCTGATCGTGATCGAGACCCAGGACGAGGGTCGTGTGGTGGAGCTGTTCCGGCAGACCCTGATGCATGTCTGGCGGGCCCTGCACCGCTGGTCCATCACCGAAGGCCTGCGCCGGATCGACATGGACCGCGAGGACGACGCGGTCGGCCCGCCCGATGCCAGTTCGGCCCTGCAGATGATCCGCCAGGCCGACCAGCGCGGCATCTACCTGCTGCTCGATTTCCACCCTTACCTGGGCTATGCCAGCCACCAGCGCGCGCTGCGCGACCTGATCCAGCGCCGCCACTGCGAGGCCCACGTACTGGTGCTGATCGGCGCCAAGGTGGAGCTGCCGGCCGAGCTGGAGGCGCTGGCCACCCGCTTCAACCCGCGCCTGCCCGACCCCAACGCGCTGCTCAAGATGCTGCGCGAGGAAGTGGCCGCCTATGCGCGCGAGAACGGCGGCCGCCGGGTTGAAGTGGACAACGATGCGGTCAAGAAGATCCTGCACAACCTGCGCGGGCTGAGCCTGGTGGATGCACGGCGGATCGCCCGCCAGCTGATCTTCGCCGACGGTGCGATCAGCCAGGATGACCTGCCGCAGCTGGCGAAGCTGAAGTTCGAGCTGCTCAACCGCGCCGGGCATCTGCATTACGAATACGACACCACCCGCTTCGCCGACGTGGCCGGGGCCAACCGGCTCAAGCGCTGGGTCAACCAGCGTCGCCCGGTGTTCCTGGGCGGCCAGGGCCCGGCCGGGCTGGACCCGCCCAAGGGCATGCTGCTGCTGGGCGTGCAGGGCTGCGGCAAATCGATGCTGGCCAAAGCCACCGCCGCCGGCTTCGGGGTGCCGCTGCTGCGCCTGGACTTCGGCAGCCTGTACGACAAGTTCCACGGCGAAACCGAGAAGAACCTGCGCGAGGCGCTGGCCTCGGCCGAGCAGCTGGCGCCGTGCGTGCTGTGGATCGACGAGATCGAGAAGGGGCTGGCCAGTGGTGGCGAGGACGGCGGCGTGTCCCGGCGCGTGCTGGGTCACCTGTTGACCTGGCTGGCCGAGCGCAAGAGCCAGGTGTTCATCGTGGCCACCGCCAACCAGGTGCATGAGCTGCCGCCGGAGCTGCTGCGCAAAGGCCGCTTCGACGAGATCTTCTTCGTCGACCTGCCCGATGCCAATACCCGGGTGGAGCTGCTGCGGCTGCACCTGGGCCGGCGCACGCTCAATGCCGACGATTTCGCGCTGCCGGCGCTGGCGGCGGCCAGCGATGGTTTCTCTGGCGCGGAAATCGAACAGGCCGTGGTGGCCGGGCTGTATGCGGCACATGCCGAACAACGTGCGCTGGACACCGAACTGCTGATGACCGAGATCCGCGGCAGCCGCCCGCTGTCGGTGCTGATGGCCGAACAGGTCAACGGCCTGCGCGACTGGGCACGCGGGCGTACCGTCAGCGCGGACGAATAGACCACGCTCCAGCACGGTGCGGCCACCGGCTTCGAGCAGGGTCGAAGCCGGCGTAACCTGCGGGTGTTACGGCCAAGCCGGCGGCTGCGCCGCCCAGGCCTGCTGCACTTCGGCCAAGGTGGCACGTTCACTGTCGCGCCAGCCCGGCAGTGCCTGCGCGTAGCCGTCGCTGGTGCTCCAACGCTGCGGCTCGGTGCGCACGGCGGCGGCGTACCACTTCACCGCTTCGTCCTTGCGACCCAGCGTCCACAACGCCAGCGCGTAGGTCTGCGGCACCCACGATGCGTTGCCGCGCAGGCCCTGCTGGGCGCTGTGCCACTGCACCAGGGCCGCCTCGGCGTCACCCTGGCGGAACAGATCCCAGCCATGGTTCCAGCGCACCATGCGGCCCGGCACCGAGGTACCCGGCGCATTCTTTTCCGCATCGGCGTACAGCTCGCGGCCCAGCTCCGGGCGGCCCTGTGCATAGGCCACGCTGGCCAGCTGCACGGTGGCTTCCAGCGCCTTGCGGCCACGTTCGCGTTGTTTCATCAGCTGGTCGACGACATCGCTGCTGTCGGCCGGCACGACCACGGGCGTGACCGCAGCCACGTCGTCATCGAAGTAGAACTCCTGCAATGCCGGCAACGATTGCGCTGCCGCCCCGAACACATTCATCCCCGCCGCCAGCACCATGCCGGTCAGCATCTTTCTTGCCACTGCCATACAAACTCCCCCAGGTTGTCACAACAACCTCCCTCCCCGATCCTAACCGCAGCTCGCCCGCGGTGCGAGTCCCGAAGGCCAGAAAATGCCCGGCTGATACAATTCCGCCCTTTCCGGCCGCCCTCGCGGTGGCCGTGCCAGCCGTCAGCACGGGCCAGCCATGACCAGTACCGCCGAACTCACCTCGCCGTCGTCCGCCAACCTGCCTGCCGGGCCGCTGGACGACAGCTACACGCTGGACCACAAGTACACCCGTACCGATGGCCGCATTTACCTGAGCGGGGTGCAGGCACTGGTACGCCTGCCGCTGATGCAGCGACTGCGCGACCAGGCCGCCGGGCTGGACACCGCCGGCTTCATCAGCGGCTACCGCGGCAGCCCGCTGGGCGGCTTCGACCTGGAACTGTGGCGCGCCCGCCAGCACCTGGAGGCGGCGAAGGTGAAGTTCACCCCCGGCCTCAACGAGGATCTGGGCGCGACCATGGTCTGGGGCACCCAGCAGACCAACCTGTTCCCCGGGGCCAGGGTCCAAGGCGTGTACGGCATGTGGTACGGCAAGGGCCCCGGCGTGGACCGCTGCGGCGATGTGTTCAAGCACGCCAATGCGGCGGGTACGTCCGTGCACGGTGGCGTGCTGGCGCTGGCCGCCGACGACCACGCCTGCCGCAGCTCCACCCTGCCGCACGGCAGCGAAGATGAATTCGTCAGCGCGATGATGCCGGTGCTCAACCCGGCCGGCGTGCAGGACATCCTGGACATGGGCCTGCTCGGCTGGGCCATGAGCCGTTACACCGGGCGCTGGATCGGCTTCAAGACCATCGCCGAGACGGTGGAATCGTCCGCGTCGGTGCAGGTGGACCCGTTCGCGCGCCGGATCGTGCTGCCGGAAGACTTCGAAATGCCCGCCGGCGGGCTCAACATCCGCTGGCCGGATCCGCCGCTGGACCAGGAAATGCGCCTGCACCGCTATGCGGTCAAGGCCGCCCAGGCGTTCGCGCGGGCCAATGGCATCGACCGGGTGGTGATGGATTCGCCGCGTGCGCGGCTGGGTATCGTCACCACCGGCAAGAGCTACCTGGACGTGCTGCAGGCGCTGGAGTACCTGGGCCTTGACGAGCGCGCCTGCGCCGACATCGGCATCCGCGTGTACAAGGTCGGCATGACCTGGCCGCTGGAACCGGAAGGCATCGCGCGCTTCGCCCAAGGGCTGGAAGACATCGTGGTGGTGGAGGAGAAGCGGGCCTTCATCGAGCGCCAGATGAAGGAACAGTTCTACAACTGGCCGGCCAGCTGGGGCCAGCGCCCGTCCATCGTCGGCAAGTACGACGAAGCCGGCCAGTGGATCCTGCCGTCCACCAACGAACTCACCCCGGCCACCATTGCCGGCGTGATCGGCCGCCGCATCCAGAAGTTCTTCACCAACGACTCCATTGAACAGCGCCTGCGCTGGATGGATGCCAAGGAGGCCGAACTGGCATTGCCGCGCGCCAGTTTCCCGCGCGTGCCGCATTACTGCTCAGGCTGCCCGCACAACACCTCCACCCGCGTGCCGGAAGGCTCGCGTGCGCTGGGCGGGATCGGGTGCCATTACATGGTCACCTGGATGGACCGCAGCACCGACACCTTCACCCACATGGGCGGGGAAGGCGTGACGTGGGCCGGCCAGGCCGCGTTCACCGATACCGAACACGTGTTCCAGAACCTGGGCGATGGCACCTATTTCCACAGTGGCTCGCTGGCGATCCGCCAGGCGATTGCCGCCGGGGTCAACATCACCTACAAGATCCTCTACAACGACGCGGTGGCCATGACCGGCGGCCAGCCGGTGGACGGCACCCTGACCGTGCCGCAGATCGCCCACCAGATGCGCGCCGAAGGCGTGCAGACGATCGTGCTGGTGAGCGATGAGATCGGCAAGTGGAACAAGCGCGAGCTGTTCCCCGAGGGCGTGGAATTCCATGACCGCGCCGAGCTGGATGCGGTACAGAAGCAGCTGCGCGAAGTGAAGGGCACCAGCATCCTGATCTACGAACAGACCTGCGCCACCGAGAAGCGCCGCCGGCGCAAGCGCGGCAAGCTGGTCGACCCGCCCAAGCGCGTGGTGGTCAATTCACTGGTGTGCGAGGGCTGCGGCGACTGCGGCCAGAAGAGCTTCTGCGTGTCGGTGCTGCCGAAGGAAACCGAATTCGGGCGCAAGCGCGATATCGACCAGTCCAACTGCAACAAGGATTATTCCTGCACCACCGGTTTCTGCCCCAGCTTCGTCACCGTGCACGGCGGCACGCTGCGCAAGGGCTCGCGCAGCGAGCGCAGCAGCCTGCTCGACAACCTGCCCGCGCCGACCTTCCGCAGCACGCTCGAGCAGCCCTGGAACATTCTGATCACCGGCGTGGGTGGCACCGGCGTGGTGACCATTGGCGCGCTGCTGGGCATGGCCGGGCACCTGGAAGGCAAGGGTGCCAGCGTGCTCGACCAGACCGGACTGGCCCAGAAGGGCGGCGCGGTCACCACCCATATCCGCATCGCCAAGCGTCCGGAAGACATCCATGCGGTGCGCATCGCCGCCGGCGAAGCCGACCTGGTGGTGGGCTGCGACATGGTGGTGGTCAACGATTACTGGGCGCTGTCGAAGGTGCGCGCCGAGCGCTCGCAGGTGGTGCTCAACACCTATGAAGCCATGCCGGGCACCTTCACTACCCGCCCGGACATGCAGTTCCCGGCGGCCGACATCATTGCCGGCATCCGCGTGGCACTGGGCGGCCGCGACCCGCTGCTGCTGGATGCCACCCAGCTGGCCACCGCGCTGCTCGGCGATGCCATCGCCTCCAACCTGTTCATCCTGGGCTACGCCTGGCAGCAGGGGCTGGTGCCGATCTCGTTCGAGGCGCTGATGCGCGCGGTCGAGCTCAATGGCGCAGCGGTCGCGATGAACCAGCAGGCATTCGCGTGGGGCCGGCTGGCCGCCGTGGATCCGCAGGCGGTGCAGCAGGCCGCCGGTCTGGTCCGCAACGGCCATACCGATGCCGAGCGCACCCCGGGCCCGCTGCACGACCTGCCGCCGGGCGAGTGGGAAGGCAACGAATGGGGCGCCACCGCCGCGCCGCGCGAGACCGGCGACGAGCGCGAACTGCGCGGCCTGCCCGGGCATGGCGGCGGCAGCGACGTGGCGTTCCTGCCGCTGGATGACGAGCGCCTGTCGCGTTCGCTGGATGAGCTGGTGGAACGCCGGGTGCGCTTCCTCACCGAGTACCAGGACGCGGCCTATGCCGCGCGCTACCGGGCGCTGGTCGACCGCGTGCGCACGGCGGAGTGGGACAAGGCCGGCAGCACCGCGCTGACCGAAACCGTGGCGCGTTACTACTTCAAGCTCATGGCCTACAAGGACGAGTACGAAGTGGCGCGCCTGTACACCAGCGGCGAATTCCAGCGCCGCCTGGAGCAGCAGTTCGAGGGCGATTTCCAGGTGCACTTCCACCTGGCCCCGCCGCTGTTCGCGAAGAAGGACGAACAGGGCCGCCTGATCAAGCAGGAATACGGGCCGTGGATGCTCAAGGCGTTCGGCCTGCTGGCCAAGCTTAAGTTCCTGCGCGGTGGCACGTTCGACATTTTCGGCCGCACCGAAGAGCGCCGGGGCGAGCGCCAGCTGATTGCCGATTACGAACAGACCGTAGCAATGCTGCTGGAAGGGTTGAGCGATGACCGCGTTGCGTTGGCGGTCGAGATTGCCAGCATTCCGGAACATATCCGCGGCTATGGGCATGTAAAGGAAGCGCACCTGCACAAGGCCAAGGCACGCGAAGCGGTGCTGCTGGCGCAGTGGCGCAACCCGAAGGCACTGCATATCGTGCAGGTGGCGTAATCGCTGACCCTGCGTAGCAGGGCGATGCGTTTTCGAACGCACCGCCCTGACACCCGGAACGCACGCGCACCCCCAGGGTAGAGCGGACCGTTGGTCCGCTGCGCGCGAAGCGCGCTGCCGCCCGCGTTCGCAGCTTCCGGCATCCCGCGAAAGGCAGCGGACCAACGGTCCGCTCTACCGTCCGCCGCCGCTGTGTCGCACGGGTCCGGCACACCGAAAGTGTGCCACTCATTCCACGTTGCACCACGGCGGCGCAATGCCGCTCCTGTCACGGCCCACACTGAGGCTACACTTGCATCACGCCTGCCAGGTGACCCGCCGACGCTGCACAAGCGCAAGCCGCACGCCCTGTTGCGGGAAACACCGATGCCCTAAGGGCGCAAAGACAAGGAAGCTGACATGCCGAAGATGCCCCTGCAGGTCGCCGCTGTCGCAAGCCTCGCGCTGGCTGCTTGTGCAACGCCCGGGGCGGCAACGTCCCAGCCCACGGAGATTCAGGAGAGCAAGCCAATGCACGGTGCACGCTATACCTACCCCGACCCTCCGGTCGTGACCAGCGGTGAGCTGGTGTCCGAGGGCGATCCCGCCATCTCGGCGAAGATGAACTACAAGCCGGTGGAATGGCCGCTGCGGTTTGAGAAGCATAGCTTCAGCGCTCGCTGCTACGACACTCGTGAGTGTGAAGTTGTGTACGACAACCTGCGCCACGGTGACGCTCGACCCTCGCCGCCTGCCTCGACATACGGAGCCGACTACCTTGAAGGTTGGATGGGCGGGCACGGTGGAATCAGGAATTTCCCACCTGCCGCAAAAGTCTCCTGGGTTTCCAAGGATGGCACTTCACTCGAAGCCGAGATTGATATCGGAGACATCTTCAAGGATGGACTCATCCGGCATTTTGTTCCTAAAGAGGAGGTTGCTGACCTTCCTGATGGAAGGAACGAGAGCCCGCCTTCGATTCTCCTCGAGGTGAATGATCGTGTCATCCGCGTTTACATGAGGGCTTCCGTACCAACGAAGCACCTTCAGAAGCCCGGAAACCAACACAGCATCTCGCGTCGCGATCTTGTTCTGGTGAAGACATACAGCTATTGAGCAAAAGGAGTTTTGCCATGGGGAAGGTGAGTTCCAAGGGCGGCAGCCGGCCGGCTACCGCCGGTGATCTTCAGATGGAGCAGGCATTACGACAGGAGTTGGAGCAACTCTCGGTTCCTGTCTTGCAGCGCGGCAATGCTTCTCACGAGTACCTGTATCTGGCCTTTCTCGATGGCACTGGCCAGGACCTCAACAACTCCCGACTGGGCGCACCAACTACTGTTGGACTGTTGTTTGAACAGGCAGATCGTCTGGAGAAGGACGCAGGAAATCGAATCGGCTCCCACTACTCGCAAGGCATCGGGACCCAGAGCAATGCCGTCGGCCGGGCGTTCGACGGTTTGATTGCGTACTCATGGGAGGATGGAATAAAGAGCGCGTATCGCGACCTGGCAGTTCAGGCAAGTGCCTGGGTCAACAACGACCCTCAAGCCGAAATCCGCGTCGTCGGCATCGGCTACAGCCGTGGCGCGGTACAGACGGCCGGCCTGCTCCGGTTGATTGATGAGTACGGCATCGTTCCTGAAGAGGGCCTTGGGTTTGGCCATGACAGGAACGGCAACATCAGCGTCATCAGCCGGTTACCACCACTGGTGCCGCCAGGCCAAGCCGCACAGGCCACCCTGCTGCTGGATCCAGTGGCGACCAACATGCCCGCCAACTTCGACGCCCGCCTGCCACCGAGCGTGATCTCGCGCGTGGCGATCATGGCCGCCCATGAGCAGCGCGAGCTGTTTCCGCACCAGGCCATCAACGATCCCGGGATGACGCCGGATGGGCGTGCGATCAACGTCGCCGCGCCAGGTGGCCATTCCAACGTGGGCGGCGGGAACCGTGATGCTGGCCTGGAGATCCTGACCGGCAACGCCGCCATCGACTATCTGAACACGTTGCGCGACCAGCCACTGTTCGAGAAGCGCGCCGTGCCGATGGACCTCGATACGATGACGCTGTACCAGGCCGGCGGCGCGACCGCGCTGTACGGGTTGAAGATCGACCGCGACGGCGAGCGCAATCTGCGTGATGCACTGGCCAACTGCAAGATCGTCGATCCGTGCAACGACTCCGAGCCGATTGACCAGGCGCTGGCGGCGCGGTTCGAGCACCGCTCCATCCAGCCCGATCCGGCGGAACAGGCGCAGCTGCAGGCCCTGGTGGAGCTGGCCGCGCAGCGCGATCAGCGGAAGGCGCCGGACGCCCCCGGTCACGTGGACAATCCCACGCTGGCCCGCATCCGGGAAGGCGTGCAGGCCGCCGAGGACAAGGGGCAGGTCAGCTTCGCGAACGGGCTGGAACGGGAACAGTTCTGCCGTTCGGCGCTGGCCTGCGCGATGGACAACCGGGAGACGCGCCAGGCGCTGTATCCCGGCAGCAACGACGGCCCGCTGCAGGGGAGCGAGATCTCCCGCGTCGATGAGGTTGTGTTCGGATCGAAGGGCTACGCCTTCCTTGTCCAGCATGGCAGCGGACCGCATGACCAGCAGCGGGTGCCGTTTGATATCGAACTGGCCAAGCACACCCCCGTAGCGGTGTCGGACCAGAAAGTGGAGGCCGCAGCTGCTGAGATCGAGCAGCAGCAGGCGTTCCAGTTGCAGCACGCCACCCCACAGCAGGCGCCAGAGCCGACGCTGGGCGGGTTTGCACGGTAACCAACGTAGGGACACGCCATGCGTGTCCGCGCTGGCCCGGCCTGCGTGTCACCGCCGCCAGATACGCAGCCGGTTGTTGGCCGGCATCGCCACATCGTCAACCAGCCGCAAGCCCTGCGCTGCGGCCAGCGCATCCACCGCCTCGGCATCCCGGATGCCCGATTCCGGGTCCCGCGCCTTCAGCCACCCATCGAACTGCCGGTTGCTGTCGCTGCTGTAGTTACCGTTGTAATTGAATGGGCCATACACGCACAGCAGCGCATCGTCGGCCATCACCGCCGGCAGCCCGGCGAAGAGTGCCTGCACGTGCGGCCAGCTCATGATGTGCAGGGTGTTGGCGCTGAACACCGCATCGAAGCCCAGCGGGGACGCCGGCAGTGGGGCCAGGCCCGGCACCGGCGCAAGTACCGCCTGCAGCGGCCACGGCGCCGATGCGTTGGGCAGCCCCGCCTCGGCCAGGCGCTCGGCGATACCCGGCAGGTAGTCCGGATGGTCGCTGGCCTGCCACTGCAGGTGCGGCAGCTGGGCGGCGAAGTACTCTGCGTGCTGGCCGGTGCCGCTGCCGATCTCCAGCACGCGGTGGCGGTCCTGCAGCAGGCGGCGCAGCACCGCCAGGATCGGGTCGCGGTTGCGCTCGCAGGCCTCGGACCAGCGTTGTTGGCTCATGACGTTCGGAAATGTCGGATCAGCGCACATCCAACCATGACCGCAGTCACTTGTGCCAGCACCGGGTCGCAAACGACAGTCGAAGGCTGATCGTTCCCGGGGAATCGAACGCTGTGCAACGCCGTGAGTTTTTGACGCTGTCTGGCATGGGCCTGGCGGGCCTGATGGTGCCGCACGCCCGCCTGATCGCCGCCGAGCAGCTGCTCGAGCCGGCCAACGCGGTCCGCAACAAGGCGCTGGCCGAAGCCGCACTGGCTGCCGCCAAACGGGCCGGGGCCAGCTACTGCGACGTCCGCATCGGCCGCTACCTCAACCAGGCGGTGATCACCCGCGAGGCGCGGGTGCAGAACGTCACCAACAGCGAATCGTCCGGGATCGGCATCCGGGTCATCGTCAATGGGGCGTGGGGCTTTGCCGCCACCCACCAGCAGACCCCGACCGCGATCCTGGCCGCGGTGGAGCAGGCCGCCGCCATCGCCCGTGCCAACGCCACCATCCAGACCCGCCCGGTACAGCTGGCGCCGGTCAAGGGGGTGGGCGATGTGAGCTGGAAGACGCCGATCCGCAAGAACGCCATGGCGGTGCCGATCAAGGACAAGGTCGACCTGCTGCTGAGCCTGAATGCGGCCGCGACCAACGCCGGCGCAGACTTCATCAACTCCACCCTGTTCCTGGTCAACGAGCAGAAGTACTTCGCCTCCAGCGATGGCTCGTTCATCGACCAGGACGTGCACCGCATCTGGCTGCCGTTCACCGCCACCGCCATCGACAAGGGCACCGGCAAGTTCCGCACCCGCGCCGGGCTGTCTTCGCCGATGGGCATGGGCTATGAATTCCTGGATGGCGACGCCAGCGGCAAGATCCAGCTGCCCGGCGGGATCACCGCCTACCGTGACTCGTACGATCCGGTGGAGGATGCCATCGCCGCCGCCCGCCACGCCCGCGAGAAGCTCAAGGCACCGTCGGTCAAGCCGGGCAAGTACGACCTGGTACTGGACCCGTCCAATCTGTTCCTGACCATCCACGAGAACGTCGGCCACCCGCTGGAGCTGGACCGGGTGCTCGGCTACGAGGCCAACTACGCCGGCACCAGCTTCGCCACCCTGGACAAGCGCGACGCCGGCTACCGCTGGGGCAGCGAGCGGGTCAACTTCTTTGCCGACAAGACGGCCCCGGGCAGCCTGGGCGCGGTGGGCTACGACGACGAAGGGGTCAAGACCAAGCGCTGGGACCTGGTCAAGGACGGCATCCTCGTCAACTACCAGGCCACCCGCGATGAGGTGCACCTGCTGGGCGAAACCGAATCGCATGGCTGCAGCTACGCCGACTCCTGGTCCAGCGTGCAGTTCCAGCGCATGGCCAACGTGTCGCTGGCACCGGGCAAGACCCCGCTGAGCGTGGCCGACATGATCAAGGACGTGGAGAACGGCATCTACATCCACGGCCGCGGCTCGTATTCCATCGACCAGCAGCGCTTCAACGCGCAGTTCGGCGGGCAGCTGTACTTCCAGATCAAGAACGGGCAGATCGCCGGCATGGTCGAAGACGCCGCGTACCAGATCCGCACGCCGGAGTTCTGGAACGCCTGCAGCGCGATCTGCGACGAGCGCGATTTCCGCTTCGGCGGTTCGTTCTTCGATGGCAAGGGCCAGCCCGGCCAGGTCTCGGCGGTGTCGCACGGCTCGGCGACCACGCGTTTCGACGGCATCAACATCATCAACACCGCACGCAGCCTGGGCTGAGCCGCCCGGCCACCGTGCCAAACGTCACTACCGTTGGACCGCCGCGCCCGCAAGAATCGATGCACCGCTGTACCGCTGATCCCGCCTTGTTCCTGCCACCCCCACACCGACGTGGAGAGCTGCCTTGCAAAGACGTGACTTCCTTGCCCTGACCGGGCTTACTGCTGGCGGCCTGATCGTGCCGGCGTTCTTCGGCAAGGTGATTGCCGCCGAGCAACTGCACAGCACCCTGGACCCGGCGCTGAAGAAGCGCCTGGCCGACGCCGCGCTGGCCGCCGCCCGCCAGGGCGGCGCCACCTACTCCGATGTGCGTATCGGCCGCTACCTGCGCCAGTTCGTGATCACCCGCGAAGACAAGGTGCAGAACGTGGTGAACACCGAGTCCACCGGTGTGGGCATCCGCGTGATCGTCAATGGTGCCTGGGGCTTTGCCGCCACCAACCAGCTCAATCCCACCGACGTGGCGCGTGCCGCCCAGCAGGCGGTGGCCATCGCCAAGGCCAATGCCGGCGTGCAGACCGCCAAGGTGCAGCTGGCCGCTGCGCCGGGTGTGGGCGAGGTGAGCTGGAAGACGCCGATCCGCAAGAACGCGATGGAAGTGCCGATCAAGGAGAAGGTCGACCTGCTGCTGGACGTCAATGCCGCTGCGATGGGCGCCGGCGCCAGCTTCGTCAATTCGATGCTGTTCCTGGTCAACGAGCAGAAGTACTTCGCGTCCACCGATGGCTCCTACATCGACCAGGACGTGCACCGCATCTGGGCGCCGATGACGGTCACCGCCATCGACAAGGCCAGTGGCAAGTTCCGCACCCGCGAAGGCCTGTCCGCGCCGATGGGCATGGGTTACGAATACCTCGATGGCGCCGCGAGCGGCAAGGTGCTCACGCCGAACGGCGTGGTCAACTACGGCTCGTCGTACGACATGAAGGAAGACGCCATCGCGGCGGCCAAGCAGGCGCAGGAGAAGCTGAAGGCGCCGTCGGTCAAGCCGGGCAAGTACGACCTGGTGCTGGACCCCTCGCACACCTGGCTGACCATCCACGAATCGGTCGGCCACCCGCTGGAACTGGACCGCGTGCTGGGCTACGAGGCCAACTACGCCGGCACCAGCTTCGCCACCCTGGACAAGCGCGAACAGCACTTCCAGTACGGCAGCGACCTGGTCAACATCTTCGCCGACAAGACCCAGCCGGGCAGCCTCGGCGCGGTGGCCTACGACGATGAAGGCGTCAAGACCAAGCGCTGGGACCTGATCAGCAACGGCAAGCTGGTCGATTACCAGACCATCCGCGACCAGGCCCACATCCTGGGCAAGACCGAATCGGACGGCTGCTGCTATGCCGATTCCTGGTCCAGCGTGCAGTTCCAGCGCATGGCCAACGTGTCGATGGCGCCGGGCAAGACCCCGCTGAGCGTGAGCGACCTGGTCAAGGACGTCGAGAACGGCATCTACATCATCGGCGACGGTTCGTTCTCCATCGACCAGCAGCGCTACAACGCGCAGTTCGGCGGCCAGCTGTTCTATGAAATCAAGAACGGCCAGATCACCCGCATGCTCGAAGACGTGGCCTACCAGATCCGCACGCCGGAGTTCTGGAACGCGTGCAGCGCCGTGGCCGACGAACGCGATTACCGCCTGGGCGGTTCGTTCTTCGACGGCAAGGGCCAGCCGGGCCAGGTTTCGGCGGTCTCGCACGGTTCGTCCACCGCGCGCTTCAACGGCATCAACGTCATCAACACCGCGCGCAGCCTCGGCTGACCGGTCAGGAGCCCTTATTCCATGAGTATCTTCACCGAAGCCCAGGCCAAGGCCATCCTCGACAAGGTCATCGCGCTGTCCAAGGCCGATGAGACCACCGCGGTGCTGGCCGGCTCGATCAACGGCAACATCCGTTTCGCGCTCAACAACGTCTCCACCAGCGGCATCGTCGACAACACCGAACTGGCCGTCACCGTGGCCTTCGGCAAGCGCGTTGGTACCGCCTCGATCAACGAGTTCGACGACGCCGCGCTGGAGCGCGTGGTCCGCCGTGCCGAGGACCTGGCCCGCCTGGCCCCGGAAAACCCGGAGTTCCTGCCGGCCATCGGCAAGCAGGCCTACACCGCCAGCCCGACCTTCAGCGAATCCACCGCCGCCATCGACCCGGCGTTCCGCGCCAAGGTCGCCGCCGATTCGATCGCGCCCTGCCGTGGCAACGGCCTGATCGCCGCCGGCTTCCTGGAAGATGGCCAGGGTTTCCAGGCTACCGCCAACAGCAACGGCAACTTCGGCTACCAGCGCACCACCAACTTCGACTACACCTGCACGGTGCGCACCGAAGACGGGCGCGGTTCGGGCTGGGTGGGCCGCAACCTGAAGGACGCCGCCGACTTCAAGGCCGACCAGGACGTGCGCATCGCCATGCGCAAGGCCACCGAATCGTCCGAAGCCAAGGCGCTGGAACCGGGCAAGTACACCGTGATCCTGGAACCGGCGGCCGCTGCCGGCCTGATCAGCTTCATGATGAACTTCTTCGATGCGCGCTCGGCCGATGAAGGCCGCAGCTTCCTGTCCAAGAAGGGTGGCGGCAACAAGCTGGGCGAGCAGGTCTACGACCCGCGCGTGAACATGTACGCCGACCCGTGGCACCCCGAGGCGCCGGTGCTGCCGTGGGACCAGCAGGGCCTGCCGCGCAACAAGCTGGCCATCATCGAGAACGGCAAGGTCGCCAACCTGGATTACTCGCGCTTCTGGGCGCAGAAGCAGGGCAAGACCGCCAACGCCACCCCGGGCAACCTGCTGATGAGCGGCGGCGACAAGAGCACTGCCGAGCTGGTCCGCGGCACCCAGAAGGGCATCCTGGTCACCCGTACCTGGTACATCCGCATGGTCGATCCGCAGACCGTGCTGCTCACTGGCCTGACCCGCGACGGCACCTTCTATATCGAAAACGGCCAGATCAAGTACCCGGTGAAGAACTTCCGCTTCAACGAATCGCCGGTGATCATGCTCAACAACATCGAAGAGCTGGGCAAGCCGGTACGTGTGGCCGGTGACGAATCCAGCTTCGTGATGATGATCCCGCCGATGAAGCTGCGCGATTTCACCTTCACCTCGCTGTCCGACGCGGTCTGATGGCGCGCGTGCGGCAATGAACCGCGCGCAGTTCCTGCGGTTGATGCTTGGCGGGGCCGCCCTGGCGGCCCTGCCCTCGTTCGCCCGCGCGCAGGCCGGGCGTTACGACTTCTGGTTCACCCGGCTCAAGTACGACTCCGGCGACTGGGACGTGGACGCGCGCATGCCGTCCAACCTGATCACCTCTCTGATCGACTACACCACCCTGCGGGTCGACCCGACCGAGCATGTGGTCGCGTTGTCCGACCCGCGCATGCTCGAAGCCCCGTTCTGTTACCTGGCCGGGCACAAGCTGGTGGAATTCAACGCCGCCGAGCGGCAGAACTTCGTGCGCTACGTGCGCAACGGCGGGTTCGTGTTCGTGGATGACTGCAACCACGACATCGACGGGCTCTTCGCCAAGTCGTTCGAAGCGCAGATGGCCAAGCTGTTCGGGCCGGCCGCGCTGAAGAAGCTGCCCAACACGCATGCGCTGTATCGAAGCTTTTTCAAGTTCCCGGACGGGCCGCCAGCCACCGGCTTCGAGCTCAATGGCTGGGGCGATGATCTCGTGCACGATTACCTCAAGGGCATCGAGGTCGATGGCCGGCTGGGCGTGCTTTACAGCAATAAAGACTATGGCTGCGAGTGGGATTACGACTGGCGCAACAAGCGCTTCCTGGCCGAGGACAACACCCGGTTCGGGGTGAACATCGTGATGTATGCGTTGAACAACTAGGTTTCGCTGATTTCTTCAGCCACGCAGGGCGTGGCTCTACATTCATTGCTGCGAGCGTGCCATGCAAAACGATAGCCCCATTGACGCCCTTCTCTCCAAGCTGCAGCCCCTGCGCGATGCGCTGGGCACGGCCGTTGTCGGCCAGCATGAGGTGGTGGAGCAGCTGCTGATCGGCCTGCTGGCCGGTGGCCATGTGCTGCTGGAAGGCGCGCCAGGGCTGGGCAAGACCCTGCTGGTGCGTTCGCTCGGGCAGGCGCTGGAGCTGCAGTTCCGGCGCGTGCAGTTCACCCCGGACCTGATGCCCAGCGACATCCTGGGCACCGAGCTGCTGGAGGAAGACCACGGCACCGGCCACCGCCATTTCCGCTTCCAGCAGGGGCCGATCTTCACCCACCTGCTGCTGGCCGACGAGCTCAACCGCACCCCGCCCAAGACCCAGGCGGCGCTGCTGGAAGCCATGCAGGAACGCACCGTCAGCTACGCCGGTACCACCTATCCGTTGCCGGCGCCGTTCTTCGTGCTGGCCACGCAGAACCCGATCGAGCAGGCCGGCACCTACCCGCTGCCGGAAGCCCAGCTGGACCGGTTCCTGCTGCATGTGCGGGTGGACTACCCCACCGAGCAGGAAGAGCGCGACATCCTGGTGCAGACCACCGGCAGCAGCAGTGGCACCGTTCCCAAGGTGATGCACGCCGAGGATGTGCTGGCCCTGCAGGCGGCGGTACGGCAGGTTCATGTGAGCGATGACGTCCTGGGCTGGATCACCCGCCTGGTGCGTGCCAGCCGTCCGGGTGCCGGTGCGCCGGATGCGGTGAACCATTGGATCAAGTGGGGCGCCGGCCCACGTGCCGGGCAGTCGCTGGTGCTGGCGGCCAAGGCCCGCGCGTTGCTGCAGGGGCGTTTCGCGGCCACCCGCGACGACGTGCAGGCGTTGATCGCGCCGGTGATGCGCCATCGCCTGCTGCTCTCGTTCGCCGCCGAAGCCGAGCAGAAGGGCGCCGATGATGTGATCGCCGCGCTGCTGCAGGCCGTGCCCTTCCCCGCCTGAGCCTGCCGTGAGCCCGCACGCCCCGATCGCCATCCCCGCCGATGTCCGCAGCCGCCTCAAGGCGCTGCGGCTGTTGCCGCGGCGTGCGATTGGCGCGCAGGGCATCGGCCAGCATGCCAGCCGCAGCCGTGGCGCCGGTTTGGAATTCGCGCAGTACCGTGCCTACGAGCCCGGTGACGAACTGCGCCAGATCGACTGGAAGCTGTACGCCCGCTCGGACCGCTTCTTCGTGCGCGAGTCCGAGCGCGAAAGTCCGGTCACGATCTGGATCCTCGTCGATGCCACGGCATCGGCCGGGCAGGCCGACCGTGCACGCCCCGCGGTGTCGCGGCTGGACCATGCCTGCTCCACTGCTGCCTGCATCGTGGAACTGGCCCTGCAGCAGGGGGACCGCTTCGGCCTGGTCGCCATCAACGGCGACGGCGTGCAGCTGGTGCCGGCCGGCAGTGGTGCGCGCCAGCGCGACCGCATCCACCTGCTGCTGCACCGCCTGCGTGCGCGTGGCGCATGGCCCGCAGCGGACGCGCTGCGCCCGGTCTGGGAACGCGTACAGGCCAACGACATGCTGGTGGCGCTGGGGGATGGCTTCGACGACGCCGGCACCGTGCTGCTGGAGCGGTTGGCCGCCGCCCGCCGCGATGTGGTGCAGCTGCAGATCCTGACCGCCGACGAGCGTGATTTCCCGTTCCAGGACGGCCACCGCTTCCGCGATCCGGAAACGGGTGAGGAGCTGCTGGGGGATGGCCGCGCGATCCGCGACGCGTACCTGGCCCGTTTCGCCGAGGCGCAGCGCGTGCTGCAGGCACGGTTGCAGCGCGGCGGCGTTGCCCATGTGGTGACCCATACCGACCAGCCGCTGGACGCGCCGCTGCGGCTGCTGGCCGGGAGCGCGCGATGAGCCTGTCGCTGCTGTTCCCGCTGGGCCTGCTGGCGCTGGCGTCACTGCTGGTGCCGTTGCTGATCCATCTGGCGCGCCGCCACCACTACGCGCCTCTGGAGTTCGCCGCGCTGCGCTGGCTGCGCGCGAAGGCCCGCCCGCGCCAGCGCATCCGCTTCGACGAATGGCCGCTGCTGCTGGTACGCCTGTTGCTGCTTGCCGCGCTGGCCGTATTGCTGGCCCGGCCGCTGCTGCACGGCGCGCCGGTGCAGACGCGGCCATGGGTGGTGGTGGCGCCGGGACTGAGCCCGCCGATATTGCCTGCGGGCAGCGAGGTGCGCTGGCTGGCGCCCGGGTTCCCGCCGCTGCGGGACGCGGCGCCGGCCGGCCAGCAGCCGCTTTCCAGCCTGCTGCGTGAGCTGGATCAAACCCTGCCTGAGGGAACGGAACTAACGGTGTACGTCCCCGATCCGATGCGCGGGCTCGACGGCGAACGGCCACGGTTGTCGCGTGCGGTGAACTGGCGGCCGGTGGCGATGCCGGTGGCCGCACCCGTGCAGGACACCGCGCCGCAGCTGCGCGTCAGCGGCGACGACCAGGATCCGTCCGAGCGGGGTGTGCTCGAAGCCCTGCAGCGCGCGTGGAGCGGGCAGCCGCTGTCGGCGCCGCTCGCTACCAATGCCACGCCGGAACAAGGTCAGGTCGGCGTGTGGCTGGCCGATGCGCCACTGCCGCCCGCTTGGCAGGCCTGGGTGCACGATGGCGGCAGCGTGTTGGCTGTGTCGACCAAGGCGGCCACCGGTACCGGTACGACGGTGCTGCAGGATGCCAGCGGCAAGGCTGCGGTCATGCGCCATGCCCTCGGTCGCGGACAGGTGCTGCGCTTTACTGCCGCGCTGTCACCCGATGCACTGCCGATCGTGCGCGAACCCTCCTTCCCGCGTCGCCTGCTGGAACAGGTGCGGCCGCTGCCGTCGCCGCAACTGGCGCCGGCTGCCGTGCAGGCGCCGCTGACCGGTGCCAGCCCGCCGCTGGCACAGCCGCGTGACCTGGCGACCTGGCTGCTGGCGGTGATCGTGCTGCTGTTCGCCCTGGAGCGTTGGATGGCCACCGCACCGCGACGCGGGGCAAGCGCATGAACCGCGTTCACCAGGCATGGCAGCGCGCGCGGCGCCGGCGGTGGTGGATCACCGCATTGCTGCGGGTGCCGCTGGCGCTGGCCCTTACCGCCATCGCCGCGCGCGTGGCGGGCATCAACATCGGCTCGATCGTGCTGCTGGCAACCCTGCTGGTCGTCGCAGGTACCGCCACCTGGCGCGCGCGACGATTGGACCGGCACTGGCTGGTGCGCCAGCTGGACACGCATGCCATCGCGCAGGACAGCGCCGATCTGCTGTTCACCGATACCGCCACACTCAATCCCCTGCAGCAACGCCAGCAGGCGCGCATCACCGCCGCGCTGCAGGCCGCGCCGCCGGACCTGCGCACCGCATGGCCGAAGCGCTGGCTGGCCGTGTCGTGGTGTGGCGGAATGCTGGTGGCCGTGCTCGCCGCAGGCTGGCCTGCACCGGGCGCACCGCTGCCGGGCCTTCCCGGCCGTGCCACGCCTCCCGCCAGCCCGGCCCAACCGCCCAGCCTGCAGTCCTCCCGGCTGCAGATCCAGGCACCGGCCTACACCGGCCAGGCCCTGCGCACCCAGACCGCACTGGACGCCAAGGTAGTGCAGGGCAGCGTGCTGGACTGGTCGCTGCGTTTCAGCGCACAGCCCACGCAGGCCGCATTGCAGCTGCACGACGGCACCCGCATCGCGCTGCGCCGCGATGGCGAAGCGTGGGTGGCGCAGTGGAAGGCAGCCAAGCCCACGCTGTACCGCATCGTGACCGAGCCGGCGCTGACCGCGCCCAAGCTGTATCGCCTGGATGTGATGCCCGACCGCCCGCCGAGTGTCCGCGTGATCGCACCGGATCGCACCCTTGTGCTGGCTACGCCCGGCCAGCGCCAATGGAGCCTGCAGTTCGAGGCCAGCGATGACTTCGGCGTGGCAGCCAGTGCCGAACTGCACCTGACCCTGGCCCAGGGCAGCGGGGAAAACATCACCTTCCGTGAGCAGCGCATCGCGCTGGCCGGCACGGGCCCGGCCACCCAGCGCCGCTTCGCGCGCACGCTGGACCTGGCTGCACTCGGCGCCGGCCCCGGCAACGATGTGATCGCGCAGCTGCAGGTGCGCGACAACCGCACGCCCACCGCGCAGACCGCGCAAAGCACCAGCCTGATCCTGCGCCTGCCCAGCGAAGAACAGGTGCTGGGCACGGATATGGAGGGCATGGTCAAGAAAGCCCTGCCGGCGTACTTCCGCAGCCAGCGCCAGATCATCATCGACGCCGAAGCGTTGATCAAACTGCGCCGCCAGCTGCCGGCCGAGGAATTCGTGAAGCGCTCCGATGCGATCGGCGTGGACCAGCGCATCCTGCGCCTGCGCTATGGGCAGTTCCTGGGTGAGGAAAGCGAAGGGGGCGCCAAGCCGCCGCCGACCAGTGACAGCCTGCCCACCAGCGATGCTCCGGCCGCTGATCACGATGAGGATCATGCGCACGACACCGCCAGTGCACAGGGTGGCCACGACGATCACGAGCACGGCGCAACCAGGGCCGACAGCGCCCCGGTCTTCGGCGCCGCCACCGACGTGCTCTCCGAGTACGGCCACACCCACGACCATGCCGAAGCGGCCACCCTGCTCGATCCGCAGACCCGCGCGATCCTGAAGGCCGCGCTGGACCAGATGTGGTCGTCGGAAGGTGAACTGCGCCAGGGCCGCCCCGAGCGCGCACTGCCGTTCGCCAACAAGGCACTGGCCTTCATCAAGCAGGTGCAGCAGGCCGAGCGCATCTATCTGGCCCGGGTCGGGCCCGAGCTGCCGCCCATCGACGAAGGCCGCCGCATGACCGGCGACCGCACCGATCTGGGCAGCCGCTCCTCCACCATTACCCCCGTGGACGCACCCGATCCCGCCATCGTGGCGGTCTGGCAGCAGTTGGCCGACACCCGCAGCCCACCGGACCTCGACGCGCTGAGCCAGTGGCTGGGCCGCCATCAATCGCGACTGACCGACCCCCTCAGTCTTGCGGCGGCAGTCGAAGAACTGCGCCTCGCACCAGACTGTGCATCCTGCCGCACCACATTGCGCGCACAACTGTGGCGCGCGTTGCAGCGACCATTGCCGCAGTTGGAACGCCGCAGCGCACCGGACCCGATGGCGCAGCGCTACCTGGACGCACTGGAGGGCACGCGATGAGCATGGCCCCATGGATCGCCATCGCCCTGGCCCTGATCACCATCGCAGGCAGCGTACGCATCCTCCGCGTGGAGCCACGCCGCGCATGGCTGCCTTCACCCGGACCCGCCGCATTGCTCGCGTTGCAGGCCCTGTCCGCCCTGTTGCTCTACTTCACCCTCGTACCACCACAGCGCAGCGTGGAAGCGGGCCAGCTCACCGTACTGACCGGCAACGCCGCATCCGCAGGCGCCGTGCCCGCCGGCGCAACCGTGATCGCGCTGCCCGAGGCAACGCCCAGTGCACGCGCCGTACGCGCCCCCGACCTGGCCACCGCGCTGCGCCAGCATCCGGGCAGTACCTCGCTGCTGCTGGTCGGCGATGGACTGTCCGCGCGCGATCGCGATACCGCGTTGCCGCTGCGGGTAACGGTGCAATCCCCTGCCGCGCCCCGCGGTTGGCTGGATCTCCAGCCGCCGTCGGTCACCGCCCCCGGCGCGCTGTTCGAGGTTGCCGCCCGCGCCGGCGGTGTCGACGGGGCGCGCGCCGAACTGCTCGACCCGGCTGGCATGGTGGTGGACCGCGCACCGCTGGACGCGCAGGGCACCGTGCGCCTGCACGGCAGCGCACGCGCCGCAGGGCGCAGCGAGTTCACCCTGCGCCTGCTCGACGCGCAGCAGCACGTCGTTGACAGCCTTCCGGTGCCGCTGCAGACCGTGGCCGCCCCGCCACCTCGGGTCCTGATCCTCGCCGGCGCACCCGGCCCGGAACTGAAGTACCTGCGCCGCTGGGCCACCGATACCGGCCTGGCCGTGCAGGCCCAGGCCAGCGCCGGTGGCGGGGTGATGCTCGGCGATGCGCCGGTCGCCCTGAGCACGGCACGCCTGGCCGCCACCGACGTGCTGGTGCTCGACGAACGCAGCCTGGCGGCACTGGGCGCGGCGCAACGCACGCTGGTGCAGCAGGCGCTGCGCGATGGGCTGGGCGTGGTGGTGCGCAGCAGCGGCCCGCTCAACGACACCACGCGCCAGGCGCTGCGCAGCTGGGGCCTGCCGGTGAACGGCGGCAGCCGTGCGACACCGCTGCAGCTGCAGACCGATCCGGAGTCCGCACTGCTACAGGCGCGACGCGGCCCGCAGCGACCGGCCAATGACAGCACGACCTGGATCGACGAAGCCGATGCCGCTTCGCACAGTGCGCTGCCGCCAGCCCTGGAGCAGTTCGACGCGGTGCTGCCGGGTGCAGAGGCCCTGTTCGCCGATGCGAAGGGCACCGCCGTCGGCGGCTGGCGAGGCATCGGTCGCGGCCGCGTTGCCCTGCTCCCGCTGACCGACAGCTACCGGCTGGTCCTGCCCGGCCGCGACGACCGTTACGCCGAGCTGTGGTCGGGCGTGTTGTCCAAGGTCGCGCGCGCGCTGCCGGGTGCGCCTGCCATCCGCCTGCAGACAGCAACGCCCTGGTCGGGCGAGCGCGTGACCCTGTGCGAGGTACCCAACGGCACCCGCATCCGCGACGCCGAAGGCCATACGGTCGCCCTGCAGGTCGATCCGGCCAGCGGCAGCCAGCAGTGCGCCGGCTACTGGCCGCAGCAGCCCGGGTGGCACCAGCTCCAGCACGGCGACACCGTGCAGGCGTTCTACGTATTCGACCCGGCCAGCGCACAACCGCTGCACCGCCAGCAGCTGCGCGCCGCTACTGCGGATCGCCTGGCTGAATCCAATGCCGCCTCGAGCGGAACGCCCGGCAAGGTCCCCGGCCCCCGCTGGCCCTGGCTGCTCGCCTTCATCGCCGTTGCCGGCCTGCTGTGGTGGCTGGAGCGTCGGCGTCCCGCGCCACCGGTGGCGTAGCGGCGCAGCAGCGGCTCAGTCCCCCGTCGGCACCGCGCAGCCCTGCTGCGGATCACAGAACTGCAGCGCGCGGCGCTGCTGGGCTGCATCCAGCCCCGGCGGCGGGCGCGCGATGGCGGACTGGATCGGGTCCGGGGCGCGAGTCAGGGTATGCAGCCCCTGGGCGGTTTTTGCGATGCCGTAGTTGATGCCCATCATCAAATAGCCGCCGCGCATGCCCACCTCCTCCAGCGAAGGGGGTTCGTGCCAGGCGCGGTTGAACGCGTTGGGTTCGGGCTGCACCGGGGATCTGAAGCGGTACAGGTCCACTGGCACGTCGTCCTCGGGCTTGAGCGCGCGCACCTCGCCCAGCGTGGTGACACGGGCGTCCGCGCTGTCGGCGGGTTCGCCGCGATCCTGCTGGGCCTGGGCCGCGTTCGCCATCAGCAGCCCGGCGATCATTGTCGTTGTTGCCATCCCTGTGGGTAATGCCACGTGTCGTCCTGTCAGCAGCGTCCAGCGCGCAGCATACGAAGACCGCCTTCAGATTTCGTTGCCCGTGCCCGACCGCAGCGCAGGCGCTGAATCATTCACCCGTCCGGCCGGCGATGTCTCAACCGCTGAGACGGGATTGTGCTTCCATGGCGTCCTTTGCAGACCGTTGTACCCATGGCCTACGAACTCGCCAAGCGCACCGAAGATGCCGAGCGCCGCCTCGCAACCACCGACGGGCTGCCCTCGCGCAACGGTGCCCTGCTCACCGCGCGGCTGCAGCAGCGCTACGCCGACCGCATCACCGGCAGTTTCACGATCCCCGGGCGCGAAGGCCGCTATGCGCCGATCCCGGCCGATGTGCCCGCCGCGCTGACCGCCGCGCTGAAGGCGCGGGGCATCGAGCAGCTGTACAGCCACCAGGCCGAAGCATGGGAGGCTACCCAGCGGGGCGAGCACGTGGCCATCGTCACCCCCACCGCCAGCGGCAAGTCGCTGTGCTACACCCTGCCGGTGGTCAGCGCCGCCATGCAGGGCAAGGCCAAGGCGCTGTACCTGTTCCCGACCAAGGCGTTGGCCCAGGACCAGGTGGCCGAACTGCTGGAGCTCAACCGCGCCGGCGACCTGGGGGTCAAGGCGTTCACGTTCGACGGCGATACCCCCGGCGATGCGCGCCAGGCGATCCGCCTGCACGGCGACATCGTGGTCTCCAACCCGGACATGCTGCACCAGGCCATCCTGCCGCATCACACCAAGTGGGCGCAGTTTTTCGAGAACCTGCGCTATGTGGTGATCGATGAGGTGCACACCTACCGGGGCGTGTTCGGCAGCCATGTCACCAACGTGCTGCGCCGGCTCAAGCGGATCTGCGCCTTCTACGGCGTGTCGCCGCAGTTCATCCTGTGCTCGGCCACCATCGGCAACCCGCAGGCGCATGCCGAAGCGCTGATCGAGGCACCGGTCACCGCCATCACCGAATCCGGCGCGCCGACCGGACCCAAGCACGTGCTGCTGTGGAACCCACCGGTGGTCAACGCCGACCTGGGGCTGCGTGCCTCGGCGCGCTCGCAGAGCAACCGCATCGCCCGCATCGCGATCAAATCCGGGCTGAAGACGCTGATCTTCGCGCAGAGCCGGTTGATGGTCGAAGTGCTCACCAAGTACCTGAAGGACATCTTCGACCACGACCCGCGCAAGCCCCCACGCATCCGCGCCTACCGCGGCGGCTACCTGCCCACCGAACGCCGTGAGACCGAACGTGCCATGCGCGCCGGCAACATCGACGGCATCGTCAGCACCTCGGCGCTGGAACTGGGCGTGGATATCGGCAGCCTGGACGTGGTGGTGCTCAACGGCTACCCCGGCAGCGTGGCCGCTACCTGGCAGCGCTTTGGCCGCGCCGGCCGACGCCAGCAGCCCGCCCTTGGCGTGCTGGTGGCCAGCTCGCAGCCGCTGGACCAGTACGTGGTGCGGCACCCGGACTTCTTTGCCGAGGCCTCGCCCGAACACGCGCGCACCGCCCCGGACCAGCCGTTGATCCTGTTTGACCACATCCGCTGTGCCGCCTTCGAGCTGCCGTTCCTGGCCGGCGACCCGTTCGGGCCGATCGACCCGCTGGTGTTCCTCGAAGCGCTGGCCGAAACCGAGGTGGTGCACCGCGAAGGCGACCGCTGGGAATGGATCGCCGACAGCTACCCGGCCAATGCGGTGAGCCTGCGTTCGGTGGCCGACGGCAACTTCGTGGTGGTCGACCGCAGCGACGGCAAGCAGCAGATCATTGCCGAGGTGGATTACTCCGCCGCCGCGCTGACCCTGTACGAAGGCGCCATCCACATGGTGCAGTCCACCCCGTACCAGGTGGAGCGGCTGGACTGGGAAGGCCGCAAGGCCTACGTCACCCGCACCCACGTGGACTACTACACCGACAGCATCGACTTCACCAAGCTCAAGGTGCTGGACCGTTTCGACGGCTGCTTGGCCGGCCAGGGCGATTCGCACCACGGCGAAGTGCACGTGGTGCGGCGCGTGGCCGGCTACAAGAAGATCCGCTACTACACCCATGAAAACATCGGCTACGGGCCGGTCAACCTGCCCGACCAGGAACTGCACACCACCGCGGTGTGGTGGCAGCTGCCGCAGGGGCTGCTGCTGACCGCGTTCGATTCGAAACAGGAAGCACTGGATGGCTTCCTGGGCGCGGCCTACGCGCTGCACATCGTCGCCACGGTGGCGGTGATGGCCGATGCGCGCGACCTGCAGAAGGCGGTGGGCAATGGCGACGGCGCGTGGTTCGCGGTGGCCGACCAGAGCGGCCGTGGTCAGCTGCGTGGCGCCGAGTTCGACGCCAGTGCGATCGAGCTGCAACAGCAGTTCGTGCCCACCGTGTACCTCTATGACAACTTCCCCGGCGGCGTGGGCTTGAGCGAGCCGCTGTGGCTGCGCCAGGCCGAGCTGCTGCAGCGCGCGCAGGAACTGGTGCAGCGCTGCGACTGCAAGGCCGGTTGCCCGGCCTGCGTGGGCCCGGTGCTGGCCGGCCAGGAAGACGATGCCACCACGCCCAAGACGCTGGCGTTGAAGGTACTGGCGCTGTTTGACGAACAGGCGCTGCCACCTGCCAGCGCACGTGCGCAGCACGAGGCCGAGGTAGTGCCGTTTTGAGCCTGAGCCTGGACAAGCTGCGCCTGCTGCGGCGCCAGGCCGGTGACGCCACGCCGCGCCCGGCGGCGGCCGAGCCTGCTGCCGCGCCTGTACCCGCACCGCCGGTGGCGGCCAACGATGCGCAGGCGCGCCGGCCCGCGCCGGATTCGGTGTTTGCCTGGGTGGAGCAGGAAATCCGCCACAAACCGACCGGTGCGAGCGCCCCTGTGCCGGCACCGCCACCGCTGCGCAGGCCCGATGTGGGTGGCCTGCACCGGCTGCTCGGCCTGCGTGATCGCGGCACGGCGGCGGCGCGACCGCGCGCGAGCGCACAGGATCGGCATGTGCCGGGTGAGGAGATCGCACCGGGCCTGTTCCTGATCGAATCGTTCCTGCCGCAGGCCATCCCGACCCAGCCGCTGTCGTTGGCCTTCGCCAAGCGCGACGGCGAGGCCGTAGCGCCCCAGGACCTGATGTTCTTCGATACCGAAACCACCGGCCTGGCCGGCGGCACCGGCACCCGTGCCTTCATGATCGGCGCGGCCGACTGGCACCGCGATGCCGCGAGCGGCGACGGCCTGCGCATCCGCCAACTGCTGATGACGACCATGGCCGCCGAGACCGCGATGCTGGCCGAGTTCGCGCGCTGGCTGCAGCCCACCACGGTGTTTTCCAGCTACAACGGCCGCTGCTACGACGCACCGCTGCTGAAGACCCGCTACCGGCTGGCGCGGCAGCGCTGCCCGATCACCCCGCTGGACCACGTGGACCTGCTGTTCCCCACCCGCCGCCGCTACCGTGGCACCTGGGAGAACTGCCGGTTGGCCACGATCGAGCGCCAGCTGCTGCAGATCGTGCGCGAAGACGACCTGCCCGGCTCCGAAGCCCCCGCCGCGTGGCTGAACTACCTGCGCGGTGGCAGCGCGGTGAACCTGCGCCGGGTGGCCGAGCACAACCACCAGGACGTGGTGACGCTGTCGCTGCTGATGCAGCGGTTGGTTGCCGAGGAGCGGCGCGAGCGGGAAACCCTGGCGCTGGAAGGCGGCCCCGTCCGCAGCTGAGCGGGCCGTTGACACCCCGTGCAGCCGCGGCGGTGCAAGCTGGCCGCACTTACCCGCTCACGGAGACTGGCCATGCGTATGTCCCTGCTGTTGCTTGCCTGTGCCCTGCCGCTGACCGCGTGCAGCACCCCGCCCAAGAGCAGCACTGATCCGGCCGTGGTCGACCCGGTGCCGCATGTCGCTGATGGAGGCACCATGAAGTGCAATCCCGACGTTCTCGAGCAGTTCAATGGACAGAAGGCGACCGAAGCGCTGGTCAAGAAGGCAGTGGCCGCCAGCGGTGCGAAGAACGCGCGCGTGGTGAAGCCGGGCATGGCCGTCACGATGGACTTCCGCGAAGATCGGTTGACGATCAACGTGGACGCAGACAACAAGATAGAGCGCATCGGTTGTAATTGACCGGCGGCGGGGGGCCCGGGCATACGCCCGGGCGTCACCGTTACCTCAGGCGCTGCACGGTGCCATCAGCCAGCGCCTTGTCGAACGCCTTGCGCACGTCGCGGGCGATCTGGGCCGAAGCGATGCTTTGCTGCTGCGCCAGGCCTGACTGCTGGCGGGCCAGTTCGGCCTGCTGGCGGGAAATCTCGGCAATCCGGCGGTGGTCCACCGCTGCCGCGGCGTCCGCCTTGGCGCGCTGCGCCGCGCGTTCGGCCAGTGCTGCATCGCCCTTGCGGGTACGCGCAGCATTGTTGGCCATTTCCGCCGCATCCATCGACTCCATCGCATCGCGGCTGGCGCGCATCGCCACCTCGGCAATGCGCTCGCCCAGCTCACCCTGCTGCTCGCCCAGTGCGCCCATGCGGTCGCCCAGCGCGCCCTGCTGCTCGCCCAACCGGGCCACCTGCTGCTGGGCCTGGGACAGCGACTTCAGCAGCGCGGGATCGCGCACGAGGTAACGCTCGTTGCCGACGCGCACCCACAGCGCCGGGTCGCGACCCTGTACATCACGCTGTGCCTGCTTGAGGTCGGCCATCGAGGCATCGACGAAGTTGTCGCCGCCACCCATCAGCACGAAGGCCTGGCGCGGCTGGTGCGAGAGGTCCAGACGTCCGTGGGTGATGGTGGTGGTACTGGTGCTGGTGCTGCTGCTCACACTGTCCGGGTGCGGCGGCGGTGCGGGTGCGGCCGGGGGCGCCGGTGCACGCGGTGCAGTGACCGGGCGCGGTGCCGATGCCGGACGCGGCACCGCCGGGGCCGCTGGCGCGGCGGGAACCGCAGGGGCAGCAGGGGCAGCGGGAGCGGTCAGCACCGATGGTGCTGGCGGCGGGGGCGGAACCGCAGCCACCAGCCGCATCGGCGCCACCCCGATCACCACGAACAGCGCCGTGATCGCCAGCGAGGCCACGCGCGGGAAACTGCCGGTCTGCTGCAGGGTCAGCAGACGGCGCTTGAGGCTGCGGAAGTTGGGCGAGGCACTGGCCACGCCCACCGCCGGCCGCGGGGCCACGCCCAGCTGCACCAGCAGGCGGCCGTAGTCGTGGCGGCAATGCCCGTGCCCGGCCACCACCGCGCTGTCGCACGCCTCTTCCCGGGCCAGCGCGTATTCGCGCACGGCCACGTGCAGCAGCGGGTGGAAGAACAGCAGGTGCTGGGCCAGCGCAGGCAGCAGCCCGAACCACAGGTCGCGGCGCTGCAGGTGGACCAGCTCATGGGTCAGCGCCATGTCCAGGTCATCGGCGGCCATCGCCGGCAGTTCACGTGCGGGCAGCAGCAGCACCGGGTTCCACGGGCCGATCAGCTGCGGCGAACGGATCTGCGCGGACAGCTTCAGCTGTGGCGCGCGGGCAAGCCCATGCGCTTCGGCGGCCAACTGCAGCGCCTGCTGCAGCCCGGCGTCGGTGCAGGGCACCGCATGGCGGACCAGCGCGCGGCTCTGCCGGTAGGCACGCAGGCTGTGCACCACCATCAGCAGCACGCCTGCCGCCCACAGCGCGAACACCACGCTCTGCCAGGACAGCGACGCAGCGGTCGGCGCGGCGGTCACGGTATCGATTGCCATCGGGGCCAGCGTCGTCGGCGCCTGCGCCATCGGCTGGGCCACCAGGGTGACGTTGTCGATGCCCGGCGCCGGCAGTACCGCCAGTTCGAGCGGGCTGCTCCATACGAGCCCCAGCACGGCCTGCAGGGCCACCAGCCACCACAGGCGGCAGCGCGTGGCGGCGGGCAGCCGCGGCAGCAGCCGGCACACGCCCCACACCAGCGCCACCAGCAGCGCGCTCTGCACGCTGGTCCAGGCCAGACGGGTCAGCAGTTCCATCATCAGGGTGTCCATGGCTCAGCCCTCCCGCTTGCGTGATTGCAGCTGTGCGACCAGCGCTTCCAGTTCGGCCAGTTCGCTGTCGCTGACCTCGGCCTTGTGCGACATGAAGGCGACGAAGGGTGACACCGAGCCCTGCAGCGTCTTCTCCACGAAGCTCGCCACTGCGCCCTGCACCACGCTGTCCTGCTCGCCGGTGGCGGAGTAGCGGTACACGCCCTCGACCTGCTGGCGCTGGAGATACGCCTTGCCCCGCAGGCGCTCCATCATGGTCAGCACGGTCGAGCGGGCCAGGCCACGCTCCTCGCCGAAGCCGGCCGCCACTTCGCCGACGCTGGCGTCCTCCTGTTCCGCTATGTACTGCAGCAGGGCCAGTTCCTGGTCCCCGATGGTCTTGCCGCGCATGGCACACTCCGTTGACTACACGTGTAGCCACCATGCCCGTGACTACAGATGTCGTCAAGTGCCGGACGGTCGCAGCCGACGAACGGTAACGCGGAAGCCGCCGCGTCGCATGTCGTCCCCTTCTGCCTGGCCTTTACCCCTTCGGACCGCCCATCACCGGCAGGATCACCCCGCTGATGTAGCTGGCGGTGATCGGCGAGGCCAGGAAGACGTAGGCCGGCGACAGTTCCTCCGGCTGTGCCGGCCGGCCCATGTCGCTGTCCTTGCCGAATTCGGCCACGTCCGGCGCCTGCTTGTCGGCCGGGTTGAGCGGGGTCCATACCGGGCCCGGGGCCACCGCGTTGACGCGGATCCCGCGCGGCAGCAGCTGGCTGGCCAGCGCCTTGGTGAACGCATGGATGGCGCCCTTGGTGGACGAATAGTCGATCAGCGCCTTGCTGCCGAACAACCCGGTTTCCGAACCGGTGTTGATGATGCAGTCGCCCTCTTCCAGGTGCGGCAGTACCGCGCGTGCCATCTGGATGTAGCCGCCGATGTTGGTCTGCAGGGTTTCCTGCAGGTGTTCGTCTTCCAGGTCTTCCAGGCGTTCGCAGTGCAGCTGGAACGCGGCATTGTTGACCAGGATGTCGATGCCGCCGAACGCCTTGGCTACCTGCTTGACAGCCTTGTTGCAGAATTTGGGATCACGCACGTCACCGGCGATCACCACGCAGCGGGTGCCTTCGGCGTCCACGTGCTGGCGGGTGACCTCAGCGTCGTCGTGTTCGTCCAGATGCAGGACGGCCACATCGGCGCCTTCGCGGGCGAACAGCACGGCCACCGCGCGGCCGATACCGGAATCGGCGCCGGTGATGATGGCGCGCTTGCCCTTGAGCTTGCCGCTGCCGACGTAATCCGGCGCCAGGAAGCGCGGCGCCAGATCCAGTTCGTGTTCGTTGCCCGGCTTGGCAATGTGCTGCGCCGGCATGGTTTCAGGCTGCTTGCGGCTGCCGGCCTGGGTGGCCTTCTTCGTGGCTTTCTTGCTGGCCTTCTTCGCCGCGGCGCGCGCGTCCTTGGCCTTTTCCTGGTCCTGCAGGCGGCGCTGGCGGGCGGCCACGCGCGCGGCGCGCGGATCGGTGGCGGCGGCCTTGCGGGTAGCGGTCTTCACCACCGGGGTACGCGTGCGCGTCGCCTTGGGCTCGGCGGAGGTCGCGGCGGGGGTCGTACGTTTACGGGTTTTCTTGGCCGTGGCCATGGTCAACTCCTTCGTAGCATTTGCCTCGATGCGGGTGGAGGGCGAGGCAAGGGCAGTGTGGCGGCCGGGCCGGTCGCATCCGGTGAATGGCATGTCGCCATGACGTGTAGGGCTTCATCCGCCGCATACGCACGCAGCGGCATCGTGGGAACCAGAATCCCCGTTGGAGCCGCCCCATGTTTCGTCCCCTGCTTGCCGTTGCCGCCGTGACCCTTCTTTCCGCCTGCAGCAGCACACCGGTGGCGCAGGTGCAGCCGATCGACGGCGTCATCTCCGGCCAGTGCCATGTCGACAAGGTGCGTGGCGCCGTGGGCCTGGCCGCGTCGGCCGCCACCATCGAGCGCGCCCGCGTGGACAGCGACAGCCTGCAGGTCAACGTGCTGCGTGGCCAGCGCACCGAAAGTGGCCCCACCGCCAGCGGTGCGGCAAATCCCAGCCCGGGCGCGGAGAGCGGTGGCGAACGCCTGACCATAGAGACCGGCCGCACCAACAACATCACCGCCATCTACTGCGGCTGATGTCCTGGCCCGGATCGCGCCCTCAGCGCGCGGTTCCGGCCTTGGCCTTCTTCACCGTGCGCCGCGCGCTGCGCAGGAACTTCAGCGTCGCCTGCTCCCATTGCCGCTCGCCGCGCAGGCCGGCCAACCGGGCCAGCGACCCGCTGCGCCAGCCGTCGAACACGCTGGGATCGATGTAGGCCTTGCGGCACACCGAGGGCGTGTTGCCCAGCAGCGTGGCCACCTCGCATACCACTTCCTTCTGCAGCGCGGCCAGCGAGCGCTCGCTGGGCGACTCTGGTAGTGCCGTGGCGGCGAAGTGGCGCAGCGCGGCCACCGTGCCGCCCCAGGTGCGGAAGTCCTTGGCGCTGAAATCGGTGCCCATCGCATCGCGCAGATAGGCGTTGACCTGGCCCGAATCGACCGGCTGCAGCGCGCCGTCATCATCCCGGTACTGGAACAGGGCCTGCCCCGGCAGCTGCTGGCAGCCCTTGATCAGGCCCACCAGGCGCGTGTCGTCGATGTCGACCTCATGCTGCTGGCCGGACTTGCCACGGAAGCGCATGCGCGCGCGCCCGCCCTTGACCAGCTCCAGGTGGCGGTTGCGCAGGGTGGTCAGCCCGTAGGAGCGGTTGTCGCGGGCGTACTCGGGGTTGCCCACGCGGACCAGGGTTTCGGCCAGCAGCGCGACCACGATCGCCAGCACCTTGTCCTGCGGGAAGCCGGGCAGCTTGAGATCGCGGCGCAGGCGGCGGCGCAGCGCCGGCAGCGCCTCGCCGAAGGCGATGACCCGGTCGAACTTGCCGTCGCCGCGCACCCGCGCCCAGTCCGGGTGGTAGCGGTACTGCTTGCGCCGGCGCGCATCGCGCCCGGTCGCCTGCAGGTGGCCGTTGGCCAGCGCGCAGATCCACACATCGGTGTATGCCGGGGGGATGGCCAGCGAGCGGATCCGGGCCAGGGTGGCAGCGTCGCGGACCGCGTGCCCGTCGGCGTCGCGGTAGCTGAAGCCCTTGCCGGCGCGGCGGCGGGCGATGCCGGGCAGCTCGTCGGTGACATAGCGCAGGCCGGCGTCGCGGGCTGCGGTGGCTTCGGGGGTGGCAAGGCGTGCAGGCATGGAAGCAGGGCGACGGAACGGGCCTGCAGTGTGGTGGGTGGCGCGACGGCGCCGCGTCAATAACGCAACACAAACACCTCACACCCGCCTTGACGATATGCTCCACGGTTTACCGCCTGGAACTCCGGAGTCTCGATGTCGTCCTTCTCCTTCCGCCGCCCGTTTGGCCCCACGATCCTGGCTGCCGCCCTGGTCCCCACCCTGCTGTTGCTGGGCGCCTGCAAGGCCCCGCCGATGGACGAACAGGAAGCAGCGGGTACCCACGCGCAGAAGGCCGCCGAAGAAGTCGCTGCGGCGCCCGCCGACACCACGGCCAAAGCCACCGAGGCACCGCCGGTCGGCAACTGCGATGCCAACCAGGTGCAGAGCCTGGTCGGCCAGCCCTACAGCGACGCCATCGGCGCGCAGGCGCAGCAGGATGCCAGCGCGCGCCAGCTGCGCGTGCTCAAGCCGGACGACATGACCACCATGGAATTCGTCGGCGAGCGGCTGAACATTGAAGTCGATGAAAAGGGCGTGGTCACCGGCCTGCGCTGCGGCTGAATTGGGCGCACCGGACGCGGGTTTTCGAGGGGTTTGGTTGCGCGTGCAACCGTGTATTGCGGCGTTGCAGCAACTGTGATCTAGTCGAAGCATCCGGTGCCTCCAGATGCGCTCAACGGATTGAGCGGGGACGAGTGTCGCCGCTCACCCGACATTGAGGCAGAGATGGCCCCCCGCAACCGCCAAGGGCTTTACGACCCACAAGACGAACGCGATGCCTGTGGTTTCGGCATGGTGGCGCAACTGGATGACCAGCCGTCACGGCTGCTGGTCGACACCGCGATTGCGGCGCTGTCGCGCATGACCCACCGCGGCGGTGTTGCCGCCGACGGTGTCACCGGTGACGGCTGCGGCCTGTTGCTGCGCCGCCCCGAAGCGTTCCTGCAGGCACTGGCCGCCGAAGCCGGCATCACCCTCGGCAAACTGCATGCGGCCGGCGTGGTGTTCCTGCCGCACGACGATGCCGCCGCCCAGGCCTGCCGCGACACCCTCGAACAGCAACTGCGCGACGCCGGCTGCCAGCCGCTTGGCTGGCGCGTGGTGCCGACCGATCCCAGCGTGTGCGGCCAGCTGGCCCGCGATACCCTGCCCCACATCGAACAGGTATTCGTCGATGCCGGCCATGGCCAGGACGAAGCCGCCTTCACCCTGGCGCTGTTCCTGGCCCGCCGCCGCAGCGAACAGCGGCTGCGCGAACACGCCGATTATTACGTCACCACGCTCAGCCCCAACGCGATCAGCTACAAGGGCATGGTGCTGCCGGACAAGCTGAGCCGGTTCTACCCGGACCTGCAGCGCAACGACCTGGCCTCCAGCGCCATCGTGTTCCACCAGCGTTTTTCCACCAACACGCTGCCGCGCTGGCCGCTGGCGCACCCGTTCCGCATGCTCGCCCATAACGGCGAGATCAACACCATCGAAGGCAACCGGCGCTGGGCGCAGGCGCGCAGCAAGGTGTGGAAGACCCCGCGCTTCGACATCGGCGAGTTCGATCCGGTGATCTCCATGCACGGCTCGGATTCGCAGAGCCTGGACAACATGCTGGAGCTGATGGTCAGCGCCGGCATGGAACTGATCCAGGCGCTGCGCATCCTGGTGCCACCGGCGACCCAGTCGCTGGAGTTCAAGGACGCCGACCTGGCCGCGTTCTACGAGTTCTACGGCCTCAACAGCGAACCGTGGGACGGCCCGGCCGGCATCGTCGCCTGCGATGGCCGCTATGCCGCCTGCACGTTGGACCGCAACGGGCTGCGCCCGGCGCGCTGGATGCTCACCTCCGACCGCCACTTCCTGGTGGCGTCCGAAGCGGGCGTGTGGGAAGTACCGGCCGAACGCGTGGTGCGCAAGGGCAAGCTGGGCCCGGGCGAGATGATGGCCATCGACCTCAAGCGCGGCGACCTGCTGGATTCGGATGCCATCGACCGCATCAACCGTGGCCGCGCGCCGTACAAGCAATGGCTGCAGCAGGGCGTGACCTACCTGCAGACCGAGCTGATCGACCCGTCGCTGGTGGAAGAGCCGTTCGACGAACGCACCCTGCGCAGTTACCACAAGCTGTTCCAGCTCAGCACCGAGGAAGTGGAGCAGATCCTGCGCCCGCTGGCCGAGACCGAGCAGGAAGCCACCGGGTCGATGGGCGATGACACCCCGATGGCCGTGCTCAGCCAGCAGAGCCGGCCGCTGTACGACTATTTCCGCCAGGCCTTCGCACAGGTCACCAACCCGCCGATCGATCCGTTGCGGGAAGACTGCGTGATGTCGCTCACCACCCAGCTCGGCAAGGAGACCAACATCTTCCATGCCGGCGCGGAGACGGTGAACCACGTCATCCTCAATTCGCCGGTGCTCAGCCAGCGCAAGCTGCGCCAGCTGATCAAGATGCCGCAGTACGTGGACCGCAACCGGCTCATCGACCTCTCCTACAGCCTGGACGAAGGGCTGAAGGCCGGCATCGAGCGCATCTGCGCCGAAGCCGAAGCGGCCGCGCGCGAAGGCATCGTCATGCTGCTGCTCAGCGACCGCTACCCGGTGGCCGACCGGCCGATGGTGCATGCGCTGCTGGCCACCAGTGCGGTGCACCACCACCTGTCCAACGCCGGGCTGCGCTGCGACGTCAACCTGATCCTGGAAACCGGCACCGCGCGCGACCCGCACCACATGGCCTGCCTGCTCGGTTTCGGCGCCACCGCGGTGTACCCGTACCTGGCCTACCAGACCCTGTTCGATTTGGGCCGGCGCGGCATCCTGCAGCTGAAGAAGGGCGGCGAGCAGTCGCAGATCGGCCGCAGCTACCGCAAGGGCATCTACAAGGGCCTGTCCAAGATCATCTCCAAAATGGGCATCTGTACCGTGGCCAGTTACCGCGGCGCGCAGCTGTTCGAGATCGTCGGCCTGGACGACGAAGTGGTCGACCTGTGCTTCCCCGAAACGCCCTCGCGCGTGGCCGGCGTAGGCTTCGCGCGGCTGGACGATGAGGCGCGCGAGCTTACCGTGCGCGCCTGGAACGACCTGCTGCGCCCGGAGGTGGGCGGCGTGCTCAAGTACGTGCACGGTGGCGAATACCACATGTACAACCCGGACGTGGTCATGACCCTGCAGCGCGCCGCGCGCAGCGGGGACGCCGCCGACTGGCAGCGCTACTGCGAGGCGGTGCATGGCCGGCCGGTGTCGGCGCTGCGCGACCTGCTGCAGCTCAAGGCGGCCCCCACGCCGACCCCGCTGGACGGAGTGGCGCCGGCCGAAGACCTGTTCCGCCGCTTCGACACCGCCGCGATCAGCCTGGGCGCGTTGTCGCCCGAAGCGCATGAAGCGCTGGCCATCGCCATGAACCGGCTGGGTGGGCGCAGCAATTCCGGTGAGGGTGGCGAAGACCCGGTACGCTATGGCACCAACAAGCGCAGCAAGATCAAGCAGGTGGCCTCGGGCCGCTTCGGCGTCACCGCCGAATACCTGGTAAATGCCGAAGTACTGCAGATCAAGGTGGCCCAGGGCGCCAAGCCCGGCGAAGGCGGGCAGCTGCCCGGGCACAAGGTCAACGAACTGATCGCGCGGCTGCGTTATGCCAAGCCGGGCATCGGCCTGATCTCGCCGCCGCCGCACCACGACATCTATTCGATCGAAGACCTGGCCCAGCTCATCTACGACCTCAAGCAGGTCAACCCCGATGCACTGGTGTCGGTGAAGCTGGTGTCGCATGCCGGCGTGGGCACCATCGCCGCCGGCGTGGTCAAGGCCGGTGCGGACCTGATCACCGTATCCGGCCATGATGGCGGCACCGGTGCCAGCCCGGTCAGCTCGATCCGCTACGCCGGCGTGCCGTGGGAACTGGGCGTGGCCGAATCGCACCAGGCGCTGGTGGCCAATGACCTGCGCGGGCGCACCCTGCTGCAGACCGATGGAGGCCTGAAGACCGGCCTGGACGTGATCAAGGCCGCGCTGCTGGGCGCGGACAGCTTCGGCTTCGGCACCGCGCCGATGATCGTGCTGGGCTGCAAGTACCTGCGTATCTGCCACCTCAACAACTGCGCCACCGGCGTGGCCACCCAGGACGAGCGCCTGCGCGCGCAGTATTTCACCGGCCTGCCCGAGCGCGTGGAGAACTTCTTCCGGCTGCTGGCCGAGGAAGTGCGCGGCTGGCTGTCCTACCTGGGCGTGCGCTCGCTGGACGAGATCGTGGGCCGCACCGACCTCCTGCAGCAGCTGGACGTGGCCCCGCGCCCGGGCGTCAAGGTGGATCTGTCGCGCCTGCTCAACCCGGCCCAGTACGGCGGCAGCCACTGCGCCGCGCAGCGCCTGTACGAATCGCCGGACAGCCTGGCCACGCAGATGGATGGCCTGCTGGCCCCGGCCATTGCCGGCAAGCTGGGCGGCGAACACCGCTTCCTGATCCACAACACCGACCGCTCCATCGGCACCCGCCTGTCGGGCGCCATCGCGCGCGCGCATGGCAACCAGGGCATGAGCGATGCGCCGCTGACCCTGCGCTTCCGTGGCACCGCCGGGCAGAGCTTCGGCGCGTTCAACGTGGGCGGCCTGCAGCTGGAAGTGGAAGGCGAAGCCAACGATTACGTGGGCAAGGGCATGGCCGGTGGCCGCCTGGTGGTACGCCCGCCGCGCGGCGCACGCTTCGAAGCGCGCAACACAGCCATCATCGGCAACACCTGCCTGTACGGCGCCACTGGCGGTGAGCTGTTCGCCGCCGGCCGCGCGGGCGAACGCTTCGGCGTGCGCAACTCCGGCGCGCTGGCGGTCATCGAAGGCGCCGGCGACCACTGCTGCGAGTACATGACCGACGGCATCGTGCTGGTGCTGGGCAAGGTGGGCCTGAACTTCGGTGCCGGCTTCACCGGCGGGTTGGCCTACGTGCTGGATATCGACCGCGACTTCGTGGACCGCTACAACCACGAACTGATCGACATCCACCGCATTTCGGCCGAAGGCTTCGAGAACCACCGCCAGCACCTGCACACGCTGATCAGCCGCCACCGCGAGCTCACCGGCAGCATCTGGGCCCAGCAGATCCTGGACGAATTCCGCGATTACGTGGGCAAGTTCTGGCTGGTCAAACCCAAGGCCGCCAGCATTGAATCGCTGACCGAATCGCTGCGCCGCGCCGCCTGATTTCCTGGATTCCCATACATGAGCCGCAAGCACGCCTTCCAGTTCCTCGACCTGCCCCGGACCATGCCGCAGCGCATTCCGGTGGAACTGCGCACCTCCGGCGACTGGGGTGAGCTGTACGGAAAGTTCGGCAAGGAAGATGCCCAGTACCAGGCCGGTCGCTGCCTGGACTGCGGCAACCCCTACTGCAGCTGGAAGTGCCCGGTACACAACGCCATTCCGCAGTGGTTGCAGCTGGTTCAGGAAAATCGCATCCACGAAGCGGCCACGCTGTGCCATTCCACCAACCCGCTGCCGGAAGTGTGCGGCCGGGTGTGCCCGCAGGACCGCCTGTGCGAAGGCAGCTGCACGCTGGAGGAATTCGGCGCGGTCACCATCGGCGCGGTGGAGAAATACATCGTCGATACCGCGCTGGCCACCGGCTGGCGGCCAGACATGGCGGCGGTGGAAAGCACCGGCAAGCGCGTAGCGGTGATCGGCGCCGGCCCGGCCGGCCTGGCCTGTGCCGACCGCCTGGCGCATGCCGGCGTGCAGGCGGTGGTGTACGACCGCTACGAACAGATCGGGGGACTGCTGCAGTTCGGCATTCCCAGCTTCAAGCTGGACAAGTCGGTGATCAGCCGCCGCCGCAACGTGCTGGAAGGCATGGGCGTGCAGTTCCGGCTGGGCGTGGAGATCGGCCGCGACGTGACCCTGGAAACGCTGCTGGCCGACTACGACGCGGTGTTCGTCGGCACCGGTGCCTACCGCTATACCGATGGCGGGCTGCCCGGGCAGGACCTGAAGAACGTGCTGCCGGCGCTGCCGTTCCTGGTGCAGAACAGCCGAATCGTCAGCGGCAGCGATGCCCACGGCCGGCCGATTGCCGGCTGGGAAGACACGCTTGCCCTGCCCGACCTGGAGGGCAAGCGCGTGGTGGTGCTGGGCGGCGGCGATACCGGCATGGACTGCGTGCGCAGCGCGGTGCGGCTGGGTGCGGCCCGGGTAACCTGCGCGTACCGCCGCGATGAAGCCAGCATGCCGGGCTCGGCGCGCGAAGTGGCCAACGCCCGCGAAGAAGGCGTGCGCTTCCTGTTCAACCGCCAGCCGCTGTCGATCGAGGCCGGTGCCGATGACGAAGCGATCGGCGTCACCGTGGTGGAAACCCACCTGGGCGAGCCCGATGCACAGGGCCGGCGCAACGCGGTGCCGATCGAGGGCAGCGAATCGCTGCTGGAAGCGGACGTGGTGATCATCGCGTTCGGCTTCTCGCCGACCGCGCCGGCATGGCTCACCGCGCAGGGCGTGGAGGCGGGCAACAACGGCCGCATCCTGGCCGGCGGCCAGGGCCGGCTGCCGTTCCAGACCGCCCACCCGCGCCTGTTCGCCGGTGGCGACGCGGTGCGCGGTGCGGACCTGGTGGTGACCGCCGTGGCCGAAGGCCGCGATGCGGCGGCGGCAATCGTGGCGCTGATCACCGCCTGACAGCGGTCACCAGGCACACTGGCGCCGGCCGTTGGCCGGCCCACGCAGTGCCGGATTCAAGCGGCGGCCCGGACCCCGGCGCGCTCGATTTCCAAGGCCAACAACAGCTGGATCTCATCCAGCTGGTCGCGGATGCGGGCATTGCCCGCATCGTCGGCGTGGTCGCACTCGATATGCGCATCCAGCATGCGCGCCAGCCCGACCAGCAGGACGTCGGCATCGCCGTGGGCCGCATGGCGCAGCAGGCGCCCCAGCGCGCGGATGCGGGCGCCGCGATCGTGGGCCAGCGTCTGCACCGACGGCGCGTTGCGGGGAGCGGAGAGAGGCATGGGGGGACTGTCCTGATTGACCGGCTGATGGCGGTCAATGTCGGTTATGGCCCCGGTAGACGGCTATGCAACTTTTACGAATTGTCGTGAAGGGCTGGTAATGTCGCGGATGCCCCACTCTCCCGGATGATTCCCATGCGCATCGGCCTGGCTGCCAATCGGCTGCACCACCACGACAAGCACGCCGCCCTGTTCCGCTGGCTGCGCGCCAGCGACACGGGGCTGCGCGAGCTGGGCGTGGAGCTGCACGCGGTCGGCCGCACCTTCGATGCCATCCAGCGGCTGGGCTTCCTGCCCGATTTCGCCACCCTGCGCCGCTACCCGAACGGCCGCGAGGGCGGCCTGATGAAGCTGGTCGCCGAGGTGGTGGGCATGGGCACGCCCGAGCGGACGCTGGATGGGGCGATCTACCTGATGGATCCGGTCGACCCGTCCTCGGTGTTCCCCGAAGCCACCGCCCTCAAGCGCCAGTGCGTGATCCACGGCAAGCCCTTCATCTCCACCGTGGCCACCGCGCGCGACTGGATCGAAGTGGAACGCGTGCACGCCGGCCTGGCCGCCGATCCCGGCGCCGATGACCTGCATGCATTCGAGCAGCACACGCTGGCGCTGATCGCGCACGATGCGATGAAGCCGGCCATGCTGGCCTTCGCCGACGAACACTTCGCGCTGCTCTCGCGCTTCCGCAGCCGCGTGGGCACCGGTACCACCGGCCAGCGCCTGAATGAACTGGCCTGGAGCCGGGGCTGGGCCAGGGACCAGGAGTGGGTGACCCGCTACCAGAGCGGCCCGATGGGCGGCGACGCGCAGATCGCCGACCAGGTGCTGGAAGGCCGCTGCCAGCGCGCGATTTTCTTCGAAGACCCGCACGTGGCGCGCCAGCACGAAGCCGACATCCAGCTGCTGGAGCGCGCGGTCACCACCGTGACCGATCAGGCGGTGTGCATCACCGCCCCGCGCGTGGCCGCACGCTGGGCGCAGGCGGCCACACTGCGCGCACGCGCATCGCCCTGATCACGGGGTGGGTATGCATCGCTGGCCAGGGCGAAATCATGCGCGCCCTGCCCCCGTCGCCACTCACTGGGGCCACTGCGGCCGCCGGCACTGAGGATGTAGCTGCCGCGCCAGTGGTCGTCGCTTTCACGGCGGTCCATGCCGTGGGTGGCGATGCTGCCCTGGCGCCGCGCGCTTTCGCGGAACAGCAGGCGGAAGCGCTTGCGATGGAACACGCTGCCGTACAGGCCACCACTGACTTCCACCCGTGGCCGTTCGCGGCCGGGCAGCAACCGTAACGGTCCGTTTCCAACGCGGCACTGCACGCACTCGGCCACGCCTTCCACGCGCACCCCGTTCTGCGACAGCATCACCAGGTACACGGCCTCGGCGTGGCGCTCAGGTCCCTGGCCGTAACGGGTCAGCGTCCACACTCCGGACACATCCGGTACGCGCGCACGCAGCATCGCCGCCGTGCCCAGCACGGCGGCAGCCAGCACATTGGTGAGCACATCGAAGGCAACCGAGGCCATCGTCGACATGGGCAATCCGGGTGGCGGCAGAAGCCGCCAGATTCGCGCGCCTCACGCAGCGATCCCATGCAACAAGGTCGAATCTGGGCACGCCCGGCGCGGTTCCGCCACCGTATGCGTAGTGCCACGCCGTGCGTGGCAACCCCACCGAAAGCGTGATTAAAGCAGCTGCCGCAGCATCGCCTTGAGCCGCCGCCCTTCCAGTTGGAAGTAATCCCGTTCCTCACGCCACGCCGGGAAGCGCTGTTCCACTTCGTCCCAGAACGCAGGCGAATGATTGGCCTGGATCAGATGGCAGAGCTCATGCACCAGCACGTACTCGAACGCCGACGGCCGCCCCAGCACCAGCGCCAGGTCCAACGCCATGCTGCCATCGGGGGCCAGCGAGCCCCATTGCGAGGACATCACCTTCAGCCGCAGGCGCGCTGGTGCGCGCGGCAGGCTGGGCAGGTAGCGCGGCAGCCACTGGCCGACATCGGCGCGGGTCTGCGCTTCGTAGAACTCGCGCAGCGCGCGCTTCACCGTGGCATCGGTACCGCGGGCCGGCAGGTGCATGCACACGCCGGTGCCGTCCAGCTCCAGGTGCGCGTAGCGCCCGGTATCCCACCGCAATGGCAGCAGTTCGCCACGCAGCGGCAGCACGCCGGGTTCGCCGATCACCAGCGGCGGGGGCAGGTTCTGCGCCTGGTAACTGCGCAGCTGCGTGGACAACCAACCGCGGTGCTGTTCGAGGAAACGTTCGCCCATCACCAGGCTGGCGCGCGGCGGCAGGGTCAGCCGCACGCCACGCTCATCCACGCTGAGCTTGATCCGGCGGGCACGCGGATCGCGCACGCGCAGCACGTCGATCTCGGCATCCTCCAGGCGCAGGCGCACGGTGTCGCGCTGCAGGGTGGGGGCAACGGCCGGGGAGATCAGGCGGCGGAGGAATCCGGGCATGGGTACAGCATAACGCCCGTGGTGCGCGGGATATGACTGCGGGGTGTAAAGGGGCGGGGCAGGACCCCGCCCGGTGCCTCAGTCGGCTTTGCTCAGCTTGAAGGCCTCTTCCAGCAGCAGGAACAGGCGGCGTACTTCGCCGCTCTGCAGGGCGAAACGGGCATCCAGCTCGGCGCGGCGGCCGTCTTCGTCGGCGTGCTCGAGCTGGTCCAGGGCGCCGTCCAGGAACTTCAGCTTGCGCACGATCAGGTCGTCGCCCAGCACGAAGGACAGGTTGTCCTCGAACACCAGGGCCAGCTTGGTCACCTGCTTGCCGGCGTCCAGGTGCTTGTCGATCTCGTCGCAGCGCAGCTCCTGGTGCTGGCATTTGACCACCGCGCCGCCCTCGGCCGGGTCCTTCATCTCGCACTCTTCGCCCAGGCTCAGCCCGGTGGGGAGCGGCTCACCGGCGATCCAGCCAGTCAGGATCGAGCGCGGCGCCACTTCCGCGTTCAGCGGCATGGCCGGGAAGCTGCCGAGCAGGCCACGGATGTCGGACATCATGTTCTCGCCTTTCTTGCTGCTCGAGCAGTCCACCGCCACGTAGCCGTGGGTCAGGTCGATCAGCGCGTCAGTGCGCGAGCTCTTCACGAAGGCACGCGGCATCAGCTCATGCAGCAGGTCGTCCTTCAGGCGCTTGCGCTCGCGCCCGCCGGGCTTGCGCCCCTCCTTCTCTTCGATCTCTTCCAGCTTGCGGGCCAGCAGGTCGTTGACCACCGCGCCCGGCAGGATCTTGTCCTCACCGCCCACGGTCAGCCACAGCGCGTCGCCGACGCGGTGCGAGAACACGGCCTTTTCCTCACGACCGAACGGGGAAATGAAACCGCGTGAACTCATTTCAAGCGGGCCTACCGGCTTGAGCAGCACCTGCGGCAGCAGGGTATCGACTTCAGAGAAATCAGTGGCGGTCGGGAAGCGGAACAGCGTCAGGTTGCGAAAGAACATGGAAATCCGGATAGGAAGGCGTGAAAGGGAAGGTCAGGGGGTGCCGTCGGTCCAGGCCGACGGCGGGCTGGGCGCGACCGCGGTGCGGCCCAGCGCCATGAAATCGAACAGGGCCGGGTCGGCCAGCTGCGACGGGTGGATGTTGCCCAGCGCACGCGCGATCTGGTCGATCCGCCCGGGGTGTTGATCCTCCCACTGCTGCAGCATCTGCGCCACCTGGCGGCGCTGCAGGTTGTCCTGGCTGCCGCACAGCGTGCACGGAATGATCGGGAAGCCGCGCGCCTGCGCATGCTGTGCGATGTCGCGCTCGCTGACATAGGCCAGCGGGCGGATCACCACGTGCTGGCCATCGTCGCTGCGCAGCTTGGGCGGCATCGCGGAGAGCTTGGCGTGGTGGAACAGGTTGAGGAAGAACGTGGCCACGCTGTCGTCGCGGTGGTGGCCGAGTGCGATCTTGCTGAAGCCATTTTCCGCCGCATGCCGGTACAGCGCGCCGCGACGCAGCCGCGAGCACAGCGAGCACATCGTGCGGCCTTCGGGAATTACCCGGCTCACCACCGAATAGGTGTCCTGTTCGATGATCTGGTAAGCCACGCCGATCGAGGCCAGGTACTCCGGCAGCACGTGTCCGGGGAAGCCCGGCTGTTTCTGGTCCAGGTTCACCGCCACCAGTTCGAAGGCCACCGGGGCCTTTTTCTGCAGCTGCAGCAGCACGTCCAGCAGGGTGTAGCTGTCCTTGCCACCGGACAGGCAGACCATGATGCGGTCGCCGTCCTCGATCATGCCGAAGTCGGCGATCGCCTGGCCCACCTGGCGGCGCAGCCTGCGCGCCAGTCTGTCCTGCGCGGCCGCGTCCGTGCGCGGGGCGCGGGGGAGCGGATCGGGCAGGGGCAGCACGGCAGGCATCCGGTCATTCTACCGGCTCGCACTGGTTGCCATCGGTGTGGGGAAGTGACTGCGTTCACTCCCGGGCGTCATGCCGGATGTGTATGCTCGACGACTGTGGATACCCTGACGCCCGAACAGATCACCGACCTGCTTGCCAACCTCCGGCAGGAGCATCGTGACCTGGATGACAAGATCCAGCGCATGGCCGCCAATGGCGAGGATGAGCTGGAGTTCAAGCGCCTGAAGCGCCGCAAGCTCCAGCTCAAGGACCGCATTGCGAAGCTGGAAGACATGTTGATTCCGGACGAGCCGGCGTAGCCGCAAGAGCGGGCGTTACGTGGGACACGCACGGCGTGTCGCTACGACGATGCGCGTAGGGACACGCCATGCGTGTCTGAGGGAAATGCGGCGACCAGAAATGATCGCCGCCGCCGTCAATCCGCGGCCACCGGTTCCTCTGGCTTCGCGGCTTCGGGGCTCACCCGCTCGATGGTGTGGCGCAGCTCGCGGCCCAGAATGAACTTGGCGTCCTTGGCCCACATGTCCAGGCGTTCGTCGAACAGCAGCTTGCTGTTCTCGTCCGGCCACACCAGGCGCAGCTCGCGCAGCTTCTGGATGAAGCCACGGAACAGGGTGCGGTCGAAGAACTCCGGCGCGGCCGGGGCGTAGAGCAGGCTCAGGCGCTGCGCGGCCTGCTGGCACAGGCTTTCCAGCTCGGCTGCGCCCAGCGTGCCCGGACCGTTCTTCACCAGCACCGAAATGGCGATGTAATACCGCTCGAATGCCTGCTGCAGCGAATGGCCGATCGCACGCAGGCGGAACACCTCGTCCGTCTGCCCGGTGTTGCGCGCCAGGATGCCGCCATCGTCGTCATTGACGTTCTGCAGCAGGCCCTCGCGCACGAACACCGCGATGGTCTGCTCGATGCGCTGGGCGAATTCGTCTTCGGTCCACGGCAGGAACAGCTCGGCCTGCAGGAACGGGTACACGGTGCGGCCCAGCTGCACCAGCCCGGTGCGGCTCATGCGGCGGTTGTTCTGGAAGCAGCACGCCACCCACGACGACGCGGTGAACAGGTGGATGACGTTGTTGCGGAAGTAGCTGAGCAGCACCGCGGTATCGCCACTGACGCTGAGCACATCGCCCAGCGGGTGCTTGATCCGGGTCAGCACGTTGATTTCCTCGGCGTGCGCGATGATCCGCTCCGGCGAATGCGGCGTGACCGTGACCCGGTCCGAATACGGCATTTCCACCAGCAGCGTCTTGCACAGCTCGATCTGCGCGATCAGGTCGGCTTCGCCCATCGCATGCTTGGGCGTGGACAGCAGCGCCAGCGCCAGCAGGTTGATCGGATTGACGTCGGCCGCGCCGTTGATGTGCACCTGGATGCGTTCGGCCAGGTGGTCCACCGTGCCCGACAGCCACGACGGCTTCTCGTCCTCGCCAACCGGCGCGCCATCCCACTCCGGTGCCTGGCGGGCCAGTACGTCATTGAGCGCGATCGGCTCGCCGAAGTTCACCACCACCTGGCCGTAGTTCTGCTTGAGCACCTTGGGGATCGACCACAGCAGCTGCCAGATCGATTCCTTTTCCTTCGGCCGCCCGGACAGCTCGTCCAGGTAGCTGCCGCCTTCCATCAGCTTTTCATAGCCGATGTACACCGGCTGGAACAGCACCGGCTTGCGCGGCTGGCGCAGGAACGCGCGCAGCGTCATCGAGATCATGCCGCCCTTGGGCTGCAGCAGGCGCCCGGTACGCGAACGGCCGCCTTCGACGAAGTATTCGATCGAATAGCCACCGGCCACCAGCTGCGCCACGTATTCGCTCAGCACCGCCGAATACAGCGCATTGCCGCGGATCGAGCGGCGGATGAAGAACGCGCCGCCCTTGCGCAGCAGCGTGCCCACCACCGGCAGGTTCAGGTTGATGCCCGCCACGATGTGCGGCGGCACGATGCCGCGGTCGTACAACAGGTAGGACAGCAGCAGGTAATCCATGTGGCTGCGGTGGCTGGGCACGTACACCACTTCATGGCCCGGCGCGGCGGCCTTGAACTTGTCCAGGTGGTGCACCAGCACGCCGGCGTAGATGCGGTTCCACACATGGCTGAGCATGAAGCTGGCCGAGCGCACCACCGGGCTGGAGTAGTCCGCGGCGATTTCCCAGGCGTAGGCGTGCGCCTTCTTCCAGGCGTCGGCCGGCTTGGTGTTGTCGCGCTTGGCCTGCGACGCGATCGCCTCGCGCACCGTGTCGGCCTCCAGCACCTTGTCCACCAGCAGGCGGCGGGTGGACAGGTCGGGCCCGATCACCGATTCGCGGATGCGGCGGAAGTGGGTGCGCAGCACGCGCTGCAGCTTGCGCACCGTACGCTCGGGGTCCAGCCCTTCGTCAACGGTGGCGCGCAGCGAGATCGGCGGGGCGAACCGCACGATGGTGCTGCGGCCGTTGAGCAGCACCGCCAGCAGGCGGCGGAAGCGGCCCACCAGCGCCCAGTTTTCCGAGAACAGCACCGCGAACCAACCGCTCTGCTTGTCCGGCGCGCGGCCGACGAAGATCGACACCGGCACCAGGTTCACGTCCAGCTCGCCGCGGGCGCGGTGGGCCTGCAGCACCTTGGCCAGCGAATCGGAATGGGTCTTGGCGCCGCGCTGTTCGGGAATCAGCGAGTTGCTGCTGCTCCGCCTCGACAGCGCCAGATAGGCCCGCCTGCGCCCGGTCGGGTCGCCGGCAATGGGCACCAGCGGCGAGGGCAGCCCGGCTTCACGGCAGGCCTTGTCCAGGATCAGCGCGTTGGACAGACCGTAGTCTTCCAGCACGTAGACCACCGGGCGGCCGTCGTCGTACTGGCCGGGGTGTTCGGGTTCGATCTTCAGCGACAGCCACGGTTCGACCAGGCGGCCCAGCAGGCGGGCCCACCACGGGCGGCGCCCGAACGAGGTGCGCGCTGCCGCGCTGACCGGGCTGGGCACGATCGCCGCCGGGTCGGTTGCGCCCGCGGTCGGGGCGTCCGCGCCGGGCACGGTGTCGGGCGACGCGGACGGGACGTCCGGCGTCTTGGGCGGCTCTTCGCCGGGGAAAGGCAGGGGATTCTGGTTCGGCATCGGCTTCATTATGGCTTAGCCGGTGCAGAAGCACCGTCCTTGACCTGCGCGGCGGCCTCTGCTTCGGCGGCCAGCTGGGCGTCATGTTCAGCTTGCGCGGCCATGGCGGCCTTCGCTTCGTCAGCCGCCTTGAGCAGTGCGTCGGTCTCTTCCAGGGTGCGCGCCAGGTACCAGTGGCCCTCGCGGCGGGTCATGCGCACCTGGGCTTCGATCTGTTCGCCGGCCAGCGGGTACTGGATCCGCAGCACGGCGGTGTCGCCCTCCTGCGACACCAGTTCGCCGCGCAGGTCGTTCATTGCCGCGTCCAGCGACAGCCCGTAACTGGCAAGCGCGGTCTTCAGCGCCTTGGCGAACGGTCCCAGCCGGCGCAGGCTGCCTTCCATGCCGGCCGCCTGCAGCTCGGCGTCGGTGGACAACCCGGCATTGCGTGCGGTGGCGGTCAACAGGGTGATGGTGGTCTTGGCGCGCTGCTTGTCGGTCAGCGGCGCGGCGGCCGCCCAGCGGCTCAGCACATCCACAACCTGGCTGTAGTGGGCGCGCTCGGCCTCGCTGTAGTCGGTCTGGTTGCGCAGGTACTGCACGCCGAACAGCCCCATCGAATGGGCCGCCTGGCGCACCCCGGTGGCCTGGCCGGCAATCTGGGTGTCGAACGAGCGCTGCAGGCGCTTGGGCGCGTCCGGCGCGGACAGCGCCGCCAGCATCGGCAGCAGCTGGCCATCCAGCGGCAGGTCGGTGAGCGGCCAGCGGCTGTGACCCTCGTCCCAGGCCGCCTGCAGGCGGGTGTACTGGGCCGGCGGCACCGAGGCGCGGGCGTAGCCCACCAGGTCGTTGTCGGCCAGCTGGCGGGCGATCTGCTGCAACGCGGCCACCGGCTCGGCGGCCGGTGCATCCGGGTCGATCGTGTCGCGCTTGCACGCCCCCACCAGCAGCAGCCCGCACAGCGACAGCGACATCACCCAGGGTCGGTAGCGCCCTGTCATCAACGGCATGGACATGAATTCGGACTTCCCCGGACCGGTCCGCATCTTGCGGCCTGCGCCCCCACAGCGGCAACCCATCCTGCCCGCCGGACCGGCAGGATGGGCGCAACCCTCTGTTTCTATTGGATATCAGTCACGCATCCAGGTGGCCTGGATGAAATCGCGCACATAGCCCTGCGATAACCGCGCGTACACCCCAGGGCGATCCGGCAGCGCGCAGCCCTCGCCCCAGCTGACCGTGCCCAGCACCGTCCAGGCGCCCTTGCGGCGCACCAGCAGCGGCCCGCCGGAGTCGCCGCTGCAGCTGTCGATGCCCTCGGCGCCGGCGCAGATCACCGCGCCGGCCTGCAGGTCCGGGTAGGCCTGCTGGCACGCGGCGAAGGTCACGAACGGGGTCTGCACTGTCTGCAGGGTGGTCGGCAGATCCTGCTCCCCGGGGAAGTCGGTCACTCCCCAGCCGATCACCGTGAAGGCGCGCCCGGGCCGCAGGTAGGCACTGTCCCGGCCCAGCAACAGCTCGGCCGGCTCGGCCTTGGGCACCGCCCGCTTGAGCTGGATCAGCGCCACGTCGTTGAGCAGGTTGCCTTCGTCGTAGGCCGGGTGGACGTGGATGGCCTTGACGTTGGAGGCGCGGCGGCGCGGCGTGGTCTTCAGCGTGGTCTCCCCGACCAGCACCGCCAGCTGCGCCGGCGGCAGCCCGTCAACACAGTGCGCGGCGGTGAGCACCCACGAGGGCGAGATCAAGGTGGCACCGCAGTTGTGCCGGGCGTGGTCCGAATCGCCGCGGCCCAGCCGCTGCAGGCTGGCCATGAACGGGTACTGGCCGGGTTCGGCGTCGCCCCCGCCGATGATGTGGGGCACGGTGTCCGGCCCGGGCTGGGCCAGCGCGGGAACCGAAACAGCAGAAAGGATCAGGCCGAACATCCAGGCCGGCCGGGAACAGATACGCATGCAGCAACTCCTTTGCGGAAAAGTGGAAACGACAGGCACAGCGCAGGGGCATGTGCCGGGTCGATTCGACGGCAAAGAAGACGGGACAACTGCGTGGTCGGTCGCGTTTCAGCGGCACCAACGATTGATGGATCCATTTCTGCGAACAGGCGCTACCTGGCACCGGGATGCAGTTCCATCCCGGTGCGTACAACCCCTACATCAGTCAGCGACGAGCGGCGCGGATCTCGTCCTGGATCGCCCGCGCAGCCGCGCGCGGGTCGGCCGCCAAGCGGATCGGGCGACCAACCACGATGGCATCGGCGCCGTCGGCGAACGCCTGGGCCACGCCCACGGTGCGCTTCTGGTCGTCGCCCACCGGGCCACCGGGGCGGATGCCCGGGCACACGATCGAGAACCCGGCGCCGGTGGCGGCGCGGATCGGGCCGGCTTCCTGGCCCGAGGCGATCACGCCGTCGATGCCGGCCGCCTGCGCGGCCAGCGCGCGTTCCACCACCACGTCGACCGGCTCGCGGTCGATGCCCATGCCACGCAGGTCCTCACGCCCCATCGAGGTCAGCACGGTCACCGCCAGCAGGCGCATGTCGCTGCTGTTGGCGGCCGCGCAGGCCTCCATCATCGCCGGGTGCCAACCATGGATGGTGGCGTAGCTCACCGGCCACTGCGACAGGCGCTTGATCACCGCCGCAGCGGTGGCCGGGATGTCGAAGAACTTCAGGTCCACGAACACGCGCTTGTCGCGCGCGGCCAGCGCATCGAGCACCTCGAAGTACTCGCCCGAGGCCAGCAGCTCCATGCCGATCTTGTAGAACGACACCGCATCGCCCAGCCGGTCCACCCAGGCCAGCGCATCCTCGCGGCCCGGCACATCGAGCGCGAAGATCAGGCGTTCGTCATCGCGCAGCGGCAGCGGGGCGCGGCTCACGGCGCGTAGTCCAGCGCAGCCCGCTTGGCGTCGTGGCGGGCCTGGCGCGACTGGCTGTAGTCGTTGTTGAACTGGGCCGGTTCGAAGCCGCCGTAGGTCGGGTTGGGCAGCATCCACCAGCGCTCGCCGAACCAGTCGTGGTACTGCTGCAGCAGCGCGTCGCGGCCGTCATTGGTGTTGGCGGTCACTTCCACGAAGTCGCCCAGCTGGTCGCCGAACTGCATCAGCACGCGGTAGTTCTGCCCGGCCAGGCGGCGGCGGCAGTTCTTTTCGCTGCCGGCCTGCTCGCAGTCCTTCACCACCGTGCCCAGGCCCAGGAACACGCTGTCATCGGCCACTGGAAGGCCTTCGGCACGCAGGTTGGCCAGGGTGGCCTCCTTGAGGTGCACGGCGCGGTTGGAGATGTACAGCAGGGTCACGCCCTTGGCGTTGGCCGCCTTGGCGAAATCGACCACGCCCGGAATGGCCTTGGCCTTCTTCTCGGCCACCCACTGGTCCCAGCTCAGTTCGTCGTACTCGCCGCCGTCGCGGACCAGGCGGGCCTGGTAGGGCGAGTTGTCCAGCACGGTTTCGTCCACGTCCAGCACCACGGCCGGCTTCAGGCCCTTGGCGGCGTTGCCGCGCTCTTCGGGCACCAGCGCATCCCAGTTGGCTTCCTTGAGCGCCTTGTCCAGGTGGTCGGCAGCGGCGCGGTAGGTCTGCTCGGTGATTGCCCGGTATTCCTGCGAACGCTGCATCCACAGCACGGCGTTAAGGTTGTCGTTGGCGGCCACGGCGGCATCGCCCTTTGCGGCAGGCGCGGCAGCGGCGGCAGCAGGGGCAGCAGCTTCGGCGGGGGTCTCGGTGCGCTTGCACGCCCCCAGCGCCATCACGGCGCAGGCAAGCACGGACAGGGAAACAGCGGTACGACGCATGGCAATCACCAGTACTGAGTTGCGCCAGTTTACCGGCTTGGCCGCCGCGGTTCATGCCGGCCGCAGGGCTCGGCTATGCTGCACGGCCCAGAAACACCCGGAGCGCGAGATGACCGACGACACCCAGACCCCTGCCCTGCCCGTGCTCAACGCGGCCCAGGCCCGTGCCCTGGGCTGCCTGATCGAGAAGGAAGCGACCACCCCGGACGCCTACCCGCTCACGGTCAACGCCACCCAGGTGGCGGCCAACCAGAAGACCGCCCGCGAGCCGGTGCTGCAGCTGTCGGCCGGCGATGTGCACCACGCCCTGCGCCAGCTGGAAACCCTGGGTCTGGCCCGCCAGCAGTTCTCCTCGCGTGCCGAGCGCTACGAGCACCGCGCCGGCAGCGCGCTGGACCTGACCCGGCAGCAGCTGGCCATCCTGGGCCTGCTGCTGCTGCGCGGCCCGCAGACGGTGAACGAGCTGCTGACCCGCAGCGAGCGCCTGTTCCAGTTCCAGGACGCCGACGAGCTGCGCCACCACGTGGAGCGCATGATCCAGCGCGGCCTGGCCGTGCTGCTGCCGCGCGCGGGCGGCCAGCGCGAAGACCGTTACATGCACCTGCTGGCCGGCCCGGTGGATGTGCAGGCGTTGGCCGAGCAGTACAAATCCGCACCGTCCAGTGGCGGCGGCAATGCCGCGCTGGAAGCGCGCGTGCAGGCGCTGGAAACCACGGTGGCCGCGTTGCAGGAACAGTTGGCCGAGATGCGCGCCCAGCTGGGCGGGTGAGATTGCGTGGGACACGCATGGCGTGTCGCTACGGCGCGGCCTGAAATCTCGTCGCACAGGCGTAGCGACACGCCATGCGTGTCCCACGCGATTGGTGGACAACCGTCAAACCTGCGGCGCCCCCGGTGTGGCAAACAGCAGCAGCGCTTCTTCATCGCGTGGTGCCGGCAGGCGCACATCGCCACGGTCTTCCATGCCCAGCTTGCGCAGTAGTGCAGCCGAGCGCAGGTTCTCCGGGGCGACGATGCCGTACAGGTCCGGGTAGCCCAGTACGTCACGCGCGTAGTGCATCACCCCGCGCGCGGCCTCGAACGCGTAGCCATGGCCTTCGTACTGCGACAGCAGCGCATAGCCCACGTCCGGCGCGGGCAGCCCATCGCGGCGCACCAGCCCGGCGTTGCCCAGCCACGCGCCGTCGCTGCGCCGGATGATGGCGTACATGCCGAACCCGTTGAGCGTGTAACTGCCGAGCACGCGTTCGGCGGTGTAATCGCGCGCCTGCGCCAGGGTGCGCACGCCACGGTCGGCGATATGGCGGATGAAACCGGGTTCATTGAGCAGCGCCAGCATGTCCGCCGCATCATGGTCGGGATCGATCAGGCGCAGGTGCAGGCGTTCGGTCTGGATCACGGCGGACATCGCGTCGCTCGCTGGCAGGAATTGGCCGATTGTGCAGGCTGTTGGAACACGTGGGTAGAGCCGACTGTTAGTCGGCTGCCTTCTGTCGGCTGCCTTCTGCAGGCGCCGCGCGAACGGCAGCCGACTGACAGTCGGCTCTACAACGTCAGTCGAACAAGGCCTCGATTGCTGCCAGGCCGGCGCTGGCGCGCTCCTTCTTGCGCGCCGCGTCTGCCACCGGGTCGGCGCCATCGCGCTGCATTTCCTCGGCCGGGATCTCGTCGAAGAAACGACTCGGCTTGAGCCTCACATGCTCGCCGAACTTGCGGGTCAGCTTGCTGTGGCTCATCCACAGCTGCACCTTGGCGCGGGTAATGCCCACGTACAGCAGGCGCCGTTCTTCCTGCAGGTTGCCCTCGTCCAGGCTGACCTGGTGCGGCAGCACGCCGTCCTCGCAGCCGACGATGAACACATACGGGAACTCCAGGCCCTTGGACGCGTGCAGGGTCATCATCCGCACCTGGTTGCCACCGTCGTCCTTGTCGTTGCGCGACAACAACGCCAGCTGCGCGGCCAGGTCGGCGGTAGAAGCGCCACGAGGACCGCCTTCGAACCACTGCGCCAGCTCTTCCAGGTTGGCCAGCCGGCGCTGGTACACCGACTCTTCCTTGCAGGTGCTGCGCAGTTCGGAGACCAGCCCCGAATCCTTCACCAGTTTCCGCACGAGGTCGCCCGAGCTCAGCTTGGGCATTTCCGCGCGCAGGTCGCGCAGGATGTCGGTGAAGCGGCTCAGGCTGTTGGCGGCGCGCGGCGGCAGCTGCGCCAGCGCGCCGATCGCCTCGGCCGCATGCGCCATCGGCAGCTCCTTGTCCGAGGCCAGCTCGGCGAGCTTGGCCAGCGTGCCGGCGCCGACTTCACGCTTGGGCGACTGCACCGCGCGCATGAACGCCGTATCGTCATCGGGGTTCACCAGCAGACGCAGCCACGACAGCGTGTCCTTCACTTCCTGGCGTTCCAGGAACGCGGTGCCGCCGGTGATGTGGTACGGCGCGCGCACCAGCTGCAGCGCCTTTTCCAGCGGCCGCGACTGGAAGTTGCCGCGGAACAGGATGCAGAAGTCGCTCCACGGAATCTGCTTGGAGGTGGCCAGGTAGGAAATCTCGGCGGCGACCTTCTCCGCCTCGTGTTCGCTGTTGCGGCACTCCCACACGCGGATGCGTTCGCCGTCGGCCTGGTCGCTCCACAGCTTCTTCAGGTGTTCATGCGGGTTGTTGGCGATCAGCGCGTTGGCCGCGCGCAGCACGCGGTTGGAGCAACGGTAATTCTGCTCAAGCTTGATGATTTCCAGCGCCGGGTAATCGCGCGCCATCTGCTGCAGGTTTTCCGGGTTGGCCCCGCGCCAGGCGTAGATGGACTGGTCATCGTCGCCCACACAGGTGAAGTTGCCGGCAGCGCCGGCCAGCTGCTTGAGCAGCCGGTACTGCGCATCGTTGGTGTCCTGGCATTCGTCGACCAGCAGGTAGCCGATGCGTTCGCGCCAGGCCAGCGCGATCTCCGGGTGCTCCTCAAGCACCTGCACCGGCAGCCGGATCAGGTCGTCGAAATCGACCGCGTTGAACGCGGTCAGGCGCAGCTGGTAGCGCTCGTAGACGCTGGCCGCTTCCTTCTCGCGGTTGCTGCGCGCTTCGGCCATCGCCTGTTCGGGCGACAGGCCGGCGTTCTTCGCACGCGAGATGAGGTTCTTCACGTCCTCGATGTCGTCCGGCTTGGCGCCGTACATCAGGTCTTTCACCTGCGAGGTGGAATCGTCGGCGTCGAAGATCGAGAAGCCGCGCTTGAGGCCTACCGCGGCATGTTCGATCTGCAGGAACTTCAGGCCCAGCGCATGGAAGGTACAGATGGTGACGTCTTCGGCGTCGCCGCCCTGCAGGCGCTTGGCCACGCGCTCGCGCATTTCCTTGGCGGACTTGTTGGTGAAGGTGATCGCCGCGATGCGCTTGGCCGGGTAACGGCGGGTGCTGATCAGCTGGGCGATCTTTTCCACGATCACGCGCGTCTTGCCGCTTCCCGCGCCGGCCAGTACCAGCAGGGGACCTTCGCAGTGCAGCACTGCCGCGCGTTGGGGGGGATTGAGACCGTGCATGCCTTCTCCGTGGGTGCCGCATTGTAACGGGCGGCGGGCCACCGGACCTGGCTTGACCTGCGCCGGGCGGTGGGATATCCAGAGAGCGATCGGATCGGAGCAAACACATGAATGGATTCATGCATTGGATGGCCGGCAGCGCGGTCGGCGCGGCCCTCTGGCTGGCCACCGGGGTCGCTGGCGCAAGCACCCCTGGCTGTGCGCGGCAGGTCCCCCGGACCATTCCCGCCTCGCTGATGACCGATGGCTTCCTGGATGGCCATCCGGATCTGCGCTGGCGCCGTTATGGGCTGAAGGAGTTCGACAAGGGCAACCTGCCACGCGCGTTGTCGCGGTTCCGCAAGGCCGCCGAGTACGCCGACAAGTACTCGCAGCTGCGGGTGGCGATCATGTACCGCGAGGGCAGTGGGGTGCCGGCCGATCCGGAGCTGGCGTACGCGTGGATGGACCTGGCCGCCGAGCGCGGCTATCACGACTTCGTGCGCCTGCGCGACGCCTGGTGGGCCGAGCTGGACGCGGGGCAGCGCGAGCGGGCGCTGCAGCGCAGGCAGGACGTGTTCGCCCAGTACGGCGACCAGGTCGCCAAGCCGCGGCTGGAAAGCGCCATGCGCGGAAGGCTGTCGAAGATCACCGGCAGCCGGGTCGGGCACGTGCACAGCGGCCTGCAGGTTGTACAGCACACCGGCGCCACGGCGGGCGAGGTTCAGTCCGGTGCGGACTACTACGACCCGGAGTACTGGAAGCCCGAGCTGTACTGGTGTCTGCACGACACCTACTGGATGGCCCCGCTGCGCCAGCAGCAGATCGACGTGGGGCGGCCGGAAACCGTCCACGGCGGAGAGGGCGACGGGAGGTAGCGCGCCGTCTAGAATTGGCCGATGGCCAAGCTCTATTTCTACTATTCGGCGATGAACGCCGGCAAGACCACCACGCTGCTGCAGTCGGCGCACAACTACCGCGAGCGCGGCATGCGCGTGGCCATCCTCACCCCGCGCCTGGACGACCGTGCGGGGCGCGGCGTGGTGGCCTCGCGGATCGGCCTGAAGGCCGATGGCATTGCCTTCGACCGCGATACCGACCTGGAGCAGCTGATCCGCGCCGACATCGCCAGCGACGGGCCGTTGGGCTGCGTGCTGGTGGACGAGGCACAGTTCCTCAGCCGCAGCCAGGTCTGGCAGCTCAGCGAAGTGGTCGACCAGCTGCGCATTCCGGTGCTGTGCTACGGGCTGCGCACCGATTTCCGCGGGGAGCTGTTCGAAGGCAGCCAGTACCTGCTGGCCTGGGCCGACGAGATGCAGGAGATCAAGACCATCTGCCACAGCGGCAAGAAGGCCACCATGACCGTGCGCGTGGACGAACACGGCCACGCGGTGCAGGACGGCCCGCAGGTGGAGATCGGCGGCAACGAACGCTACGTCTCGGTCAGCCGCGCGGAGTTCAAGAAGATCACGCGCGGCGAAGGCCGGATCGACCCTGCCCAGGCACGGCTACCCTTGTAAACGTGCCGGTAGGTACCGACCGTTGGTCGGTACACCGTCTCAATACAACGTACGCTCCGGCGCGCCCGCCGGCGGCGGGCTGTACTGGTAAAGCCAGGTTTCGGTCAGGGTCTTGCCACCGCTGCGCAGGTACAGGCGGATGTCGATCTGGTCGGTGCTGTCATCGGGCGGCACCAGGTCGAACATGGCGCGGTAGCCCTTGATCTCGCGCAGCGGGCGCGCCGAGACGATTTCGGTGCGGCCGCGGCTGGCCTGCACCACCGCTTCCACCTCGCCCTTGTCGATCAGCGCGGCCAGTTCGCCGCCCTGGAAGTCCACGGCGAAACGCCACGAGAAATACTCGCGCTTCTTGCCGATCACCCCGCCCAGGCCGGTGCGGGTGGCCACGGCCTGCGCCAGCGGCGGCCGGGCAGGCGGCTCGGCGCCCCAGTACAGGCGGTAGCCCAGCAGCATTTCCTGGCCCGGCTGCGGCTTGGCTTCGGGGTTCCAGAACGCCACGATGTTGTCGAAGGTCTCGTCCACGGTGGGAATTTCCACCAGCTGGACCGAGCCCCTGCCCCACTGACCCTTCGGTTCCACCCACAGGCAAGGGCGCTTCTCGTAGAACACGCCATCATCCTGGTAGTGGTCGAAGCTGCGGTCGCGCTGCAGCAGGCCAAAGCCCTTCGGGTTGTTGTCCACGAACATGTTGAAGCGCAGCTGGCGCGGGTTGGACAGCGGGCGCCAGATCCACTCGCCAGCGCCGTTCCACATCGACAGGCCGTCGGTGTCGTGGATCTCCGGGCGCCAGTCCCAGGCCATCCGGCGGTCGTTCTCGCCCACCTGGTACATGCTGGTGCACGGCGCGATGCCCAGTCGTTCGATGGCCTTGCGCGGGTACAGCGCCACGTCCACGTCCATCAGCAGCACATCGCCGTTGGTGATGGCGAAGCGGTAGGCACCGGCCACGCTGGGCGAATCCAGCAGGGCGTACACCACCAGCGTGTTGGAGTCGGCGGCCGGCTGTTCCAGGAAGTAGGCAATGAAATCGGGGAATTCCTCCGGGCGGTCCATGCCGGTGTCGATCGCCAGGCCACGGGCGGACTGGCCGTACTGGCCTTCCTTGCCTACCGCGCGGAAGTAGCTGGCGCCCAGGAAGGCGGCGAAATCGCGGTCGGTGTCGGCGCGGGTATTGAGCCGGAACCCGGCAAAGCCCAGGTCGGCCGGCAGGTGGCCGTTCTTCAGGCCGCTCTTGCCGTAATCGAACGCGGCCGGGTCGTAGGCCAGTTCCTGCGCCTTGCCGTCGACGATGTCGAACATGCGCACCGGCGAATGGAAATACAGGCCCAGGTGGAAGAACTTGGCCTGGAAGCGGCCGGGCTGGTCCGCCCACAGCGCGTGGTCCTGGCGGTAGCGGATCGACTGGTACTGGTCCCAGTCCAGCGCCTCCAGCGGCCCCGGCAGGGTCCGGCGATGACTCTTGTAAGCCGCCTCGGACAGCGCGCGTGCCTGGCCCTTGAGGGTGGCGAAATCGAACGGCTGCGGCTGGCCCAGCCGGCGCAGGCCTACCTGGCTGCCCTGCGCGGCGCAGGCCGGCAGCGCGGGAAAACCAATGGCGGCCAGGGCCAGGGAGGCGTTGCGGATGAAGTCGCGTCGTTGCATGCAGGCAGCGATGGGCAGGAAAGGGTCGGCCATCATAGGCACGTGAACGTTAATTCGCTGCCGTGGCGCCGCGCCTGCGTTCAGGCTGGCCGGTGCGCGCCTGCAGGCGCTTGCTGCCACAGGCCTGCAGCGCCTGCTCGATCTGCCGGGGAATGCGGCCGCCCTGTGGCCGCTGCGCGCGCACTTCTGCCTGCAGCCGCACCAGTGCCTCGCGCCCCCGTGCCGGCGCCTGCGCGCAGTCCAGCTGGCCCAGCGCGGTCCGTGCCAGCCAGCGCAGGTTGACGCTGCGCGGGTCCATCGCCTCGCCCTCGGTCAGCGGCTGCAGCGCGCGCTGTGCTTCCACCGGTTGGTCCATGCGGAGCAGGTTGCGTCCCCACGCCAGCTGTACCGCCTGCAGCTGCAGGCGGGCCTCCGGGCCACCCCGCGCGGATTGCCGCATCAGTTTTGCCAGGCGCTCGCCGGCCTGCCAGGGGTCGACATGCTCGCCGATGATCTCGGCCATGCGGCGGTCGCCCCGCTGCACTTCCGGGTCGTCGTCGCCGCGCTGCGCGGCCTGCCACTGGCGGCCCTCGTGGAAGGCGGCCAGCGCATCCTGCCAGCGGCCGACCTCGGCCAGCGCGTTGCCATAGTCGTACAGGCCCTGCGGCAGCAGCCCGATGCAGTCGGGCTGGCGCCAGATCGCCACTGCGCGGCCGAACGCCTCCACCGCCGCCGCGTTGTCGCCGCGCTCCAGCGCCGAGCGGCCGAGCGCATGCCAGGTCTGGCCGGTGTCGCGGTGCTGCTCGCCCAGCGCCTGGCGGGTCAGCCGGTGCACCTGCTGCAGGGCGGCTTCGGCTTCGGCCAGATCGCCGCGCTGCAGGGCAAGGGTCGCGCGCAGGCGGCGGATGGCCAGCGTTTCGGGATGGTCATTGCCGTACAGGCTGACCGCGTCGGTCCACGCCGCGCGCAGGCTGCGGTCGGCACCGTCCAGGTCGCCCTGCGCGGCCATCATTTCGCCGAGGTGGCGGCGCAGGATGACCAGCTGCGGGTGGCGGTCGGTGGTGCGCGCCTGCAGCAGCTGCAGGGCCTGGCGGTAGCCGGCCAGCGCGGCCTGTGCGTTGCCGTCGTCACTCTCCAGTGCGGCCAGGTCGGACAGGCTCTCGGCCATTGCGGTGGCGTCGTGGGTGATGTCGCGGCGCAGTGCCAGCGCACGCTCGAACCCTTCGCGGGCTTCATCGCGGTAGCCCAGCAGCTGCTGGCAACGGCCCAGCTGGGCGTGGAACTCGGCCACCACCGACGGCAGCGCCTGACGCTGCTCGGCCGCCAGCGCCTGCATCGGCGTCATGTGCGCCACGCACTCGCGCGAGCGGCCCAGCATGCGCAGCGCGCGGCCGCGCTGGGTGACCGCTTCCAGCTGCAGCCCGGGCGGCACCTGCTTGACCTGGTCCAGCAGCGCGCGCTGCCGGTCCAGCGTTTCCAGCGCCAGCGCGTAGTCGCCCATGCCGATCCGCAGCCGGCCGATCACCCCTTCCAGGTCGGCCAGCGGCAATGGCTGGTCAGCCAGCTCCGCCTCGCCGCGCTGCTGCCCGGTGGCCAGCAGTTGGCGCACATCGAAGCTGCCGTGGCGCACGCTGGCGGCGCGGTCGAACAGGCCGATGGTGAAATCCTGCATGGCCTGCGCACGCGCGATCTCACGTCGCGCCTGCTGCATCTGCCACAGCGCCAGTGCCGCCAGCACCGCCAGTGCCAGGATCGCCACCGCAGCCAGCGCCACGCCCCAGCGGTGCCGTCCCAGGTACTTGCGCAGGCGGTACAGCGAACGCTGCGGGCGCGCGTGGATCGGGCGGCCTTCCAGGAAGCGCTGCAGGTCCTGCGCCAGCGCTTCCACCGAGGCATAGCGCTGCGCAGGGTCCTTCTGCAGCGCCTTGAGCAGGATCGTATCCAGGTCACCGCGCAGGCGCCGGGCCAGCCGCCGCGCCGCCGGCGTAGCCGCCGCGTCGGTGGTGTCGCCACGCAACAGCACGCTGGACGCACGCGGCGCATCCACCTCCAGGATCGAGCGCTCCCACTCGGCGTCGCTGTGCCGGCGCAGGCGATAGGGCTTGCGCCCGGTGATCACCTCGAACAGCACCACGCCGAGCGAATACACGTCGGTCAGCGTGGTCACCGGTTCGCCCCGCACCTGTTCGGGTGCGGCGTAGTGCAGGGTGAAGGCGCGCGCTTCGGTCGGCGGGTGCGCGGCGTTGGTGCGCGCCTGCTCATCGTCCAGCAGTTTGGCGATGCCGAAATCCAGCAGCTTCACTTCGCCTGCGGCGGTGACCAGGATGTTGGACGGCTTCAGGTCCCGGTGCACGATCAGGTTGGCGTGTGCGTGGCTGACCACCGCGCACACCTGCAGCATCAGCTGCAGGCGGCGTTCCAGCGGCAACTGCAGGCGCTGGCAGTAATCGGTGATCGGCTCGCCCTCCACGTAGGCCAGCGCCAGGTAGGGTTGGCCCTGCAGGTCCACGCCGGCGTCGAGCAGCTGCGCCAGGTGCGGATGCTGCAGACGCGCCAGGATTTCGCGTTCGCGACTGAAGCGCTGGCGCAAACCGGGGTCGGCGTAGCCGCTGCGCAGCAGCTTCAGCGCTACCTGGCGCTGGTACAGCCCGTCGGCCCGTTCGGCCAGCCAGACTTCGCCCATGCCGCCTTCGCCCAGCTGTCGCAGCAACCGGTACGGACCGATGTGGGTGCCGGCGCGGCTGTCTTCCGGTGCGGCGGTCCACAGCGGTTGGGCCAGAAATTCCTGGCTTTCCTGCTCGTGCTCCAGCAACCGCTCCAGGTCGTCGGCCAGCGTCGCATCGGCCACGCGCAGCTGCGCCAGGCGTGCGGCGCGCTGGTCGTGGGGTAGTTCCAGCAACTGATCCAGCAGCGTCGACAACTGCCGCCAGCGCACTGCGTCCATCGTCCCTTCCCCGGGCGCTGTGTTGCCACCGTGCACCTCCGCCCGCGCCCTCGCGCGGGAACCCGACTGCCGCCGTGCTCAGTCCTCGCGGACCGACGCCAGCAGGAACATCCGTGCTTTCTGCCAATCGCGCCGGATGCTGCGCTCCGAGCGCTGGCACAGATCGGCGATTTCCTGTTCCGACAACCCCGCGAAGTAGCGCAGCTCCACGACCTTGGCCAGGTGGTTGTCCACCGCCTGCAGCCGTGCCAGTGCCACGTCCAGCGCCAGCAGGTCCTCATCCAGACGCACGCCGCTGCTGCTGTTTTCGGGTATTTCCGCCACGCGCTTGAGATCGCCGCCGCGCTTGCGCGCCAGCCGGTTGCGCGCGTAATCGACCACCACGCTGCGCATGGCCGAGGCCGCGTAGGCAAAGAAGTGTGCGCGGTCTTCAAAGCGCGCCGCGCCGCGTGCCCCCAGCAGCTTGAGGTAGGACTCGTGGACCAGCGAGGTGGCATCCAGGGTGCGGCCCTGCTGCCCGGCCAGCTGGCGCCGGGCCATGCTGTGCAGTTCCTGGTAGAGCAGGGTCAGCACCCGGTCCAGCGAGGCGCGGTCGCCCGACCGGGCCGAATCCAGCCATACGGTGATATCCGGGCTTTCGTCCATCGCACACCCCCGCCGGTGACGTTTGGCCGACTATAGCGCCGCTTCCTGCAGATGCGTAGGAGAGTTCAGCGCTGGCAGTGGCCGCACCAGACGCTGGCGCGCTGGCCGATGGTGGCGTGGCGCAGGACGCGCCCGCACTGCCGGCAGGGTTCGCCTTCACGGCCGTAGACCAGCAGTTCCTGCTCGAAATAGCCCGGGGCACCGTCGGGGTTGATGAAATCGCGCAGGGTGGTGCCGCCACGGGTGATGGCATAGGCCAGGATCTGCTTCACCGCCGTGGCCAGGCGCTGGTAGCGCTCACGCGAGATCTTCCCGGCTTCACGCAGCGGATTGATCCCGGCCATGAACAGGCTTTCAGCGGCGTAGATGTTGCCCACCCCGACCACGATGGCCTGGTCCATCAGGAAGGTCTTCACCGAGGCGCTGCGGCCGCGGCTGCGCTGGAACAGGTAGTCACCGTCGAAGGCGTCGTCCAGCGGCTCCGGGCCCAGCCCGGCCAGCAGCGGATGAGTGTCCCCGGCCGGCTGCCACAGCAGGCTGCCGAACCGGCGCGGGTCGTTGAAACGCAGCAGGCGGCCGTTGTCCAGGCTGATATCGACGTGATCGTGCGCGCGGACCGGGGTATCCCCCGGGAGTACACGCAGGCTGCCGGACATGCCCAGGTGCAGCACCGCGCTGCCGATGGCGGTGTCGAGCAGCAGGTACTTGGCGCGGCGGCGCACGCCTTCAATCGCCTGGCCGGGCAGCAGCGCGCTGATTTCGTCGGGAATCGGCCAACGCAGGTCCGGCCGGCGCAGGATCACGCCGTGCACGCGGCGGCCTTCCAGGTGCGGGGCCAGGCCGCGGCGGGTGGTTTCTACTTCGGGAAGTTCAGGCATGGGGGAATGGCAGGCGGGTGCGCGGTGTCATCGGGGTGGGGCGGCGAGTTCTTTCGCGCTCAGGAAGCCGTCACCGTTGGCGTCCTGCTTGTGGAAGCGTTCGATGATCGTCTGCCGTTGCTGCTCGCGGGTGATCGGCCTGCCCTTGCCGCCGGGCAGTTCATCGGCGCCGAGCACGCCGTCGGCGTTGCGGTCCATGCGGTCGAAGGCGTACATCATCCATTGCACATACTCCTCGACGCTGACCTTGCCGTCGCCATCGGCATCCATGCGTTGCAGGTAACTGCCGGTGTCGGTGACCTGGGCCTGCGCGGCGGCGGCGAGCAGCAACAGGGACGCGCAGGAAAAACGCCGCACAAGGCGGCGCTTTCCGGTGGTGCCAGGGGCAGGCCGCACCGGTCAGTGCGCCGTGAGCGCGTAGCCTTTCAGGCGCGCGGCGTAGTTCTGCAGCGCGGCGATGCCACTGGCCTCGGCTTCATGGCACCAGGCCTGGAGCAGCTTCAGGCGTTCGGCGGCATCGTTGCCACGGGCTTCCAGCAGGGCGGCCAGGCGCGCGCGGTGTTCAACCAGCACGCGGATGCGCGGGCGCTGTTCGACCCAGCTGCTGAGTTCGGCGCGGCAATCGGGCTTGAGCCAGCGGCCGTCGTTGACCAGGCCCCGGCGCATGCGGCGCGGCAGCAGCTTGCGCAGCTTGGCACCGGCAAACGCGGCTTCTTCGCGCAGGGCCGGCACGAACACATTGCGCTGGTAATCGGTCATGGCCTGGAAGCGGTGCGAGAGCAGGGCCTTCAGGGTTTCGGCATCGGGCACGGCGATGTTCGGGCGCACGTCCATGCTGGGCGCCACGCGCAGCACCTTGGCCAGGCCCACGGCCTGCAGGCCACGGATCGCTGCCCAGCCGACATCGAACTCCCAGCGGCGCATCGAGAAGCGGGCCGAGCTGGGGAAGGCATGGTGGTTGTTGTGCAGCTCTTCGCCGCCGATCCAGAACGCCCACGGGGTGAGGTTGGTGGAGGTATCGGCCGACTCGAAGTTGCGGTAGCCCCACCAGTGGCCCAGGCCGTTGACCACGCCGGCGGCCCAGAACGGAATCCACGCCATCTGGATCGCCCACAGGGCCACGCCGGGCAGGCCGAACAGCACCAAATTCACCGCCAACAGGGCCACCGGGCCCAGGTTGGCGTGCGGGGTATACAGGTGGCGCTCGATCCAGTCTTCCGGGGCGCCGCGGCCGTACTGTTCGATGTCCGCGCGCATGCCACGGGCTTCGCGGTACAGCTCCACGCCGCGCCAGAACACCGTGCCGATGCCCTTGGTCACCGGGCTGTGCGGGTCTTCGTCGGTTTCCACCTTGGCGTGGTGCTTGCGGTGGATGGCCACCCACTCCTTGGTGATCATGGAGGTGGTGAGCCAGGTCCAGAAGCGGAAGAAGTGCGCGATGACCGGGTGGAAATCGACGCCGCGGTGCGCCTGGCTGCGATGCAGGTAGAGCGTGACGGCAAAGATGGTGAGCTGGGTGAACACCAGCAGCACCAGGCCCATGCCCCACCAGCCGAGGCCGACGACACCGCCGGTCAGGAAGTTGATGAGGGTATCGAGCATCGCAGGACTCCGGGCCGTGATGGCCAGCAGGGAAACGGTGACAGGTGGGTCCATCATGGGGCCAGACGTTGCAAACTTCATCCGTCTGATGCGATTTTTGCGCAGTCATTCAGTTGTTTTCCCCCTTCGTGAGCATTGCCCCCGCATTCATGACCGTTGCCACCCCACCGCCGGCCATCGCCGCCGCCGCCCCCCTGATCGAACTCGACCGCGCCTGTGTGATCCGGGGGCAGGTCCGCGTGCTGCATGACCTGAGCCTGCGCATCGCCCAGGGCCAGCACACCGCGCTGCTCGGCCCCAATGGCTGCGGCAAATCCTCCTTCATCAAGCTCATCACCCGTGAGCTGTACCCGCTGGCGCACGCGGACGGCACCGTCGCCGTGCGCGTGCTCGGGCAGAACCGCTGGCAGGTGGACCGGCTGCGCTCGCAGCTGGGCATCGTCACCGGTGACCTGAGCAGCAACCTGGCCGACATGCCCGGGCTGACCGTGGAAGAAGCGGTGCTGTCGGGGTTCTTCGCCAGCTTCGTGGTGCCCGCGTTCCGCGAGGTCACCGACGACATGCGCGCGCGGGTGCGCGAGACGCTGGCACTGACCGGGGCGTTGCCATTGCTGCACCGGGGCTATGCCGAATTGTCCGCCGGTGAAACCCGGCGCGTGCTGATCGCCCGTGCGCTGGTGAACCGGCCGCAGGCGCTGCTGCTGGACGAGCCGTCCACCGGGCTGGACCTGGTGGCGCGCCAGCACCTGATCGCCACCATGCGCACGCTGGCCGCGCAGGGCATCACCCTGGTACTGGTGACCCACCACATCGAAGAAGTGATTCCGGAAATCGAACGCGTGGTGCTGCTGCGCGGCGGCCGGATCGCGGCCGATGGCACACGGGCGGAATTGCTGCAGGATGGGCCGCTGTCGGAGGTATTCGGCGGGCCGATCCAGGTCGTCGAGCACGAGGGCCGCTTGACCGCCTTCGCGGGGTGACAGCCGGGGGCGGCGTTGCCGCCCCCGGCCTCCATCAGAACCGCACCGCTACTGCGCGGCTTTCGATCGGGGCCATCCGGCCCTGGTCCTGCAACTGCAGGTCACGCAGTTCGAACGGGGCGCCGTAGCCACCCGGTAATGCCACCGTGTCGAACGCCAGCAGCAGTTCGCCGGCACCGGCCGCATCGAACCACGCCGCGCTATGCGCCTGCGCCACCGGGTGCAGCCTGCCGTCGGGCCCGGTGGCGTGCAGTGTGCCGCGCGCCTCGTAACGGCCCGGCGCGCCGATCTGCAGCGGCAGCCGCACCTGGCGCCGGGCGGCATCCACCTCGATCTGGCCGCTGAAGCGCGCCGTCGGCCGGGCGACGGCGAACGCCACCTTGGCGTCGCGCTGCACGCCCTGCGCGGTCACGAAGGCCTGCAGTTCCCACAGCCCCTGTGCCTGCCCCACATCCTCGGGAATGGTCACCTGCGCGCGCAGGCCGTCCTTGCCGGCCACCAGCGGCACCGGCCAGCTGCGCCCGTCCGGTGCCACCAGCAGTGCTTCGCCGCCCGCCGGCAGCGTGCGCGCTGCCGAGCGCCCCGCCGCCCGCGCCGCGTTGCCACCGTCGTGCTGCAGGCGTGCGTTCAACAGCACGCTGCCACCGGCCAGCACCTGCTGGCGGTCGGCCTGCAGGGTCAGCGCGATCGGGCTGTTGGGCTCCAGCACCTGCACCACGTAGCGGCCCTGGGCCTGCGCGGCCTGCAGGCGGTAGGTGCCCACCGCCGTGCTGGCGCCGGTCCGCGCCATCGCGCTGCCCTCGCCCACGCCCATGCCTGCAGCGCGCAGCTGCTGGGCATCGACCACCGTGTCCAGCGCTACCGCACCGGAGGGATCGCGCACCTGCAGTTGCTCCACCTCCAGCGCGCGGGCACCCTGCACCGGGCTGACCTGGATCACCGCATCCGGCGCGGTGAGCGGCAGCTCCAGGCCGCGCTGCAGCGTGGCCGCATCCACGGTGTCCCAGTAGCTGCGGCTCAGTGCAACGAACGGGGCCGGCGCGCCCAGCGCCCGGGTCGGGTCCAGCGCCCAGGCAAAGCGCACGGGGGCGCGTTCCACCGTGGCATCGGGCATCGGCGCGCGTTCCACGCGTGGGGCCACCTGGTCGGTGCCGCGCGCGGCCTGCAGCGGTTGGGCGGCGTGCAGCGGCAGCGCGAACAGCGCCGAGGCGACGGCCATGGCAAGCATCAATCGTGACGTCATGGCGTGCTCCTCAGAGGGTCAGGTCGTTGCGCAGGATCGCGCCCAGGCCGAAGCATTCGCGCCGGCTCTGGTTGTGGCTGAGCGGTTCGGCGCCGTTGGTGCGCGCCTTGTCGGTGAACAGCACGCTGCCGGCCGCCTTCTGGCTGCTGCATTCCAGGAAGCCATCGGAACAGCTGTCGAGCCAGTTCTGGGTGAGCTCCAGCCCCACGTTCTGCGCATAGCCACCGCAGTAGCTGTTGCTGTCCCACACCGCCGATTCCACATCCGAACCCACCACCGCGCGGAACGGCTTGGGCAGCGCCGGGCGACCGGAAGTGCCGTACAGGTTCTGCGCGTTGTAGGTGGCCATCCAGCCCACCTGCTGCATGCGCACCGCATCGTTCTGGTAACCCAGCAGCCAGCCGACCGACGCTTCGAAGGCGTTGCCGTTGAGCACCGCGTCGGCCAGCGGCGTGCCGGCCGACGAGGGCGCCAGCGCGGTGACCTTGCTGATGGTCTGGATAAGCTTCGGGTAGCGGCTGTCGTAGGTGGGGTTGGACAGGATCCAACGCACCACGTTGCCGCCGTTGGAATGGGTGATCACCACCAGCCTGGTGATGCCACGGGTGTTGATGAAGGTGGTGAGCTGCCCGGCCAGGCAACCGGCCGCTTCAGGCTTCCACATGTACTGCTCGAAATCGCAGTTGACTACGGTGTAATTGGCGCTGTTGGGCAGGCCCTGGCGTACCGTGTCGATGATGCCCGGCTGCCAGTAATCGGCGCGCGCATCGGTCTGCTTGCCGGTGCCGTGCACGAACGCCACGCCCACCACGTCGGCGGCGTGCGCGCTGGCGCAGGCCAGCATCATTCCCAGGGCCAGGGCCGCGCCCTTCCCCACTGCAGTGCTTTGCATCCTGTGACTCCCTTTCCCGGTGATCCCCCTGATTGCCGACAGAAGCTATTCCGCCTGCGAATCGGTTTCCGTGAACCAGTAGAGGATTCCTATCATTTGAAACGACTCCCAACGCGGCCCTTCACGGCGCCATGCCGGGTCTGGCGGCATGACCAGTGGCCGCTGGCAGGGGCCTGGGAAGCTGCGATCATGCGCGCTTCACGCTTTTGAGACCTGCCGATGCACGCTGCCGCTTCCGCCCCGTTCCTGCGCCCCCTGCTGGCCACCGCCCTGATTGCGGCCCTGGCCGGCTGTACCACGGTGGCCGCGCCGACCACGCCGGTGGAGGCCTCGGTGGTGACCAAGGCGGTGGGCTACCTGGCGCCCGACGCAGTGCCGGACAGCCTGGCGCTGGTGCCGGCCCCGCCGGCGGCGGGCTCGGCCGGGTTCGCGCTGGACGAGCAGGTCAGCCGCGAAGCGCGCGCCCTGCGCGACAGCCCGCGTTTCGCCCAGGCCCACCGCGATGCCGAACTGGGCTTCCCGGAAGGGGCGAACCAGTTCGCCTGCGCGATCGGGCTGGATGTGGATGCACAGAAGACCCCCGCGCTGTACCGCCTGCTCGAGCGCAGCCGCATCGATGCCAGCGCCGCCACCCGCGCCGCCAAGCACCACTACCAGCGCACGCGCCCGTTCATGGTCAATGGCGAACCCACCTGCACGCCGGAGGATGAAGAAGGCCTGCGCAAGAATGGCTCCTACCCGTCCGGCCACACCTCGATCGGCTGGGCGTGGGCGCTGATCCTGTCGGAAATCGTCCCCGAGCGCGCCGACGCCATCCAGGCCCGCGGCCGCAACTACGGCGAAAGCCGCCTGGTGTGCAACGTGCACTGGCAGAGCGACATTCTCGAAGGGCGCTTCATGGGCGCGGCGGCGGTGGCAAGGCTGCACGACAACGCCGACTTCAACCGCGACCTGCTGGCCGCCCGAAAGGAAATCGCAGCAGCTCGAAAGGCAGGCGCAACCGTGAGCCGCGATTGCGCGGCCGAGGAAACGATACTGAAGGTCCGACCCGCCAGCGCGCTGTGACGTTGGGTCGCCCGATGGTGACGCATCCGGATCTGATCGCGTTCGCCAGCAATTCGCGACGTATCCTGATCCACGGACGTTCGCCAGCAATTCGTAGCGCCGACTGTTAGTCGGCGACCGCGCGCAGCGCGGCGCAAGCATCCGAAGTCGAATGACTGCCATTGTGGAAGCGCCACCGACGTTTACGCCCGGCCGAAGCCACCCGTCCGGCGTTCATGACCTCGGAAGGGAGAGCTGCCGACTAACAGTCGGCACTACCGTCGGCGTTAACGTCGGCGTTACCGGTTTGTGATCGACAAAAAAAAAGGCGCGGATTGCTCCGCGCCGTTTTCGTCTACATGCTGCGTACCCCGATCAGAACTTCGCCGTGAACTCCACGCCAAACGTACGCGGCTCGTTGAGGAAGCCGGTCAGGTTGTTGAAGTCGATCGCACCCACCACGCGGGTCTGGTTGGTCAGGTTGCGACCAAACACGGCCACGTCGTACTGGCCGTAATCCCAGTTGTAGCCCAGGCGCAGGCCGCCTTCCAGCGACGAGCGGCTGCGGAATTCCGGCGACTCGTACAGGAAGAAGTTCACCGGGCTGCGGTAGGCCCAATCGGTGTAGACGTAGAGCTCGCTGGCATCGTTGATCGGGAAGCCGGCGCGCAGCGTCAGGTTGTGGATCCACTTCGGCGCCTGCGGCAACGGGTTGCCGTTGACCAGCGCGTAGGTGCCACCATTGATCACGGTGGTCGGGTCGGTGATGGTGCAGCCGCCGCCGCAGATCGCTACCGCCAGGTCGCGGTCCTTGATCTCGGTGTCGTTGTAGCTGCTGCCCAGGGTCAGCAGCACGTGGTCGGTCAGGTACGCTTCGAAGTCCAGCTCCGCGCCCTGGCCGATGGTCTTGTCGGCATTGAGCAGGGTGGCGGTGTTGTTGCTGCCGCCCACCGCGATCAGCTGCTGGCCATCGACGTTGTAGCGGAAGATGTTGAAGCCCAGGCGCGCGCGGCGGTCGAACAGGTCTGCCTTGACGCCGATTTCATACGAAATCACCTTCTCCGAATCGGCCTGCGACACGCCACCAAAGGCCAGGCGGCCCTGGATGGACGGCGCGCGGAAACCCTTGGCCACGCGTGCGTATGCGTTGAAGTTGTCGGTGACCTGGTACACACCGCTCAGGTCCCAGCTGACATCGTCGACGTCGGTGTTGGCGATGTACGGACCGCTCACCGGCGTGCCACCCGGTACCGCCTGCAGCACGCTGGCGGTGAAGTCCTTCTTGTCCTGCGTGTAGCGCACGCCGCCGCGCAGCTTGAACTTGTCGGTCACGTCGAAATCGCCGGACGCGAACGCTGCCCACGCCTTGTTGCGCTGGCTCTGCACGGCATGGCCGGTCTGCGGGTTGCCCGGGGTCAGCGAATCGTAGTTGAAGCTGTCGATGGTGACGTCTTCATCGAAGTAGAACACGCCCGCCTGCCAGTCGAAGCGGCCCCACTCGTTGGATTCCACGCGGAATTCCTGGGTCCACTGGCGGTGGTGCGGCAGGCCGTCGGCCGATTCGGACGGGAAGGGAATGAAGCCCGGGCCGTAGTTGCCGGCGCCCAGGAAGCTGGCGCCGTAGCCGCCGTCGATGTCGCCATGGTTGAGCGATTCGGCGGTTTCATAACCGGTGATCGAGTGCAGCGTCACGCTGCCCAGGTTCCACTGCAGGCGCGCGCTGCCGCCCCAGGTTTCCAGTTCGGAGAAGTTCTCGCCGTCGTTGGAGACCTTGTCGCGGTCGAAGTTTTCCACCAGCGCGTTGCTGCCCGGCTGGATGATGTTGGCGCGGAACAGGCGCGCGGTGCCGTTGAGCTTGCGCTTGTGCAGGTTGAACAGCGCTTCGAACTCGTCGCCTTCGTACAGGAACTGCACGCGGCCGGCGGCTTCGTCGTAGCCTTCAAAGCCTTCGGCCGGTGCGTTCGGGCGGGTGTTGTCCACGTAGTTGTCGCGGCGCTGGTACAGCGCCGACACGCGCGCGGACCAGCGGTCGGTCAGCGGGCCACCGTAGGCGGCCTGGGTGTTCCAGGTGTCATAGGTACCGTAGGAGACTTTGACGTAACCATCGGCATCCTGCGACGGGCGGGCCGAATCGAACTTCACGACGCCGGCCGGCGTGTTGCGCCCGAACAGCGTGCCCTGCGGGCCGCGCAGTACTTCCACGCCGGCCAGGTCGAACAGCGGGAAGCCCTTCAGCAGCGGGCTTTCCTGCACCACATCGTCATACACCAGCGACACCGGCTGCGAGGCATTGAGATCGAAATCGGTGTTGCCCAGGCCGCGGATGTAGAAGCGCGGGAAGGCACGACCATAGGACGATTCAATGTTCAGGCTCGGCACGCGGGCCGACAGGAAGCGGATGTCGTCGCCGGCCGAACCGAGCACGTCGAGCTTTTCACCCTGGATGGCCGAGATCGAGACCGGCACGTCCTTGGCGTTTTCGACGCGGCGCTGGGCCGTGACCTGCAGGGTGTCGAGTGCCACCGGATCCTTGGTGGCGGGGGCGTCCTGGGCTGCGGCCGTCAATGGCAGCAGGGCGGCAAGCGCGACAACGAGGGGATGCACGGACGGAGTACGGCCGTGGGCAGTGCGGTTCGGGAACATGGCGATTAGGCTGTGTTGGGAAGGGTGGTGGACCGGCGCTACCAGACAATTGTTGCAGTACAACAACAGCGTCGCAAATGCGGACCACTGATTATCAGGATCCGGTCCCGGAAATGTGAAACGGGAACGGCTGGATGAACGCCTTCAGGGAACGGCACCGGCTCCGAATCGCTGCTGCCGGAAGCCCAGAACGGTGGTTAGACGCTGCGTAGCCAGTCACGACAACGAGTTCCGCGCAGAATGACGCAGTGGATCTGGCCATAGCGCCTGGAATGGCTTCTGCCTTCAGGCGGGCTCGTGTGGATGCCTTCCTGGCGCAACGATGATCACACCCGAATGGTGAGTCAGTACCTGTCTTCGATCGCGGCCGGTGCTACAAACCGGGCGATCCAGAAAGGGTTCTGCAATGAATTCCCGAATCAAGCGCGGCGAGATTTACGAATGTCTTTTCGGCAGATACCGCCCACTCCTGGACCCGGACGGAGCGCCAGTCATGGCTGGGACCAATGGCCGAACCGAGTACACCAGAACCGAGTTCCAAGGCCCTATTCCCTACGAGATCCAGAAGCCCCGTCCCGTTGTCATCCTTGGAGACCACAAGGGCCAGTATCTGGTCGTTCCCATCAGCACCACGCAGGACTGCCACAACAATCCCCGGAAAGCGGGCGAGGCCAGAGGACTGCATGTCCGTCTGGAGCGTTCCCAACTGCCCGACCTTGTCAGGTACCGGAACGCACCGACCTGCTGGGCCAAGTCCAACATGGTCCAGACGGTCGACCGGAACCGCCTGAGACCACTGAATCGACGCGGTTCGCCACCCCCAAGGGTGTCTGATGACTGCCTCGCGTCCATCCAGCGTGCAGTGATCAGGGCCATAGGCTGCCAAGGCCTCCTCGACGCCGTGCGCGATTTGTCGCAAATGGATCGAGAACTCCAGCACTCCCCCGGGCCTCCGGAAGCCCTTGAATCCGAGGCAACCCGTTGATTCCACGGCCTTCTTGACAGCTCGATGGCTTCGTTTCAGCTTGCACCCGTCGACCCTGGTCCATAAACTGGTGGCGTTGGCCGAAAGGCACACGCAGTACATTTGGCCGAAAGGCACCGAGAGGCCCGCGCAAGCGGGCCTCTTTTTTGCTGGCGCCGGTACCCAGTACGTACTACCGAGCAGCCACGCGACATGGTCGGCCCGACGCCCCGCTAAACGCCCCCCGCCCCAACCATCTCGAAGGCCGGCCAACGGCCGGCGCTACCGCTATGCTAATGCCCATTCACTTTCCGCCGACGCCATGACCGCCTTCCGCCGCACCCGCCTGACGCTGTCTGTTGCCCTGCTCGGCCTGCTGGCTGGCTGTGGGGGCGAGAACGCCCGTCCCACCCCGGTTACCCCGGTGGCGGTGCCTGCCGCACCGGCCAAGCCGGTGAAGATCGGCATCGCGCTGGGCGGCGGTGCGGCCAAGGGCTTCGCGCATATTGGCGTGATCAAGATGCTGGAAGCCAATGGCTTTGAGCCGGTCGTGGTGTCCGGCACCAGCGCCGGCAGCGTGGTTGGCGCGCTGTATGCCAGCGGCATGGATGCCTTCCAGATGCAGTCCAAGGCCGTGGCCCTGGATGAGGCCAGCATCCGCGACGTGCGCCTGTTTTCCGGCGGCCTGGTGCAGGGCCAGAAGCTGCAGGATTACGTCAACGCGCAGGTGAACAACAAGCCGGCCGAAAAGCTGAAGAAGCCGTTCGCCGCCGTGGCCACCAACCTCGATACCGGCGACCGTGCGGTGTTCGTGCGCGGCAACGTCGGCCAGGCGGTGCGTGCCTCGAGCAGCATCCCGGGCGTGTTCGAGCCGGTGAAGATCGGCAGCAACCTGTTCGTCGACGGCGGCGTGGTCAGCCCAGTGCCGGTGGATGCCGCGCGCCAACTGGGCGCGGACTTCGTCATCGCGGTGGATATCTCCAGCAAGGCCAGCGGCAAATCGCCGACCGGCATGCTGGGCATCGTCAACCAGTCCATCTCGATCATGGGCCAGCGCTTGGGCGAGCAGGAACTGGCGCGTGCCGACATCATCATCCGCCCCAAGGTGCTGGACATCGGCGCGGCCGATTTCAGCCAGCGCGGTTACGCGATCCTGGAGGGCGAAAAGGCCGCGATGGCGGCAATGCCGCAGATCCGCGCGAAGATCCAGCAGCTGCAGAAGGCACGCGCGGCGGCAGCGGCGCCGCCCCCGCCCAAGCCGAAGTGCGACGAACCCTCGCGCGTGGGCAAGCTGATGGGCCGCAAGGAAAAGTGCGAGGGGTAAACCGCGTCATCTCTGGACGCCGCCCGCGGTAGAGCCGACTGTTAGTCGGCTGCTCTCCGCACGGGCGGCGGAGTCTGCGCAAAGGGCAGCCGACTAACAGTCGGCTCTACCGCTGGAATGTCGAATTGCGTCATTCCAGCTGCGACAACGGCAACGCCCTGAAGTCCTTCACCGTGCGCAGCACGAAACTGGAGTTCACGTCGGCCACGCCCGCTGCATTGAGCAGCTTGTCGAGCAGGAAGCTGGAAAAGTGCTCCAGGTCGCGCACGTAGATGTGCAGCAGGTAATCCATGTCGCCGGTCAGCGCATGGCAGGCCACCACTTCATCCCAGTCCACCACGCTGTCGGCGAACACGCCGATGGCGTGCTGGTCGTGCTTTTCCAGCTGCACGCGGACGAAGGCCTGCAGCCCCAGCCCGATCCGGCGCGGTTCCAGTCGCGCGCCGTAGCCGGCGATCACTCCTTCGCTTTCCAGCCGTTGCACCCGCCGCAGGCAGGCCGACGGGGACAGTTCACCCGCGCCGCCAGTTCGGCGTTGGTGGCGCGGCCATGTTGTTGGATCTCCGCCAGAAGACGCAGATCCGTGCGGTCGAACTGGGCATCTCCGGACATTGCTGCTCCGCAACATTGATTGGACGCAACGATATTGCGCCAGGTCGGCAGATCCGCGCAACTTTGCAATCCTCTTGCGCGCACCCTGCCCTAGCATCAAGGGGTCACTTCCCAGGAGCCCACCTCGATGGAAACCGCCACCGCCCCCCGCCGCGTCGAACACCAGCAGACCGACAAGGGCTACGTGCCGGTGTACACCACCGCCGTGGTGGAACAGCCGTGGGAAAGCTACACCGCCGACGACCACGCCACCTGGAGCACCCTGTACCAGCGCCAGCGTGAGCTGCTGGTGGGCCGAGCCAGCAAGGAGTTCCTGCAGGCGCAGGACGAGATGGGCATGAACGCGCACATGATTCCGCGCTTCGACCAGCTCAACGAAGTGCTGGGCGCCGCCACCGGCTGGACTCTGGTTGGCGTGGAAGGCCTGCTGCCGGAACTGGATTTCTTCGACCACCTGGCCAACCGCCGCTTCCCGGTCACCTGGTGGATCCGCCGCCCGGACCAGATCGACTACATCGCCGAACCGGACATGTTCCACGACCTGTTCGGGCACGTGCCGTTGCTGATGAACCCGGTGTTCGCCGATTACATGGCCGCCTACGGCCGCGGCGGCGTCAAGGCGCACGCGATCGGCCCCGAAGCGCTGCAGCACCTCACCCGCCTGTACTGGTACACGGTGGAGTTCGGCCTGATCAATACGCCCGAAGGACTGCGCATCTACGGCGCGGGCATCGTCTCGTCCAAGGGCGAATCGCTGTACTCGCTGGAATCGGCTGCGCCGAACCGGATCGGGTTCGACCTGGAGCGCATCATGCGCACCCGCTACCGCATCGACACATTCCAGCAGACCTACTTCGTCATCGACAGCTACGAGCAGCTGATGGAAGCGACCGCGCCGGACTTCACCCCGATCTACGCCGCTCTGGAAACGCAGGAGCACCTGCCGGCCGGTGATGTGCAGGACGGCGACCGCGTGTTCCAGAAGGGCACTGGCGAGGGCTGGGCGGAAGGCGGCGACGTGTAAGGTTGAAGCGTCACGACCAACGGTCGTGACCTACCGCCGGGACGGTGCGCTGAGACCAATGGTCGTGACACGGTGCGCGGCGGCGGTAGCGCACGACCGTTGGTCGTGCGGCAGCATGATCGCCGGGGACCTGCCAGAAGCCGACCCACCGGGCCCTGCCCGGCTGCGCCTTCACCGCGGGTACGCCAGCAGCACCACCAGATCCTGCTCACCCCGCTGCTGCAGCGCGTGCAGGCTGCCCACCCGGGTAAGCAGCGCGTCGCCGGCCGCCACGTCGTACTGTTTGCCATCCAGTACGTAGCTGCCCTGCCCGCTGACGATGTAATAGATCTCGTCCTTGTGCTGCGGGTGCAGGCCGATGCCGGCGCCCTTGTGCAGCACGCGCTTGCGCAGCACGAACGGCAGGTCCTTGTCGTCGGCGAAGAACGGATACGCCGTGGTCGGGCCGGCACCGCCATGCGGACCGGGCTGGGTAATGGCGATATCGCGCTCATGGACAACCTTCGACGGCTTGGCCGGGTCAGCGCCCTGCCCTGCGGCCTGGCTGACATCGCAATCGATGTCGCGCTTCAAGGCCGGCTTCAGCGTTGGCTGCAACGCCACCCAGTCACGCAGCACCAGGCAGGCCACGGCGGTGGCACCGGCGGTACTGAAATGGGTGCCGTCGGCCTTGTTCTGTTCGGGTACGAACATGAAGTATGGCTTGGCGCCCTGCTCGCCCAGCGCGCGGATCCAGCGCGTGGAGCTGGCGTTGAGATCGATCAGCGCCACCTGTTCGCGCGCGGCCAGCTGCTTCACCGCCTGGGTGTACAGCCCGTGCGTGTCCAGCAGCGAACCGAAGTCGTACAGCAACCGCGCCACCGGGGTGATCAACACCGGCGTGGCGCGCTTGTCGCGGGCCAGCTGCACGTAGCGCATCAGGTACTGCGGGTAGGCGGTGTCCGGGTCGTCGTAACGGGTGGGGTCTTCGAATTTTGCGTCGTTGTGGCCGAACTGGATCAGCAGCACGTCGCCGGGCTGGATCTCGGCCGCAATCGCATCGAGGCGTTTTTCCTCGATGAAGCTGCGTGCGCTGCGGCCCGCCTTGGCGTGATTGCGGACCTGCCAGACGGCGGGGTCCAGATAACTCGGCAGGGCCTGGCCCCAGCCCATCAGCGGCGCGCGTTCGGGGCCGTAGTCGGCAGCGGTGGAATCGCCGGCAATGAAAACACGCTGCGGCGCCGCGTGTGTGGTGACCGCCGCGAACAACAAAAGCATCGGGAGCAGGAAGCGGGGCATGTTCGGGCTCCAGGAGGGCCGGCCAACGGCCGGCGCTACCGTCAGGACGTTTGGCGGGGGTACCGACCAACCGTCGGTACCTACCGGTCTTGCGCCGCGGGTTCGCGGCCGACGATCTGATCCCGGTAGGTATCGACCGTTGGTCGATACCCATGCATCACCGAGCCAGCCAACCACCGTCAACGGGAATTACCGAACCGTTGACGTAATCCGACGCGCTGGACGCCAGGAACACCGCCGTACCGGCGAGGTCTTCCGGAGTACCCCAACGCCCGGCCGGAATGCGGTCGAGGATGGACTTGTTGCGGTCCTGGTCGGCGCGCAGGGCGGCGGTGTTGTCGGTGGCCATGTAACCCGGGGCGATCGCGTTGACGTTGATGCCCTTGTTGGCCCACTCATTGGCCAGCAGGCGGGTGATGCCGGCGATGCCGCTCTTGCTGGCGGTGTACGACGGCACCCGGATTCCGCCCTGGAAGGACAGCATCGAGGCGATGTTGATGATCTTGCCGCGGCCCTGCGCGATGAAGTGGCGGCCGGCGGCCTGCGAGATGAAGAACGCGGACTTGATGTTGACGTTCATCACGTCGTCCCAGTCCTGCTCGCTGAAGTCCACCGCATCGGCGCGGCGGATCAGGCCGGCGTTGTTGACCAGGATATCCAGGCCACCCAACCCTTCGATGGTTTCGCGGATCACCCGCTCCACCGGCTCGATGCTGATCAGGTTTGCTTCCACCGCCAGGCAGCGGCGGCCGAGCGCGGTGATCTTTGCGATGGTGTCGGTGGGCGGCGCGATGCCGGCCACGGCCACATCGGCACCGGCCTGGGCCAGCGCCACGGCGATGCCCTGCCCCAGGCCGGTGTTGCCACCGGTAACGAGGGCGACCTTGCCTTCCAGACTGAACGGATTAGCCATTGCAGTTACGGTCCTTATCCAATGCGGTGTGGGTTACTTGAGCTGGCAGATGTCCAGCACGTGCATGTCGGTGTAATCCAGGTTTTCGCCGCCCATCGCCCAGATGAAGGCGTAGTTGCTGGTGCCGGCACCCATGTGGATCGACCACGGCGGCGACACCACCGCTTCGTTGTTCTGGATCACGATGTGGCGCTGCGCGTCCGGCTCGCCCATGAAGTGGTACACGCGGTCGTTCTGGCCCAGGTCGAAGTAGAAATAGACCTCGCTGCGGCGGTCGTGCAGGTGCGGCGGCATGGTGTTCCAGACGCTGCCCGGCTTCAGCACGGTCAGGCCCAGCAGCAGCTGCGAGGACTGGCAGGTGGCCGGCACGATGTACTGGTAGATGGTGCGCTCGTTGCTGGTTTCCAGCGCGCCGCGCTCCAGCGCAACCGCATCCTTGATGGACAGCTGCTTGGTCTCGAAGCGCGCGTGCGCCGGGGTCGAGGCCAGGTAGAACTGCGCCGGGTTGGCGGCATCATCGGAGGCGAATACCACCTCTTCGCTGCCCATGGCCACGTACAGGCCGTCCTTCGGGCCCAGCGTGTACACGGTGCCGTCGACGGTGACGGTGCCGCTGCCGGCGCCGACGTTGATGATGCCCAGCTCGCGGCGCTCCAGGAACGCATGGCCAGCAGCGGAGGCCGGTTCGGTCTGCTTCGGCAGCGCCACCGGGCCCTTCACCGGGGCCGCACCGCCGAGCACGAAGCGCTCGTAGTGGGTGTACTTCAGGGTCACCGCGTCGGCATTGAACAGGCCGTCGAGCAGGTACAGCTCACGCAGGTCGTCGTTGCTGGCGCCCTTGATGGCGTCGGGATGGGTAGCGTAGTGGGTCTTGCAGTACATGGCGTCTCCAGAGCAGGGGTGGGCCGACGGGGCGGCCCCGGCGCGATTTCCCCCATTCTAGCCAAGGAGGAAACCGGTGTCATTTTGCATTGCGGGATCGGTGGGAAGTCACGACCAACGGTCGTGACCTACAGCGTGGAATCATCTCGTGGGGCGTTCGGCCGGATGGGCTGCCTTGCCGGTAGGTCACGACCGTTGGTCGTGACCCGCACCGTCCCGTCAGTCCTCCGGCGGTTGGCACGAATCGCGCACGATCAGGTGCGGGCGCACGCTGGCGATCTGCAGCGCGGCCTGGCCGTCGGGCTGGACCAGCATCGCGGCGGCGGTGCGGCCGGTGTCGCGGGTGTGGCGGCGCACCGAGGTCAGCGACGGCCACAGGCGCGAGGCCAGCGGGCTGTCGTCGTAGCCGATGATGGACAGCTGGCGCGGAATGTTGATGCCCGCGCGCAGCGCCACCTTGTAGATACCGGCGGCCATTTCATCGTTACCGGTGAAGATCGCGGTCGGGCGCTGCTTGCCCAGCAGCAGTTTCTCGGCGGCGGCCACGCCCGATTCGAAGGTATAACCGGCTTCCACGATGCGCCCCGGCGGCAACTCGATACCGCGCTGGGCGAGGGCGTCGATGAAGCCGGCGGTGCGCTCGTGCGCCGATCGGTAGGCGCTGGGGCCGGTGACCAGCGCGATGTCGCGGTGGCCCAGCGACAGCAGGTAATCGGCCGCTTCGGCGGCGCCGTCGCGGTCGTGGGTCACCACCATCTGCGAGGTGTCATCCAGCGGCAGCGCGGCGATGCGGGTGAAGCGGCAGCCGATCTCATCGAGCATGTCCACCAGCGCCTGGTCTTCCGAGGCACGCGGCACGAGGATCACCCCGTGCAGCTTCTGCTGCTGCACGAAGCGGCGCACGCCTTCGATGTAGCCGGGGCTGCGCGAATCGCACGGGTGCACCACCAGCTCGAAGCTGGAGCCGCGCAGCGCGTCCAGCGCGCCGTACTGCATGTCCACGATGTACTGCGCGGTGGGGTTGTCGTAGACCATGCCGATCAGGAACGAACGGCGGAAGGCCAGCCCGCGCGCCAGCGGATCGGGCGTGTAGCCCACCTCGCGCATCAGCGTTTCCACCTTCTCACGGGTGTCCTTGCGCACCAGTGGCGAGTTGTTGATGATCCGCGAAACCGTTTTCTTGGATACACCCGACAGCCGCGCGATGTCATTGATCGTGGCGGCCTTGCCCTTGGTCAACCCGTGCGGTGAGGGGTCGGTCTTGCTGCGCAGTGACATGTGTTCAAACCATGAGAGGTCGAAGGAGTCTACCGGCGCCCTCAATCAAGGGCGCGGTAGCGGAACTGGCGGAAGGTCACCTTGCCGTCGCCGGCAGCGTACAGGGCCGGCTTCAGGGCGAGGAACTTCCCGGCCACATTGTGATGGTAGCCGGAGACTTCCATCTGAACCGGGTACTTCTGCCAGGTTTTGCCGTCGGTGCTGGAATGGATGGTCACGATGTGGCGGTTGTTGGTCACCCGCAGCCACAGCTTGCCGCCTTTGGCACTGGGGGCCAGGCGGGTGGGCCGCTCCTCGCCGTAGCGGTGCATGATGAACTTCTCGCCGTTGCTGCCCACGCCCACGTACAGCCGGTCGCTGTAGAAGAGCAGGGCACCGCCCACCGCGCCGGGCGCGATGTCCATTTCGACCTCGAACTGGTAAGCCTGGTCGCCGGCGATGGCGGTCAGCGGCGAGCTGTCCTTCGGGGTGTCGCCCTTGCCCTGCAGGGTCAGCCCGTTGGCGCTGAAGCCGAGGCGTTTGTACTCGTCCTGGGCCGGGTTGAAGAACGACCACTGCGCGCCCAGGGTCCTGCCGGTGAAGTCGTCCGACAGCGCCATGCCGTGCGGGCCCACCGACTCGCCCGAGGGCTTGGCCAGCGGCTGGCCGAGATCGCCACCCTTGGCCACGAACCAGCCATCGTCGGTCCACGCGATCGGTTCCAGCAGTGCCTGGCGGCCCAGGGTCCAGTAGCCGTTCTCGTAGCCGTGGTAGATCATCCACCAGCGCCCGTCGGTGCCTTCCACCACGGTGGCATGGCCACGCGACCACCACGGCTCACTGGCGGACTTCGTGCGGGTGATCGGGTTGTTCGGCGCGTTCACCCACGGGCCGTGGATCGAACGCGAGCGCGCGGTGATCACCATGTGCCCGGTCGGCGGACCGGCGGTGCCGCCCACGGCGGTGGTCATGTAGTACCAGCCGTTGTGAAAATTGATTTTCGGCCCTTCCTGCGCATAGGCCTCCACGTCCCAGCTTTCCGGGTACTTCCAGCCGTCGTAGACGTGTTTGGGCTTGCCCACCACGCTCAGGCCATCGTCGGCCAGCTGCACGTAGGCGCCGCCGCTGAGGAACAGGTAGCGCTTGCCGTCTTCGCCCACCGCATGGCCGGGGTCGATGTAACCGCCCAGCCCGATGTCGATCGGCTCGCTCCACGGCCCGCGGATGTTGTCCGACCACACCACGAAGTTGCTGCGGGTTTCGCCGGTGCGTGCCGGGAAGTAGATGAAGTAGCGGCCGTCGTGTTTGACGATGTCCGGTGCCCAGATCGCGCCGACATTCTTCGTGATCGCGTGGCCCAGCGGCTGCCAGTTCACCAGGTCGCGCGAATGCCAGATCGGCAGGCCCGGGTAGGCGTCGAAGGAGGACAGGGTGAGGTAGTAGTCGTCGCCATCCTTGAGCACCGACGGATCGGGGCGGTCGCCGGCGAACACCGGGTTGAGGAAGGTGCCGTTGCCCAGGTCGGCCTGGCGCTGGTTCTCGATGCCACGCTTCCACGACGTGGCCGGCACATCGGCGGCATGCAGGGCGCCGGCGAGCAGCAGGCCGGCGGTGGCCAACCCGGCCAGCAGGGTCTTCATACGCATGGGGTGTCTCCCTGGTTCGGTGCAGGACCCGCCCGCGAAGGCGGGTCCACATCCGCGATGGCGGCACGGGGCCGCCGCGCGGTCAGGCGCGCAGCAGCGCCGGCAGCCACAGCGACAGCTGCGGGAAGAAGGTGACGATGAACAGCACCGCCAGCGCCGCGAACCAGAACGGCCAGATCGACCGCATGCTTTCGCCCACGCTGATCTTGCCGATCGCCGTGCCGATGAACAGCACCGAGCCCACCGGCGGGGTCACCAGGCCCAGGCCGCCGGTCAGCACCAGCACCAGGCCGAAGTGGATCGGGTCGATCCCGTAGGCCTTGGCCACCGGCAGGAAGATCGGCGTGCAGATCAGGATCATCGGCGCCAGGTCCATGAAGGTACCCAGCAGCAGCAGCATCACCACGATCATCAACAGCACCATGAACTTGCTGTGCGCGAAGGACTGCAGGAACTCCACTGCGGCCGCCGGTACCTGCAGGTAGGCCAGCAGCCAGCCGAACACCGCCGCGGTAGCAATGACGAACAGGATCACGCCGGTGCTGCGCGCGGCATGGGTCACCGTGCCCAGGAACTCGCGCCAGTCGAGCTGGCGGTACAGCACCGTGGTCACGAGCAGGGCATACACCACGGCAATGGCCGCGCTTTCAACGGCGGTGAAGATGCCGGCACGGATACCCACGAAGATCAGCGCCACCAGGCCCAGGCCGGGCAGGGCCGAGACCATGCGCAGCAGCACCGCACGCCAGCCGGGGAACACTTCCACCCCGTAGCCGCGACGGCGCGCCACCACATAGCCGGTGACCATCAGTGCCACGGTCATCAGCAGCGCCGGCATGATGCCTGCCGCGAACAGGTCGGCGATGGACAGGCCACCACCGGCGGCGGCCGAGAACAGGATCAGGTTGTGCGACGGCGGCACCAGCAGCGCCACCAATGCAGCCGTGATGCTGACGTTTACCGCGAAGTCGCGGTCGTAGCCGCGCTTGACCATCTGCGGGATCATCGTGCCGCCGACCGCCGACACGTCGGCGATCGCCGAGCCCGATACACCGCCGAAGAACAGCGAGGACAGGATCGAGACCTGCCCCAGGCCGCCACGCAGGCGCCCGACCAGCGACGAGGCGAGCGCGATCAGGCGTTCGGAAATGCCGCCGCGCATCATGATTTCGCCGGCGAAGATGAACAACGGAATCGCAATCAGCGATGCCGAGCCGGTACCGGCCGAGATCTGCTGCACCAGCACCAGCGTCGGCAGGTCCAGGTACCACAGGGTTGCCAGCGCCGCCGCCGCCAGTGCGTAGGCCACCGGCACGCCGAGCAGCAGCAGCAGCGCGAATACAGTGAAAAGAATCGTAATACCCATGACTCAGCGGTCTCCCTCTGCTTCAGCGACGGCCGGTTGCACGGCCTGCACCATCTGGTTCACGGCGAACACCGCCATCAGTGCACCGCCAATGCACAGCGGCAGGTAGTTGATGCTCTGGGGCAGGTTGGCACCAGCCGCCTTGATATCCAGGCCATCCAGCAGCAGCACGCCGGCCCACCAGGCGATCACCACGCCCAGCACCGCGACCACCAGCGAGGCGAATACATCCACCGCGCGACGCAGGCCGGCGGGCATGTGCGCGGCCAGCAGGAAGAAGCCAAAGTGGCGACGGGTGTGCACGCCGGTGGCCGCGCCCAGGCTCATGGCGGTGGCCAGCAGCAGCAGGGTCACCGGCTCGGTCCAGCTGGGCGAATCGTTGATCACATAGCGGGCGAACACCTGCCAGCCCTGCACCACCACCAGCCCGAGCAGGGCAAGTACGGCGATGTAGATGGTGATGTCGGCAATGCCGTCGAGTGCGCGCTGCGGCAGCGTGCGCAGGTCGGCGGTGGTTTCGGAAGTCGGGTCGGACATCGCGGCAGGCCTCAGGCGAAGTCGCGGATGCGACGGGTGAGGGCGGCCAGCTCCGGCTGCTGCAGGTACTGCTGCAGCAACGGGTCGGCGGCCTTGCGGAAGGCCGGCATGTCGACCTCGTTGAACTGGATGCCGAAATCGGCCACGGCCTGGCGGGCGGTGCTTTCCGAAGCATCCCACTGCTGGCGCATCACCCCCACCGATTCGCGCGCGGTCTGCAGCAGCAGCTGGCGGTCTTCCGGACTGAGCGACTCGAAGCTGCGGCGCGACATCAGCAGCACGTCCGGCGCATACGAATGGTCGCTCTGCGACCAGTAGCGCGCAGCCTCGAAGTGGCGGCTGGAGTGGAAGCTGCGCATGTTGTTTTCCGCACCGTCGATCATGTGCGTTTCCATGCCCGAGAAGGTGTCGCCCAGCGACATCGGGGTCGGGTTGGCGCCCAGCAGGCGCATCAGCTGGATGAAGATGTCCGAGGAGGCCACGCGCAGCTTCAGGCCGTGCAGGTCCTTCGGTTCCACGATCGGGTGCTTGGTGTTGTAGAAGCAGCGTGCGCCGGAATCGTAGATCGCCAGCCCCACCAGGTCGCGGGTTTCAAAGCCGCGCAGCACGGTATCGGCCACGCCGCCGTCGAGCGCGCGGCGCATGTGCGCCACCGAATCGAACACGTAGGGCAGGCACAGCGCCTGGGTGAGCGGGAAGGCGTTGTTGAGCGCGCCGGAATACACGCGGGTAATGTCGATGACCCCGAAGCGGGCCATGTCGATCGCTTCCGATTCGCGGCCGAGCTGGCCCGAATGGTACTGGCGCAGCCGCAGGCGGCCGCCGGTCTTCGCTTCCAGCTGCTGGCCGATCCACTTCACCGCGGTCACGGTGGGGTAGTCGGCCACATGCACATCGGTTGCGGTCAGCAGGCGCGCGCCATCGGGCGCGTCACCGTTGGAACGTGAACACCCGGCCGACAACAGGGGCACGCTGAGCGCGCCCACGCTGGTGGCAAGGAAACTTCTGCGAGTAATCATCTGCGCCCTCCCAAGCGTACTCGCCATGGCCACCCGGTTACCCGGCGGCGATGGCCCTGCAGGTAATGTCGCCGTAACCGGCGAAACGGATCAGTGCCTGTTGGCCTACGGCGATGTCATGGATACCGGTGGCATTGCCACTGGCGATCAGATCGCCGGCCTTCAGCGGGCGCCCACGCTGGGCCGAACGGGCCAGCGCGAAGGCATACGCGGTGCGCAGGCCGCCCGGCAGCAGGGTGGCGCCACCGGTGCCTACCACTTCGCCTTCGATGCGGGTTTCGGCGCGCAGGTCGGCATCGTCCAGCGAGGTCCAGTCCGCAATCTCCGGGCCCAGCACCAGGCCGTTGTTGTTGCCGAAGTCCGACACCACTACGCGCGGGCCCAGCTTGTTGATCGTGGCGAGCGGGCTGCTGGCCACTTCCACGCCGATGAACAGCTTGGCGGGCAGGGCTTCTGCCTCTTCGGCGGTCCAGTGCAGCTTGTCGGCCGGGGCGTCCTGCTGCAGCTGGATCACGTACTCGGCTTCCACCGCGCCGAAGCCGCCGACGAACACCGGAATGTCCACTGTTCCACCGGTAGCATTCCAGAGCCGCTGAGAGAAGATCGGGCCCAGCAGACGGTCGTCGCCGGAGCCATCGCGGCGCTCGGCGGCGATGTAGCCGACCTTCCAGCCCACCACCTGGTCGTTCCAGAGCGCGATGGCCTGGTCCTGCACCTGGTAGGCGGTGACCAGGTCTTCCGGGATGGTTCCGGGGAAATCCGGCAGTGAACGGCCCTGCTGGCGGGCGGTGACGAACGCGTGGGCGATGTCGCCCAACCCTTGTTCTGGCAGGTCCTGTTTGCCTTGATCGTTGCTCAAGCGGGTCTCCCGGTGAATTGTTGCACTGCCCATCGACAGCACTTGGATGAGCTGTATATGGTAAACCGGTGTCATTGGCAATGTGCACCGCGTCAGAGCCTGCACGAGCCCGGCACGCTACCGTTTGCCCACCCCTGAGAGGACTGCCGCGGATGCGTTGTGCTGTGTTGATGTCCCTGCTGGCCGGCTGCCTGCTGGCCGCCGTTGCCCCACCGCCGGCCCAGGCCGTTGAGCGCCCGGTGCCGCAGAGCGAGCCCGCCTCCGGCACGCCCACCCGCATCGCGCTCTGGCCCGCCGGCAGGGTGCCCGGGGAACCCAAGCGCGCCGCAGTGCCCAACGTGGTCGAGCGCAGCGCCGACCCCGCGCTGCCGGACCGCTACATCGACAACGTCAGCGCGCCGTACCTGGTCGCCTACCGCCCGGCCAGACCCAACGGCACCGCCCTCCTGGTCATTCCCGGTGGCGGCTACCAGCGCATCGTGCTGGACAAGGAAGGCACCGCGCTGGTGCCGGCCTTCGTGGAGCAGGGTGGGGTAACCCTGTTCGTGCTGCGCTACCGGCTGCCGGCCGGGCGCGGGGACCGCCAGGCCGCACTGGCCGATGCACAGCGCGCGATACGGGTGATCCGCACTGGCGCAACGAAGTGGCAGCTGGATCCGCAACGGATCGGCGTGATCGGTTTTTCCGCCGGCGGCCATGTTGCTGCGCGGCTGAGCAACGGCTACGCCACCGCGCTGCCGGGCATCGGCGATGCCACCGATGCGCTCAGCGCGCGCCCGGATTTCGCGCTGCTGCTGTACCCGGTGATCGACATGGGCCGGCACGCGCACAGCGGCTCGCGCACCCGGCTGCTGGGCGAACACCCCACGCCCGCGCTGGAGCAGCAGTATTCGATGCAGGCGCAGGTCAGCGCGCAGACCCCGCCGACCTTCCTGGTCCACGCGCAGGACGACGACGTGGTCTCCGTGCACAACAGCCTGCTGTACTACCAGGCACTGCTGGCGGCGGGCGCGCCCAGTGAAATGCACCTGTTCGCACACGGCGGGCACGGCTTCGGTGTACGCCTGCCGCCCGCTGCGCTTGCCACCCAGTGGCCCACCCTTGCGCTGCACTGGATGCAGGCGCAGAACGGGGAGAAGGCGCCATGACGTACACCCCTGCCGACCTGCAGCGCCGCCGCTTCCTGCGCGACAGTGCGCGCTACGCAATGCTGCTGGCGGCCGGTACGTTGCCGCTGGCGTCATCGCTTGCAGGCGCGTCCACCGGCACCACCCCGACCGTTTCACTGGCGAAGGTGCGCGGCGGCCGCCTGCGCGGCCGGTATGACCAGGGCGTGCACCGTTTCCTTGGCGTGCCCTATGGCGCGGACACCGCGACCCGGCGCTTCCAGCCGGCACTGCCTGAACTGCCGTGGCGCGGGGTGCGCGATGCACTGGCCTACGGGCCGGCCGCGCCGCAGGGCAGCAAGGAGGACGGCCCCGGCAGCGAAGACTGCCTGTACCTCAACGTGTGGACGCCGGCGCTGCGCGACGGCAAGCCCCGGCCGATCCTGTTCTACATCCACGGTGGCGCCTACAACAACGGCTCCGGCAGCGACCCGCAGTACGACGGCAGCGCGCTGTGCCAGCGTGGCGATGTGGTGGTGGTCACCGTCAACCACCGGCTCAATGTGTTCGGCTACCTGTACCTGGCACAGCTGGGCGATGCGCGGTTCGCCGATTCGGGCAACGTGGGCCAGCTCGATCTGATCCAGGCCCTGCGGTGGGTGCGCGAACATGCGCACGAGTTCGGTGGCGATGCCGGCAACATCACCGTGTTCGGCCAGTCCGGCGGCGGCGCCAAGATCGCCACGCTGATGGCCATGCCCGCCGCGCGCGGCCTGTTCCAGCGCGCGTGGACCATGAGCGGCCAGCAGGTCACCGCGGCCGGCCCGCGTGCGGCCACCCAGCGTGCGCAGATCGCCATGCAGGCGGTAGGCGCACAGGATGTGGAGAGCTTGCTGGCGCTGCCGGTGTCGGCGCTGCTGGCGGCCACCCGCGCGCGCGATCCGTCGCGGGTGGAGAACACCAGCCTGTACTTCGGGCCCGTGGTCGATGGCGGCGCGCTGCCGGCACACCCGTTCTGGCCGCAGGCGCCCGAGCAGTCCGCCGGGATCCCCATGGTGATCGGCAACACCCACGACGAAACGCGCGCGTTCCTCGGCCACGACCCGGCCAACTTCGCGCTGACCTGGGAGACGTTGCCGGCCAGGCTGGAGAAGGAACAGTTCGTCGATCTGCTGCCATCGGTGGTGATCGCCGAGTATCGGCGCCTGTATCCGCACTACACGCCCTCTGATGTGTTCTTCGCCGCCACCACCGCCGGCCGCTCCTGGCGCGGGGCGGTGGAGGAACTGGAAGCACGCGCGCGGCAGGGCGCGCCCACCTGGGCGTACCAGCTCGATTGGGGCTCACCGCTGGACGGCGGCAGGCTGGGCGCTTTCCACACGCTGGATATCCCGCTGGTGTTCGACAACACCCGGGCAGAGGGTTCGCGCACCGGTGAAGCGGCCGACGCGCAGCGCATGGCGGCAGCGATGAGCGATGCCCTGATCGCCTTCGCCCGCACCGGCAACCCGCAGCACCCTGGGCTGCCGCAGTGGGAGCAATACGGGCTTGATCGCCGCCAGACGATGCTGTTCAACACCCCGCCACGGCTCGCTGACGACCCGCGTGGCGGCGAACGACGCCTGTACCAGCAGGCCCCGTTCGTACAGCGAGGCACGATGTAGCGACACGCCACGCGTGTCCCACGCATAGTCGGCCCCACTCCAAACAACGATAGGCAGCATCAACCGAACAACGAAATCCAATAGATTTCCGGCCAAAAAGCGGTAATCAGCCGTGATTCAGATCAAACATGTCCTTAACCTCCATCGCCTAGACTGGGGGCATGCAGGACCATTGCGATCTCTTTCCGCCGTTCCATGGCCGCGATCGATTGATAGCCGCCATCGATCACGCCGTGCAGCATGACGATCCCCAGCAGATCGCCAGAACCTTGCGTGGTGCGCTCTGCGAGGCCATTGCCGACAGCCGCATCCAGCTGCCGGCCTGCGTGCACCGCCCGATCAGCGACCACTACGCACGCCGCGAGCTGTACCGCAGCCCCGCGCACGGCTACAGCATCGTGGCGATGAGCTGGGCGCCGGGGCAGGGCACGCCGCTGCATGACCACAGCGGCCTGTGGTGCGTGGAAGGGGTGTGGCTGGGACAATTGGAAGTCACCCAGTACCGGCTGCTCGAACGCCGCGGTGAACGCTTCCGCTTCCAGGCCGAGCCGTCGGTGATCGGCGACTGCGGCAGCGCCGGCAGCCTGATTCCGCCGCACGAGTACCACACCATCCGCAACACCAGCGACGAGCGGCTGGCCATTTCCGTGCACGTCTACCAGGGCGAAATGACCCGCAGCGCGATCTTCGAACCCGACCACGACGGCTGGTACGAGCGCCGCATGAAGGAAATGGAAACCGACGCCGCGTGACGCGGCGTTGCCGCACCCGCAGTCATGCGGGTTGGATGCGCCACACCGCCTCTTCGCCTCTGCTGAAACGGGTGAGGGAGAAACGCGTTCCGGCGTAGACCTCCGTGGCGCTGGCGCCCTCGGGCAACTTCAACCGCCAGTTCGGCAACGACACCCGCGCTGTGGGAAATCCTACATGGAGTGCCCAGAACACCCCTGCGGCGTAGGCGATGACCAATTGCACCCGGCCCGTGCCGTCGCGGACTTCAACGTGGTCCACGCCGCCGTCCTGGTACTCCCGCACCCGCCAACCGTGAGTTGCGCCGGAAGCGTCAGGCTGTGGCGGCGGACATGCCTCGATCGGCACCGCCTCATCAATGTCGGCGACGTTGGTGTTCATAGGTGTTTCCCCAAGAGAGGTGGCGCTGTGCATCGGTGTGGTGATGACGACCAGATGCTATCTGCGGCCATTGGGGTGGTGCGTTGAAAAAGATCCTAGATTTGATGCAGGGTTCACCGCCAAGATGCCCGCATGTCGCCACATCCCGCCAAGGAACCGCTGCCCATGACGTCCCACCCCTTCCTGCAGGTCAACGTCTTCAGCACCGATCCGCTGCTGGGCAATCCGCTGGCCGTGGTGCTTGATGCCGATGGGTTGAGCGATGCGCGCATGGCCGCCTTTGCGCGCTGGACCAACCTGAGCGAGACCACGTTCGTATCGAAGCCCAACGACCCGCGTGCCGATTACCGCGTGCGGATATTCACTACGCTGGGCGAGCTGCCGTTCGCCGGGCATCCCACGCTGGGCAGCTGCCATGCATGGCTGGCCAATGGCGGCGTGCCGCATGGGGCGGAAATCGTGCAGGAGTGCGGGATCGGGTTGGTGCGGATCCGCCGCGATGCGGCCGGGTTGGCGTTCGAGGCGCCGCCGTTGCGGCGGGAAGGGCCGTTGGACCCGTCGTTGCGCGAGCAGGTGCGGGCGGGATTGGGGGTGGCCGTGGATGAACTGGTCGATGCGCAATGGGTGGACAACGGCCCGCCGTGGTTGGCGTTGCGATTGCGCAGCCGTGCGGCCGTGTTGGCGGTGCGCCCCGATTACGCGGCGTTGGATGGGCTGATGGTGGGCGTGTTCGCGGCGTGTGGCGAAGGCGACGCGGTGGATGCACAGTTTGAATCGCGCGCATTCATTGCCGGCGAGGCCGCACCAGAGGATCCGGTGACCGGCAGCCTCAATGCGGGTATCGCGCGGTGGTTGCTGCGGGAGAGCGCGGCGCCGGACCGGTATCTGATCAGCCAGGGCACGGTGATGGGTCGCGCCGGCCGCGTGCAGGTGGAACGGGTGGCGGATGCGCTGTGGATCGGGGGTGCCTGCGTGACGTGTATCGAGGGGACGGTGACGTTGTAGGCGGTCACTCGACCGCCACCACGTTGTTGAGCTGGGTCACTTCGGCGCCGCCATCGGCCAACATCACCCGCACCTTCAGGCCGCTGCGGTTGCCGGCCGGCAGGGGCAATGCCACCGTGGTTGTCTTGGGCACCAGATCCGTGGGCGCTGCCATCGCTGGAATCTCGATCCGCGCCAGCTCGCGCCCGCCCGCATCTTCCAGCACCGCCGTGCCCAACGGCGTGCCCACATGCCCCAGGCTGTGCACGGTCACGTGCACCTGGCGGCCATCCACGCGCACGTCGCCACGGCCTACCGCCAGGTCGGGCCGCTGTTCCACCGGCATGCCCGCCTGGATCAGCTCGAACTCCACCACCTGCGCCTGCCCTGGCGCGAAACGCAGTGGCACGGACGCGCTGCGCTCCAGCGTCACCTCGCGCACGTCGGCCCTGCCGTCGATCCGATCATCCCCGTCGCGATCGACCCCGCTGGTCATCCGCCAGCTCCCGGCGGTGACATTCCAAGTGCTCATCTGCGCATCCACCGCGCGCTTGCCGGTGTTGTAGGCAATCACCTTGAAGCGCTCGGTCGACGGCGCATGCACCAGCAACGCGACCTGCTCGGCTGCATCGGGCTGGGCGAAGCGCCAGCTCACCGTGTGGCCCGGCCAGCTCTGGTTGCGCTTGAGCGCGATACCGCCCAGGCGGGCGCGCTGCAGGAACTCGCTCGGTGCTTCGACGCGGTCGGACCACCAGTGGCCTTCGGTGTTCATGTACTCGCGCTGCGCCTTGGCCTGGATGCCATCGGCGTGCAGCGCCTCCAGGTACTTCTTGTCACCAGTGGCCTGCCACGCCATCAGGCTGGAGAACCCGGTGTTGCCGGCGTCGGCATCGGCGACCAGGCCGGGGTTCCACTCCGCGCCCTTGCCCAGCACCTCGACGAAGTTTTCGCCCAGGTTGGCCAGTGCGCCAGGGCCACCCCGCTGCACGCGGTAGTCCAGCGCCTTCAGGTACTTGTCGTCGCCACTCCAGCGCCACGCCGCCCAGAACGTGTGCATGACATCGCCGCCGCCGGAACCGTTGTTGAGCTCACCGCCGCGCACCTTGCCCGTGGCCCAGTTGATCTCGTTGGGCAGCGCCCAGCGGCCCTTGTCGTCGGTGTAGGCGTGGGCCAGGTAGCTGTCGGCCAGTCCGGTGACCAGCTTGCGGCCGGTCGGGTCAGCGTTGTACTGGCCCATCAGGAAGGCCGGGTGCAGCGCCGGGAACGAATACGGCTTCTGCCACTGCCAGTTCGGCTCGCGGTAGACCTTGTTGCCGCCGAACCAGTTGCTGGAAAACAGCAGGTGACCCTGCGGGTTGGGCAGGATGATGCGCTCGTCGAACGCCTTCACCGTTTCCATCAGGCGCTCCACCGTGAGCGGGTCGCCCCAGTTGAGGTAGAGCATGGCGCTGTTGGCGTTGATGCCTTCCTCGTAGGCGTGCAGCTCATCGGTTTCGATGGTGCTCAAGCCATTGGAGAACATGCCGTTGCGGTACACCGCGTCGGACAGCGCGGTGAGAGAGCGGTTGAGCCGGTCCGGCTCCACGCCCATCAGCGCCAGGCCCGGCCACTGCTGGGTCAGGTCGGTGTCGTCGGAGATGCCGCCGCCGAAATCGCCGTAGGCGATCTGGCGGTTGTCGATCCACCAGTCCACGAAGCGGCGCACGTACTTCAGGTCTTCGGTCTGGCGGAACGCCCACAGCGGCACGCCCTTGGGCGCATCGGGCTGGGTGAACGGCGGTTTGCCCTGGCTGTTGTAGCTGATGTAGTTCCAGTACAGCCGCCCCAGTTCGTGGTCCGGGTCGACCCGCAGCAGGTCGGTCAGGTCCGCGTACACGCGCGCATACAGGCGCTGGCGCTTGGAGGTGGTGTGCTCTTCGACCAGGAAGCCCCAGTTGTCGCGGGCCTGGTTGAAGCGGTCGGCTACATGTTCCTTTTTCGCTTCGGCGCGATCCTTGTACACCATGCGGATTTCCGCGCCGTCCAGCGAGCCGGCGTTGAATCCGGGCGCACCGGAAGCGATGCTGATCCACAGGCTGTCGGCGGTGAGGATGCGGTCGCGCAGGTCCAGCCACAGCGTGCGCTTCTCGTTCGGCTTCACCGACACCGACACGTCGATCATGTCGCGCGCCGGCCAGATCGGGTCCTTGATGCGGATGTTGAGCGGAATGAGCCCGTGCTTCGCCGCCGGCAGGTCCAGCGCAGGCAGGTCGATGGCCACGCCGTCCAGCCCGTCATGCATGTTTTCCCAGCTGTGCGCCCAGCTGCGGATCAAGGGCTGCGCAGCGGGGGCGTCGCCCACGCCGGAAGGAATCAGCACGTGCACGATCGGCAGCGGGTTGGCCGGCAGCGTATCGGCCGCACGCCGCCGCGAACCTGCGCCCTTGGGCAGGGCCATCACGGTGCTGCGTTCGGCCGCCGGATAGCGGCCGTCGATGTAGTCGCGCAGCGCGGTGATGTTGAGGTAGTCGGGCAATGCCTGGCTGTCGATCAGGTAACGCTGCTTGACGGTGCCGGTCGGCTCGGGCGCGTCGCTGACCTGGTAGGCCCAGATTTCCTGGATGGGGGTTTCCTGCGCGGTGTTGCGGAAGTGCAGCACCCCGCCGGTCTGCGCCGGAATCTGGTCGACGCTGCGCACCACGCCCTGCGGGCGCTGCAGCAGCGTTGTGGCCGCCGCGCTGCCCGCGCTGTGACTGAGCGCGCCAAAGGCCGCGCCGCGCACTTCGATGCGGTTGACGGTCTCACCCTCAGGCAGGGTCAGGTCCAGCTGCTGCCCGCCTTCCACGTAGGTGTTCCAGTCGGGCAGCTGGAAATAGTCGTTGCGACCGGGCAGGCGCGAGCGGTTGTACACGCCCGGCCAGGTGGTCTCGGCGATGCCGTCGGTAGCCTTCCACATCCACTGCTTGTGGTCTTTGGTGTCGGCGAACTCGATCTTGCGGATGGTGGTGGTCGGGCTGGCCAACGCGGGCGGAGCGGCGCTGTCCCAGCCGAAGCGATGGTTCCACGCGCGCATCGCGCCGGTATCGGCGACGGCGGTGCTCGGTGCCTTGTTCGCCGCCAGCGCGGACATTCCGGCGGGATCCAGCAGCCGGTCGTACACCCGGATCTCGTCGACATCGCTGCCGCGCAGGAAGTTATAGCGGCTCTGCACCTGGTAGGGCGCCATCACCCGGCCGGCCAGGCCGAGCTGGTCCAGCGCCGCATCGTAATCGGCGGTGGTTTCCTGGCGGGCGACCTCTTTGCCGTCCACGTACAGGCGCACGCCGTGGTTCTCGTCCCAGCCGAAGGCGATGTGCTGCCACTGCTCTGGCGACGGAAGGGCATCCAGTTTGAATGACACGCGGGTGCGTGCCAGGTTGGCGTCGGTCACGAAGGCATCGAAGCCGTGGCCGTTCCAGTCGATGCGCAGCCAGGCCATGTCCCAGCTGCTGTGGTCGGCATAGCCGACCCGGAAAATCACGAACGGCGCTTCACCCACCGCGTAGCGGGGGCGCCAGAAGAAGCCCAGGGTGCCGCGTTGTGCCTGGATGTTGCCCGGCGCGTTCCACGACAGCACGCCGTCGTCTTCCCACTGGATGGCAGCACCGTGCGCGCCATCGGGCACGCGTTTGACCTTGTCCTGGAAGTTCGGAACCGCCTCGCCTTGCGCGGTATCGGCGGTGAAGCCGTTGTCGGCCGACACATGGAACAGCAGCTGCGGCGCGCCCTGTGCCCAGGCGCCGGCACTGCCTCCCAGCAGCAGCAACATCAGGCTGGCGGAAAGGCGGATACGGCGGGGCGAACGGACAACGTGCAGCGGCATGGCAGGTTCCTTTCGACAACTCAGCAGTACGGCAGTGGCGTTGGAGAGCGGCACAACGCAGTGCACGTGCGCTGCGCGCAGGCGCGCGGACATCCCCGCCGCACGCCTGCACGCAGCACACGCTAGCAAAGCAGCGGTTCCCCAACATCTTGCGTCGCAGCAGCGGCGGCGTGCACGTGCACGCCGCCGCCGGGTCTGCGATGGATCAGAACTTGTAGCGCGCGCCCAGCATGAACTGCCGGCCGGTTTCGGTGTACTGCAGCGGCAGGCGACCGGTGGCCGGCGAGTACACCCACTCGTCGCTGGCTTCGTTGGTCAGGTTCATGCCTTCCAGGCTCAGCTCCAGCTTGTCGCTGATCGCGTAGCGGATCGAGGCGTCGATGAAGGTGGTGCCGGTCATGCCGTGGGTACCATCCACGTTGAAGCCTGCTTCGGTGCCCGGCACCTGGGTCAGGTAGTCGTCGCGGTTGGTGGCCGAAACGCGGCCGGAGAACACCTTGCCTTCGTAGAACAGCGTGGCGTTCCAGCTCGACTTGGACAGACCGGTCAGGTCGGCCTTCATCACCGGCTGGCCGCTGGAGTTGATGTACTGGATCTGCGATTCAACCCAGGTGTAGTTCAACTGGATGCCCAGGTTGGACCAGTTGCCCGGCAGGAAGGTGAAGGGCTGGGTGTAGTTCGCTTCCACACCGTGCAGCTCGCCACCGGGGGTGTTGACCGGCTTGGTGTAGGTGAAGTCATCGGCCGGCGAGGCGCCGGTACCGATCAGCAGCTCGGCCGGCAGGCCGCTGGCGCTGTAGGGCGCCACTTCGCGGGTGGTCTGCACGAAGCTTTCGATGTCCTTGTAGAACAGGCCGATACCGGCCATGGCGCCTTCGCTGAAGTACCACTCGAAGCCCAGGTCCACGTTGGTGGCCCGGATCGGGTCGAGGTTCGGGTTGCCGCTGGAGATCGTGCGCGCACCGCCGGCCACGGCCACCGTGGCGCCCGGAGTCAGGCTGCCCAGGCCCGGGCGGCTCATCACCTTGGCCGCACCCAGGCGGATCAGGAAGTCCGGTGCCACTTCGGCCACCACGTTGAACGAAGGCAGGGTGTCGTCGTAGCTGCGGTCCACCGTGGTGGACACGGTGCCGGTGGCCAGCGTGGAAAGACCGGTGGAGCTCTGCTTGGTCTTGACGTAGCGCACACCGAAGTTGCCGGAGAACGGAATGCTGCCCAGGTCGGTGGAGAATTCGCCCATCAGGTAACCGCCGCGGTCTTCCTCATCCACGCTGCGCACGTTGTTGGCGCGCGGGGCGACGGCGAAGATGCCCGAGTTGCTGTAGATGTCGAACTGGTCTGCAATGGCGTCCAGGTTCGGCACGACCCACTGGTCAGGCGTACCGGTGATGCCCTTCAGGCCGGCCTGCTCGGTCATGTCCACCGGCACGATCTTGGTGCCGTTGGGGAAGTTGGGCACGGCCAGTTCGCTGGCGCGGCGCAGTTCCACGGTGCTGAAGGTGTAGTTCTTGGCCAGGATGCCGCCCTTCAGGCGGAAGCCGGGGCTGATGTTCCAGTTGAAATCGACCTGGCCGGTGTCGAAGTCATTGTCGACGTACTGCGGGCGCAGGCGGATTTCCGCCAGTTCCCAGCCCGCCGGGTTGGTCGGGTCGATGCCGTAGTTCAGCTTCGGGAACCGGCTGTTGCCCCGGTAGTCGTAGCTGTAACCATCCACATCGTACTTGTCCATGATGATGGTGGTCTGGATCGGGTTCTCGTGCTTCGAGCGCGAGATGCCGACCTTGCCGGACAAGGTGAAGTCATCGCCGAAGCGGTGCTGGCCGTTCAACGCGATCTGCTTGAACTCGGTGCTCCACTCGTCGTGGCGGTTTTCGGTGCGGATGTCGACGTTGTCGAATTCACCGTAGACCAGCGCGTTGTTCTCGATCACGCCGTCCTTGACGATCATGTTCGGCTTGCCGACCAGGCGCGGGGTGCTGCTGGTGCCGCGGCTGAAGGAAATGGCTTCGATGTAGTGCTCGTCGCGCTCGGCGTCGATCTTCGAGTACAGCGCATCCAGCGAGATTTCAGTGGCGTCGGTCGGCTTCCACTGCAGGGTGCCGGTCACGCCCAGGCGCTTCTGCTCGTGTTCCATCTGCACGTAGCGCGGGAAGCGCGGGTGGTAGACGTTGGCCGATCGCGCGGCGGCGAACGGCGAAGACGCGCTGAAGTTGCCGTTGCTCGGGCCGTTGGCCCAGCGGCCGGTGTTGGAACCTTCTTCCAGTGCCTGGCGCTCGGAATAGGCCACCGACAGCAGGCCCCCGAAGGTGCCATCGGCCCAGGTGTTGGAGATCAGCGCGGCGACGCGCGGGTCGGCCTTCTGGGCCATGGCGTTGTAGCTGGCCTGGCCGCTGGCGGCGAAGGTGTAGCCGTCGTAATCGAACGGGCGCGCGGTGCGCAGGTCGACCGTGGCGCCCAGCGAGCCTTCTTCCACGTCGGCCGACGCGGTCTTGCGCACGATCAGCTGCGAGAACAGGTCCGAGGCGAACACGTTGAAGTCGAAGCCACGGCCGCGGTTGGTGCCGCCGCTCTGGTCGCCCGCGCCTACCGTGGTCAGCGCTTCCATGCCGTTGATGCGGACGCGGGTGAAATCCGGACCCAGGCCGCGCACCGAGATGTTGCGGCCTTCACCGGCTTCACGGGTGATGACCACGCCCGGCACGCGCTGCAGCGACTCGGCCAGGTTCAGATCGGGGAACTTGCCGATATCCTCGGCAACGATGGCGTCGACCACGCCCGATTCGCTGCGCTTGATGTCCAGCGCCTTCTCGACACTGGCGCGGTAGCCGGTGACGGTGACGGTATCCAGGTCGGTGGCTGTGGCCGGGGCAGGATCCTGCGCCAGGGTGGTACCGCTCAGCGCCAGGCCGATGGACAGGGCGAGCAAGGTAACCGGTGTCTTTTTATGGATGTTTCGATATTGCATGTTTTCCCTCTCCCAAGGTGCTACATGAAACAGCTATCCGGCGACATGTCAGTGCAATGACACCGCTGGTCAGGGCGGACGTTAACAGTCCGTTGGAGATCGGGCATCTTGCACCGCAACAGACTTTCAATGTCCCGTAGACGCTTGCGGGACATAGGTTCCGACAAACCGGCCGGGTAGACGAAGGCCGCCGCACCGCTAGAATGACACCGCTAGCCATTACTGTCCGGGCCCTGACCCGCAGGTCATGCCCACCACGAAGGGATCCATCGCCATGAGTCGTGTTGTCTGTTTCGGGGAGTTGTTGCTGCGCATGAGCGCGCCGGGCCGTGAGCTGCTGCTGCAGACGCCGCAGCTGGCCGTGCATGCCGGCGGCGCGGAGGCCAACGTGGGGGTTTCGCTGGCCCACTTCGGGCACACCGTGCAGATGGTCAGCACGCTGCCGGCCAACCCGCTGGGCCAGTTCGTGGCCGGGGAACTGCGAAAGCATGGCGTGGGCACCTCCACTGTGCAGACCCGTCCCGGCCGCATGGGACTGTACTTCCTCACCACCGGGGCGGTGCAACGCGCCAGCGAAGTAGTCTACGACCGCGTGGACTCTGCCTTCTCGCTGGGCACGGCGGCCGACTATGACTGGGATGCGCTGCTGCGCGGCGCGCAGTGGCTGCACCTGTCCGGGGTGAGCCCGGCGCTGAACCCGGCGATGGCCGAGGCGACCCTGGTCGCAGCGCGCGCGGCGTGCGAGCGCGGGGTCAAGGTCTCCTTCGACGGCAACTTCCGCCCGTCGCTGTGGGCGCGCTGGGAAGGCGATGCACCGCGCATCCTGCGCGAGCTGTTCGGCTGCGCCACGGTGGCGTTTGCCGACTACCGCGATATCGGCGTGGTGCTGGGCGGGCAGTTCGAGCAGCCCGCGCTGGCCGACCGCGTGGACGCCGCTGCGATACAGGCCTTCGCCGCCTTCCCGCGCCTGCAGTGGATGGCGTGCACGCAGCGCACCCCGGTCAGCGTGGATCACCACACGCTCGGCGCGATGCTGCTGGGCCGCGACGGCACCCGCGCGGTGGCGCCCGCGCGCGAATTGATCGGCATCGTCGACCGCATTGGCGGCGGCGATGCATTCGCTGCCGGCATCCTGCATGGCATGATGCAAGGGTTCGAACCGGACATGATCGTGCGTTTCGGCCTGGCCGCGGCCAGCCTGAAGCATTCCATCCCCGGTGATTTCAACCCCGTCAGTGAAGCTGACGTACTGGCCCTGACGGGCGAGGAGCGATTCGATGTCCGGCGCTGATCCGCGCGTACGCGCAGTCCTGAAACTGGCCCCGGTGATTCCGGTGTACACCCCTGCAAGCGTGGACGAGGCGGTGCATGTCGCCCAGGCGCTGTTCAACGGCGGGCTGCCGGTGATCGAGGTGACCCTGCGTACCCCCATTGCAATGGAGGCGATCCAGGCGATGGTGGAGGCTGTGCCCGATGCGGTGGTCGGTGCCGGTACCGTGCTGACCGCCACCCAGATGGAGCGGGTCAAGGCCGCAGGTGGCCGCTTTGCGGTGGCGCCCGGTGCGACCGAACGGCTGTACGCCGCCGCGCGCGATACCGACCTGCCGTTCCTGCCGGGCGTGGCCACCTCGTCCGAGCTGATGCTGGGGCTGGAGCACGGGCTGGATACGTTCAAGTTCTTCCCTGCGGTGCAGGCCGGTGGCACGGCAATGCTGTCGGCATGGAACGGCCCGTTCGGCGATGTGCGGTTCTGCCCGACCGGCGGAATCAGCGCGCAGACCGCGCGCGATTTCCTGCACCTGCCCAATGTGCTGTGCGTCGGTGGGTCCTGGTTGACCACGCGGGCGCTGCTGCAGGCGCGCGATTGGGCGGGGATCGAGGAACTGGCGCGGGCATCGGCGGCGCTGGTGGGCTGAGCGCGATGTCCGCGCTGTCCACCGCGAAGACCGTAGTGCTCTCGGTGCTCTGCGTCGTCGTGGCGCTGTTCGTGCTGGGCATGGTGAGCGGTGCCGGTGGATGGATCGCGCCCTGGCTGGGGTTGGGCGAGGGCGAGGTGCGGCTGGCGTGGGACCTGGGCTGGACGATCCTGGGTGGCATTGCCGCTACGGCATTTGCGGCGCGCTATGCGCCCATGTGGCCGTACGTACATGGCGGCGTGGTGTGGGTATTGATTGCCGCCGCGTCCGTGTTTGCCGCGTGGGACCTGGGCAGCGATTACCCGTTCTGGTTCGTGGTGTCGCTGTTGGTGTCGTTGCCGGTGCAGGCGATTGGAATCTGGTTGGGGGCGCGATATCGGCCTCGGTGAGTCCGCGCCCCCGATCACAGCGTAGGCAACACCTGCTTGACCTGATCGATCCCTTCCCAGGGATCTTTCTTCAGCTTCTGCGCACGCTGCAGCGCCTTGGGCAACGGAAACGCATCGGCGGCGGTGATGCGTCCCAGCTCTTCCCAGCGCAGCGGCACTGCCACGCCGGCTGATGGCCTGGCACGCAGCGACCATGAACACACGCTTGTGGCACCGCGCGCATTGCGCAGCCAATCAATGAAGATCACGCCGGTGCGCTTGGCCTTGCTCATCGTGGCCACGTAGCGATCCGGTGCGTGCTCGGCCATTGCCTGGGCGAACGATTCGCAGAAATCCTTGGCCTGCGCCCAATCCGCCTTGGGCGTGAGTGGCACCACCACGTGGATGCCCTTGCCGCCGGACAGGCGTACGAAGCTCTCCAGCCCGATCTCCTGCAGGCGGTCGCGCACATCGCGTGCCGCAGCCTTGATCGCTGTCCAGGTCACGCCCTCACCGGGATCCAGGTCGAACACCAACCGGTCAGGATGCTCGGGGTCGTCCACGCTGGCGCCCCACGGGTGCAGCTCCAGGGTGTTCATCTGCACCAGCTGCAGCAGGCCTTCGGTGTCTTCGATATAGAGGTAGTCCTCGCGGCCGCTCTTCTGCTCCAACGGGATGGATTCCACCGCATCGCCCAGGCCGGTGCCGTGGTGCTTCTGGAAGAAGCACTGCTTGTCCACGCCATCGGGGCAGCGCAGCAGTGACAGCGGGCGGCGGGCGACCTCGGGCAGGATCCAGCGCGCCATCTGCCGGTAATAGTCGGCGACGTCGCCCTTGGTCAGTCTGGCTTTGGCGAACACCACACGTTCGGGGTGCGAGATGGTCACGCCGTCGGCGTAGCGATCAGGCGCTTTCGCCTTTGCGGGTGCCTTGGTGGCCTTCGCGGCCTTGGCAGGTACCGCAGTGGCCGCCGCGCCCAGCTCCTTGGCCGTCTTGTCTTCGCGCAGCCGCTTGAAGCTGGCCTGCCGCAGCAGCCCTTCCTTGGCCCAGCCACGGAAGGCGACTTCGGCTACCAGCGTGGGGTTGACCCAATGCACGCTGCTCGCCTTGAACGGCACGTGCGAGGGCAGTTCCACGGCGGCCTTGTCGGTATCCAATGCCTTCAGCTGGCGGTGCATCGCAGCCAGCTTGGCATCATCGAAGCCGGTACCTACGCGGCCCACATAACGTAGACCGCCTTTGTCGGGCGCAGCCATCAACAGTGAGCCGAAGCCACTGCGCGATCCCTTCGGGTCGGTGTATCCCACCACCAGGAACTCATCGGTGTTCTCGTGCTTCACCTTCACCCAGCTGGGCGAGCGCGCGTTGACGTACGGCGCATCCACGCGCTTGCTGATGATGCCTTCGAAACCGGCCTTGCCGCTTGCCTCGAATACCGCCGGGCCGTGATCGAGCACGTGGTCGCTGTATGCCAGTGTGCCGGGCGTGTCACCCAGCAGGTCCTTCAGCAGTGTCTTGCGATCCAGCAGCGGCGCGCGGCTGATATCCACACCGGCCACGCCGGGCATGTCGAACACCACGTAGCGCAGCGGCTGCCTGGCGGTGCCGTCAATCACTTTCTGCAGGCCGGTGAAATCGCTGCGGCCCTGCGCATCCAACACCACCAGTTCGCCATCCAGGCGCAGGTCGGTGACCGGCAGTGCCTGAATGGCCTGCACCACTTCCGGGAAATCTTCCGTCCAGTTCAAGCCGTTGCGCGAGCGCAGCGCCACCACGCCATCGCGCAGATCGGCCAGCAGGCGGTAGCCATCCCACTTGATCTCGTGCAGCCAGGTTTCGCCGTCGGGTGCAGTGTCGCGGTGATCGGTGAGCTGGGGTTTGAAGTCGTGGGGATAGGGCTTGTCGCGTGCATGCTGCAGCGACAGCGCGCGTTTTGCCCAGCGCGCGTCGGCATTGCGGCGTGCACCCGGTTTGATCGTCCTTGTCGTCCTGGAAGAGCGGCTGGAGCTTGTCTTTGTGGTCACACCTTCCTCCAGCAGCGCGTCCGCGTCGGTATCGCGCGCCTCTTCGTCATCACGCTTGATCAGCAGCCACTGATGCTGCTTCCCTTTCATGTTGGTGCGCACCAGCTTCCAGCCGCCCTTGAGCCGGCTCCCATGCAGCACGAAGTCGACTTTGCCGGCGGCGATCGCCTCCAGCGGGTCGCCATCACAGGCCCACGTGCCGTGGTCGTAGACATCCACATGCCCGGCGCCGTAGTGGCCTTCGGGAATATCGCCCTCGAACGTGGCGTAGGACAGCGGGTGGTCTTCCACCTCCACCGCCAGCCGCTTCTCGCCCACGCGCAGCGACGGTCCCTTCGGCACCGCCCAGCTCTTCAGCACGCCATCGGCTTCCAACCGGAAATCGTAGTGACGTGCGCTGGCGTGATGCAGCTGCACCACGAAGATGGGGCGGCGCGCGACGGCGCCCCGGCGCTCATCATCGGGTTCGGGGGTTTCACCGAAGCGGCGCTTGCGCCGGTACTCCTGCAACGACATGGCGCTTACCCGGCCTTGCGCGTCGGCGCGCTCTTGGCAGTCTTCTTCGTCGCCTTCGTGGCTTTGGTCGCCTTGGTTGCCGCCTTGGTGGTCTTGGCTGCCTTCTTCGCAGGTGTCGCCTTCTTCACCACCTTCGACACCGCCGTCTTCTTGGCCGGGGTGCGTTTCTTCGCATCCAGGCTCTTCTGCAGCAGCGACATGAAGTCCACCACGTTGGTGGTGGCGTCATGCGGCGCGGCCGGCTCGTCTTCCACGGTGGTGGTGCCGCCCTTCTGCTTGATGCGCTTGGTCAGCACTGCCTGCAGGCGTTCGCGGAATTCGTCGTGGTAGTCATCCGGCTTCCATTCACCGGACATCGATTCGATCAGCTGCTCGGCCATCGCCGTTTCCTTGCTGCTGATCCGGTAGTCAGCCAGCGAGCCGGTGGGCAGCTTGTGTTCTTCCGGGTCCACCAGCTCCTGCGGGTAGCGCAGGATGAGCAGCACCAGCGCATGCTCGTGCGGCATCACCGCGCACAGGTATTCGCGGGTGCGCACCACCACGCGGGCAATCCCCACCTTGCCGGTGCTGCGCAGGGTTTCGCGCAGGAGCACGTAGCCCTTCTCGGCCTTTTTGCCCGGTACCAGCAGGTAGGGCTTTTCGAAGTAACGCGGGTCGATCTGGCTGGCGTCGACGAAGCTTTCTACTTCCACGGTTTCGTGGCTTTCCGGCGCGGCCGATTTGATATCGGCCTCATCCAGCACGACATAACTGCCCTTGTCGTATTCGTAGGCCTTGACGATGTCCTTCCACGGCACTTCTTCGCCGGTATCGGCGTTGACCCGCTCGAAGCGGATCGGCTTGCGGTCGCGTGAATCGAGCATGCGGAAGCTGAGGTCGGTCTTGCGCTCGCCCGACATCAGCGACACCGGCACATTCAGCAGCCCGAATGACAGGGTTCCAGTCCAGATCGGTCGGGCCATGGCGGCGCCACTCCAGTGCAAGGCGGGAGGCCAGCTGTACCGCGCAGGGCGTGAAACGCCCGTGTCCGGCCCGTAAAGGCCGGCTGCACGCGCCGCTTACTGCAGCTGGCCGTGCACTGCGGCGGCGGGCATGTGGTCCAGCGCCATCCAGGCGTCCTCGACGATCGCGCGCGCCTGCTGCCAGCCCAGCCGCGACTGTCCGCGCATCTGTTCCCAGTGCTCGGCCAGCTCGCCGTCGGTGTCGTCGTCGCTGCCACGCGGCCAGTCTGCGTAGTGGGTGGTCAGCGCGAAGGCATACGCCGGGTACAGATCCTTCCAGCTGCGCCTTCCCTGACTGCGGCGGCGTTCGTAATCGCTGCGCATGTACTGCAGATAGTCCTGCGCAACGGCCTCCGGCTCTTCGGCGCGCGGACGACGGCCGCGGCGCGCGTTCCGGTCCGGCTGCAGGTAGGCGTTGAACAGCGCGGGTGCGGTACGGCGATCCAGGCGGGGCATGGCACGTCTCCGGCAGCGGTGGGGGTTGGCAGGAATAGCCCCGCCGCCGTTATCCAGCCGTGACAGATCCGTTGAGATCGGCGCGCTGCGCTTCACGTCGGCCTCCCCTCGGGGGTGCGTACAGTCCAGCCAACCCTCCACGGAGACCACCACCATGCAACGCGATCCCCTGCGCGAAGCCACCGCCCCGGTACCGGGCGAACAGCGCGCCAAGCACGACCTGCAGAACGAAGAAGACCGCGGCGCCGGCATGTCGCCCTCCGAAGCGCCCGAGCACATGCGCACCGGCATCGACCCGGTCCACGCCGGTGAGGTACACCCCTCCCGCGACCGCAAGGACCCGGCCGCCGCGCCGCACCCGGGCGGGGATGAGCACGAGCACCACCGCGCCGCGCGCAAGGCGCATGAGAGCGACAACCAGGACGAGGCATTGGAGGAGACGTTCCCCGCCAGTGACCCTACGTCGCCGTTCGTGCCGGCCAAGATTCCCAAGTGAATGGGGCAGGGTGGGCGGGGATCATTGCCACGCCCACTGCACGCCCACGCTGTAGCGTCGGTCCGGCCCCGGTTCGAAGAACCGCTGGTTGCCGTCGTTGACGATCACCGAGCCGATGTAACGCTGGTCCAGCACGTTGTCCACCCTCGCGAACACCCGCAGCGCGCCCTGCGCGGTGGTCCACCTGCGGGCCGCTTCCAGATTGAACAGGGCATACCCCGGCGCCTGGTCGGTGGCCAGGTCGTTCACCACCGTATCGCTTGACGCCACCACCTCGCCCGCCCACTGCCACGTGCCCGGCTGGTACTGCAGCCGCCCGAACCACTGCTGCTCCGGCACGCCGGGCAGGCGTGAGCCGGCCGCCACCACCGTGTTGGGGACGGCGCAGCCGGTGCCCGCGCACACCAGATACGGCTCGCGCACCGTGGCCTGCACGTAGGTGTAGGCCAGGCTGGCCTCCAGCGCTGCGGTGATCGGCAGCTGCAGGCTGGCTTCCATGCCCTGCCGGCGGGTCCTGCCGATGTTGCGGTAGGTGCTGCGCCCGTTGGTGTTGCTGGCCACCGCCAGCTCGTCATCAGTATCGGCGCGGAACACCGCCGCATCGAAGGACGCGCCACCGGCACCGCGCCACTTGCCGCCCAGCTCTAGGTTCCGGCTGCGGGCGGCCGAGAGGTTGAGCGCCAACCCGGCCGCGCCATCTGACCGGTAGCCCAGTTCGTTGAAGGTGGGCGTTTCAAACCCGCGTCCGGCCGAGGCATACACCCGCCAGGCATCGCTGGCGTGGAACACCACCCCGGCCACCGGCGTGGTGGCCGCGTAGTCGCGCGCGCCGCTGTCGTCCGGGTTGCGCGCGGTGATGTAGTGGTCGTTGGAGCGGAACCGCACCTCGCTGTGGCGCACGCCTAGCAGCAGCGACCAACGCGGCGCCCACTGCCAGAACGCCTGCGCGAACTGGTCTACGTTGCGGACCCGGTCGGCCTGGTCGCGCCGCAGTGCGCCGCGCACACCCAGCGTATCGCCGACGAAATTCTCATAACCGCGTCGATCCTGCTGCTGCTGGTCGGCATTGGCGCCGATCACCACTTCCAGCGGCCGCCCGGCCCACTCTCCCTGCCGGGCCCAGCGCAGGTCCAGCCCGCCATAGCCGCCGTCCAGGTCGATCACCCCGCCGGCATGCAGCGGGTTGGCCTGCGGCCCCGGCGGAATGGCCAGGAACTGCTCCACGCTGCGCTGCCCGGCATAGCCCATCGCGCGCCAGGTCTGGGCCCCTTGGGTGCGGGTGAACACCAGCCCGGCCTGCGCCTGGCGCACCGATTTCCGGGTGTTGTACTGGGTGGCCACCGCCGTGGCCTGGCGCGGGTCCTGCCGCACCTGCTCGCGGGTGAGGCCCAGCGGGTCCTGCGCGTCGGGGGAATCGAAGTAGTTCAGCATCAGGTCCAGCTGGCCGCCGCCCACGTCGGTGCCCAGCCGCGCGTTCACCGATTCGCGGCGCGCTGCGCTGTGCTCGCGCCAGCCATCGGTTCGGAAGTGGTTGGCCGCCACGTTGTAGCGCACCGGGCCCTGCTCGCCGCGCAGCTGCGCCCCGGCGCTGAGCGTGCCGTCGCTGCCGCCGGCCACCCGCAGCCGCCAGGGATCGCCGGCCTGGCCATCGGCGCTCCACACCTGCACCACGCCGCCGGACGAGTTGCCGTACAGCGCCGAGAACGGCCCGCGCAGCACCTCTACGCGCTGGGCGGAAAGCATGCTGGCGTGCGAGAGCTGACCCTGCCCATCGGGCATGGTGGCCGGCACCCCGTCCACCAGCACCCGCACCCCGCGCACACCGAAGGTGGAACGCGCGCCGAAGCCACGGATGGAAAGCTGGGTGTCCTGGGCCAGGTTCTGGCGGTCGCGCGCGACCACGCCGGGCACCCCGCTCAAAGCGTCAGCGATCTGGGCCAGGTTGCCGTTGGCATCGTCATCCAGCCACACCGTGCTAAGCGAGGCCGGCAGATCCACATCGGCCACCTGCTGGCCCCGTGCGGCCTGCACCTGAACCGTGGGCAGCCGCTCGATCGGGGCAGCGGAAACCGGGGCAGCCTGGGCCTGTGCCAGGTTCGGCAGGGCGGTGGCCGAAAGCAGCGCACACCAGTACGCCAAGGGGATAGGACGGAACATGCGCAGAGGGGAATCTCCAGAAAATGAGCACCGCACGACAGGGTACGGTCCCAAGCGTGACGGCGGCCGCCGCGCCCACGCCGAGGCTTTGTTACGATGAGGTAGTTTCGCGCCAACCTCCCCCATCCGTCATCCGAATGAGTACCGCCGTGTCCTTCTTTGCAAATGTGGAACTGGTCCCGGGCGACCCGATCCTGGGCCTGACCGAGGCATACAACGCCGACAGCCGCCCCACCAAGGTCAACCTGGGCGTGGGCATCTATTACGACGAGAGCGGCCGCATTCCGCTGCTTCGCGCCGTGAAGCAGATCGAGCAGCAGCTGGCTGGTGAAGCCAAACCGCGCGGCTACCTGCCGATCGACGGCCTGCCTGCCTACACCCAGGCCACCCGCGAACTGGTCTTCGGCAAAGATTCGCCGCTGCTGGCCGCCGGCCGCGTGGCCACCTCGCAGACCATCGGTGGCAGCGGTGCCCTGCGCGTGGGCGCGGACCTGCTGCACCGCCTGCTGCCGCACGCCACCATCGCCATCAGCAACCCGAGCTGGGAAAACCATCGCGCGGTGTTTGGCGCGGCCGGCTTTGAAGTGGTCGAGTACGCCTACTTCGACCCGGCCACCCACGGCGTGGATTTCGCCGGCATGCTGGCTGACCTGAACAAGCTGCAGCCGGGCACAGTGGTGCTGCTGCACGCCTGCTGCCACAACCCCACCGGCGCCGACCTCACCGTGGCCCAGTGGAAGCAGGTGGCCGAGCTGCTGAAGGAACGCCAGCTGTTCCCGTTCATCGACATGGCCTACCAGGGCTTCGACAAGGGCATCGACGAAGATGGCGCCGCCGTGCGCATCATCGCCGAGGCCGGCATCGACAGCTTCGTGGTCGCCAACTCGTACTCCAAGTCGTTCTCGCTGTATGGCGAACGCGTGGGCGCGCTGTCGGTGGTGGCCCCGGATGCGAACGCCGCCAAGGCCGTGCAGTCGCAGGTCAAGCGCATCATCCGCACCATCTACTCCAGCCCCTCCACCCACGGCGCGGCCCTGGTGGCCGGCGTGCTGACCAGCCCCGAGCTGCGCCAGCTGTGGGAGCAGGAACTGACCGAGATGCGCGAGCGCATCCACGCCCTGCGCCACGGCCTGGTGGACAAGCTGGTGGCCGCCGGTGCGCCGGAGTTCGCCTTCATCAACGACCAGGCCGGCATGTTCTCGTATTCGGGCCTGAGCCGCGCGCAGGTGGACCGCCTGCGCGACGAGTACGGCATCTACGCCGTCGGCACCGGCCGCATCTGCGTGGCCGCGCTGAACCAGGGCAACCTGGAGTACGTGGCCAAGGCCGTGTCGACCGTCGCCAAGGGCTGAGCTGCTGCAACGGTGAAATGAAGGACGGCCGCCACGTGCGGCCGTTTTTCTTTTCGTGCAGGCAGGTTGAAACCGGTTACGTGTCCCGGTTGCCTCGTAATGCCCTGCCGAACGGGCCACAATACGGCCCCCGAAATGTCTTTGGCAGCCATTCCATGTCCCGTACGTCGCTTACCCGGTACCTGATTGAAGAGCAGCACGCAGGCCGCATCAATGCCGACCTGCGCCAGCTCATCGCAGTGGTTGGCCGCGCCTGCACCAACATCTCCATCGCGGTCAGCAAGGGCGCGCTGGGCGGCGTGCTCGGCGACGCCGGTACCGGCAACGTCCAGGGCGAGGCGCAGAAGAAGCTCGATGTGATCAGCAACGAGATCCTGCTCGAGGCCAACGCCTGGGGCGGCCACCTGGCGGCCTGTGCCTCCGAGGAAATGGACCACTGCCAGCCCGTGCCGGACACCTACCCGCGCGGCGACTTCCTGCTGCTGTTCGATCCCCTCGATGGCAGCTCCAACATCGACGTGAACGTCTCGGTCGGTACCATTTTCTCGGTGCTGCGCAGCCCGGCGGGCACCGAACAGCCCACCGACGAGAGCTTCCTGCAGCCCGGCACTGCCCAGATCGCGGCGGGCTACTGCATCTACGGCCCCAGCACGCAGATGGTGCTCACCACCGGCCACGGCACCCATTCGTTCACCCTGGACCGCGAAACCGGCGAATTCGTGCTCACCCAGCGCGGCATGACGATTCCCGAAGACACCCAGGAATTTGCCATCAACATGTCCAACCAGCGCCACTGGGAATCCCCGATGCAGGGCTACGTGCAGGACCTGCTGGCCGGCAAGGAAGGCGCGCGCGGCAAGAACTTCAACATGCGCTGGATTGCCAGCATGGTGGCCGACGTGCACCGCATCCTTACCCGCGGCGGCATCTTCATCTACCCGTGGGACAAGAAGGACCCCAGCAAGGCCGGCAAGCTGCGCCTGATGTACGAAGCCAACCCCATGGGCCTGTTGGTGGAACAAGCCGGCGGCGCCGCCACCACCGGCCGCGAGCGCATCCTGGACATCCAGCCCGACCACCTGCACCAGCGCGTGCCGGTGTTCCTCGGCTCGCGCAACGAAGTGGCCGAAGCCACCCGCTACCACCGCGAGCACGACGCCCGGGCCTGACGTAGCGCGACCCTTTGTGACCCCGTTCCCAATCATGGCAACGGGGTGACACCTGCACCAACACAGGTCACCATCGGGCTGAAACGCCCACGGATGACCCCATGCCGGCCGATACCCCGCTCGACTTCATCGAAGTAATCCACAACGCCATCCCCGTTGAGACCTGCGCCGCCATACAGGCCCGGATGCGCGCCAGCGCACAGTTGAAGCCCGGCGAAGTAGGCAGCGGCGTGTTCCCGGAACTCAAGCACAGCAAGGATCTGCGCATAAGTGGGCGTCCCGAGTGGCGCCAGGTGGAAATCCAGCTGCAACAGGCAGTATTCAGCGGGGTTTTGACTTATCTACGCCGTTATCCACAGGCGCTGATCTCCCCGCTGATGTTGCAGGTTCAAGACAACGATGGCACCGCGCGCCGCCTGAAGGCTGAAGATTTCCCCGGCATGGACGACAACGCGCTGTCCGAACTGGCCCGTACGTGCCTGCGCCCGGGCGCCATCAACCTGCAGTGGTACGCGGCGGGCGAGGGCGGTTACCCCTATTGGCACTGCGAGCTGTACCCGCGCGACCCCGGTGCGGAGACCCTGCACCGGCACCTGCTGTGGACGCTCTACCTCAACGACGAGTTCGACGCCGGTGAAACCGAGTTCCTGTTCCAGGACCGGAAGATCGCCCCGCGTACCGGCAGCCTGCTGATTGCGCCTACCGCATTCACCCACACCCACCGGGGCAACCGCCCGCAGGGCGGGGACAAGTTCATTGCGACAAGCTGGATCCTGTTCCAGAGCGCGGAGAAGCTGTACGGGGGTGGGTGAGATCTGTGGGGTGGTTCACACACAGAAACAGCATTCGGAATGCTGCAACGGACTGGACGCGTCAATCAGTAGGCTCTGCCTACTGAAATCGAAAATTCAACAGAAACAATCGTTTTGTGTTGCGCGGGCGAGGTCTGCAAGGTGGGTGCCGGAGCTCAAAAACTCCGCATAACCGAAAATAGTGGATGCCCCATGTCGGGAGGGTGGTTAATACAAGACCCTTCACGGGGGAATACGCCCGCCGTCTGGTTATGCACGGTTTTTGACCTCCCGACGCCCTCGCCCTCACCGGCGGGGGCCATTCCCCGTTTGGAGGCAAACCATGAAGAGCGACCCGGCCCAGCCGACTGAAGACCAACGCGTCCCGCGCGAGCGGTGGATGCAGTACAGCCAGATCAACAACGTGCGTGCGGTTCCGCAGATCTCCGAGCGCGACCGCGACCACGTTGGCCCCGTTCCCTTTGTGATGCTGCGCGGCACCTGGCTGCGCAGGTTCGGCTTTGAAGTGGGTGTCCATATTCGTATCGAAGTGGTCCACGGCCAGATCACCGTCAGGCCGCTGTGGAACGACAGCCAGTTCGAAGGCCAGGGCACTGCGGCAGACAAGCCCATCACGTGGCGGGCGCAAGCAAAGGACCGCTGAGGACCGAGGCTGGGCGGGCCCCCACGCAGCGCCATGTGGTGGCACCGCACCCGCCCATGTGCTTCCATTGCCAGGCACACCTATCCGCGAGGAGTCCGCCATGCCGCTGGCCCGCATTGACCTCCGCAAAGGCAAGACCGCCGCCTACCGCCAGCAGGTTGGCCAGGTGGTATATGACGCCATGCTCAGCATCGGGGTGCCCAAGGACGATCGCTTCCAGATCATCCAGGAGCACGAACCGGATGGGCTCATCTACGATCCCGGCTACCTGGGCATTGCGCGCACGGATGACTTCATCTGCATCCAGGTCACCTGGAACGAGGGCCGCACCTTGGAGCAGAAGAAAGCGTTCTACGGCGCCGTAGCCCATGGCCTGCACGACGCGGTGGGCATTCGCCTTGAGGATGTCTTCATCAACCTGGTGGAGGTGAAGCGCGAGAACTGGTCGTTCGGCAATGGCGTGGCGCAGTATGCGATGTGAGCGACCAAGCGGGCTTGCGGCCCCTCATTGCATTGAAGGTTGCACCGCATGACCTGGTCCGCAGACGAGATCCTACTTGCCGGCAGCAGGCGTGCAGTGGAGATGGTCGGTAGGTCGAGGCTTGCGCCCTATGCGTTTCACATCACCGACCTCGACGGCTATCCGTGGCATCGCCCGGAGGCAGCCCATGGCCTTCCGGAAGGCGGGCTCCTCGCCATTCGCCTGCCTGATGGAGCGTCTGCAGGAGCTGGCGAGTGGCGAGAGGAGGGAGAACAGGCCAGGCATCTGCTAAGCGTGACTGCGACGGCTGTGCTGGCAGAGCACTTGCCTGCCGACAAACAGATACCAGAGCAGCGTCGCCTCTCTACCGCGCATCTGGCGCTGCAGGTTGGACAGCCCATCCTGCACTACAGGTGTGAGATGTGGGCCGGAGGGCTGGAGTTCGAATGCACCCTGGTTTACTCACCTGCGGAGTCTGTCCTTTGCACAGATGTTTCCGAAAGCAGCTCGCCGGCCGCACCTGATGCACTACGCGATGGGCTCTTGCGCATTGGGCTGCAGTTGCCAACGCGGTACTTCGCCCCGCATGCGCGCGATTTTCCGTGGAGCCGGTACAGGCTCCAACCGACGCTATGACCTCTTACCGAGTCGCTGCGGCACTTGGTTCGGTTGAAAACCACATCGTCTGATCATCGGGTGCTGCCGATGGCGTGGCCCTTTGGCGGTGCTAACCTTCGCCGGGTAGGCAATCCGGTCTGAACCTGAGGAGTAGGGCAGTGGGAAGAACCTGCGATTCAACCTTGCACCGCGAGAAGTTGCTCGCAAGCGATGTGGCGGCCTGCTACTACTGCTTCTCGGAATTTCCGCCCAGCGCCATCGAAGAATGGTGCGATGGCGATGATCAGGATCAGACCGCGCTATGCCCGCGTTGCGGAGTGGATGGCGTGGTGGGGTTCAATGGCCCAGTGGATACTACGTGGATTCGGTCCGCGCACCAGATTGGATTTGGTTAGAGCCAAGGTGAACTGAACATGCTGAAGGAAGTTGGCGGCGTCCCCATCCAACCCAAGCACCGCGCCATGTGCCACTGCGGCGCCGTGGAGCTGGAGCTTGATCTTCCCAACGGTATCGAGAGCCCACGCCGGTGTGACTGCTCGATCTGCCGGCGCAAAGGCGCGGTAGTGGCTTCGGTGCCTCTCTCCGGACTTCGTGTCGTGAAGGGGGCAGAGCACCTCAAGCGCTACGAGTTCAACACCCACACGGCCAAGCACTACTTCTGCGGCATCTGCGGGATCTATACCCACCACCAGCGCCGCTCGAACCCTCATCAGTACGGGTTCAACGTCGGGTGCCTGGAAGGCATCAACCCCTTCGCCATACCCTACGTTCCCGTGGAAGACGGGGTTCACCATCCGGCGGACACGGTGGGCTGACTCGCTGTTCCAAGCACGTTGGGTAATCGGGGCCTTGTTTTGCGCAGCACTGGTCAGTTACGACTCTTCGCGTTTTTCCCCGGAGCGCGCAGCGACTAACACTGCCGTGTGCAAGACACATCCGACGGTTGACGGCGAGTGTCATGGGATGGATTTTTGCCCGGGGGGATAATCCGCTACTCAACATGGAAGATTGATTTATGCGTGAACTCAACACTCGTGAGATCGCCGAGGTTTCCGGCGCCGGCATCTACACCGACGCGAACCGAGCGCAGTTCCGGAGCATGGCGGTGGGCGCAGTCGCAGGCGGTCTCACGGGCGGCGTGGCCGGCTTCTGCGTAGGTTTGGTTGCCGGAGCAATAAGAGGAATGCCTCAGATGGCCAAGTGATCTGCCTCGGATGTCGCGCTTCGGCGCGACCTCCGTTCCTTGACAGCAGCAACCGGGAGATAGTGTTGACCATTCATCGCACGCCTACCTTCATTCTTTGGATTCTGAAACGCATCGGTCTGCCATGCGCTTCGGCGTATCCGTCAGGTTCGTTCGCCAGTTGCTTCCTGATCAACGCGGCCAATTTCCTGGTCACCTGGGGTGCGCCCTTCTTCATTTACTGCGTGGCGTCTGGCCAGAGTCGCGGCATGGCGTGGTTGTTCTGTGCAGTCGCCGCCTCATCGGTCCTGTATGGCCTGGTAGTTGCGACGTCGATCCGGCGGTCGGCTGTGAAGTAGGCCTGTTAGCCGGGGCATTTCAAGGCACCTATGTAAGGTCGGCCGGCGTGCTAGTCTGCACGGTTGCACCCACCCACCTGCCAACCCATGCCCACCACGCCCAAACCCCGCGTTGCCACCCAGGCCGGAACCGGCGTCCGCACGCTTTGGCCCCTGCTGGCGGTCATGCTGTTCTTCCTCGGCAGCGGGTTCCTGGCCGGCAAGAACATCCACACCATCCGCGAGGGCAACGCCCTGGTCATCCGCTCCCAGGAGACGATGACCGCGCTGGGCGATGTGCTCTCTGCGGTGCAGGACGCCGAAACCGGCCAGCGCGGCTATCTGCTCACTGGCGATGACAGCTATCTGGAGCCCTATCGCACCGCCCTGGGGGTAGCCAGCACCCGGCTGGAGACAGTGGAAAAGTCCTTGGCCGATGACCCGGCCCAGGTCGACCGGCTCAAGCTGCTGGCACGGCGGGTCCAGGACAAGCTGGACGAACTGCATGAAACCATCGAGGTGCGCCGCACCCAAGGCTTGGAGCCCACCCTGGAGGTGGTCGGTTCCAACCGCGGCAAGGCAGCCATGGATGACATCCGCGCGCGCCTGGCCTCAATGGGGGCCATCGAACTGGACAAGCGCGCCAAGCGTCTTGAAGAGATGGAATCGGCCTACAACGCGGCGCTGAGCTCCGGCGCGGCCAGCGCGGTGCTGGGCATCCTGCTGACGATCTTCATCGCCATCCTGCTGCGCCGCCATACCCGCGCCCGTGAGCGCGATGCGTGGCTGCAGCGGGGTCGGCTGGAGCTCACCACCGCCACCGGTGGCGACCTGGACAGCGGTTCGCTGGCGCGGGCCAGCCTGGGCTTCCTGGCCGGCTTCACCGGCGCACAGGCCGGCATGTTGTTCGTGCCGGAGGACAACGGCTTCCGGCAGATCGGTGCGGTGGGCACCGCCTCCGCTCCGGACGGCACCGACCAGCTTCGCGACAGCGGCAGCCTGCTCGGCCGCGCGGTGGACGAGAAGCGCGTGCTGGTGGTGTCGGACGTGCCGCAGGGCTACTTCACGGTCGGCTCCGGGTTGGGGCAGGCACAGCCGCGCCACCTGGTCATCGCTCCCAGCATCCACGAGGGTGAGGTGAGCGGGGTGATCGAGCTGGGCTTCTTCAGCGCGGTGCCAAGCGAAGTGGTGGAGCTTCTCCAGCTGGCATCCGGCGACATGGCGGTAGCGCTGCGGTCAGCGGCCTACCGCGCCAAGCTTTCCGAGCTGTTGGCACAGACCCAGCGGCAGACCGAAGCCCTGCAGGTGCAGAGTGAGGAACTGCGGGTTTCCAACGAGGAACTGGAGGAACAGAGCCGGGCGCTGCGCGGCTCCCAGCACGAGCTGGAAGAGCAGCAGGCCGAGCTGGAGCAGACCAACAACCAGCTGTTCGACCAGTCGCAGCAGTTGGAGAACGAGCGCGACAAGCTGGCGCGGGCCAACGCGGCCATCGTGGCCGAGGCGGACAAGGTGCAGCGCGCGAGCCAGTACAAGTCCGAGTTCCTGGCCAACATGTCGCACGAGCTGCGTACGCCGCTGAACTCCGCGCTCATTCTTTCCAAGCTGCTGGGCGACAACCGCGACGGCAACCTGAGCGCGGAGCAGGTGAAGTTCGCGCGCACCATCCATTCGTCCGGCACCGACCTGCTCAACCTCATCAACGAGATCCTGGACCTGTCCAAGATCGAGGCCGGGCACATTGAAGTACACGCCGAACGCTTCGGCGTGGAAAAGCTGTTGACCGATATCTCGGCGCTGCTGGGTCCGGTAGCCAGCGAGAAGGGCCTGACGCTGGACGTGTCGATGACGGCCGACTGCCCCGTGGTGATCGAATCCGATCGCCAGCGCATCGAGCAGATCCTGAAGAACCTGCTGTCGAACGCACTGAAGTTCACCGAGACCGGCGGGGTTACGGTGTCGGTTTCGTCGGCCGGGAACGGCAAGGTGGCGTTCGCAGTGACCGACAGCGGCATCGGCATTGCGCCGGAGCAGCAGGCGCGCATTTTCGATGCCTTCCAGCAGGCCGATGGTTCGATCAGCCGGCGCTATGGCGGCACGGGCCTGGGGCTGTCCATTTCCCAGGAGCTTGCACGCCTGCTGGGCGGCGACATCACGGTGGAAAGCGAGCCCGGCAAAGGTAGCTGCTTCCGGCTGGTGGTGGCCACACGGCTGGCAACCACCGAGCGCCCTGCTGCGCCTGAAGCGCTGCCGGCGCCGGCGCCCGCACGCGCGGCATTCGCAGCGGGTGGTGTGGCCATGGCCCTGGAACCGCGCCCCGTGGCCGCCCCAGGCAGCAAGGCCAGCAGCAACGGCCGCGGCCTGATCCTGATCATCGAGGATGACCCTGCCTTCGGCCAGATCGTCAGCGACCTGGCGGTGGAGATGGGCTTCCGTGCACAGGTGGCGCAGACGGCGGCAGAGGCCCTGGCCGCCGCGCGCACGGAGCTTCCGCACGCCATCGTGCTGGACATCGGTCTGCCCGACCAATCCGGCCTGTCGGTGCTGGACGTGCTCAAGCACGACATCCGCACGCGGCACATTCCCATCCATGTGGTGTCGGCGACGGACCATACGCGCAAGGCGCTGGCGCTGGGTGCGGTGGGTTATCTCGGCAAGCCCGCCACCCGCGAGGAGCTGGGCAACGTGCTGCTCTCGCTGGAGCGCAGGCTGTCGCAGCGGCCGCGCCTGGTACTGGTGGTGGAAGACGACGATGTGCAGCTGGACGCGGTGCGCCAGCTGCTGGCGCTGGCCGATGTGGAAACCATCGGCGCGCGCTCGGCCTCGGAGTGCCTGCAGGCGCTCGCCCAGCACACGTTCGACTGCATGGTGCTGGACCTGAGCCTGCCCGATGCCTCCGGCTTCGAGCTGCTGGAGCTGCTCAGCGAGCAGAGTCCGCATGCGCTGCCGCCGATCATCGTCTACACCGGCCGGGTGCTGTCCCCTGCCGAGGAGGTGCGGCTGGGACGGTACTCGAGTTCGATCATCATCAAGGGCGCGCGCTCACCCGAACGCCTGCTCGATGAGGTCACGCTGTTCCTGCACAAGGTAGTGAGCGACCTGCCCGAATCACAGCAGGGCATGATCCGTTCTGCGCAGCACCGCGACACCGCGCTGGAAGGCCGCCGCGTGCTGGTGGTCGAGGATGATGTGCGCAACATCTATGCGCTGATGAACGTGCTGGAGCCCCACGGGTGCAAGGTCACCATCGCGCGCAACGGCCAGGAAGCCATTGACGTGCTGACGGCGGCCGTCGGCGGCCCGTCGCCCATCGAACTGGTACTGATGGACATCATGATGCCGGTCAAGGATGGCCTTACCGCCACCCGTGAGATCCGCCAGGACGGGCGCTTCGGCAAGCTGCCGATCATCGCCCTCACCGCCAAGGCGATGCCCGATGACCAGCAGCAATGCATCCAGGCCGGTGCGAACGACTACGTGGCCAAGCCGCTGGACGTCGACAAGCTGGTGTCGCTGATCCGGGTGTGGTTGATGGCGTGAGCTGCACAAGGAAACGCGGCACCATGTAAGCTGCGCTTGATCAACGTGGACAACAAAGGAGCTTCATGAAAAAGGCATTTAAACGTTTGACCATGCTCTCGGTGCTTGTTCCATTGGCTGCAGCGGCCGATACCGCTTCCCACGAAGCAGGCTATAGCGCAGGTTACAAGCTGGGTTGGTACGTAGGGTGGTTTATTGGAACCTTCGGCCCGTACCTGATCGCCGCCGCCTTGGTAGGTGTTGTTGGGTGGCTGTGGTTCCGCCGGGCTAAGGCACGGCGGATCCGTGGTGGTGGCAGCTGAGTCATCCCAGGCGCTGCTGTACCTCCAAGCGAAGCCGCGCCTGCTCCCGCTGCACCCATAGCTCGGCGCCGGTTTTGCCATTGGCAAAGGCGGTGCAGCGCCGATGCCGCCGGCCTTCCGGCTCGCGATGCGCATCAAGCATGGCCACCCATTCCCTGCCTCGCTCGGGTTGATAGATGTGGACCACCCACGTGTCGCCATGGGCGATCACCGTTTCGTCGTAGGCGGTGGCGGCGGGTTTGATCCATCGGAAGTCGGGCGGGAGCATGGGCGAGAGCATTACCGTTCCGGCTCTCAGAAACTGCGACGGGGAGGGCGGCCTGCGAAGTCCTGCTGGTCTGACCGTTGCTTCAGAGTTTGCCAGCTGCCTTGTAACGGGATACGCCCTGTTCGATCAGCTGCTGGAGCTCCTGCAGCAGGGTGGGATCCATGACGTCAAAGTTGAAGCATGATTTCCCCTGCATGCGCTTCTTCAGGCCAGGGCTGACGCTCTCCAGCAGCTCGGGAAAGTCGTAGACCGGCATGAAGTGGAAGGCGTGCTTTCTGGCAGAGACTTTCACCGCCCCGAAGAACTGCGCCTTGCCCTTGCTGTCAGCGTCTTTGCAGTTGGCGTAGAAGTGGGTGTCGGTATCGTGCACGACCGCCAGCGCCTCCTTGTGGGCCAGCAGTAGATCGCGCAATGCGACGAACAACGCCGAGGGCGTTCCCGATTCCAAATGGTGCGTCCGGGAAGCTGGTTTGCCGGGAGTCTTCATGGGTACCTCCGGAAGTTCTCGCAACCATACCTCCGGCGAGGGCACGACAGGTAGCGGCATGCCTGGGCCGAGCGTTTGAGGGTGATCGGCGACGGCGCTATGCTGGACCGGCTATCAAGATAGGAGCTGCGGGTGCGAAAGGGATGGGCTTGCTGTGTCGTTCTGGCGCTCGCGTGCATTTCGGGTATCGCCCAGGCAGCCGAGCCGGATCGGCGCATCGCGCTGACCATCGACGATCTGCCCTGGCAGCGGCTGGGGGAACGTACCGAGCCGGAGCTCGCCGCCCAACACGCCAGGTTGCTTGCCGCGCTGAAGCACGCCAACGTCCCGGTGGTGGGCTTCGTCAACGAGGCCAAGCTAGAGGTCGGCGGCCAGGTGCAACCTGCGCGCGTGCAGATGCTTCGCGACTGGCGTGATGCCGGATTCGAGCTGGGCAACCACACCTTCGGGCATGTCGACCTGCATGCGATGCCGCTGGAAGCTTACGAGCAGGACATCCTCCGCGGGGAAGCCACCCTGCGTCCACTGCTGGCCGAAACCGGGCAGGTGCCGCGCTGGTTCCGGCATCCGTACCTGCATGCCGGGCAGTCGCCGGAGGTGCGCGCTGAACTTGGCGCGTTCCTGAAGCAGCACGGCTATGAGATCGCCCCGGTCACGATCGACAACAGCGAATGGATCTGGGCCTTTGCGTACGACAACGTGCGCGACACCGAAAGCGATCCGGCCAAGCGGGATGCGCTGATGCAGCAGCTGCGCCGTGGCTACGTGCCGTACATGCTCAACAAGCTCGACTACTACGAACAACGCTCGCAGGAACTACTCGGCCGGCTGCCGGCACAGGTCTGGCTGATGCATGCCAATGCGCTCAATGCCGATTCCGTGGGCGAGCTGGTAGCCGCCACCCGTCGGCGCGGCTACCGCTTCATCTCGCTGGAAGCTGCGCTGCAGGATCCTGCCTACCGGCACGCCGACGGCTACAACGGCGGCAGCGGCATGAGCTGGATCCAGCGCTGGGCGATGGCCGAAAAGGTGCCGAAGTCCTTCTACGCGGGCGAGCCGAAGGTGCCTGGCTGGGTCATGAAGCTTGCCGGGCGGGATGGCGAGTAGTTGAGCCCGGCAGATCGATCAGTTTTCCTGATACTCGCTTTCATCGTACGTGCCTGCAACCGTGCAGGTCAGCTGCGGCGCTACGCCCTCGCCCAGCATGAGCTCCCCCATCGTAGTCGTGCGCCCACCCGCCGTGCTGAGTTGGGCAGCTTTGCGCACCGCCGCTGCGTTGGCACCCAGGGTTGCGGTGTAACTCTCACCCAGTTCGCCGTCCGCGTCGATGAAGATGGCCACTTCCTGCACCGGTAGACCGAACACCGTGAATGGCACGGGTGGCTTGATTGCCTCAATGGCGTCGGATTCGTCGCGGGGCAGCGCCTTCCAGGCCGTAGCAGTGGTATCGGGCTTTGCGCGGCATTCAACAGCTGCCTGGATCGCGGGTGCTACGGCCTGCCATTGCGCCGCATCGAACGCCTGCGCTACCGGAGCGAACAAGGCGCCAACAAGCAGGGTGGTGAGGATCTTGATGGTTGCGCCGCGCTGATGCGGCTTCCCTTGGATATTGGTCATGAGGCATTCCATTTGCGCTGCAGGGTTCTACTTCCACAGCAAGTTTACTGTGCAACGCATCAGGCCGCCCAATGGGCGGCCTGATGGTCTACAGGGTTGCGATGCTCAGAAGAAAATCGCGTAGAGGATCAACAGCGGGATCGGTACGCCGAGTGCCCAGAGCAGCAGGGTCTTCATGGGAAGTCTCCTTGTTCGATTGGGAAGTTACAGGTCGCGGCGACGGCCGCCCCAGGTGGCACTGACGCTGGCGAAGAAGGCGCCGATCAACAGGGTGATGAACAGCCACAGTGCCGCGTAGGCGGTAGCCTTGCGCGCATCGTCGGCCACCTGCTTGGCGGTGTTCTTGGCTTCTTCCAGTGCAGCACGCATGCGGGTCTGGGTTTCGGTAACCCGGGCCTCGGCCTCGGCCTGGCTCATGCCGGTCTCGCGGGCAATCACCTGCGCCAGGTACTGCTTGTCTGCCGGGTTGAGGCCTTCGGACTGCAGGCTGGTGACGATGATGCGGTTCACCTCGGCACGCACTTCACGGCGATCGCCGCCCGGTCGCGGGCCCTGCGGCGGCAACGGGCGCGGCGGTGCAGCGTTTGCAGGACCCACCGCGGGAACCATCGCCGACGGATCGACCGGTGCGGCCGGATCAGCGGGCGTCTGGCCGGGCATGGGTGCGGGCATGCTGCCACTGCGGAACAGCGAGTCGACCCAGTAGTTCAGGTCGCCCTGGTCCGACCCCGCGACGGCGGTGCCGGCACCCGCGGCGGCAACACCGGCGGTGGATGCTGCAGCACCTGCAGTTGCGCCGACAGCTTTGACGCCGGTGCCGAGCACGCCGCCAATGGCCGAGGTCAGCAGGCCGGCGGTGAGAAGGGTGGCGACGGCCCAGGAGACGAAGCCGTGAGCGGTGTCGCGGAAGTAGGTTTCGTCGCCGTGCAGGCGAGTCCACTTGGTGCGCAGGCGGCCGGCCAGATAGCCGCCCAAGCCGGAGGCAGCGAGCGCGGTGAAGGTCAGCCAGACGATGCTGCCCCAGCCGAAGGTTTCCTTCGAGACGCCATCAAATGCCCACGGCGATACCGAGGAAAGGCCCAGCCCCACGCCGAGGATCAGCAGTACCAGCGACAGCGCGGCGGCGGCGACGGCACCGGCCAGGATCGCGCCCCATGACACCGCGCTTTCGGGCGCGGGTTCGATGACGGATGTTTCAGTCACAACGGCGATGTCGGGCCCGAGGGCGCCTCGATCAGGGTAATCAACTCGGGTGTTCATTGGTACTTCGCTCCGTCTGGATGCTGCGTGTGCAGCTGGCACCCAGAGGCTGCGCGAACGCAGGTGAAATCGGCGAGACCTGCGTCTTCACTTCCTGCATGCGCGGGCGGGCGCCAGGGCGATATGCTGTTTGTCTCCCTGCACCTGTCACAGGACGAGGTGTTGGGACTCTATGCGAGCCTTGCCTACAACGGAAAGGGGCAGGGGTTGAACTCCCTTTCGCAGCGCTTGTTCACCAAGCCATTGGATGCGCTGTCGGACGAAGAGGCTGCGATGGTGGTTGCCTACACATGGGCACCTGACCTCTATGCCCAACATCCGGAGCGGCTGCGGGCGCGTACGGACATCCTGCTTTCCCGGGCGCGCAGCACACAGCTCAACGCTCTCTGATGGCGCCGTGGGCGATGGCTTGCGCAACTTCACTGTCAAAGCGCTCACTCTTGGTGATGTGTCTTCTGACGTCGTCGGCCATCAGCTGGTCAGCGTCCAGGTAGGAAAGCTCGACCAGCTTCAGCAGCACGTCTTTCGACGGAGATTGCTTCAGCCACCAATGGAAGACGCCATTGCGGTCGTGTTCGGAAGCATCCTCCATACCAGGTTCGTAGCTCTCCGTCAGCAGCTGCAGCTGGTCCGCCGGTACCAGCCCGTACTCTTTCCACTTGGGGTGAAAGTGCATGAGTGCGAGGTAGCTCTCGATGTGCATCACGCGCTCCGTTGATGTTGTTTTCTCCTGCCAAGGCCAAGCATAAGGGCAGCGCCGCCAAGTATGAGGTAGACGCAAGCCATCAGCCCCAACCCCCCGTCCCCGCGGTGCTTCTGGTAACGTCGCCAGTGACGTTAGGCGTGGTGCCCCTACCGCCCGACAAATGATGTCCGACAAATGGATACCCGAACGCATGGACGTTGATGGTGCTCATGTTCGTACGCTGTACCAGCACGGCCAGCAGGTCTTTATTCCAAGCCTGGAGGGCTGGATGGCCATTCTGGGCGATGGACACTTGGGTGGTATTCGAATGACCAGCCCTGACAATGCAAGGGCTTTCGTCGAGAAGTATTTCCGCTATGAGGCGATCAGACTTGGACTTGTCCTGCTACGCGGAAGATGGTGGTCCATTCCATTGCTGTGTGTTGAGGGTCACTTGTACAGGGTGAGTATTGAGGATGTGATCTGCGAACACTGTCATCAACGTTGTGGATTATCGGCCACTCCAGACACAGTCTGTTATGCGGGGACCGGCCTCAGCGTTGCTGAGGTTTACGCTGAATTTGAAAGGCTCGGCGTCAAGCAGTGCCCGCACTGTTCGGGTTTGCTCCGGCGAAGACAAACGGCTTGGTTTGCGCCGCCAGTTGTGGACGGTACGTCCAGTTGATCTGCTTCGTGGCTTTCCCAAGTTCAAATATTTAGAACAACGAACCCTGCGGCGAATCCTCACGCAGCGGCAGCGGCCGCACGAACTTCGTGCAGTCCAGCTTCGGCCAATGGCTGTTCTGCGCATCGAAGCCCAGGCGCTTGCGGGCAAGCTTGAAGCGGCTGGATAGCAGGTCGGCGTAGACGCCTTCGCCGCGCATGCGGGTGCCGAACTCGCTGTTGTAGTCCTTGCCGCCACGCAGCTGGTTGATGGTACTCATCACGTGCGCGGCGCGGTCCGGGTGATGCGTATCGAGCCAGTCGCGGAACAGCGGGGCCACTTCGAGTGGCAGGCGCAGCAGCACGTAGCCCGCGGTGCTGGCGCCGGCGTCGCGTGATGCTTCGAGCACCGCTTCCAGCTCGGAATCGTTGATCCAGGGAATCACCGGGGCCACCATCACGCCCACGGGAATGCCGGCGTCGTGCAGGCGGCGCATGGCGCGCAGGCGCGCGTGCGGGGCCGATGCGCGCGGCTCAAGGCGAGCCGACAGGTGCGGGTCCAGCGAGGTCACCGAGAAATGCACGCTGACCAGGTTCTTTTCCGCCAGTGGGGCGAGCAGGTCGATGTCGCGCTCGACCAGGGCGTTCTTGGTAATGAGCGAAAACGGGTGCTGGGTTTCCAGCATCACCTCGATCAGCTGGCGGGTGAGTTTGAGCTTGCGTTCTATCGGCTGGTAGGCGTCGGTGTTGATTCCCAGGGCGATCGGCTGCGGGGTGTAGGCGGGCCGCGAGAGTTCCTTGCGCAGCAGCTGCGGCGCATTGGTCTTGGCAAACAGCTTGGTTTCGAAGTCCAGGCCGGGAGACAGATTGAGGAAGGCGTGCGAGGGGCGCGCGAAGCAGTACGAGCAGCCGTGCTCGCAGCCGCGGTAGGGATTCACCGATTGGCTGAAACCTACATCGGGGGACTTGTTGCGGCTGATGATGCTCCGCGCGGTTTCGGCGCGCACTTCGGTGCGCAGGCGCGGGGTGGCGAATTCTTCGCTGGTTTCCGGTTCCCAACCGTCGTCCATGGCTTCGCTGACCGTGACTTCGAAACGTCCGGCGAGGTGCGTGGTGGAACCACGGCCTTTGATTGCGATACCCATCTTCAGAGGCTACCGGCGAGACGTCTCAGGGGTTGAGACCTTGGGTGGAGCGTGGTGGAGGGCGGAGCGGTGTGCATGGGTTAGTAGTATTACTAACCACAGGGTCGAAGGGAAGCGCAATCCGCGCCCCTGTTAGGTTTGGGCTGAATGGTTGGGGTTTGTTCCCCAGGGTTATCCACAGGGGATTCTTCAGCGCACTTGGGTCCCAGCGAAGAGCATCCGGGCAGGGCCCGGAGCCGCGGTTTGCGCGGGATCCATCAAAGGAGGGCGAGGTAGCCCTTTACCGTTGCGTCCAGGCCGGCGTAGAGGGCTTCGCTGATCAGCGCGTGGCCGATCGAGACTTCGAGGACGTTCGGGACCGTTTGCAGGAAATCCCGGAGGTTATCCTGGGAGAGGTCGTGGCCGGCGTTGACCCCGAGGCCGGCGGCCTGGGCGCGGCGGGCGGCGTCGGCGAACAGGGCGAGCATGACGGTGGCGTCGCCTGCGGCGTGCGCCTCGGCATAGGGACCGGTGTAGAGCTCGATGCGGTCAGCGCCAATGTCGGCGGCCTGGGCCAGGTCCGGGTTGCCGGCGTCCACGAACAGGCTGACTCGGCAGCCGTAGCTTTTGAGTTCGGCGATCAACGGGCGCAGCCGGTCGGCGTCGCGGCTGAAATCGAAGCCGTGGTCGGAGGTGAGCTGGCCGTCGCTGTCGGGCACCAGGGTGGCCTGGGCCGGGCGGGTCTGCGCGCACAGCGGCAACAGGCCCGGGTAACCCGGCCGAGGCGGGGCGAACGGGTTGCCTTCGATGTTGAATTCCACGCCCCGCGCGGTGGTCAGCGCCGAGAGGGCGAGCACATCCTCGGCGTGGATATGCCGACGATCCGGGCGCGGGTGCACGGTGATGCCGTGGGCACCGGCGTCCAGGCAGGCTCTGGCCGCCTGCAGCACATCAGGGTCCTGGCCGCCGCGCGAATTGCGCAGGACGGCGATCTTGTTCACGTTGACGCTGAGGTGGGTCATAGGCTCGGGGGAAGGTCATTCGGGTCGCGGTCGGCGTCGCGGCGGGCCTGGGCCTGCTCGCGCAGCCGGCGCAGCTCGGCAGGGTCGATCGCGTTGTAGATGTCGTGCGACCCGGCCGCATCCCGCTGGCTGCCGCCAAAGCTGGCCAGGTAACGGCCGCGGATCCAGGCCAGCAGGAACACCAGTGCACCGGCCAGCCACAACATCATCATGCCGGTGGACGGTGTCTTGATGGCAAAGGTGAAACAGCCCAGCGACAGCAGCAGGAACAGCCAATACATTGTCATTCTCCCCGTTGACCTGCGCAGTGTAGCGCCGGGGTGGGGGGCGGTTCCACGTGGCGGCTACAGCAGCGGGGAGGCCAGGCGAGCGAACGCCTCGGGCACCCGGTGCAGCCACAGCGAGCGCTGCCGGTCGTTGCGCACGGGCGTGGAAGCGGCGAATTCCGCGATGAGGATTTTCTCCAGTTCCGCCACGCACTCGGCGCTGCTGATCATCATCGACAGTTCGAAGTTGAGCCGGAAACTGCGGTGGTCGAAGTTGGCGCTGCCGGCGATGCAGACGTCGTGGTCGGCGATGAACGCCTTGGTGTGCAGCATGCGCGGCCCGTACTCGTAGATCTTCACCCCGGCCTGCAGCAGCTCGTCGAAGTAGGAGCGCGCGGCCTGGGTGACGAACCAGGAATCGCTCATCTTCGGTACCAGCAGGCGCACGTCCAGCCCGCCCAGTGCGGCCGAGGTGAGCGCCATGCGCGCGGCTTCGCCCGGCACGAAATAGGGCGTGACCAGCCACACGCGTTCGCGCGCTTCGTGGATGGCGGCCACCTGCAGGCGGTGGATGGTTTCCCAGCCCGAGTCCGGGCCTGATACCAGCACCTGGGCGTTGATGGCGCCGTCCTGGCGGCCCGGCATGTCGGTGGGCCACAGCTGGGCGATGTTGAAGCGCTCCTTCGGCTCGCCGGTGGCGTAGATCCAGTCTTCGACGAACACCAGCTGCAGGCTGCGCACCACGTGGCCGGTCAGGCGCATGTGCAGGTCGCGGTAGGCATCGGGCCGGCGGCTTTCGTCTTCTTCGTCGGTGATGTTGATACCACCGGTGAAGGCGACGCGGCCATCGATCACCACCAGCTTGCGGTGGGTGCGCATGTTCATCCACGGCCGCTTGAACGGTTTGAGCAGCTGGCGTGGGTGGAACCAGGCCACTTCGGCGCCCGCATCACGCAGCGGCTTGAGGAACCGCGTGCGGATGCCGGACGAGCCCACCGCATCCAGCAGCAGGCGCACGCGCACGCCGGCCTTGGCGCGTTCGACCAGGGCGTCGCGCAGCGCGGTACCGGCGTGGTCGGGGTTGAAGATGTAGTACTCCACGTGCAGGTGGTCGCGCGCCTGGGCCACGGCCTTCAACAGCGCGGCATAGGTCTGCGCGCCGTCCACCAGCCACTCCACTTCGGTGGCCGAGCTGGGCGCCAGGCCGGTGGTGGCCTGGGCGATCTTCGCCAGTTCGGTGCAGTCCGCGTCGGGCGGGCACACGCTGCTGTAGTGCTCCATGCCGGAACGCGCGCGGCCACGGCGCAGGCGCTGCCTTTTCACCTTCTGCGGCCCGAGCAGGTAGTACACGAACAGGCCCAGGTAGGGCAGGGCGGCCAGCGAAAGGATCCAGCTGAGCGTGGCCACCGGCTCGCGCTTCTGCAGCATGATCCAGCCGATCAACCACAGCAGGTACAGCACGTAGGCGGCGATGAGCAGCGGGCGCAGGTGCGGAAAGGCATCCAGCCAGTGGAGCCAGTCGGCAAGCGCGGGGTAGGTGGCAAGCATCCGCGGATCATAGCCGGACGCGGGTGTCCGACGCATGCGTGACTGTTTTGGCCTTGAAGTCGGGGCGCCTGTAGCCCGAGTCTCTTGACGCACAACGGGGTGTCATGGAGCAAGGGATGGCGGTCAACTGGTCAGGCGGTCTAATCCGCTGGATGCCCCACAGGGACAGGCAAGGCCTTCCCCTTGAATCACCTGCATCCCTTTCGTCTCAACTACGCCCTGCTTGCCGCTAAGGGGCACCCCGGCCGGGAGGTCGTCCTGTATGTCGGCTTTGGGCTTCATTGCTTCTCTGTGCAGCGTCGTGCCGCTGATGACGACATGATTTCCGACAATCGCGAGTGCCGCGCATTTGATGGTGTTCGATACACGTTGTCGAAGCGGCTTCCGGAGATGATTCGCCACGTGATCGAAGGGCGACAATCCTGCGAGCGCACCGCAGCGGACAACTATGTTGCCGTGCGGCTGGACAGCGGCGAACGCTATGGCGTCTTCTTCAATCTTAAACGGTGGAAGCGGCACGGCTCGAACAGTGTGCTGCTGCTGGTGCAATCCGCGTATCCGCTTGATCCGCGCAAGCCGCATCCCGGCAAGGGACGCTATTCCTTCAATCTTTTATTGGGAGAGATCCTGCGGGGACGCGCAAGGCAGGACGATGAACCCGATCCAAGACGATTCGCGGATGTACTGGAGGCGCCTCAAGAACGAAAGCGCCGGCCAGCGATGCTGGGCGAGGCTCCGTGAGTCCGATTCCCTTGGATATACCCGGGCCGGCCGGGACCTGGTGACCAGGTGGGATGCGCAATGGCTCGGCTATGTGTTGCTTGCGCGTAACCATGGTGGAACGGCCCCGGATTGATGTCAATGGCCGAACGCGCCAACAAAAAAAGCACCCCTGTTTCCAGGGGCGCTTTCCAGTCGCGTCATGACTTGGTGTTGCGTCTTACTGCTGCTGCTGGAACCCGATCTTCTTCATCTGCGCGTTCTTCGCGGCGGCCAGAACCTTGGCCATCACGTCGTACTCGGAGTCCGGGCTGGCGTCGATGCGCAGCTCGGGCTGGTTGGTCGGGTCACGCTGCACTTCCTGTTCCATACGCTGCTGGAGCTCAGCCGTTGCAACCGGGCTGTTGTTCCAGAACACCTGGTTGCTGGCGTCGATCCGCAGCTCGATCGGCGGCGGCGGTTCGACCAGCTGCGGCGGTGGGTTGAGCACGCGCTGCGGCAGGTCCACGGCGATCGGGTACGTCATGATCGGCGCGGTAACGATGAAGATGATCAACAGCACCAGCATCACGTCCACGAGGGGCGTAACGTTGATGTCGGCCATTGGGCCCTTGCCACCACCAGAACTGAATGCCATGGCTTACTGCCCCTTCTCTTTGGTGGCCACGAAGCCAACGTCGAGCATGCCCTGCTCCTGCGCGACCTTCGTCATCTCGTTGATGACGCGCATCTTGGTGGTGCGGTCACCACGCAGATTGAGCGGGGGCTGGGGGGTCTGCTGGGCGGCGGTCGCCAGGCGGGACTCGAGAGTCTGCTTGTCGATCTCTTCGTCGTTCCAGTAAATCGAGCCGTCTTCCTTCACCGCCAGGGTGATGGGGCCCTTGCGATCAGCCGCATCTTCCGGCTTCTGCACCAGGTTGGCCTCAGGCAGGTCGACCTTGACCTTATGGGACATCAGGGGCGCCGTGATGATGAAGATGATCAGCAGCACCAGCATCACGTCCACGAGGGGCGTAACGTTGATGTCGGCCATGGGGCCGCCGCTGTTACCACTACTGAAAGCCATAACGGGCTCCGTCTAGATCGTGTTGACTACGTTCTCGCTGGGTACAGCGCGTCGCAATTAGCGGACGCGCGAACCGGTGGCGAAGAAGTCGTGCAGGTCGTGAGCGAACGTATCGAACTTGCTGATCGTGGCGCTGTTGATCTTGCTGAAGAAGTTGAAGGCGAACACGGCCGGGATTGCCACGAACAGACCGATGGCGGTCATGATCAGGGCTTCACCCACCGGGCCGGCAACGGCGTCGATGGAGGCCGAACCGGTTGCACCGATCTTGATCAGCGCGCCGTAGATGCCCCACACGGTGCCGAGCAGACCGACGAACGGAGCGGTTGCACCGACGGTGGCCAGCAGGGTCATGCCCGACTGCAGGTTGTTGCTTTCGCGGGTCACGGCCTGACGCAGGGCGCGGTCGACGAACTCCGAACGGCTCAGGTTTTCACCCAGGCCACCGGTGGCGCCACCTTCGGCACGCTGGTGGTGGGCGGCAGCCTGGGCTGCGTCCAGGGCGATCTTGGAGAACGGCTCGGAAGCCGGCTGTTCTTCCATGGCGCGGATGGCGTCCTGTGCGTTCGGGGTATCCCAGAACAGGCTCACGACCTTGTCAGCAGCGCTCTTCAGGCGGGTAGCACGGAAGATGTTGATGACGGTCCAGTACCAGGACATGGCCGACATGATCACCAGGGTCAGAAGCACGACCCAGGAGACGGCGAAGTCGCCCGGCTTGGAGGTCATTTCGTGGATCAGATGCTCGAAGCCCATCTGCGAGAGGGCATTCGACGGGTTGCCCCCGGCAGCAGCGGCGATGAAGAGTTCCTGCAGCATGACGCTTACCTTTGTTGTGTGTGGTGATGAATGTTGTAGCTAGGTTCAAGTGACAGGAGGGTGGCCGGCAGGCCACCCGGCCCATCAATTCAGCGCAAAGTTGACCGGGACGCGGACGCGACCTGCAGCTTTCTTCCCGCCCGATTCGGCTGCGTTGAAGCGCCATTTACGGGCGGCTTCCATCGCTGCACGGTCCAGATCGCGGTTACGGCTGGACTTTTCGACCGACACATTGGTGACGTTGCCGTTGGCATCGACATCAATGATCAGGATCACTTCACCCTGGATACCTGCGCGGAACGCGGCCGGCGGGTAACGCGGGGGATTCATGGCCTTGGACGAGATATCGACGCTGGCCTCGATGGAACTCGGCGGCTGCGGCGGGCTCGGCGGACTCGGCGGCGTGACGATGTCGTTCGGACGCGGTTCCGGCACGTCGATCACCGGCGCCTGCGGCGGCGGCGGCACCGGCGAGGGCTTGGGCGGCGACAGGTTCTTGACCGGCGGCGGCGGCGTTTCAGTCGGCGGCGGCGGCGGCGGCGGCGGTGGGGGCGGCGGCGGAGCGTCGACCAGGGTCACCATGATGTTGCGTTCCTTCTCCGTCACAGCCTTGGGGGCCACGGCGGGGATGAGGAGCAGCATCAGGGCGGCGAGATGCAATGCGATTACAAAGGCGATACCCACGATGCGCGGCCAGCTGAGGCCGGTGTCATCGCGTTGTTCGTACCTGTGAACGACTAGTTGTTCCGTCATGCGCCAAGAGCTCATTAGTGGGGCCGGGTACCTGGGGACAGATAGCCCATGATCAGCGGTGCATGACACCGCAGGAACCTCCAAGCTTATACCAATCCTGAGCGCCTGCGCATCACTCACGCAGGCGTTCAGGCGTTATTCCTACTTACTTCAGGTTGATGATTTTCTTGGCATCCGCCTGGTTCTTCACACCCTTCGCCAGCGCCTGCTGGGCGGCCGTCTTGGCCTCCGGAATGCGACCTTCCGAATGCAAGACACGTGCCAGGTTCAAGTAGGTTTCACCGTCCTTGGAAAGCGGGGCGGCCTTCTGCCACGCTTCGATCGCCTTTTCGACCTGCGGCGGTTCCGAGTAGTAGTACGCCTGGGCCTGGGCCAGATACACCTGGTAATCCGGCTTCAGGATGCCCTTCTGCAGGCCGTCGTTGATCACGGCGATGACCTCGGCTTCCTTCTTGTCCGAGTTGGCGTAGATCGAGTACGCCTGCTTGTACTCGCGCTCCTCGGTCAGCTGGCCGCCCTTGAAGAGCTTGTCCATGACCGCGCCGGCCTTGTCCATCTGGTCGGCCTGCAGGTACATGCTGGCCAGGTTCATCTGGGCCTTCTTGTCGGCCGGGTTCTTGGCGGCAAGGGCTTCAGCCTGCTTGACCGCTTCACCGGTCTGGCCGGACTCGGACAGGGCGGCCATCAGCAGCTGGTTCCAGTTGTCCTTCGGCTCGGTGGCACCGGCGATGGCCTGCTGGATCACCGGCACTGCTTCCTGGTAGCGCTCGAGCTGGTACAGGGCCTGGCCCTTGATGATCAGCTCTTCCGGCTTGGTCGACTTGGTTTCAGCGAAGTACTTGTCCAGGGTGGCCAGGCCTTCGGCAAGCTGGTCGTCCTGGATCTGCAGCTGGCCCAGCATCAGCATCGACTGGAAGTGGCCGTTGTTGTCCAGGCCATTGAATTCCAGCACCTGCAGCAGGTACTTCTTGGCAGCGGCGTTGTCGTCGGTGTTGTAGGCAGCCTGCGAGGCGAGCTGCGCGGCCAGCGACTTGTCATACGCATTGGCGGCGCTGTTGCCCAGGATTTCATTGGCCGCGGCCAGCGTCTCGGGGAACTTCTGATCGTTGTAGCTGTCGATCATCTTCTGCAGCTGCTTGCCCAGCTTCGGCGATGCCTTGATGTCCGGCTCGGCGCGGGTGGCCTGCGGGTACAGCGCTTCAGCCTTGGCCTGGTCCTTCTTGCCACCACGGCGATCGGCGCTGCGATCGGTGGAGCGGGTCTGGGCGACGGCGTCAGTGACCACAACGCCACCAATGGCGGTCGCGATGAGGACGGAAAGCACGGCTTGCTTGTGGTTGCGGAAAATCATCTTTCACCTCGATCGAACCGCCGCGGCGGCATCAAAACGGACTGTCAGAAAAATCTGAGCCGCCAAACGTATCAGAAACCGATGGCGTGAGAAATCGTTTCCGATGCTGCAATACAGCATCCTTTAGTCGAATCACCCGCACTTCGGGCGCCGTCCAGCGGCCTGGGCCTGCTGGAAAACGCCGGTCAGGGCGGGGGCATCGCGTTGCAGCTCCCGGATCCGGTTGGCCGGGTCCGGGTGGGTGGACAGCCATTGCGGGGAACGCCCGCCGCTGGCGGCCATCATGTTCTGCCACAGGTTGACCGCTTGGGCCGGGTCGAACCCTGCCTCGGCCATCAGCCGCTGGCCGACCACGTCGGCTTCGCTTTCCTGGGTGCGCGACCCGGGCAGAAGGAAGGCGGCCTGTGCGCCGGCACCGCCGAGCTGGTTGACCGTGCTGGCCGCACCGTCGCCGTATGCCGCGCCGGCCAGCGCACCAAGCACGGCCAGGCCGGTCTGCGCGCCCATCTGGCGGGTGAGGCGCTCTTCGTGGTGGCGCGAGATGACATGGCCGATCTCATGCCCGATCACGGCGGCGAGCTGGTCCTGGTTCTTGGCCACGGTGAAGATGCCGGTGTTCACGCCGACCTTGCCGCCGGGCAAGGCGAAGGCGTTCGGCTCGGCATCGACGAATACCGCGGTCTCCCACCGTACGCCACGGTACTGAGGCGGCAGCTGCGCGACCAGCGCATTGACCACGCACTGCACGTAGCCGTTCTGGCGGCCGTCGCTGCTGATCTTCTGCTTCTGTTTGGTTTCGGCGAAGGCCTGCGCGCCAAGCTGGTCCAGCTCGGCCTGCGATACACCGCCCACCATCTGCTTGCGCCCGGTGGGCGAGGTGGTGGTGGCGCAGGCGCTGAGCGCCAAGGTGATGACAAGTCCGAGCAGCAAGGGTTTCAAGGCGGGGACTCCCGTGTTCATGTCTGCAGTGTGGCGGGCCGAATGTAAGGTTTTGTCAAACCGTCGAGTCAATGCAAGCCCAGGAATACCAGCGCGGCCAGGGCGATGGCGTTGTTCAACGCATGCGCCACGATCGGGGCCCACAAGGTGCCGGTACGCTGGTAAAGCCACGCGAACGCGGCGCCCATGCCGCCGTACACCAGCCACAGTTGGGCGATTTCCCACGGGCCGTTGGCACTGGTGCCGGGCACTTCGTGGACCAGCGCGAACGCCAGGCTGCTGAGCAGCATGCCCAGCCATGGGCGACCGGCCTGCCACAGGCGGCCGAACAGCACGCGGCGGAACAGCAGTTCTTCGTAGGCCGGAGCCAGCACGATCGCGAACAGGGCCAGGAACCACGGGAAGCGGGCCAGTGCCTGTTCCATCAGGGCCAGGTTGGTGGGTACCGGTTCAATGCCCGCCTGCCGGGCCAGCCAGGCGATGCCGTTGCTGCCGATGATCACGCCCAGCGCAACCAACGCGGTCCAGCCCCAGGTGGACGGCCGGCGGGCCGCCTCAAAGGAGGCGCGGCGCTCGGTGGCGTCGGCACGGCGCCTGAGGAAGTACAGGAAAATCGCAGCGCCGCCGGTGGCGAACACGGCCATCAGGATCTGCGCGAGCGCGCCAGGTTGGCCCATCTGCTGGGCCAGCGCTTCGGCCGCTTGCGCGCCGGTGTCGCGGACCACGATCACGGCGCGGTAGAGGCCCCATAGCAGGCCGCTGGCCATGCTCAAGGCGAGCAGCGAGAGCGTGGCGATACCGAGATCGATCAGGAATCCCGCGATCGGGGAGCCTGGTTTCCGTTGGGGCGCCTTGGGCAGGGCGGGCGGCAGCGGAGGCGTGGTGGACGCCGGGGCGGTAGCGGACATCGGGTTCCTGGCAGCAATAGGCGGTGGCCAGGCCGGTTGCAGGTCGCAACCGGCCGGCCCTGAGCCGATTGTGTCAGATATCCAGGTTGGCGACCCGCAGCGCGTTGTCTTCGATGAAATCGCGGCGCGGCTCCACCACGTCACCCATCAGGGTGCTGAAGATCTGGTCGGCCGCCACGGCGTCCTCGATGCGCACCTGAAGCAGCCGGCGCGTATCGGGGTTTACGGTGGTGTCCCACAGCTGTTCGGGATTCATTTCGCCCAGGCCCTTGAAGCGCTGGATCTGGCGACCCTTCTTGGCTTCGTCCAGCAGCCAGTTGCGGGCATCGGCGAAACCACCGATCTCCGACGACTTGGCACCGCGGACGATCTTGGCACCTTCACGTACCAGCCCGTGCAGCAGCAGCGAGGACTGGTGCAGGGCACGCAGTTCGCCGGTTTCGAAGGCCGACAGCGGCAGCACCTGGATCAGCTGTTCGCCCATGTGGCGACGGGTGACCAGCAGCGCAGCCGGACGCTCTTCGGTGGGTTCCTGCAATTCCAGGCTGAAGCGCGGCGAGCCCAGGCTGCCCTGGTTGAGGCGCTTGGCCAGTGCGGCCAGGCCTTCGTCGGCGCCGGCCTTGCGCAGGTGCTCCAGGTCCATCGGAGTGAAATCGACCAGGGCTTCAAGCACCTGGCGGTCGTAGCGATGGGCATTGCGGCCGATCGCTTCCTGCGCCGAGGCGTAGGCCAGCAGCAGCTTTTCCAGGGCGACGCCTTCGATGGCCGGCTCGTTCTCGGCCGGAATCAGCGAGGCGTTTTCGACCGCGTTGCTGGCCAGGTAAGCGTCCAGCGCGGGGTCGTCCTTCAGGTACAGCTCCTGCTTGCCCTGCTTGATCTTGTACAGCGGCGGCAGGCCGATGTAGACGTGGCCACGCTCGATCAGCTCCGGCATCTGCCGGTAGAAGAAGGTGAGCAGCAGGGTGCGGATGTGCGCGCCGTCGACGTCGGCGTCGGTCATGATGATGATGCGGTGGTAGCGCAGCTTGTCCGGGTTGTACTCGTCGCGGCCGATGCCGGTGCCCAGCGCGGTGATCAGCGTACCGACCTGGTCGGAGGCCAGCATGCGGTCGAAGCGGGCACGTTCCACGTTGAGGATCTTGCCGCGCAACGGCAGCACGGCCTGGTTCTTGCGGTTGCGGCCCTGCTTGGCCGAACCACCTGCGGAGTCACCCTCGACGATGAACAGTTCGGACAGCGCCGGGTCTTTCTCCTGGCAGTCGGCCAGCTTCCCGGGCAGGCCGGCGATATCCAACGCGCCCTTGCGGCGGGTCAGGTCACGCGCCTTGCGCGCGGCTTCGCGGGCGCGGGCGGCATCGACGATCTTGCCGGCGATGGCCTTGGCTTCGTTCGGGTTTTCCTGCAGGAACTCTTCCAGGCGCTGCCCGAACGCGCTTTCCACGGCCGGTCGCACGTCCGAGCTGACCAGCTTTTCCTTGGTCTGGCTGGAGAAGCTGGGGTCGGGCACCTTCACCGAGAGCACGGCGATCATGCCTTCGCGCATGTCGTCGCCGGTCAGGTTGATCTTGGCCTGCTTGGCGATGCCGTTCTGCTCGATGTAGTTGTTGAGCACACGGGTCAGCGCGCCGCGGAAGCCGGCAAGGTGGGTACCGCCGTCCTTCTGCGGGATGTTGTTGGTGAAGCAGTACATCGTTTCCTGGTAGGAATCGGTCCACTGCAGCGCCACGTCGACGGTGATGCCGTTGGATTCGCCGGTGACCGAGATCACGTTCGGGTGCAGCGGGGTCTTCAACTGCGCCAGATGCTCCACGAAGCTGCGGATGCCGCCTTCGTAGTGGAAGTCGTCACGGCGGCCATCGCCACGCTCATCGACCAGGACGATCTTGACCCCGGAGTTCAGGAACGAGAGTTCGCGCAGGCGGCGCGCCAGGATCTCGTAGTGGAACTCGACGTTGTCGTGGAACGCGACCACCGACGGCCAGAAGCGCAGGGTGGTACCGCGCTTGGTGCTGGCTTCGACCTGGTCCAGCGGGCTTACCGCCGCGCCATCGGCGTATTCCTGATGGAAGTGGAAGCCGCTCTGGAAGATATCCAGGGTGAGCTTCTGCGACAGCGCGTTGACCACGCTGACGCCGACGCCGTGCAGGCCGCCGGAAACCTTGTAGCTGTTGTCGTCGAACTTGCCGCCCGCGTGCAGCACGGTCATGACTACTTCGGCAGCGGACACGTCGCGGCCGAGCTTCTGGCTCATCTGTCCGTGCTTGCCAGTGGGAATGCCACGGCCGTTGTCGGACACGGAGACCGAGCCGTCGGCGTGGATCGTCACCGCCACGTGGTCGGCGTGGCCTGCCAGCGCTTCGTCGATGGAGTTGTCGACGACTTCGAACACCATGTGGTGCAGACCGGTGCCGTCATGGACGTCGCCGATGTACATGCCGGGCCGCTTGCGGACCGCCTCCAGGCCTTCCAGGGCGGTAATGCTGTTGGCGTCGTAATTGCCGGTAGGTGCCGGAGTGTTCTGTTCTTCAGTCATTGCGCTTGCCATAGGCTCCGCAGTTCGGGCCGCCGCAGGAAGCGGGGCGCCGATGGATAAGGGGTTGCAACAGCAATTATACCAGCCGGGCGCTTCGGCCCCTGCCGGCACTATGGCACAAGCTGGACCTGGCCATGTTCCACGTGGAACCGGGTGATATCGGTGCGGTCCTGCAGCGCGGCGGGCGTTTCGGTGGCGGTGATGAATATCTGCGCCGGGCCTGCGCGCAGACGATCAAGTACCCGGGCTTGATGGGTACGATCCAGCTCGGACGCGAGGTCATCCAGCGCGATTACCGGCCATTCGCCGCGCTGTTCTGCGTAATCCTCCGCCTGGGCCAACAGGCAGGTGAGGGCGGTGAGTTTGGCTTGGCCACGCGAGAGCGCGTCGCGGCCGGGAATGCTGGCAAACCCCACGCTCCAGTCGGCCCGGTGCGGGCCCACGGAGGTGTAGCCCGCCAACCGGTCACGTTCCCGGGCCAACAGGAGGGCGTCGGACAGGGAAAGCTCGTGTTTGCGCCAGCCGGGGCTCAGGGTGAGTGACTGGATGCCCAGATTCGGGGCCAGATCCTGCGCCAGGCCAATGGTTCGGTCCTGCAGGCGGTCCAGGTAGTGCTGGCGCCGGGTGGTGAGCGGTTCGCCGGCTTCTGCCAGCTCGCGGTCCCATGCATCCAGTGCATTCGGGTGCCCGCCTTGCTTGAGAAGGGCGTTGCGCTGCTTCAGGGCCCGCGAGTACCGCCGCCAGAGGGCGAGGAAGTCCGGTTCCACGTGGAACAAACCCCAATCCAGGAACCGGCGACGCGGCTCGCCGCCACCGCTGACCAGCGCGTGGCTGCCCGGCTCAAACGTGACAACGGCCAAGGCAGCACAAAGGTTTCCCAACTGCGCAACGTCTTCGCCATCCAGCCGTCCCTTCCATTCCTGCCCGCTGTGGCGCAGCCCGGCCTTGCGGCGCGTGGCCGATTCCGCCCCTGAACGCTGTTCGTCCCATTCAACGAAGACATCCAGCGCGTCCTGGCCCTGGCGCACCAGCCCATCCCGCACGCGACCGCGGAAACTGCGCCCGTAGGCCATCACGTGCAGCGCTTCCAGCACACTGGTCTTGCCTGCGCCATTGTCGCCAGTGATCAGGTTGATGCCCGGTTGCGGGGCCAGTTCCACGCTGTCGAAGCGGCGGATCTGGTGCAGGGACAGACGACGGATGTGCATGCGATCGAATTTGCGCCGCAGATGCGGCAAGAGAGGCTGGGGGAATCGATCAGCTTACTGCATCGGGGTGGATTCGCCGCACGTTCGAGACGCCGTGAATTCTTTGAAATCTGAGAGAGCGTCAAGGGTGAAGCCGTGCAGATTTCAAGAAATTGGCGCGCTGTCGGGATGGGGTGCCCGAGGGCCCGATGCGATTACCCGCTCGATTCTTTGAAATCTGAAACGCGGGGCAGGGTAGGCGTTCTCAGATCTCGCGAGATTGATGTCTTCCATTTCTGGCTATCCACAGGGGGGCTGTATGACTTATGCACAATCTCTGCGCAATCTGTGGAAAAAAAAGGCACCTTGGGTACCTCTGAAAGATATCCACAGGTTGAACCCCAGACTCAGACCCTGTTTTACCGGGGGTTTCAGTACCAAATTTCCCTTTAAATTCAAGTAGATAAGGTACTTTTCAACCAAATCTGGCTCTACCACCACCACCTAGCTTTAGATTTATATACAGTTTTTAAAAGCTTAGAGCTGGGAATCAGGCGGCAAACCCACGCGTTGTGCGAATCTGCTGAACCATGACCTGCTTGGCCGATCTTGTCGTGAGATTCGAACGTCCCCCGCCGCGAGAAGGTTCGGTTGTACAAGCGCAGCGGCAAAAAGCAAGATCAAAAGCAGCAACGCGCGGCGTGGCTCTCCTCGTGCTGCTTGCCTGATGATCCACGTGGAACGTCTGGGCAAAAAGAAACCCGGCGCTTGGCCGGGCTTCCAGGTTACCGCGGTTCCACGTGGAACCAAGCATCCGGTCAGAGACGCAGCGGCATCACCACGTGGCGCGACTTCTCGCTGCTGGCTTCGCGAACCAAGGCCGAGGAGTTGGAGTCGCGCAGCTGGATGACCACATGCTCGTCGCGCAGTGCGGACAGGGCATCCAGCAGGTAGTTCACGTTGAAGCCAATGGCCAGATCGCTCACGGTGGTATCCGCTTCGATCTCTTCCTGGGCTTCTTCCTGCTCCGGGTTGTGCGCGCTGATCTTCAGGTTGCCCGGCGAGACTTCCACGCGGATGCCGCGGTACTTCTCGTTGGACAGAATCGCGGCACGCTGCAAGGAGGCACGCAGGGCTTCGCGATCCACCTTCACTTCACGGTCGGCACCGATCGGAATCACGGCCTCGTAATCCGGGAAGCGGCCATCGATCAACTTGGAGGTGAAGGTCACATCGTCGCGCTTGACGCGCACGTGGCTGCGGCCGACTTCCAGCTCGATCTCACGATCCCCGCTTTCCAGCAGGCGCTGCAGTTCGGTCACGCCCTTGCGCGGCACGATGATCTGACGCTTGGCGCCACTGGCCTTTTCCAGGTCGGTTTCGCACAGCGCCAGGCGGTGGCCGTCGGTGGCAACGGTGCGCAGCGCATCGCCGCGCAGGTCAAACAGGAGGCCGTTGAGGTAGTAGCGCACGTCCTGCTGGGCCATCGCGAACGCGGTGCGTTCGATCAGCTCCTTCAGGGTGGCTTCGCCGATCGCCACGCGCTCGGTGGCTTCCACTTCGTCCACCGACGGGAAGTCGTTGGCCGGCAGCGTTGCCAGGGTGAAGCGGCTGCGGCCGGCCTGCACGGTGATCTTGTCACCGGTCTGCGAGACGGTGATCCGGCTGCCGTCGGGCAGGGCGCGGATGATCTCGAACAGTTTGCGTGCCGGGATGGTGGTCTCGCCGTCCTGGGCATCATCCACCGCGATCCGCGACACCATCTCCACTTCCAGGTCGGTACCGGTCAGCGACAGCTGCCCGTTCTGGACCTGGACCAGGAAATTAGCCAGAACCGGCAAGGTCTGGCGGCGTTCGACCACGTTGACGACTTGTGCCAACGGCTTGAGAAAGGCTTCGCGCTGCAGTGTGAAACGCATGTGGTTCCGTGCCCCTATGCTTTAAAAAGATGTGGAATAAATCAAAAGCTTGGTGGTGATGGTAGAGCCAGAATCGCGGGAAAACACATCTAAGTATTTGTAAATAAAGGCTTTTATCGCCTCGAAACCCTCTGCACTACTACCCCCCAAGGGGTGGGGAAGCCTGTGGATAAAAATCCCGCCAACTCAAACCAGTTTTTTATCCACAGCCTGTCCCTCGCTTACACCCGGATTTTGCACCGTTTTATGCGATGACGCCTATGCGGCGTACATGCATCATTCGCTCAACTTCCGGATCAGCTTGTCCCAGTCTTCCCGCAACTTGCCGTCGGTCTCCATCAACGTCCGGATCTGCCGGCACGCATGCAGCACCGTGGTGTGGTCACGACCGGCAAAGGCATCGCCGATTTCCGGCAGGCTGTGCTCGGTCAGCTCCTTGGTCAGGGCCATGGCGACCTGTCGCGGACGGGCCAGTGAGCGGGTCCGGCGCTTGGACAGAAGATCCTTGATCTGCAGCCCGTAGTAGTCGGCCACGGTTTTCTGGATGTTGGGAATGCTGATGGCCTGCTGCTGGGCACGCAGCAGGTCGCGCAGGGTTTCCTGGGCGAAGTCGGTGGTGATCGCGCGGCCGGTGAAGTTGGCACGGGCGGTCAGGGTATTGAGCGCACCTTCGAGGTCGCGGACATTGGAGCGCATCTTCTTGGCAATCAGAAACGCCACATCGTCGGGAATCTCAGCACCGCGTTCGCGGGCCTTGGCCAGCACGATCGCGGCGCGCGTTTCGAAGTCCGGCGGCTCGATGGCCACCGACAGGCCCCAGGCAAGTCGCGACTTCAGGCGCGCTTCCAACCCTTCGACTTCGCGCGGGTACCGGTCGCAGGTGAGGATGATCTGCTGCTTGCCGTCGAACAGGGCGTTGAACGTGTGGAAGAACTCTTCCTGGGTTCGGTCCTTGCCGGCGAAGAACTGGATGTCATCGATCAGCAGCGCGTCCACCTGCTGGAACTGGCGCTTGAACTGATCCATGGTTTTTTCCTGCAACGCACGGATCATGGCGCTGAAGAACTGTTCCGAACGCAGGTACAGCACCTTGGCGGCCGGATTGGCCTGGCGCATGGCGTTGCCGGCGGCGAACATCAGGTGGGTCTTGCCCAGGCCGGTGCCGCCGTACAGCAGCAGCGGGTTGTGCGCCCGGTCGCCCGGTTTCTGGGCGGCCTGGAACGCTGCGGCCAGGCCCAACTGGTTGCTGCGGCCTTCCACGAAGTTGGTGAAGGTGTAGTGCGAATCCAGGTTGCCGGCGAACGGCACCAGCGGCTCAACCGGCGCAGCGGGCGCCGAATGGCCCGGAATCGGCGCGATCTGCGCCTCCACGGCCCGCGGACGCGAGCCGATTTCAAGAAAAACGTCGCCAAAACCGGCGAAGTGCGCCAGCAGTTCCTTGATCCGCGCCAGGTACAGCTCGCGGACCTGGTCGACGATGAAGGCGTTTGGCGCATAAAGCACCAGGCTGTCCGCGCGCAGATCGGCCTGCAGCGGCTTCAACCAGGTGTGAACATCTTCGGGCGGGAACTCCGCCTCAAGGCGTTCGAGACAACGGGACCAGGCATCCATCGGCAATAATCGTCTGGGGCCGGCGGTTGGGGCGCAGAAAGCCGCCGTGCCGCAGGCCGGAAGGGGAAAGAATGGATGGCGCAGCCTACCACCGACGCGGGGTGCCGGGAATGGTTGTCCCGAAGTTATTCACAAAATGATCCACAGCTATTGCACAGGCCGGTGAAATCCCGTAGTGACATGGGCTTGACGCGCCCCGGGGTAGGTCTATAGAATTTCCGGTTCTTTCCGTCCCCTTCATATAGAGGCCCGCATGGCCACCAAGCGCACTTTCCAACCCAGCAACCTCAAGCGTAAGCGCGACCATGGCTTCCGTGCCCGTATGAAGACCGCTGACGGCCGCAAGATCCTGTCGCGTCGCCGCGCCAAGGGCCGTAAAGTCCTGAGCGCTTGATTGCAATGCCGCTTCCCGCGGCAGACGCAATCCTGACTGTGAGCAGTTCCGACCCGCGCAAGCGATTTCCTCGCTCTGCGCGGGTTCGTACGCGTGCCGAATATACAACGGTCTTCAACGGCGCCCGCCGTGTGTCCGAACCGCTGATGACCCTGCACTGGCTGAAGAGCGACACGCCGGCCAGGCTGGGTCTTGCCGTTTCGCGCAAAGTCGATCCCCGAGCCGTGGGTCGCAACCGTATCAAGCGAGTGCTGCGCGACGCCACCCGCCACCTACGGCCGTGGATGACGTCCGGCGATTATGTCGTGGTTGCCCGCAGTTCCGCCCGTACCGCAAGTAATTCCGAGATCCGCCAGGCCTTCGAGCGCCTGCTGCGCCGGCTGGGCGCATTGCCCATGCCGGGCGCGGACGGCACAATGCCGCCGCCCGGGGTTGCACCCCTTTCCCAGTCCGAGCCGGCACCCGCTGCCGGCCCCGTCGAGCCTGCACGCTGATGAACCAGACCCGCGTTTTCCTGATTGTTGCCTGGCTGATGGTGGCCATCCTGCTGTGGATGCAGTGGGGTAGCGACAAGGCCCAGCCGGCGCCCACCGCGCCGGTGGCCGCCCAGACCCAGGCACCGGTGCCGGGTGCAACGGGCGCCGTCCCCGCTGCCAACGTGCCGCAGGCCCCGGGCAGCGCCCCGGCCACCCAGCCGACCGCGCAGGCCCAGGCCGGCGCGCCGCGCGTGACCGTGACCACCGACGTGCTGCGCCTGGTGCTCGACGGCGGCTCCGTGCTGGATGCGGAGCTGCTGCAGTTCCCGCAGACCAAGGACGACGGCAGCCCGCCGGTGCGCCTGCTGACCGAAGACCCGGCCCACCCGTACCGCGCGGTGACCGGCTGGACCAGCCAGGACAAGAGCATGCCGGTGCCGGAAGCCAACGGCTTCACGCTGGTGGGCGATGCCAAGGACTTCGTGCTGGCCAAGGGGCAGAACGAACTGCAGATCCCGTTCGTGTGGAATGGTCCGAATGGCGTGAGCATCCGCCGCACCTTCACCGTCAACCGCAATGAATACGCGGTCAAGGTCAAGGACGAAGTGATCAACGCCGGCACCGCCCCGTGGAGCGGCTACGTGTACCGCACCCTGGACCGCACGCCGACGATCCTGTCGCGCAGCATGACCAACCCGGACTCGTTCAGCTTCAACGGCGCCACCTGGTTCGACAAGGACGGCAAGTACCAGCGCCGGGCTTTCAAGGATTACCTGGACGATGGCCCGCTGAACCAGCAGGTCACCGGTGGCTGGGTGGCGATGCTGCAGCACCACTTCTTCACCGCGTGGGTGCCGCAGAAGGACCAGGCCGCGAACTACTCGCTGTCCCAGCATGATGGCCGCGACCAGATCCAGGCCACCGGCCCGGCGTTCACCGTGGCCCCGGGCCAGCAGGTGAGCAGCGAGGCACGCCTGTGGGTGGGCCCGAAGCTGGTCAACCAGATCGCCAAGGAAGATGTGCCGGGCCTGGATCGCGTTGTCGATTACAGCCGCTTCTCGATCATGGCCGTGATCGGCCAGGGCCTGTTCTGGGTGTTGAACCAGGTCCACAAGGTCGTCAACAACTGGGGCTGGGCCATCGTGGGCCTGGTGGTGCTGCTGAAGCTGGTGCTGTACCCGCTGTCGGCGGTGCAGTACAAGAGCGGCGCCAAGATGCGTCGCTTCCAGCCGCGCATCGCGCAGCTCAAGGAACGCTATGGCGATGACCGCCAGAAGTTCCAGACCGCGATGATGGAGCTGTACAAGAAAGAGAAGATCAATCCGATGGGCGGCTGCCTGCCGATCCTCATCCAGATGCCGATCTTCTTCGCCCTGTACTGGGTGCTGGTGGAATCGGTGGAACTGCGCCAGGCCCCGTGGCTGGGCTGGATCCAGGACCTGACCGCACGCGACCCGTACTTCATCCTGCCGGTGATCAACGTGGCGGTGATGTGGGCCACGCAGAAGCTGACCCCGGCACCGGGCATGGACCCGATGCAGGCCAAGATGATGCAGATGATGCCGCTGATCTTCGGCGTCATGATGGCCTTCATGCCGTCCGGCCTGGTCCTGTACTGGGTGGTCAACGGCGGCCTGGGCCTGCTGCAGCAGTGGTGGATGACCAAGCGCCACGGCGGCGACCCGGTCCCGGCCACCGCCAAAAAGTAATCGGTAGCAGACGACCGTTGGTCGTCTGGCTTTCAAAAGAGAAAACCCGCCCTCCGGCGGGTTTTTCTTTGCCGGCGATACAATCGCCTGCATTCACCTACCCGCAGCACCTCACCGAGCCCCCCATGCCCCGTGCGTCGTCGTTGTTCCGCCTGCCGTCCCTGCTGCTGCTGACCCTGGCCGTTGCCAGCTGCGGCAACAACGACCCCGCCGCCCCGGCAACGCCGACCCCGACGCAGCCCAGCGCGCAGGCTGCGGCCTCCGCCGACCCAGCGGCCGCGCCGCTGCTCACCGCCCTGCAGAAGCAGCTCGACGGCCACCGCCGCATCATCGTGCTGCTGGCCGACGAAGCGCAGCAGTCCGCGCGTGACCGTGACACCTCCAGCCGCATCGGCCAGCAGCTGTTCCACGACGGGCTGGACCAGCGCCAGGCCATTGCCACCCAATTCGATGCGTTGCTGCGCGACGGCAGCCCGCAGCGCTTTGCCACCCTGGGCACGGTGCTGGACTACATCGAATCGGCGCCGGAGCTGTACGACGCCGACCGCCTGGCGTTCCGCGAAGTGCTGCGCGACCTGCACGAGCGCATCGGCACCGATTCCTCGCTGCCGGCGGTGAAGCTGCACCAGCGCGTGGGCGAAGACCTGGACGCGCTCGATGAGATCGAGCGCAACTACAACCAGGAAATCACCAACATCTTCAGCCGCTTCGACCGCACCCGCGCGATCACCCTCAAGCGCGAGAAGTGGGACGACTACCTGGCCCACCTGCACAAGCAATACAGCCGCGAGGCGATCCTGCGCGATTACGGCGTGATCGAGCCTTATCCGATGTCGATGAAGGACAGCGACCGCGAGATCTTCGGCCGCGACCTGCCGCCCAAGACCGTGGTGCTCACCTTCGATGACGGCCCCCACAAGGCCTACACCGACGAAGTGGTGGCCATCCTAAAGCGCTACGACGTGCCAGGCGTGTTCTTCGAGGTGGGCCGCAACCTGGGCGAAGTGCATGCCGATGGCAGCGTGAAGCTGGGTCCGATGGCCGGCATCAGCCGCAACCTGATGGAACAGGGCTACGCGGTGGGTAACCACAGCCTGACCCACGCGCAGCTGTCACGCACCACCGGCGAGGCGCTGCGCCAGCAGGTGCTGGTAACCGACACGCTGCTCAAGGACGTGGACAAGCGCCGCGCGCCGCTGTTCCGCTTCCCCTATGGCGCGCGCAACGCCGAAGGCCTGCAGCTGCTCAACGAGGCCGGCCTGAAGTCGATCATGTGGAACATCGATTCGATGGACTGGGCCGACCCGGTGCCCGAATCGATCGTGCAGCGCGTGCTGGGCCAGGTGAAGAAGGAACAGCGCGGGATCATCCTGTTCCACGACATCCACGACCGCGCGGTGAAGGCACTGCCGCAGATCCTGGACCGGCTGATTGCCGAGGGTTACCAGTTCGCCGGCTGGAATGGCCGCGAGTTCACCGTCAGCCGCCCGCGCAGCGCTGCTGCCAGCGAAGCCACGGTCACCACCGGCTACGAGAAGTCGTGGGCGATCGTGATCGGTATCGACGAGTACGCCAAGTGGCCGCGGCTGGAATACGCCAGCCACGATGCGCAGGCCATCGCCGATACGTTGACCGGGCAGTTCAGGTTTCCGTCCTCGCAGGTGATCGTGCTGAAGGACAAACAGGCCACCCGCAACAACATCCTGGCCGCCTTCCACGACCGCCTGGCCGATGACCGCACCGGGCGCAACGACCGCGTGTTCGTGTTCTTCGCCGGCCATGGCGCGACCCGGCGTTTGGCGTCGGGCCGCGACCTGGGCTACATCATCCCGGTGGATTCGGACCCCAACGAATTCGCCACCGATGCCATCGCGATGACCGACATCCAGAACATCGCCGAAAGCATGCAGGCCAAGCACGTGATGTTCGTGATGGATGCCTGCTACAGCGGCCTGGGCCTGACCCGTGGCGGCCCCTCGTCGTCGGCCTTCCTGCGCGAGAACGCCAAGCGCAGCGCGCGGCAGATGCTCACCGCCGGTGGCAGCGACCAGCAGGTGGCCGACAGCGGCCCGAACGGCCATTCGGTGTTCACCTGGGTGCTGCTGCAGGCGCTTGCAGGCAAGGGCGACCTCAATGGCGATGGCCTGATCACCGGCACCGAGCTGGCGGCCTACGTGGCGCCGGCGGTATCGGCGGTGTCGCGGCAGACCCCGGCGTTCGGCAGCCTGCCCGGGTCGCAGGGCGGTGAGTTCGTGTTCCAGGTGCCCGACAGCCAGGAATACCTCACTGCCGATACCCGCCAGCTCTCGGCGGACGCGATCGCGCTCAACAACCGGGTGGATGCCGCGCAGGACGCCAAGCCCGCTGGCGAGGCGCCGGTGACCGTGGCCGACCTGCAGGGCGGCAAGAGCACGCTGGTGGTGCCGGCAGCCGTGCCGACCTCTGACCGCCAGCGCGCGCAGCAGGCCAACGACCGGGGCCTGCAGCTGTACCGCGAGAAGCGCTATGAGGAGGCCGTTGCCCAGTTCACCGAAGCGCTGAAGCTGCGACCGGACTTCGCCCAGGCGGCCAACAACCTCGGCTTCGTCTACTACCGCCAGCAGCGTTACGCTGAAGCGGCACGCTGGCTGGAAAACACCCTGAAGATCGACCCGTCACGCGCGGTAGCCCACCTCAACCTGGGCGATGCCTATTTCCACGCCGGCGACAAGACCAAGGCCAGGCAGGCTTACACCACCTACCTGGCGCTGCAGCCGCAGGGCAGCGGCGCTGCCCAGGCCCGCGCACAGCTGGAGAAGCTCTGAGCCATGAACGCCGCCACCGACACCATCGTTGCCATCGCCACCGCGCCCGGTGCCGGGGGCGTGGGCATGCTGCGCGTGTCCGGCCCGCAGGCGCTGCGCATCGCCGTGGATCTGGGCTGCCCGCAACTGCAGCCGCGGCACGCGCACTACGCGCGCTTCCGCGATGCCGCCGGCGAGGTGCTGGATGACGGCATCGCCCTGTACTTTCCGAATCCGCGCAGCTTCACCGGCGAAGACGTGGTGGAGCTGCAGGGCCACGGCAGCCCGGTGGTGCTGCAGCAGCTGGTGGGTCGCTGCATCGCGCTCGGCGCGCGACAGGCACGGCCAGGGGAGTTCAGCGAACGTGCCTTCCTCAACGGCAAGCTCGACCTGGCCCAGGCCGAGGCCATCGCCGACCTGATCGCGGCCAGCGATACCCGTGCCGCGCGCGCGGCGCGGCGCTCGCTGGACGGCGTGTTCTCGCGCCGCGTGGAAGATGCCGGCGAGCAGCTGGTGCGGCTGCGCATCCATGTGGAAGCGGCGATCGACTTCGCCGACGAACCGCTGGATACGCTGGGAGGCGATCAGGTTCGGCAGGGCTTGGGCGAAGTGCAGTTGGCGCTGGCGACGCTGCGCGACGACGCCGAACGCGGTCGCCGCCTGCGCGATGGCCTGCACGCCGTGCTGGTCGGCCCGCCCAACGCAGGCAAGAGCTCGCTGCTCAATGCACTGGCTGGCAGCGAACGCGCGATCGTTACCGACATCGCCGGTACCACCCGCGACACCCTGCGCGAAACCATCCGCATTGATGGGCTCGAGCTGACCCTGGTCGACACCGCCGGCCTGCGCGACGGCGGCGATGCCATTGAACGCGAAGGCATGCGGCGTGCGCGCGCGGAGATGCAGCGCACCGACCTGGCCATCATCGTGCTCGACGCGCGCGACCCGCAGGCCGGCCACGCCGCCGTGGCCGATGCCATTGCCGAGGTGCCGCTGCAGTTGTGGATCCACAACAAGAGCGACCTGCTGGAGGCACTGCCGGCCGACATCGATGCCAACGTGGTGCACGTCTCGGCCGCCACCGGCCAGGGCCTCGACCGCCTGCACACACGCCTGCGCGAGCTGGCCAGCGGCAGCGCCGGCGACAGCGTGGAGGGCGAGTTTTCCGCGCGCGCCCGCCACGTGGAAGCGATCACCCTGGCGATCGGCCACGCCGAGCGCGCCGAAGCAGAGCTGGTGCATGAACACCTGGAGCTGGCCGCCGAGGAACTGCGGCTGGCGCATGAGGCGCTGGGCGAGATCACCGGACGGATGAGCGCCGATGACCTGCTGGGGCGGATTTTCTCGAGCTTCTGTATCGGGAAGTAAGCCAATACTGCCAACTTCACGGACCGGGAAAGGCAGCACGTTCAATCAGCTGCGCTAGCATCAAACTTGTTCACCGGCACCCAGACTCCCAGACGTGCCATCGAGGAGCAGGCGATGGAAAAAAAAACACTGATCCGAAACAGCACTGCCGAGTTCCTGATCTTCACCAGGCAGGCAGGCGAGGCGAGCATTGAAGCCCGCTACGAGGATGAGACTGTATGGCTGTCCCAAAAGCTGATGGGAGAGCTCTTTGGAGTAGATGTTCGCACCGTCAGCGAGCATCTTCAGAACATATTTGCGAGCCAGGAGCTTGGACCTGAAGGAACTATCCGGAAATTCCGGATAGTTCAAAAGGAGGGCTCAAGGGAGGTGTCCCGAACGGTGGACTTCTACAACCTGGACGCCATCATCTCGGTCGGCTATCGAGTCAACTCGGTACGAGCCACGCAGTTCCGTCAATGGGCTACGGGCGTACTGCGCGAGTTTGCCCTCAAAGGGTACGTGCTCGACCGGCAGCGCATGGAGAACGGCAGCTTTCTGGGCGAGGACTACTTCGAGCGCCTGCTCGCCGAAATCCGCGAGATACGTCTCAGCGAGCGGCGCTTCTACCAGAAGATCACCGATATCTACGCTACCAGCCTGGATTACAACAAGGATGCCCCAACGACCAAGGCATTCTTCGCCAAGGTGCAGAACAAGCTCCACTACGCCATCCACGGGCACACGGCCGCAGAGCTGATCAGCAGGCGGGCAAACAGCGGCCTTCCCCACATGGGCCTGACGTCCTGGGCGAGCGCACCGGATGGCAGGATCCTGAAGACCGACGTTGGGGTGGCCAAAAACTATCTAACCCAGGAAGAGCTGGATTCACTGGGCCGGATCGTGAACGCCTACCTCGAACTGGCAGAAGACCGCGCTCGTCGCCGAATTCCCATGAGCATGGAAGACTGGGCCAAGCGGCTCGACGCATTCCTGGAATTTGATGATCGCAAAGTCCTCAAGAACAGTGGCAAGGTCTCCGCGAAACTGGCCCAGTCTCATGCGGAGACAGAGTTCGAGAAGTACCGGATAGTCCAGGATCGGCTGTTCGAGAGCGACTTCGACAAGGAAGTCAAAGAGCTCGCTGCCGGGGCCGGGGACGTCGCAGGAGGCGCATAACTGGCTTTCTTCGATCTGTCATACCGCGCGACGACAATGCGCACGTCGTTTCCACGCCCCCGCCGCGTCGGCGCGGGCCGCCGTACCAACAGGGGTTTGCAGTGTCGAAGTCGTTGTGGGGTTGTGCGTTGCTGTTCTCGCTGGCCGTGGCACCATCGGTGGCCATGAGCGCTGAATCTTCCCCACCCGCGCCGCGCAAGGCGGCGGTGTACGGCCATCGCGGCGCCAGCGCGCTGCTGCCCGAACACACCCTGGCCGCGTACGCGCAGGCCATTGCCGATGGCGCCGACTACATCGAGCCGGACCTGGTGATGACCAAGGACGGCGTGCTGGTCTCGCGGCACGAGAACGAGATCAGTGGCACCACCGATGTGGCCACCCATCCCGAGTTCGCCAGCCGCAGAACGACCAAGACCATCGATGGCGAACGCATCGAAGGCTGGTTCACCGAAGACTTCACCCTGGCCGAGCTTAAGACCCTGTACGCCCGCGAGCGCCTGCCGCAGCTGCGCAGCACTGCCTTCGACGGCCAGTTCCGCATTGCCACGCTGGACGAGATCGTCACCTTCCTGGTCCAGCAAGCCGGTCGCGCCGGGCGCGGGATCGGGCTGGTGCCGGAGATCAAGCACGGCACCTACTTCAAGAGCATCGGCCTGCCGATGGAAGACCTGCTGGTGAAAACCCTCCAGGCCAACCCGTATACCCGCGTGGCCCCGGTGACGATCCAGTCGTTCGAGGTGGGCAACCTGCGCTATCTGCGCGCCAAGCTCGGCCGCGACAGCAACATCCGCCTGCTGCAGCTGCTGGGCGACCCGAAGCAGCAGCCGGGCGACGTGCTCGCCGCCAAGGGCAGCCAGCGCTATGTCGACATGATCACGCCCGCCGGGCTGGACCAGATCGCCGGCTATGCCGATGGCATTGGACCCAGCCTGCGCATGGTGATTCCGCTGGATGCCAACGGTCGCCTCGGCCCGCCGACCTCACTGGTGCGCGATGCGCACGCGGTAGGCCTGATGGTGGTGCCGTATACGTTCCGGCCGGAGAATGCCTTCATGGCCGCCGAATTCCGCAAGGGTGAGCCCAACACGCGCAATCCCGACGGGTCGGTGGCGGAGATGCGCGCCTACCTGGCCACCGGGATCGATGCGTTTTTCACCGATGATCCGGCATTGGGGCGCAAAGCGGTGGATGGCACCCCGTAAAAACGACGCCGCGCAGGTAGGTACCGACCGTTGGTCGGTACGGAGAATGATCGGCACTCAGCGCATCGACCAACGGTATGCCCGCCGTTGGCGGGCACCCTTCGGGCCGTCGCAAGCGACGTCAGGAACGGCATTACCGTTCCTTGCGACGCCTACCGGGAGGAATCCGAATCCCGCGGGCGGAACGGCAACACGACGAAATCCTGCCCTTCGCGCGGCTGCCACAGCACCGGCACGCGGTGCGGGGAGGGCGGCTCGAGGTCGCTGTCGCGCTGTGCGTCCAGCGCGTCCTCGTCTTCCTCTTCCCAGCTGTAACGCTTGCGCGGGGCCATCGGGTCGGACAGGCGGAACAGCAGCGCGCTGATGATGCCGGCGAAGGCGCCACCCATGTGCGACTGCCAGGACACACCCGGCTCATGCGGGAGGATGGTGATGAGCATGCTGCCGTAGAACAGGAAGGCGATCAGGCCGGCGGCAATGGCGGGGCGGTCCCGACGCAGCAGGCCCAGCACGAACACCAGGAACATCAGGCCGTGGGTGATGCCGCTGGCGCCCAGGTGGCGGCTGCCGATATCGCCGAGCAGCCAGGCGCCCAGCCCGGAGCCGATCCACAGCAGCGGGAAGGCCCGCAGGGTCGCCTTTGGATAGACGCTGCCTGCCAAAGTGCCAAGAATTAATAGAGCAAAGCTATTGGCGGCCAAGTGCTGGACCGAACCATGCAGCAGCGGCGCACCGAGGATGCCCAGCAGGCCGTCGCTTTCCAGCGGGGCCACGGCCCAGGGGCGCCAATCGAAGTGACCCTGCGCGGTGAACACCGCCACCAGCACCAGCACGAAGGCCAGGCTCAGGTTGAACGCCCGCACCACGCGGCCACGGTCGTTGCGGGAAGAGACCGGCGGCTCGCCGGCAGGCAGGGGCAGGTTGGCGTTCATACCCAAAGGGATTGCGTCGCGCCAGCCTGAACACAAGGGCAACGCGACGGGAGACAGAGGTGCCGCCGACGGGACAATCCCGCCGGCGGCAATCAGGGGTTACGCAGCGCCGGTCTTCGGCGGGTTCTTCAGGCTCAGCACCACGGTGGCGGAGATGATCACCGCAACCACGCCCAGCGAGATCGGGGTGGGGATCTTGAAGATGTCGATCAGCATCATCTTGGCGCCGATGAAGGCCAGCACCAGAGCCAGGCCGTACGGCAGCAGGTGGAAGCGATCGGCCATCCCGGCAAGCAGGAAGAACATCGCGCGCAGGCCCAGCACCGCGAACACGTTGGAGGTGAGCACGATGAACGGGTCGGTGGTGATGGCGAAGATCGCCGGGATGCTGTCCACCGCGAAAATCACGTCGGTGACGGCAATCAGGATCAGCACCACGAACAGCGGGGTGTACCAGCGCTTGCCGTCGCGCATGACGCTCATGGCATTGCCGGCGTAATCGGGCAGCAGGCGCAGGTGCTTGCGCATCCAGCGCAGGGCCGGGTTGGTCTCCAGGTCAGGCTCCTGGCCGGCCGAGAACCACATCTTCCAGCCGGTGAAGAGCAGGAACGCGCCGAACACGTAGAGCAGCCAATGGAACTTGGTGAGCAGCACGCTGCCGGCGAAGATCATGATCGTACGCAGCACGATCGCACCCAGGATGCCGATGATCAGCACCTTCTGCCGCTGTTCCTCGGGTACCGCGAAGTAACCCATGATCATCAGGAACACGAAGATGTTGTCCACCGCCAGGGCCTTCTCGACCAGGTAACCGGTCAGGAACTCCAGGCCGACCTTGTTGGCCACCACCTGGCCGGCGGTCTCGTTCAAGTAGTACCAGAGGCCACCGTTGAAGGCCAGGGCCAGCACCACCCAGCCGATCGACCACCACAGGGCCTCCTTGAAGGTCACCTTGTGCGGGCCGCCGTGTCGCATCAGTACCAGATCGACCAGCAGCGCGATGATCACCACCGCGCCGAAGCCGCCCCATAACCACAAATTACCGATCGTCTGCATGAGTTTGTCCGTTGAATGAATGAAATGCCTCAAGCCGGACGGCGAGGATCTGCAACGGAGGATCGGAGGGGATCCGGGGACAGAGCTTCGCCATGCGGCGAAGGTCTCGCTCGCAGTCCCACCGGGTGGGACTGCCGTTGCACCGGAGCCTGCTGGCTCGAATTGACGGCGACAACGTCTGGGAGCTACTCCCCTTCTGGGGCCGATTCTGCGGGCTGAATGGGTTGGCGTCAAATCGGCGGCCTGCCGGGCCATGGGGCCCGTCTACAATAGGCAGATGAATACCGTCCCCAATCCCGTTGTCCGCCTTAAAAACGCCTGGCGCTCCAGCCACCCGTGGATCTTCCAGAAACTGGTCGAAAAGCCCGCCGTCCGCCCGAAACCCGGCGCCATCGTCGACGTGGTCGGCGTGGATGGGGAGTGGATCGGGCGTGGCTTCTACAACGGTCATTCGCGCATCGCCGTGCGTATCCTCGAGACCGACCAGCGCGTCCCCGTCGATGCCGGCTGGTTCTCGCGGAAGATCGCCCAGGCGGTGTCGCTGCGCCGTGATGTCCTGAAGCTGGACACGATTTCCGATGCCTGGCGCGTGGTGCACAGCGAGGGCGACGGCCTTTCCGGCCTGGTGGTGGACCGCTACGGCGACCTGGTGGTGGTGGAGTTTTTCGCCGCCGGCATGTTCCGCCACCGCGAATGGGTCTACGAGGCGCTGCGCGAGCAGTTCCCAGGCTGCCGCTTCCACAGCTTCGCCGACGAACACGTGCAGAAGCAGGAAAGCTTCGACTTCCACGGCAACACCACCACCGAAGCAGCGGTGATCACCGAGTACGGCGTGAAGTTCCGCGCCGACCCGGCCGGTGCGCACAAGACCGGCTTCTTCGCCGACCAGCGCGAAAACCGCCAGTGGCTGAGCCAGGAAGTGGAAGGCAAGTCGGTGCTGGACCTGTGCTGCAACACCGGTGGCTTTGCGGTGTACGCGGCCGCGCGCGGTGCCTCTGATGTGCTGGGCATCGACATCGACGAAGACGTGATCGCCATCGCCAAGGGCAATGCGCGCCTGAACAACGTGCGCCCACGCTTCGTGCAGTCCGACATCTTCCCGTGGCTGCGCGACGCGGCCAACCGCGGCGAGCAGTTCGACGTGGTGATCCTGGATCCGGCGAAGATGACCCGCGACCGCGACCAGGTGATCACTGCGCTGAAGAAGTACCTGGACATGAACAAGCTGGCGCTGGGCGTGGTCAAGCCGGGTGGCCTGTTCGCCACGTTCTCGTGCACCGGCCTGGTGGCCGAGGACCAGTTCCTGGACATGCTGCGTCGCGCGGCGTTCTACTCCGGGCGCACCATCCAGATCCTGAAGGTCGCCGGCGCCGGCCCGGATCATCCGTTCATGGCCCACGTGCAGGAATCGCGTTACCTCAAGGCCGTGTTCTGCCGCGTGCTGGATTGACCCTCGCGTGCCGACCAACGGTCGGCACCCACCGCGAAGTGGCATGGTAGGTACCGACCGTTGGTCGGTACGCTTTGCTATGGTCTGACGCATTCCCATCCGAAGAGAGGCGTCATGACGTTGCGCAGCCTGTCCCTGCTGGTGTCACTGGCGCTGTGTGCGCCGCTGTCGGCCCACGCCATCGAGTTCAGCGCGCAGGAGCTTGCGCGCGCTGCCACCCTGCATAAGAAACTGCTTACCCTCGACAGCCATCTGGACACGCCGGCGAACTTCCACCGGGAAGGCTTCGACATCCAGCAGCGACACGACCACAACGCGCTGTCGCAGGTGGATCTGCCGCGTATGGTGGACGGCGCGCTGGATGGCGGGTTCTGGGCCATCTACACCGACCAGGGCGACCGCAGCCCGGCCGCACACCAGCACGACCGCGATGCGGGCCTGCTGCGGTTGATGGAAATCCGCGAGATGCTCGCTGCGCATCCGGAGACCTTCGCGCTGGCACTGACCGCCGCCGACGCCGCCCGGATCAAGGCGGCCGGCAAGCGCGTGGTGTACATCAGCATGGAAAACGCCAGCCCGCTGGTCGACGACCCCACGTTGCTCAGCTTCTACCACCAGGCCGGCCTGCGCCTGCTCAGCACGGTGCACTTCGCCAACAACGAGTTTGCCGATTCGGCCACCGACACCAAAGGCGCCGAATGGAAGGGCCTGAGCCCGGCCGGCAAGGCATTGGTGGACGAAGCGGTACGGCTCGGCATCGTGATCGACCAGTCGCATGCCTCCGATGCGGTGTTCGATGACCTGATCCAGCGCATGCCGGTGCCGTTCGTGCTGTCGCACAGTTCGGCCAAGGCAATCTACAACCACCCGCGCAACCTGGACGACGTGCGCCTGAAGCAGCTGGCCAAGGCCGGCGGGGTGATCCAGGTGAATGCCTATGGCGGCTACCTGATCGACACCGGCAAGAACGCGGCGCGAACGCAGGCCGAAGACGCCCTGATGAAGCAGATCGGCGCCGATTACGACGACCTGAGCATGGCCCAGGGCGTGCAGCTGAAGCAGGGCCTGGCCGAGATCGACCAGCGCCTGCCACTGCGCAAGGCAACCCTGGACGACTTCTTCGCCCACTTCGAACACATCCTGGGCGTGGTCGGCCCCGAGCATGTGGGTATCGGGCTGGACTGGGACGGCGGCGGCGGGCTTACCGACCTGCAGGACGTGAGCGATCTACCGAAGATCACCGCCTGGCTGCTGCGCAAGGGCTACACCGAGAAACAGATCGCGGGGATCTGGGGCGGCAACCTGCTGCGTGTGCTGCAGCAGGCGCAGGATCATGCCAACAAAAAATGACCGTTGGGGTGCCGGGCAACGCCCGGCACCCTTACCGTCAAGGCCTCAACGGCCGATCAGCGCATTGCGGCGGCTGTAGAGGAAATAGACGGCCAGGCCGATCACGTTCCAGATCAGGAAGTACAGCTGCGTGCTGCTCGGCAGGCTGATGAACAGGTAGATGCAGCCCAGCGCGGCGGCCGGGCCGATGAACCAGGCGATCGGCGTGCGGAAGGTGCGCTTGGCATCCGGTGCACGCTTGCGCATCACCACCAGGCAGATACCCACGGCAGTGAAGGCCGCCAGTGTGCCGGCATTGGCCAGCGCGGCAATTTCGTCCAGCCGCGCCACGCCGGCCAGGGCCGAGACCACGGCAGCGCTGAACAACGTGGTGGCCACCGGGGTACCGGTGCGCTTGTTCACTGCCGACAGGCCGCGCGGCAGCAGGCCGTCGCGGCCCATGACGAAGAACACGCGGCTCTGGCCGAACAGGAAGGCCAGCAGCACGGTGGGCAGCGCAACGATGGCCACCACACCGATGACCGCCGCCGCCTTGGGCTGGCCCAGTTCACGCATGATCAGGGCCAGCGGTTCGGCGCTGCTGCCAAACACCGCGTAGCTCATCGCGCCAACGGCGGCCAGCGCCACCAGCATGTAGATGATGGTGCAGCCGACCATCGAGCCGATGATGCCGATCGACAGATCACGGCCCGGGTTCTTGGTTTCTTCAGCGGCGGTGGAGATGGCATCGAAGCCGTAGAAGGCGAAGAAGATGATGGCGGCCGCGGCCATCACCCCACGCTCCACGCCATCCGGGCCCAGCGACTTGGCAAAGCCGTGCGGCATGAACGGGTGCAGGTTGGCTGAATCGAACGCGGGCAGCGCCACGGCGACGAACACGCCCAGCGCGATGATCTTCAGCACCACCAGGATCGCATTGAGCGTGGCGCTTTCCTTGGTGCCCAGCATCAGGCCGCCGGCGACCACCCAGGTGATGAGCACCGCGGGCAGGTTGAACACGCCGCCTTCCACGTGCGGGCCGGCAGAGAGCGCCAACGGCAGCCGAAGGTCGATGCCGGTGTTGCCGTGTATCCATTCCAGGAAGCCGACGAAATACCCCGACCACCCCACCGCCACGGTACTCACCACCAGTGAGTACTCCAGGATCAGGCTCCAGCCGACCACCCAGGCGAAGACTTCGCCCAGCGCGGTGTAGCTGTAGGTGTAAGCGCTGCCGGCGGCCGGCATCATGGTGGACAACTCGGCGTAGGACAGCGCCGCGCAGGCGCAGACCGCACCGGCGATGGCGAAGGAGATCAGTACCGCGGGGCCGGCGAGATTGGCACCCACGCCGATCAGCGTGTAGATGCCGGTACCGACGATGGCACCGATGCCCATGGCGATGAGGTGCGGCCAGCTGAGGGTACGAACCAGGCTCCTGCCGGCTTCATGGACGGTGACGGAATCGAGCGGCTTGCGCCGTAGCAGCGATGACATGGAACCTCACAGAGTGACTGGTATCGACAATTTTCCGAGTGTGACCGAACGCGGCGCACCATTACTACTGCTGGACGTCGTGAATCCCTTGACGATCATTTCAAATAGCCCGCCTTGACGAATCTGGCACAACACGGCTGGCCGCGATCAACGGGCCCCAGCGCGCCACATCGTCGGCGCCCTGTGGATAGATCACGCAGGTGTCGTCGGGAAGCTTCTTGCAGCGCAGAACCCCCCGTTCATCGAATACCCGCCAGCCGCAGGCGTCGGCCTCGGCTTCGCAGATGCGCCGGCGCAGCCCCAGCAACAGGCTGGCGGCGCAATCGAAGCGGCAGCCCCGGAGCTCGATGCGATCCAGCGGCTGCAGGTCCGCCACGATCCGCTGGACCGACGGATGGGCCAGGTCGACGCGGTCGGTGCTCAATGCCAGCAGGCGCTCGTCGTGGCCGGCCAGGTGCTGCACGAAGTACATGGGAGTGGTCATCTCGCGGTTGCCTCGCCACGGGTCGGATGCCCGCGATGGCAACGATTTGACACCTGCCGGCGCCTGGGAAGAATTACGCGCTATCGATCGCCGAGGGCAATTTCGATGACGTTGCCTATCGCCGCGCGCCGGCAATGCAGGCGAAACGCCCACCCCGCAAAGGGCTCAGCCACTCAGCCCCAGGCGCACGCCAAACCCGATCAGGAAAACCCCCGCGACACGTTTCAGTACTACCCCCACACGCGGGTGCTGGATGATCCGACGGCGCAACAGGTTGCCCACCCCGATCAGCACCGAGCAGTACGCCAGGCTGAGCACGAAGATCAGCGTGGCCATGGTCGCGAACGTCACCACGCCCTGGTGTCGCGCCGGGTCGATGAACAGCGGCAGGAACGCCATGTAGAAGATGATCGCCTTGGGGTTGAGCAGGCTGATCAGCACCGCCTGGCGGAAGTAGTGCCCCGGCTGCAGCCGGATGCCGCCGGTGTCACCGCTGGCCGGAGCGGGCCGCAGCAGGCCGATGCCCACCCACACCAGATAGGCCGCACCGAGGTACTGCACCGCGTGGAACACCAGCGGGTTGGCCTTGAGCAGGGCCGCCACGCCGGCCACCGCCAGCCACATCAGGATCTGGTCGCCGAGCAGCAGCCCGAACAGCGCGGTATAGCCGCCGCGCACGCCACCGCGCCCGGTGGCGGTGAGCAGGGTGAAGGTGCCCGGCCCGGGCAGCGCCAGGAACACCAGCACGGCGATGACAAAGGTCCACAGGTCCTGGATGCCCATCCACGGCATGGCGGTGACTCGACTTCGGGGGGCCGCCATTGTCGGCTACCCGGCCCGCTGCCGACAGCGCTACGGCGCACGTCCCGGCAGATCGGCCAGCATCGGCTGCAGCCGATGGGCGCACAACGCATGCAGCTGGCGGATCGCGGGCGAAAACTGTTTGCGGTGCGGGCACACCAGGTTCAACGGCAGGCTGTCGCCTGCGCCCCCCATCAGCACCTGCAGGCGCCCGGCGCGCACATCGTCGGCCACATCCAGCCACGACTTGAACACGATGCCTTCGCCGGCCACCGCCCAGCGCCGCACGACGTCAGCGTCATCGCACACCAGCTGGCCGCGCACCGGGACCACCACGCGCCGCCCGTCCTGTTCGAAACTCCAGCGGTCGTAGGGACGCCCGGCCAGCTGGTAGACCAGGCAGTGGTGATCCTTGAGCGCGTCCAGCGAGGCCGGCGTACCCTGCCGCTCCAGGTAGGCCGGTGCGGCGCACAGCACGCGACGGTTGCCCGGCAGCAGCGGCAGCGCCACGTAGCTGGCGGTGTCGAAGCGGCCCAGCCGGAACGCGATATCCACCGGGTCGCGGAACACGTCGGCCACCTGGTCGGACAACAGCAGGCGCAGCTGCAGCTTCGGGTGCGCGGTACGGAACTCGGTCAGCCAGGGCAGCAGCACATTGCGGCCGAGATCAGAGGGCGCGGCCACCTGCAGCACGCCGCGCAGCTCGGCATCTTCGCCGCGCACCCGGGCCTGGCCCTCGTGCAGGGTGTCCAGCAGGTCCTGGGCATACGGTAGATAGAGCACGCCTTCAGCGGTGAGGCGCAGGCTGCGGGTGGAACGCACGAACAGGCGCAGGTCCAGCTCCCGCTCCAGCCGGGCCACGGCGGCGGCTACCTGGCCGGGCAGCAGGTCGGCCTCGCGCGCTGCACTGGAGAAGCTGCCCAGCGCGGCGGTGCGGACGAACAGCTGAAGATCCTCGAAGCGGACCATTTTCATTCCAGGAGTGAAAGTGCTGCTGCATTCTGCGCCTTTCCGGCTGAGACCGGGCAAGCCAACCTAAGCGCCTCATCCAAGGACCTTCCCATGAAAGCCATCGCCTATACCCAGCACGGCCTGCCCATCACCGACCCGACGGCGCTGGTCGACATCACCCTGCCAGTGCCGACCCCGGGCCCGCGCGACCTGCGCGTGCAGGTGCGCGCGGTGTCGGTGAACCCGGTGGACACCAAGGTCCGCCGTGGCGTGGCCGTCGAGGCCCCGCGCGTGCTGGGCTGGGACGCGGTAGGCATCGTGGACGCGGTGGGCAGCGAGGTGACCCTGTTCCAGCCGGGTGATGCGGTCTTCTACGCCGGCGACATCAACCGGCCGGGCAGCAACGCCGAGTACCAGCTGGTGGACGAGCGCATCGTGGGCCGCAAGCCGGCCAGCCTGGACGATGCGGCCGCTGCCGCGCTGCCGCTGACCGCGATCACCGCGTGGGAGCTGTTGTTCGACCGCCTGCGCATCGCCGAAGGCGGCGGTGAAGGCCAGACCCTGCTGGTGATCGGCGCCGCCGGCGGGGTGGGCTCGATCCTGGTACAGCTGGCGCGCCAGCTGACCCGGCTGACCGTGATCGGCACTGCCTCGCGCCCGGACACCCAGGACTGGGTGTACGCGCTGGGGGCCCACCACGTCATCGACCACAGCCAGCCGCTGACCGAAGGCCTGGGCCGGATCGGGATCGAGGCCGTCAGCCACGTGGCCAGCCTGACCCACACCGACCAGCACTACGCCCAGATCGTCACCGCGCTGGCACCGCAGGGCCAGCTGGCCCTGATCGACGACCCCGGCCAGCTCGATGTGATGGCGCTCAAGCGCAAGAGCCTGTCGCTGCACTGGGAATCGATGTTCACCCGCTCCAGCTTCAGCACGCCCGACCTGCAACAGCAGCACGTGCTGCTCAACCGGGTGGCCGAGCTGGTCGACAGCGGCGTGCTGCGCACCACGCTGGGCGAGAACTACGGCCGCATCGACGCGGCCAACCTGCGCCGCGCCCATGCGCACATCGAAAGCCACCGCGCGGTGGGCAAGGTGGTCCTGGAAGGCTTCTGAGCCTCAGGCCACGCCGTTGTCGCAGTGGCGGGCAAACCCGGGGCGCGGGCCGAGGCGGTGGAACCACGCCGCCACGGCCGGCAGTTCGGGTTTGTCGCCCGGGGTCAGCCGCCAGCGCTGGGTGGAAAGCCCCAGCACGATGTCGGCGAGGGTGAAGTCCTCGCCGGCCACGTAGGCGCCGGTCCCGGCCAGCTGCTGATCCAGGTGCTGCATGAGCCGGTTCCACTGCACCAGGCTGGCCTGCGCGGCGCCATCGTCAGGGTAGGCCGGGTGCTGGCGCACGCGGGCCATGAACACGTGCCGCCAGGCGGTGTTGAGGTCGGTGGCCTGCCAGTCCATCCATTGCTCCACCCGGGCCCGGGACCGCGGGTCGCGGGGCAGCAGGTCGTGGCGGCCGGCTGCCGCGGCCAGGTAGCGGCAGATGCTGTTGGATTCCCACAGCACGAAGTCGCCATCGCGGATCACCGGCACCTGGCCGTTCGGGTTGAGCGGGTGCAGGGCCGCGAGGAAATCCGCATCGTGGCCGTCGGCCCCGAGCTGCCGGTACTGCAGGCCCAGCTCGGCGCACAGCCACTGCACCTTGCGCACGTTGATCGACGTCGACTTTCCCAGAAGATCCAGCATGGAGCGATCCGGCGCAGCGAATGAGACCGGCTCAGCCTACACTTCTTCCATGCAACCTGAATTCCTCATCCTTGGCGGCCTGCTGTGTGCCGTCCTCATCCTGCAGCTGGTGGCCCTGCTGCGGCGTTCCGGCCATGGCGACCTTGATCAGAGCCTGCGCGAAGAAGCGCGGACCGGCCGCAGTGAACTGCGCGAGCAGCTCGAAGGGCTGGGCCGGCAGCAGGACGCGCGGCTGGAAACCTTCGCGCGCGCGCTGACCGACCTGTCCACCCGCACCGACCAGCGCCTGGACCAGCTGCGCGATGCGCTTGGCGAAGACGCGCGCAAGGCCCGCGAGGACGCCGGCCAGGCTCAGCAGCGCAGCGACGCCCACATGGCCGCGCTGCGCCAGGCCGTGGCCGACGATGCCCGGCTGGGCCGCGAGGAAGCCACGCAGTCGCAGCACCGGTTCGGCGAATCCCTGGGCCTGCGCCTGCAGGAGATGACCCAGCGCAACGAACAGCGCATGGGCGAAATGCGCGCCACGCTGGAGCAGCAGCTGCGGAGCCTGCAGGCCGACAACGCGCAGAAGCTGGACCAGATGCGGGTCACCGTCGACGAAAAACTGCAGACCACGCTGGAAGCGCGGCTGGGTGCGTCGTTCCAGCTGGTGTCCGACCGCCTGGAACAGGTGCAGCGTGGGCTGGGTGAAATGCAGCAGCTGGCCACCGGCGTCGGCGACCTCAAGCGGGTGCTGACCAACGTCAAGAACCGCGGCAGCTGGGGCGAAGTGCAGCTGGACAACATCCTGGAACAGACCCTCACCCAGGAGCAGTACGCACGCGGCGTCAAAATGCGCCCGGACAGCGGCGAAATGGTGGACATCGCGGTGCGCCTGCCCGGGCGCGGCCACGAGGACACCCCGGTCTGGCTGCCGATCGATTCCAAGTTCCCGCGCGAAGACTACGAGCGCCTGCTCGATGCGCAGGAGCAGGGTGACGCCGATGGCGTACGCGTGCAGGGCGCGCAGCTGGAACGCGCGATCCGGATCCAGGCCAAGTCGATCTGCGACAAGTACATCGTGCCGCCGCACACCACCGATTTCGCAGTGATGTTCCTGCCTACCGAAGGCCTGTACGCCGAGGTGATCCGCCGCCCGGGGCTGGTGGACCTGCTGCAGCGCGAACACCGCGTGGTGGTGGCCGGGCCGACCACGGTGACCGCGCTGCTCAACAGCCTGCAGATGGGCTTCCGCACCCTGGCCATCGAACAGCGCTCCAGTGAAGTGTGGAGCCTGCTGGGCGCGGTGAAGAGCGAGTTCGGCAAGTTCGCCGGCATCCTGGAAAAGGCCGAAAAGCAGATCAGCACGGTCGGCCGCAGCCTGGGCGAGGCCAGCCGCAAGACCCGCACCATCGAACGCCGCCTGCGCGGGGTGGAATCACTCGGCAGCGAGCAGACCGATCTGCTGCTGGGCGATGCCAGCGGCGACGATGACGATACCGGCGTGGATGAGACCACCCTCGCGCAGGACTGACACCTCCTGCCCGCACACTGCACTCCCCGCCTTCATTGTTTCCAAAAGGATTGAACCGATGCGCTTTGGCTTGATGTTGTCCCTGATGTTCGTGCTCGCCGGTTGCAGCACCGCGTCCCACCCGACCGATACCACCGCAACTACGCCCGGCACCGAAGGAGCCGTTGCGGATGCGGCCAGCTGTGCCGCCGCCGGCGGTGAAATGAAGCCGCTCGGCCGCCTGCAGCGGGTGCAGTGCGTGAAGCCGTACGCGGATGCCGGCAAGGCCTGCAGCGCCAAGACCGACTGCACCGGCCAGTGCCTGGCCGACGGCGAAACCGAACTCGTGGCCGGTGCGAAGGCGCGTGGTGTATGCCAGACCGACGTGAGCCAGAACTTCGGCTGCCGCCAGCGCATTGACAACGGCGTGGCCCAGGGCACGATCTGCGTCGATTGATTTCCCATTCCCAGGGCACATCTCCGATGTGCCCTTTTCACTTCGCACAGGATTTCCCGTGAGCCAGACCGTCTACGACATTCCCGTTTCCACCATTGAAGGCCAGGCCAGTTCGCTGGCCGACTACCGCGGCAAGGTGCTGCTGGTGGTCAATGTCGCCTCCAAGTGTGGGCTGACCCCGCAGTACGAAGGCCTGCAGGCACTGTATGCCGACAAGCAGGCTGCCGGCCTGGAAGTGCTGGGCTTCCCGGCCAACAATTTCCTGGCCCAGGAGCCGGGCAGCGACGCTGACATCCAGCAGTTCTGCCAGCTGGAATACAACGTCAGCTTCCCGATGTTCGCCAAGATCAGCGTGGCTGGCGATGACATCCACCCGCTGTACCAGCAGCTGACCCAGGCCCAGCCGGCCGCCACCGGCGAAGGTCCGATGCGCGAGAAGCTGCAGGGTGCGGTCGCCAAGTACCCGGATCTGGTCGTCAACCCGGCCCCCGGCGTGCTGTGGAACTTCGAGAAGTTCCTGGTGGGCCGCGACGGCAAGGTCATCGCCCGCTTCGCCCCCGACGTGCCGGCCGACGACGCGCGCCTGATCGCCGCCATCGACGCCGCACTCGCCGCCTGAGGGGCCTCGCATCTGCGCGCCCATGCGCCCGCAGGTGACCAGATGCTCAGATTTACCATACCACTAAGTGGTATGGTAAACTCATGACGCGAGTATTCAAGACGCGGGTGTTCGTCCGCATGATGCGCAAGCTTGATCTGACCGATGCCGCACTCTGCGCAGCGGTGCAGGAGATGATCCACGGACTGGTCGATGCGGATCTTGGGGGCGGCGTCCTGAAGAAGCGGGTTGCGCTACCGGGGCGGGGCAAGCGGGGAAGTACGCGCACATTGCTCGCCAGCAATCGTGGAAACCGCTGGTTCTTTCTGTTCGGCTACGAGAAGAATGTGCGTGCCAACGTCACGCCTGCTGAACGCGATGCATTGCAGCTTTTGGCCGTGGATCTATTGGGCATGCCGTCGGCTTCCTTGGACCTGGCTCTCGAACGAGGCGAATTGCAGGAGATCTGTCATGGCAAACAAAAGCCTTAAGGCTGGTACCCGGAGTGCGGTACTCGACGCAGTGCATGACACTGCCCGCGGCCTGCAGGATCACGGCTTCATCGACCAGCGACGGATGCATCAGTACGACGCACTGTGCCTTGAACCTGTACCCGAATACAGCAGTGCGCAGATCCGCGCGCTGCGCGACATGCTGAAGATCAGCCAAGCCGTGCTGGCCGGTGTCCTGAACACCAGCGTTTCCACGGTGCGAAGCTGGGAGCAGGGAGACAAGCGGCCCAGCGGGCCATCGCTGAAGCTGCTGAACCTGATCGACAGGAAGGGCCTTGAAGCAGTGCTGTAATCCGGCAGGTACAAAAAAACCCCGCCGAAGCGGGGTTTTTTCTTAGTTGCCCCAGTTGGGCATCGGCATCGCGTCGACCGGGATCGGCGCGTCGTCCGCGTCCTTGCCGCGGTCACGGCGGCCGCGCAGGTCGTTCTGGATCTGGTAGTTGCGGCGCTGCAGCCAGGCATCGCGGGTCAGCGCGTACTCGTCCACGGCGCCATCGCGGATGTCATCCAGTGCCAGCAGCTGCGAGCGCATGTCCACCAACTGCAGGCCCTGCAGGGGGATGCGGACCTTGTCTTCTTCGATCGTGCGGATCGGCGACAGCGGAATGTCGCCAGCCAGGCCGAACACGTCGCGCACGGTACGCGGGCCGAAGAACGGCAGCTCCACGTAACGCGAGCTGCGCCAGCCCCAGGCACCCAGGGTCTGGCCGAAGTCTTCACTGCGGCGCGGTACCAGCGCGCGGCTGGCCGGGTCGAAGAGACCACCGATGCCCAGCGTGGAGTTCATCACGAACCGGCCCAGGCTGTCCCATGCATCCCCGGGGCGGCCCTGCAGCAGCTGGTTGGTGATGGTCACCGGCGCGCGCAGGTTGCTGAAGAAGTTGGTCACGCCGGTGCGTGCGAAGCGCGGCACGACATTCACGTAAGCGGTGGCCAGCGGGCGCGCGACCGCGCGGTCGACCACGTTGTTGAACGCGTGCACGCGGCGGTTGAAGCCTTCCCACGGGTCGTACGGCGAGCGGCCCGGTTCTGCACCGTCGGCGGTCGGCGCCGGACCGCCGTACAGCGCGGCGAAGTCGTCCTCGGCACCGGTCGGCGCGACCTCCGTGGCGGCCGGCACGGGCGCGCCACCGCCTTGGGCGGAATCAACGGCGGCCACGGGTGCCGCAGGGCTGGCGACGGTCGGCGAGGTCGCTGCATCGGCGGCGCTGTCGGCCGCTATGGGAGCCGCCGGTGCGGAGGCAGGCGCCACCGCCACGCTGGCGGGCGCGCTGTCGCGGGCCGGCTTGGCTGCACAGGCACTCAGCGCCAAGGCCAGCAGGAGAAGGGAGGCGGTGCGTATGACGTTCATGTCAGCTCGCGGCAGAAGGGGCATTGAAATCCAGGGACGGCGCCAGCCGATAGGCGGCGCTGAGTTCGGTGAAACCAGGAGGGGTACCGTTGAGAACCAGCGTACGCCCGTTCGCCCGCGCGCGCGCCGACAGCTCGGCCAGCAGCGCCAGGCCGGCGCTGTCCACGCCCTCCACCGCCGCCAGGTCGAGCTGGGAGATGCTGTCGGGGAGGGCCTTCAGCTGCGGCCACAACGCCACGACCGCATCGCGGTCCAGCACGCCGGTGAACCGGGCGCGCGGACCGTCGAGCTGTACGGTGGCGTTACTTGCCATTACCGGCCGGCCCGGCCTGCAGGGTACCGCCCCGCAGTTCCTTGGCCACTTCCTGGATGCCCTTCTGGCGCAGCGGGCCGTCGAACTGGGTACGGAAGGTCTGCACGTAGGAAATGCCTTCGATATTGACGTCGAAGATCTTCCACTGGCCGTTGACGTTGCGCATCAGGTACTCGACCGGGGTCGACTCGCTGCCGGCGCGCAGCAGCTCGGTCGATACCTTGACCCCGCGGTTGCCCGGCAGCGGCTGCTCGCCCTTCAGGCGGAAGCTCGGCTTGCCCTGGATGGTCAGCAGGGCCGAACCGTAGCGCTGCATCAGGTTGTCGGCCATGGCATCGGCAAACAGCTTCACGTCCGCGTCCGAAGCCGTGCGCGCGTTGGAACCCAGCACCAGGCGCGCCGCGTAATCACGGTCGAAGGTGCGGTTGAGCTCGCTGTCGATATAGCTGCGCAGCGCGGTCGGGTTCTTGCTGAACTCCGCACGGCGCTGCTGCAGGGTGTTCAGGATGCGGGAGCTGGCATCCAGCACCACCTTGCCGGCCTGGCTCTGCGGCGCGGCGGCGGTAGCCGGGGCGGCCTGGGCGAACGACATCGAGGGCAGGGTGGCGAGCAGGGCCGAAGCGAGCAGCGCCGGGATCAGGGTCTTTTTCATTTCTGCGGTTCCGTTGCCGGCGCTTCCGCGCCGGGAGCTTCCTGGGAAGCGGCGCCGGCATTACCCGGGCCGCTGAACATGTACTTGCCAACCATCTGGATCAGGTCCACGGCCGGCTGGGTGAAGACGATCTCGTCACCGGACTTGAGCACCTCCGGGTCACCGCCCGGTTGCAGTCCGATATAGCTCTCGCCGAGCAAACCGCTGGTGAATATGCCGGCGGAGGTATCGGCCGGCAGATCCTTGAACTTCGGGTCCAGCTTCAGGGTGACGATCGAATCGAAGCGGACCGGGTCCAGGTCGATGTTGCCCACCTGGCCCACCACCACGCCGCCGATCTTCACCGGCGCCTGCTTGCGCAGCTGGCCGATCTGGGTGAAGCGCGCCTTGAGTTCGTAGCCCTCGCTGCCAAAGCCCCAGCGCTGGTTGGTCGATGCCATCGCCAGCACCAGCAGCGAGGCCAGCGCCAGCAGCAGGAAGGCGCCGACGGAAAATTCGAGTCTGGGACCGCGGATGGCCATGTTCATCTCACCGTATCTGATCAAAGGGGGTTGCGGGTCAGCGGAACATCATGGCCGACAGCACGAAGTTGAACATCAGCACCAGCAGCGAGGCGTTCACCACCGCGCGGGTGGTGGCCACCGACGTGCCCTCGATGGTGGGCTCGGCGTGGAAGCCCACGTACGACGCGACCAGCGCGGCGGTGCCGCCGAAAATGGCCGACTTCAGCATTGCCACGCCGAAATCGTCCCAGAAATCCACGCTGTTGCTCAGCGCCGACCAGAACACGCCGTTGTCCAGGCCCAGTACGTGCACGGCTTCGAAGTAGCTGGCGCTGATCGCCAGCGAACAGAAGATGCCGGTGAGCAGGGGCACGGTGACCACCGCCGCCCAGAAGCGCGGTGCCACCACCTTGGCCACCGGATCGATCGCCATCAGCTCCAGCGCCTTGATCTGGTCGGTGGCGCGCATCAGCCCCAACTCCGCGGCAATCGAGCTGCCGGCGCGGCCAATGAACAGCAGTGCGGTCAGCACCGGTGCCAGTTCGCGGTACAGCGACAGGCCCAGCAGGGTGGACAGCGCATCTGCGGCGCCGAACGTGGTGAGCGTGCGGTAGCCCTGCAGGGTCAGCACCAGGCCCACGAAGGCACCGCCCACCGCGATGATCGGCAGCGAACGCGCGCCCACCTTGTAGATCTCGCGGGTGAGCTCGGCCAGGAAGTCGGCGGTCGGCAGCGAACCGCGCAGCACGGTCAGCGAGAACAGGCCGGCTCGGCCCAGTGAACGGGTGCTTTCAACGAACGGCATCAGGCCACCTTCGCGCGGGGCGCGGCATCGAACGGGATCGGGCCGTCCGGCTGTCCGTGCAGGAACTGGCGCAGCAGCGGGTCCTGGCTGGACTCCAGCGCGACCGGGCTGCCCTGGAAGACCACGCCGCCATTGGCAATGGCGATCACCTGGTCGCAGATCGGCAGGGTCTCGTGCACATGGTGGCTGACGATGATGCTGGTCAGGCCCAGGCTGTGGTTGAGGCGCTGGATCAGGCTCATGATCACGCCGCTGGCGATCGGGTCCAGCCCGGTCAGCGGTTCGTCGTAGATCATCAGCGGCGGGTCCAGTGCCAGCGCGCGCGCCAGTGCCACCCGGCGCGCCATGCCGCCGGACAGCTCGCGCGGCCAGGCATCGGCGGCGGCCAGCAGGCCCACCGCATGCAGCTTCATGTCTACCAGCCGGCGCAGCACCGGCGCCGGTAGCTTGGTGTGCGTGCGCAACGGCAGCGCCACGTTCTCGGCCACGGTCAGGTCGGTCAGCAGCCCATTGCCCTGCAGCAGCACGCCGACACTGCGGCGCATCGCGCGCAACGCGCTGCTGCCGGTGGGAATGGGCTGGCCGAACAGGGTCACGCTGCCCGCCGCGGGGCGCAGCTCGCCGGTCAGGGCGGCCAGCAGCGTCGACTTGCCGCTGCCCGACGGGCCGAGCACGGCGGTGATGCTGCCACGCGGTACCGACAGCGAAACGTCGCGCAGGATCGCCCGACCGCCGCGATCAATACGCACGTTCTCCAACTGCACCAGCGATTCTGCGGAAGCCGTCATGGACGCCATTAACAAAATTCCAACGTTGTAAGATCGTGGTGGGCGGCTGAACAAAACCGAACTGGACCGTGCAGTATTGTCGCATGTCGGCATCCCAAGCCCCGCCACGGCGCGGTTCCCGGCCCGCAACACTGCGTACCGCCCTGATCTGTGCGGGAGGTCACAGACGTCACCGGCCTGCCGCCCGTATCGGCGAGGGTCGAGATTGGCGCCGGGCTGCGGCACACTGCCGCGATGACCGACCCCGCTTCAGACTTCCGCCTGTACCACTCCAATTCGCTCGACGTGCTGGCCGCGCTGCTGGCCCGCACCCTGCGCGAGCCGGTGGCGGGGCAGTCGATCCTGGAGCCGGACGTGGTGCTGATTCCCCAGGTGGCGATGCGGCGCTGGCTGCAGTCCACCCTGGCGGCGGAGTATGGCATCGCCGCCAACCTGGCGTTCCTGACCCCGGGCGAGTTCGTGGCCCGCGCGCTCAATGCCAATGTGCCGGGCGAACATGACGACCTCACTGCCGCCGCGCTGCACTGGAAGCTGTACGCCGCGCTGACCGACCCGCTGCTGATGGCGCAGCCGCCGCTGCGCGCGCTGCAGGCGTACCTGTCCCAGCCCGACCCGCTCAAGCCGTGGGCGCTGGCCGGGGAACTGGCCTCGGTGTTCGAGAAGTACCAGGCCTGGCGCCGCGACTGGCTGCTGCGCTGGGAGGCCGGCGCCGACCCGCTGGATCCGCAGGCGATCCTGTGGCGCCACATCGGCAGCGGCCACCAGTACCGCGCGCGTCGCATCCATGCTTATCTCGACGGCTTCGAAGGCGCGGACCGTCCATTGCCGGCGGGGCTGCCGCCGCGCCTGTTCGCCTTCGCCACCTTGAACGTCTCGCCGGATGTGCTGCGCGTGGTGGCCACCCAGGCGCGGGTCGGCACGCTGCACTTCTACCTGCCCACGCCGACGCGTTCCTACTGGGGCGACCTGCAGACCCTGGGCGGGCGGCTGCGTGCTGGCGCGGTTGATCCGTTCGGCAATGGCAGCGATGAGAACCGCCTGCTGCAGGCCTGGGGCGCGGCAGGGCGCGACTTCATGGCGGTGCTGGGCAGCTATGAAGTGGTGCATCCTTCCGGTGAGATCGCGGCCTACGACGATCCCGAAGACGACGCGCGCCCGGACATGGCGCACGGCGGCCTGTCCGACAGCCTGCTGCACCGCCTGCAGCGCGACCTGTTCCACCGCCGCGCGCAACCGGCCGGTGCGCTGCGCCCGGGGCTGCTGCGCAACGACCCCAGCCTGCAGGTGCATGCCTGCCACACCCGCCTGCGCGAACTGCAGGTGCTGCACGACCAGCTGCGTGCGCTGCTGCAGGACCCGCGCTTCGATCCGCCGCTGCAGGCACGCGACATCGCGGTGCTGGCACCGGACATCGACCCCTACGTGCCGTACCTGGAAGCGGTGTTCGGCGGTCGCAGCGGTGGCGAAGACCACATTCCCTACGCCCTGGCCGATACCAGTCCGCTGACCGGCGAACCACTCGCCGATGTGTTCGTGCACCTGCTGGGATTGCCGGTGTCGCGCTTTGGCCTCAATGAAGTGCTGGACCTGCTGGCGAGCGCGCCGCTGGCCGAAGCGGCCGGGCTGGATGCGGCCGCGTTCGACCGCCTGCACGACTGGCTGCAGGCCGCCGGTGCGCGCTGGGGCTTGAGTGCGGCGCACCGCGCGCAGCACCAGGCACCGGACGATGATGCCTACACCTGGCAGTTCGCGCTGGACCGCCTGCTGCTGGGCCATGCCAGCGGCAGCGACGGCGACATCGCCGGGGTGGCGCCGTGGCCGGAGCTGGAAGGCAGCGCACTGGATGCGCTGGACCGCCTGCTTGGGCTGATGCGGGTACTGGCCCGTTACCAGCGCGCACTGGGCGAGGCGCTGACACCGGCGCACTGGCGCCAGCGCCTGCTGGCCATGCTGGATGCGCTGTTACCCGAGGCACCGGAAGCGGCCAGCAGCCAGCGCGCGCTGGAACGGCTGCGCAAGCTGGTCAACGAGTTCGCCCGCGATGCCGAACGCGCCGGGTTCACCGGTACGGTACCGCCAGAGGTAGTGCGCGCACATTTCGCCGGCGCCTTGAGCGAGGCCGATACGCGCGCGCCGCTGCTCACCGGTGGCATCAGCTTCGGGCGCATGGTGCCGATGCGGCTGCTGCCGTTCCGGGTGATCTGCGTGCTCGGCCTGAACGATGGCGATTTCCCGCGCCGCGACCCGGCCGCCGGGCTCAACCAGCTCACTGCCGAACTGGGTACCGACAAGCGCCGCCACGGCGACCGCTCGCTGCGCGAGGACGACCGTTTCCTGTTCCTGCAGCTGTTCGCCTCGGCGCAGGATGTGTTCTACCTGAGCTACCTGGGCGCCGATCCGCGCGATGGCAGCGTGCGCGAGCCCTCGGTGCTGGTCAGCGAGCTGATCGATGCCGCCGCCGAATACCATGAGGATCCCTCGGCGGCGGCAAAGCAGCTGACCGTGCGCCATTCGCTGCAGCCATTCTCGCCGGCCGCCTTCGGTGGCGGCGATGAGCCGCGCCGTTTCAGCTACCGCCAGCAGTGGCACCCGGCCGCCGGTTCGCTGGGCAGCGTGCGTCGCGCGCCGCCGGCGTGGTTCGAGCAGGCGCTGGCGCCGCTGGAGCAGGAGGGCGCGCCCGAACTCTCTCTGGACGCGCTGCGCCGCTTCCTGGTCGATCCCGCCGGGCAGTTCCTGTCGCAGCGGCTGGGCCTGCGCCTGCCCGATGACCTGACCACCGCCGACGACCTGGAGCCACTGGTGCTGGCCGGCCGGGGACTGGAGCAGCGCCTGCTGCAGCACGCGGTGATCGAGGCGACCCTGCAGGGCGATGACACCCCTCTGTATGCACGCCTGCGCGCCCGCGCGCTGCTGCCGTCCGGCGCACTGGGCGAACGCCAGTTCCAGGCCCTGCAGGAGCAGACCCGCCCGTATGCGTTGGCACTGGCCCAATGGCGCGGCGACAGCGACGCCGACAGCCGCCGCTATGAGGTGGAGATTGATGGCGTGCGCCTGCATGGGCGGGTGGACGACATCCACCCGCAGGGCATCGTGCGCCTGCGCGCGGGCAGCTTGAACGGGCCGGCGGCGATCCGGCATGGGCTGGACTGGCTGCTGGCCAACGCCGCCGGCGATGCGCTGGCGCTGGTCGAGTTCCACGACGGCGGCGACGACGGGGTAGGGCCGCACGTGCTGCCGGCAGTGCCCGCGCCCACCGCCAGGGCGGCGCTGCAGGCGTTGCTGCAGCTGCGCCGCGAGGGCATGTGCGCGCCCCTGTTGTACGGGCCGTACACCGCCTGGACGCTGTACCGCGCGCCCGCCGCCAAGCGCGAAAGCGAAGGCTGGGCGCAATGGCATGGCGGCGAACGCCGCTGGGGCGAAGCCAGCGGCGATGCGGTGCAGCTGGCCCTGCGCGGCCGCGATCCCTTCGCCGACGCAGACAGCTATCAACAGCTGCTGCACACCAGCTTCGTGGTGTTCAGTGCGGTCCGCGAGGGCCGGGTGTTCCAGGGCTTCAGCGACGAAGGAGCCGTGGCATGAGCGGGCTGATGCTGCAGGACGACCCGTACCTGTCGCTGCCGCTGGACGGCGTGCGCCTGATCGAGGCCAGCGCCGGCACCGGCAAGACCTTCACCCTGGCCACGCTGTTCACCCGGCTGGTGGTGGAGCAGGGTTACCGCATCGGCCAGATCCTGGCGGTGACCTTCACCGACGCGGCCACCCAGGAACTGCGCAAGCGCATTCGCGAGCGCCTGGCGCTGGCCGCGCAGCTGCTGGCGCGCGCACCGGCCGCCGACGACGCACCCGAGGTGCAGCTGACCCGCTACCTGCTGCAGCGCGAACTGGCGCTTGGCCGGGAAACCCCCGCAGCGTTGGCCCAGCGCCTGCAGACCGCCGCCGATGAGATCGACCTGGCCTCGATCTTCACCATCCATGGCTTCTGCACCCGCGTGCTGCGCGAGCACGCGCTGGAAAGCGGGCATACCTTCGACCCGCCCACGCTGCTGCCCAGCGAACGCGAACTGCACGACCAGCTGGCGGCCGACCTGTGGCGCGTGCATGCCAACGACCCGGCCACGGTGGATGCGTTGACCCGGTTGTGGTCCGCGCCCGATGCGCTGGCGCGCGACCTGTCGGCGCTGATCATGCCGTTGCCGCTGCGGCCCGCGTTGCCGCACCAGCATCTGGAGGATCCCAGTCCCGCGCTGCAGGTGGCCGCCGAGGCGCTCGGCAGTGCGATCGACGCGCATGTCGACGCCGCCCAGGCCAGCATCGCCAACGCCTTCGAGCGCAAGTTGTTCGACGGTCGCCGCGCGCGGAGGCCGAGCTTCGACAAAGCCTTTGCCGAGCTGCTGGCCGGTCGTGCAGCGCGCACCTGGCCGCGTGGTTCCACCTCGCACCTGGGCAAGCTGCTGCCGGTGGCGTTGCTCGGGTTCTGCAAGGAGGACCAGCAGGGCCATTGCCCGGCCTCGCCGCTGTTCGATGCGCTGCAGACCTGGTGGCACGCCGCCGATGCCTGCGACCAGTGGCTGCGCCAGCAGGCGCTGCTGCTGCTGCACCAGCTGCGCGGGCAGGCCCGTGCGCGGCTGGACGAACTCAAGCGGGTCGGCCGCGTGCAGACCTACGATGACCTGATCGACGGCGTGGCCGCCGCACTGGAGGGCCCGCACCGCGCGGCGCTGGTGCAGCAGCTGCGCGCACAGTACGCCATCGCGCTGGTGGATGAGTTCCAGGACACCGACGACCGCCAGTGGGGCATCTTCCAGCGCGTGTTTGGCGATTCGCCCGAAACCCGCGACGCCGGGCTGGCGCCGGCGCTGTTCCTGATCGGCGATCCCAAGCAGGCCATCTACGGGTTCCGCGGCGGCGACATCCACACCTACCTCAAGGCCAAGCGCGAAGCAGAGGCCGCACCGGCGTTGAACCGCAACTTCCGTTCGCGCCCCGGCGTGCTGCGCGCGCTGCAGGCGTTGTACGACGCCGCAGGCGAGCGCGCGTTCCTGGAAGCGGACATCGCCTTTGAACCGGTGCTGCCGGGCAGTACCCGCAGCGATGCCGATTTCCTGCGCGATGGCCAGCCCGCACCCGGGCTGACCCTGCGCCTGCTGCGCAGTGACGATGGTGCTGACTTCAAGGCAGACCCCTCGCGCCAGCAGGCCACCGACGCCTGCGTGGCCGCGATCCACCAGGTGCTGCTGGAGGGTCGCGCAGGCCGCGCGCTGCTGCGCGGGCAGCCGGTGCAGCCAGGCGACATCGCAGTGCTGGTGCGGCGCCACCACGAAGCCACCCGCATCCAGCGCGCGCTGAGCGCGGTGGGCATTCCGGCGGTGGCTGCCGGCAAGCAGAGCCTGTACGCGACCGCCGAAGCCCGCGAGCTGCGCGTGCTGCTGCTGGCCCTGCTGCAGCCGGCCGATGAAGGCCGCCTGCGCGCGGCGCTGTCGACCGTATTGCTGGGCGAAAACGCCGCCTCCATCGACGCGATGGAGCGCGACGGCGACCCGCAGCGTGCGTTCCAGACCCGGCTGCTGCTGTGGCGGGAACGCTGGCTGCGCGGCGGGCCGTTCGCGGTCATCGCCGACCTGTGCGCCGAACACGCCGAACGCCTGCTGGGCCTGCTGGATGGCGAACGCCGGCTCACCAACTACCTGCAGCTTGGCGAGCTGCTGCAGCAGGCCGCGGGCCAGGCGCTGGGCATGCACGGCCTGCTCGACTGGCTGCAGGTGCAGATGGCACACGCCGACCAGGACGACGAACAACAGCTGCTGCGGCTGGAATCGGATGCGCGCCGGGTGCAGATCATCACCCTGCACAAGAGCAAGGGCCTGGAATACCCGCTGGTGTTCCTGCCGTTCGTGGGCATCGACAGCGGTGGCGGCAACACCGACTCCAACTGCACCGTGTACGCCGAAGGTCGACGCGAGCTGCACTGGAAGCTCGACAAGGACGAGGCCTGGAGCGCGGCCAGCGAGCGCAGCGCACAGGAGCAGCGTGCTGAAGACGCGCGCCTGCTGTATGTGGGCCTGACCCGCGCCGAGCACGCGTTGTGGATCGCGGCCGGCGACCTGGCCGGGCTGGCGAAGACGCGGCTGGCGCCGATGCTGTCCGACCTGGAAGCGCTGCGCGCGCACCCGGACATCGCGGTGATCGAAGGCCCGGTGGAGCCACGCCCGGCGCAGCTGCAAGTGCAGCGCGAAGGCGAGCTGCCGCCGGTGCGCGCGATCACCCGGCGGGTGCCGCACGACTGGTGGGTGTACAGCTTCACCCAGCTGGCCCACGCCGACGCCGGCCACGACACCGACGCGGTGGCCACCGAAGCGCCGGCCCCGGCAGCCGACGAACCGGCCGGCGTGGAACTGCCGCTGGAAGTGGAACCGCCCGCGCCCGGTGAGCCGCAGCCGGAGATCGACCCGCGCTTCATGGGCAGCCGCTTCGGCAACGTGCTGCACGATGCACTGGAGAACACCGATTTCGCGCGCTGGGCGGACTGGCGCGCGGGCGACCCGGCGCCGGGCGATGAGGCCGAGGTGCTGCGCGAATCGCTGCGCAGCGAAGGCTACGCCGATGCCGACCTGGACGACGGCGTGGCGGTGCTGGTGCCGCTGGTCGGCCAGACCTTGACCGTGCAGCTGCCCGAAGGCGGCGCGCTGCACAGCGTGCCGCTGCACGACCGGCGGGCCGAGATCGAGTTCCACTTCGCCATGCAGCCCACCGCGGTGCCGGCGCTGCTGCAGCTGCTGCACCACCACGGGCTGGTGCCGGACCGCCGCGGCTTTGGCACGCGACGCCAGCTCGAGGGGCTGATGACCGGCAAGATCGACTTGACCTACGTGCGCGACGGACGCTGGTACGTGCTCGACTACAAATCCAACCGCTTGCCCGGCTACGACGCCGCGCGCCTTGCAGCCGCCATGCAAAGCAGCGAGTACGACCTGCAGGCCTTGATCTACACCGTGGCACTGCACCGCTGGCTGCGCTTCCGGCTGGGCAGCCACTACATACAGGAGCGCGACCTGGGCGGCATCCGCTATCTGTTCTGCCGCGGCCTGGAAGCGGGACGCGCCGACGCACCGGGCGTGCATGCGCAGCGCTTCGCCCCGGCCCTGGTCGAGGCGATGGATGCACTGTTTGCAGGCGGCCCCGGGAAGCACGCCGAACTGGTGGCACGCGCGCGGGGTGAGGCATGAGCCTGCTCGACGCACTGCTGAAGCAGGGCACCCTGCGCACGCTCGACCATGCGCTGGCGCAGAGCCTGCGCCGGCTGCAGCCGGAGACGCCGGATGCGGTGCTGGCCGCCGCCGCGCTGGCCTCGCTGGCGGTGGCGCAGGGCCACGCCGGCGTCGACCCGGCAGCGCCCCGGCGGTTGGTGGATGCCGAGCTGGACTGGCCTTCGCCAGACACATGGCTGGCGCAGCTGCGTGCATCGCCGTGGGTGGCATCGCCCGACAGCGACGACGTGCTGGCCGCCGATGCACCGCTGGTGCTCGAACACGGCCTGCTGTACCTGCGCCGTTACCGCGAATACGAACGCCGTTTGGCACTCGGCCTGCAGCGCATCGCCGCGCATTCTTTGCCGGCGCACGATCCGGGCGGGCTCGCCACGCTGTTCGCCCAGCTGTTCCCGCAGGCGCTGGAGGGCATCGACCACCAGGCGCGCGCGGCTGCAGTGGCGCTGCGCCATCCGCTGGTGCTGGTCACCGGTGGCCCCGGTACCGGCAAGACCACCACCATCGCGCGCCTGCTGGTGCTGTTGGCCGCGCAGGCGCAGCAGGCCGGTGCGGCCCTGCCACGGGTGGCACTGGCCGCCCCCACCGGCCGCGCCGCCGAGCGCATGGCCGACAGCCTGCGCCAGGCGCTGCAGCGGCTGCGCCTGGTGGGTGTCGCGTCCGAACTGGCCGAGGCCATGCCGACCACCGGGGCGACCCTGCACCGGCTGCTCGGCGTCATTCCCGATTCGCCACGCTTCCGCCACCACGCCGACAACCCGCTGCCGTACGACATCGTGGTAGTGGACGAGGCCTCGATGATCGACCTGCCGCTGATGACCAAGCTGGTCGAAGCGGTGGCCAGCGGCACCCGGCTGGTGCTGCTGGGCGACCCGGACCAGCTGCCGTCGGTGGAAGCCGGTGACGTGCTCAGCGCGATCCTGCAGGCCAGCGGCGACGGGCTGGGCACCCAGGCCGATGACGCGGCCGCGCTGCGCCCGCTGCTGGCCGCCCCTGCGTTGCTGCCGCTGGCCCCGCCCCGCGCGTTCGCCGGTCGCCGCGTGCAGCTGCAGCGCGGGTACCGGCAGAGCGATGCGCTGGACCTGGCGCCGCTGGCGCGCGCGGTGCGCGAGGGCGACAGCGCTACCGCGCTGCAGCTGCTGCGCGGCGGCAGCCTGGCCGGCGTGGCGTTCCACGAAGACCAGGTCGACCCACTGCTGCAGCACCGGCACACCCTGCTGCCGCACTGGCGCGGGTTGGGCGAAGCCGATGATCCGGTGCAGGCGCTGGCGCAGGCCGGACGGCTGCGCCTGCTCACCGCGCTGCGCGAGGGGCCGCAGGGTGCGCGCGGGCTGAACGAGCGGATCGAAGCCGCCCTGGCCGGCAGCGCGCGCCCGGGCAGTGGCCCGCGCTATTTCCATGGCCGGCTGCTGCTGATCACCGAAAACAGTTACCGGCACCGGTTGTTCAACGGCGATATCGGCTTGTGCCTGCGCAGCCGCGAAGGCGCGATGCTGGCCTGGTTCCCCGGCGACAGCCCGGAGCAGCCACGCGCCTTCCACCCGGCGGCGTTGCCCGCCCACGAAAGCGCCTTCGCCATGACCGTGCACAAGGCACAGGGCTCCGAATTCGATGAGGTCTGGTTGCAGCTGCCTCGGCGCGACAACCGGGTGCTGTCGCGCGAGCTGGTGTACACGGGCATGACCCGCGCGCGGCAGGCGTTGCATGTGCTGGGCAGTGCAGAGGTGATGCAGGCCGCGTTGGCGCGGCATGCCAGCCGGTTGTCCGGGCTGGCGCAGCGACTGGAGGGTAGAGCCGGGCCTTGCCCGGCTGTACCTGCAGCGCCCGCCCAAGGCGAACTCTGGTAGAGAAAGGCGCTACCGACGCTTGCAGAATCAGGCGTCGCCTTCTTCTTCTTCCTCTTCCCCGGGAATCAGCACGGTGCCGTCCGGGTACACGATCGCACCGTCGCCGCTGACATCGAAGAAGCCGATCTGGTGCTTGTTGGCCAGGATCTGCACCTGGCCATGGGCGTCTTCGGCCACCTCGTCGTCGAACGAGGCATAGATGATATGGGTGCCGATGCTGTAGTCGGTCACCTGCGGGCGGTCATCCTCGTCATCGGACAGCGGGCCGTCCATCGGCGGGAAATCTTCGGCCAGTTCGGTGAAGAAGGCCTGCAGCGCCGGCACCGAGACGGCGGCGTCGTCGTACTCGTGCTTCTCGTTCCATTCGGTCTGCGCGTTGTACCCCTGCAGGAACGCCTCCGCTTCGCGCGGCGCCACGGCCGGGTCGAACACCATCACGTCGTAACTCATTGGGATTACCTTGTTCCATGCAGGAATGCAGGGCGTCAGGATACTCCCCCCTGTGTGACCGCCGGCTGCTCCGGGAACAGCGCATAGCGCAGCCCCAGAACGCCCATCAGCGCTTCATCACGCGCCTTGCCGGCCTCCACCGTCTGCACCCGCTTCAGCGAGGCCTCCAGCTTGGCCTGCAGCGCGGGTGGCGCCGGCTGTGGCCGGCGCAGCGCCACCTGGGCGCGGTAATGCGCGGCCACGTCGTCCAGGATCGCCTCGATCGCCTGCATGCTCGTCGCCGGCAGCCCATGCCGTGCCCGGCGCAGCTGCAGGATGTTCAGGCCGATGCGGGCCTCGGTGAGCATGTCCACCGAGGCGATGTCGCTGCCTTCGGGGGTGGCCGCCAGGCGCGGGGCGAGCAGGCCCAGCAGGTCCAGCATGCGCGCGGCGAACTGCTGGCGGTCCTGCTGGCCACGGCCTTCGGCCGCTTCGGCCAGCGTGGTCCAGCCCTGGCGCACCAGGCGGCGGGCGGTCCATTCCGCACCCACCGAGCGGAACAGGCGGGTCATCACCACCGCAAAGCCAATGCCGATGAACATCGCCACCGACGAATTGATGAAGCTCTGGATGTTGGCGCTGTAGGTGTTCTGCACGTTGAGCAGCGCCACCAGGTTGACCGTCAACGGCAGCCCGATCAGCGCGGTCTTGGGCCGGTGCAGCAGCAGCCCCAGTGGCAGGAAGATCACCGCCAGCACCAGCGCCAGGCTGCCGAAGTCGTGCACCGCCGGGAATACGCCGAACAGGTACACCGCCGCCACCAGGCTGGCCACGATCGCCCACAGCAGGAACTGCAGCATGCTCGGCGCCGGGTCGTCCTGCGCGGCGAAGAACGCGGCGGCCACCGCGGCCATCATCGCGCCGTTGCCACCGCCTTCCCAGCCCAGCCCGATCCACAGCGCGCAGTAGGTCATCAGCGCCACGCCGGCACTGGCCGCCGAGAACAGCGCCATGCCGTAGTCCACGTGGCGGCTGGCGCCCAGGCGCTTGGCGTTGATCCTGTAGTGGGCGACGTCGAGCGGCGCGGTCCCGTTCTCGATGGCCTGGTGCAGCGTGGCGCAGTCCTGCCACAGGTCCACCAGTTCCTCCAGCCGGAGCAGCAGGGTGACCAGCAGCAGGTGGTCCAGCTCGCCATCCACCGCCGGCTTCAGCGCCAGGATGCGCGCGCGCAGCGCGGCGTACGCGCTGGCGCTGGAGCGGCCCGGCTGTTCCAGCCAGTGCGCGATGTCGTTCACCAGCGGCTCCAGCCCCGGCGGCAGCGCGCGGCCGCCGGCGCGCAGCGCGCCCAGCCGGTCGGCGATGGACGACAGCACCGGCAGCATCAGCAACATGCGTTCGCGCAGCCGCTCCATGGACACCGCTGCGCCTGCATGGCGCGGGTCATCGCGGCGCAGGAACTCGATCAGCGCCTCGAACTGCACCAGGTCGGCGGCCAGCCGGTTGCGCGGGCCATGGGCCTGGCCGCGCAGCAGGATCTGCCGGCACCATTGCGCGGCATCGTCCATCCAGTTGCCGATCCGCGCGCGCAGCATCGGCCGCGCCGAGGTCGGGAAGAACAGCGAGGCGAACAGCACCGCCACCACCGTGCCCAGGATGATTTCCTCGCTGCGCGCCACCACGGTGTCGAAGATGGTGTCCGGCGAGGTCACCGCCGGGAAGCCGATGAACGCGGTGGTGTAACCGGCCAGCAGGAACGCGTAGCCGCGCGGGCCGCGGTTGAGCAGGGCGATGAACAGGCACGCCGACAGCCACAGCGACATCGCCGCGCTCAGCAGCAGCGGGGTTTCCACCAGGTGCGGCAGCATCCACAGCGTGGCCGCGCCGGCAATGAGCGTGCCGACGATGCGGTAGACGCCCTTGGCCCGGGTCGGGCCCAGCATCGGTTGGGTGACGATGTAGACGGTGGCCATCGCCCAGTACGGGCGCGAGAGGTTGCCGGCCAGGCCGATGTAGAGCGCGGCGAGGGCGGCCAGGAAGGTTTTTACCGAGAACAGCCAGGCTTGGCGGTCGAGCAGGAGCATTGGGTTAGTGCTGCTGGGTTGTGGCGTGCCGACTGGCAGCATGCCGACTAACAGTCGGCACTACCGTCGGCACTACCGTCGGTGCGGGCGCCTGTGCCACCGCGTCGGCGTTCCAGCCGCCGCCGAGGACGAGGAACAGCTGGATCTGGTCGCGCGAGACCTGCGCCTGCTGCTGGGCGAGCGTGGCATCGGCCGACACCAGGGTGCGGTCGGCGTCCAGGCTGGACAGGTACGGGGTGCGCCCGCCCTGGTACAGCCGGCGGTTCTGCGCGGCGGCCAGCGCCGCCTGGGCCTGCGCCTGCTGCAGCGACTGCAGGCGCTGCAGGTCGTGTGCGTAGCGGCTCAGCGCGGTCTGGGTTTCGCGCAGCGCCTGCAGCACGCTGTGGTCGAACTCGGCCAGCGCCGCATCGGCCCCGGCTTCGGTGGCGTGGATGCGCGCGTGGGTGCCCGAGGACGGCAGCGTCCACGAGATCAGCGGGCCGAACGACCACTGCTGGGTCAGCGGTTCGCCGAAATCGGCGAGCAGGCCGGCCGCGCCCAGCGACGCGCCCAGGCGGATGTCCGGGTACAGCTCGGCGGTGGCCACGCCGATCCGCGCGGTGGCCGCGGCCAGCTTGCGTTCGGCCTGGCGGATGTCGGGGCGGCGCTGCAGCAGCGCGCGGCCATCGCCCACCGGCAGCGGCTGGGCCAGGGTCGGGGCGTGGTCGCACGCGTCCACGCCCTCGGGCAGCTGGCCCGGGGTGCGGCCGAGCAGGGCGGCCAGCTGGTATTCGGAGGCCTGGCGCTGCGCCTGCAGCGGCGGCAGTGCGGCTTCCAGCATCGCCACCTGCGCGTTGGCGCGGGCCAGTTCCGGCGGCGTGCCGCGCCCGGCGCTGATCAGCCGCTGGGTCACCTCGCGGCTGCGCTGCTGCAGCTGCAGGGAGTGTTCGGCCACGTGCAGTTCGTGGTTGGCGTGGCAGATCTCCACGTAGCTGCCGGCGACCTGGGCCACCAGCGAGACCCGTGCCAGGTCCATCGCCGCGGCCACCGACTGCTCATCGGCCCGCGCGGCTTCGGAGGCGCGCTTGAGCTTGCCGAACAGGTCGAACTGGTAGGACACCGCGAACTTGCCGTCGGCCAGGTTGATCGGCGGCAGCTCGTGCTCGAGCAGGAACGATTCGGCCGACAGCTGCGCGCGGCTGACCCCGGCCTCGGCTTCGTATTCGAAACCACCGGCATCCAGCGCCTGCTCGTACACGGCGGCGGCGCGGCGCAGGTTGGCATCGGCCACCTTCAGTTCAACATTGTCGCGCAGTGCCTGTTCCACCAGTCCGTTGAGCGTGGCGTCCTGGTACAGCTCCCACCAGCGTGCCGGCAGCTCGACGCCAGGGGCCACCTGCGGGTTGGCGGTGTCGATGAACGCCGCGTTGGCCTCAGGGCGCTGGAACGCCGAACCGGCCGGTACCGCGTAATCCGGGCCGACCGTGCGGCATGCGGCCAGGCTGCTGGTCAGCGCCAGGGCGAAGGCGATGCGGTGCAGGGCCGGGCGGTTCACAGGGCCGCCCGTGCCGGTTGCGCCGGCGTGGGGGTGGCGGCGTCCGGCTCGATGGTGACCGTGGCGGTGCGGCCGGCGATCAGGTTCACGCCGGTGGGAATGGTGTCGATGTGGATGCGCACCGGGATGCGCTGGGCCAGCCGCACCCAGTCGAACGCCGGGGTCACGTTCGGCAGCAGGCTGGAGCCTTCGCTGCGGTAACGATCCTCGATGCCGGCGGCGATGCTCTGCACGTGGCCCTGCAGCGGCTGCGCCTCGCCCATCAGGCGGATGTCGACCTTCTGCCCGGCATGCACGCCGCGCAGGCGGGTTTCCTCGAAGTAGCCATCCACCCGGAACGAGCCGGTATCCAGTACCGCCATCACCGGGCGGCCCGCGGTGACGTAGTCGCCGGCGCGGACGGTGCGGTCGTTGACGTGGCCGTCGCTGGGGCTGCGCACCTCGGTGCGGGCCAGGTTGAGCTTGGCCAGGTCCACCGCGGCCTGCGCGGTGGCGGTGGACGCCTGCGCGGCCTGCAGCTTGGCGCGGCGCACTTCGGCGTCCTCGGCGGCCACCAGGTCCTGCAGGCTGCGGTCGCGGGCGATCTCGCGCCGCAGCTGCTCCAGCGTGGCGCGGCGTTCGCCCAGCGTGGCCTGGGCCTGTTCCAGCGCGATCTGGTACCGCGCCCGGTCCACCACGAACAGGACCTCACCGCGCTTCACCGGCTGGTTGTCGGCCACCTTCACCGCTTCCACCAGCCCGGACACGTCCGGCGCGACCTGGACCACGTCGGCGCTGACGTGCGCATCGCGGGTCCACGGCTCGTCCATGTAGTACGGCCACAGGTGGCGCAGCACCAGCAGGGCGGCAATGACGGCAACCACGGTCAGGACGACCGGGAAGGTGTGCTTGAGGATCTTGTTCACGATTGCATCCAACGCATCAGGGAAAACAACCCGCCGAGCACGATCACGTACACGGCCAGGTTGAACAGGGCGGGGTGCCAGATGTGGCGGTAGGCGCCGGTGCGCTGCAGGACCAGGCGCAGCCCGCTCTTGAGCAGGTAGGCCAGCAGCATCAGCCCGAGCAGGGTCGGGACGAACACACCATAGAGACTGAATTCACCGTACATCGGGGCAGGAAGTTCGCAGGAAAGCGGAAAGGGGAACACCACGGCGTCGCAGGACAACACCGGGAGGTGGGGCAGGGCAGCGGCTTACGTCACGCGGTCGGACGCCTCGGCCAGCAGCTTCCAGAGCTTCAGCACGGTGCGCAGTTCCTCGGTGGTCAGCTCGCCGAACACGTCCTGGCGCAGGCCGATCAGCTGGCTCTCCAGCGCACTTACCAGCGCCTCGCCCTTGTCGGTCAGCCACAGCAGGTTGGCCCGGCGGTCGCTGGCATCGCTTTCGCGGCGCACCAGCTCGCTGGCCGACAGCTTGTCCAGCAGGCGCACCAGCGAGGGGCCTTCCATGCCCAGCTGTTGGGCCAGGGTGACCTGGCGGATACCACCGCCGGCGCGGCCGATCATCAGCAGCGGCATGGTGCAGGCGGCGGAAATGCCATAGCTGCCCAACGCCTGGTCGGCCAGGCGCTGCCATTGCCGCCCTGAGTGGAGCAGGCCGGAGCTGAGCTGCATCTGCAGCTGGGTGCGTTCGTCGAGGGAGCGTTTCATGGCAGATAGATAGGATACTACTAATTTCATTCCTATCAATACCCCCGGCCCAACCGCAGCCCAACGGCCGGGGGACGCCCGGGGGCTCTGTCGGGTACGATGCTCGCCCCCCTTCGGGTGCTGTATGTAATGAGCAAACAAGACAACGACGTGACCCCGGTGACCCAGGACGAGGCCGAATCTGCCGTGCGCACCCTGCTGCGCTGGGCGGGTGAAGATCCCACCCGTGAAGGACTGCTGGACACCCCGCGGCGCGTCGCCGAAGCCTATGGCGACTGGTTCAGCGGCTACCGCGACGACCCGCGTGCCTACATGGAACGGACCTTCGAAGAGGTTGCCGGCTACGACGAACTGATCGTGCTGCGCGACATCGAGTACGAAAGCCACTGCGAACACCACATGGCGCCGATCATCGGCCGCGTGCACGTCGGCTACCTGCCGGCCGGCAAGGTGGTGGGCATCAGCAAGCTGGCCCGCGTGGTGGAGGCCTATGCCCGCCGCTTCCAGGTCCAGGAAAAGATGACCGCGCAGATCGCCCAGTGCATCCAGGACGTGCTGCAGCCGATCGGCGTGGGCGTGGTGGTGGAAGGTGCGCACGAGTGCATGACCACCCGCGGCATCCACAAGCGCGGCGTGAGCATGGTCACCTCCAAGATGCTGGGCAGCTTCCGCGAAGACGCCCGCACCCGGGCCGAGTTCCTGCGCTTCATCGAAGTGGGCGGCAAGCGCTGAGTATGCCGCGCGCCCGGCATGAGCGTGCCGGGCCGATGCCCCTCCCGCTGCGCGGCGCCTGGCCGCGCGGCGTCTATCCGGATGTCCTGGCTGCATGAAGCACCGCGAACGCATCACCCGTTACCGCACCCTGCGCGAACAGCCCCAGTGGAAGCTGCTGGCCGCTGCCAACGCCCCGGAGATCATCGGCCTGCTGCAGAGCCTGCTGATGGACGGCGAGCGCACCCTGCCGGCGGCAGCGCTGCACGAGCGCCTGCAGCGCGCGCTGGACCAGCTCAATGGCGAAGAACTGTCGCGCGAGCTGCCGCGCACCGCCCAGGCCTACATCGCCCACTGGCTGGCCCAGGGCTGGCTGGAGCGGCGCCTGCCCGAGGGCGCCGACCAGGAGCAGTACGAACTGTCCACCCAGGCGCTGCAGGCGATCCGTTTCGCCGACAGCCTGGAGCAGACGCGCGTGGCGGCCACCGAAAGCCGGTTGGCGCTGGTCATCGAGCAGCTCTCGCAGCTGGCCGCGCAGACCGAATCCGATCCGGACGCACGCCTGTCGGCGCTGCGCGACGAGCGCGACCGCATCGACGCGGAGATCGCGCGGGTCGGCGTTGGCCGCGTGGCGACCCTGGATGGCAAGCGCGCGCTGGAGCGGGCGCGCCAGATCATCGGCCTGGCCGACGATCTCACTGAAGACTTCCGCCGTGTCCGCGACGACTTCGAACGGCTCAACCGCGAGTTCCGCGAACGCATCATCGACGACGAGAGCGAGCGCGGCGACGTGCTGTCGCGGCTGTTCGAGGGCGTGGATGTGATCGGCGACAGCGACGCCGGGCGCAGCTTCCAGGCGTTCTGGCGGCTGCTCAACGATGCCGAACAAAGCGCTCAGCTGGATGCGGCGCTGGAGACCGTGCTCGCGCGCGGCTTCGCCCGCAAGCTGGACCGCGACGAGCGCGCCTTCCTGCGCGGCTTCACCGGTACCATGCTCGACCGCGGCGGCCAGGTCCACGATGTCCTGCAGCACTTCGCGCGCAGCCTGCGCGGCTTCGTGCAGAGCCGTGGGTATCTTGAGCAGCGCCGGCTCAACCAGCTGCTCAAGCAGGCGCAGTCCGAAGCACTGGCGCTGCGCGATGAATTCACCGCCCAGCGGCCGATCGGCCGCGATCTGCAGCTGACCACCAGCCGCCTGCGCTCGTGGTCGCAGTGGAAACTGCATGACCCGCGCAGCGCCCACGTCGATGGCAGCGTGCAGCGCAACGATGCCGCCAGCATTTCGCTGGAAAGCGTCGGCGACCTGGTGGCTTCGTCGGAGATCGACTTCCGCACCCTGCGCCGCGACCTGCACGACCTGCTGGCCATCCAACCGAAGCTGAGCATTGCCCAGGCCCTGTCGCAGCGCGACGCGCCGCAGGGGTTGGGCAGCGTGATCGGCTACCTGTCGCTGGGCACGCGCCACGGCACGGTGGTGGAAGGCGAACAGGAAACCGCGCACTGGCGTGGCGGCGATGGACAGTGGCGGCGGGCACGTATCCCGTTGGTTTGGTTCACCCAGGAGAAACGCCATGAGCTGGCATGAAGATTCCAACGACGCCGCCCTGATCGACGGTGACGCACCCGACCTCGACGCAGAGCCGGTAGTGGTCACGCCGCTGCCGCGGCGGAATAACGATGTCTACTACCTGGGCGACACCGGCCGGCTGCCGCTGGATGGGCGCCGCGCGCTGTGCCAGCTGCTGATCGGCCCCAGCATCGACCAGCTGCGCCACCCCAAGCTGTGGCCGGCGCTGATCCGCAGTGAAGCGGCCATCCGCTCCTCGCTGGCCGACCTGTTCCTGGAACTGGTGCTGGACCGCGACAGTGGCGTGGCCTTCACCCGCCAGGCCGACACCGAAGACGTCGAAGCGCCGGTGCTGCTGCGCAGCTCGCCGTTGACCTTCATCGACTCGGTGCTGCTGCTGTACCTGCGCCAGCAGCTGGCCGAGGCGGACGCGCGCGGCAATCGCGCGGTCGTGGCCGACACCGAGATGGCCGAAGCGCTGGCGATCTACGAGAAGAACCTCTCCACCGACCGCGCCGGGTTCAACCGTCGCGTCGCCGCGGCGGTGCAGAAGATGAAAGAGAACCACATCCTGACCCGCCTGGCGGGCCAGGAAGACCGGCACGAAGTATCGCCCGCATTGAAGCTGCTGTTCTCCGCCGAAGACGTGTCCGCACTTTCGTCGGTGTACCGCCAGTTGCGCGAAACCCCTGCTGCCAAAGCCTGAACGGAACGACCGATAACGCATGGCCATCTCCAAGAACACTCCTGCCCTGTTCACCGAAGGGCTGCCGGACCCGCGCCAGCAGCAGTTCCGCATGCGCCGGCTGCAGGTGCACAACTGGGGCACCTTCAACGGCCTGACCGAAGTTCCGATCGCCGAGCGCGGCTTCCTGTTCGTCGGCCGTTCCGGTTCGGGCAAGTCGACCCTGCTCGATGCCATGTCGGCAATGCTGGTGCCGCCGTCGATCGTGGACTTCAACGCCGCCGCCCGCGAAGCCGAACGCAGCGGCCGCGACCGCAACCTGGTCTCCTACGTGCGTGGCGCATGGGCGGACCAGCAGGACCGGGGCACCGGCGAAATTGCCACCCAATACCTGCGCAAGGGCGCCACCTGGACCGCGCTCGTGCTGGAATACCGCGCCGGCGATGGTCGCGTGGTCAGCCTGGTGCGGCTGTTCTGGATCGCCGGCAACGGCGCGGCCGCCGCCGACGTCCGCAAGCATTACCTGATCGCCGAGCGCCCGTTCGATATCGCCAAGGACCTGGGCGGCTTTGACCTGGACCTGCGCAAGCTCAAGCAGCGCCTGGGCGATGTGCACCACTTCGACAGCTTCACCGGCTACGCCGAGCGCTTCCGGCACCTGCTGGGCATCGACAATGAAATGGCGCTGCGCCTGCTGCACAAGACCCAGTCGGCCAAGAACCTGGGCGACCTGAACGTCTTCCTGCGCGATTTCATGCTGGATACGCCGCGCACCTTCGATGCCGCCGAACGGCTGGTCAGCGACTTCGCCGAACTGGATGGCGCACACAAGTCGGTGGTTACCGCCCGCCTGCAGGTGGAAACCCTGCTGCCGGCGCGCGCGCTGCATGCCGAACTGAAGGCGATGAACCTGCAGCGTGCCGACGAGGAGACGCTGAAGCTGGGCCTGGACAGTTTCCGCGAGTCGCGCCTGCAGCTGCTGCTGGAGAAGCGGCTGCAGGAAATCGATGTGCGCAACCGCGGGCTGCAGGGTGAAGAAACCCAGCGCCGGCAGGCCCTGGCCAACCATGAGGAGCACCTGGCCGAGCTGGAGCTGCAGCGTCGCCAGCAGGGCGGCGAGCGCATCGAGGAACTCGAACGCGAACAGGGCCGAGCCCAGGCCGAACTGGACCGCCGCCAGTCCAAGCGCGAGCAGGCCCGCCAGGCCGCCGCCAGGCTGCAGAACGAACTTCCCGATGACGCCCATGGCTTCGCTGCGCTGGTTGCGCGCGCGCAGGGCGAACTCGACAACCGCCAGCAGGCCGCAGCAGCCCTGGATGACGCCATCTCCGAGCGCCAGGCTGGCAAGCAGGACGATACCCGCCGTTTCGCCGATGTCCGCGCGGAACTGGAGGCCATGGAGCGCAATCCCTCCAGCATTCCCGCGCCGCTGCAGAAGCTGCGCAGCCGGATGTCCGAAGAAACCGGCGTGCCCGAGGCCGCACTGCCGTTCGTGGGCGAGCTGATCCAGGTCCACGAGGACCAGAGTGCCTGGCAGGGTGCGATCGAGCGCGTGCTGTTCGGCTTTGCACAGTCGCTGCTGGTCGAAGACAAGCACTACAACGAGATCAACGCCTGGGTGAATCGCACCCAGCTGGGCATGCGCCTGACCTACTACCGGGTCCGCCGCAACGACGACGCGATCGCACGTTCGCCGTCCGCGCGCTCGCTGCTGCACAAGCTGGAGCTGCGCGACAGCGTGTTCGAGCCATGGCTGCGCCGCGAGCTGGGCAAGCGCTTCGACTATGAGTGCGTCGATGCCAGGCAGCTGCGCGATGTCGAACGCGGCATTTCGCGCGAAGGCCAGGTCAAGCATCCCGGCGACCGGTTCGAGAAGGATGACCGCAGCGCGATCGGCGATCGCCGTCGCTGGCTGCTGGGCTTCAACAACCAGGAAAAGCTGGCGCTGTTCCGCCGCGAAGCGCAGGAACTGGCGCAACGCATTGCCGCCTGCGACGAGGATGTCGTGCGCCTGCGCGGCCAGCGTGACCTCGACAACGAGCGTCGGATGGCCTGCCACCAGCTGGTGAACGTGGCGTGGGAGGAGGTCGACGTCGCCACCGCGCTGCAACGCCTGCAGGACATCGAAACGGCACTGCGTGAGCTGCGCGAAGGCAACACCGACCTGGCCCGCCTGGCCCAGCAGATCGACCAGGCCCGCGCGGACATCGTGCAGGCACGGCGCACCTACGAAGACACACGGGTCGAGCTCATCCAGCTCTCGCGCGAACGTGACAAGCTCGATGCCCAGCGCCAGCGCAGCCGCGCCCTGGTGCTGCCGGCGCTGGGCGCCACCCAGGAAGCCGGGCTCAAGAAGCGCCTGGATCTGCTCGGCGGGCTCAGCCTGGAAACGCTGGAAGCGCACATGCGCGAGATCAGCAAGGGCATCAACGAAAGCCTGGCCTCGTCCCAGCAGGACGTGCACCGGGTCGAGACCCAGCTGGTGGGCTGCTTCCGCCGCTTCGCGCAGGCGTGGCCGGAGGAGTCCGGTGATTTCACCGCCTCGGTGGCTTCCGCGGAGGATTACCTGGCGCGCCTGGCGCGGCTGGAACGCGACGGCCTGCCGCAGCACGAGGAGCGCTTCTTCGACCTGCTGCAGAACCAGAGCAAGAACAACCTGCTGGCCCTGCAGCGGCACAGCGCCGAAGCGCGCAAGTCGATCGGCCAGCGCCTGGACGAGGTCAATGCATCGCTGGAGCAGGTGCCGTTCAACCGCGGCACCCTGCTGACCATCGAGCTCAGCGACCGGCGCCTGCCGGAAGTGCTCGAGTTCCACCAGCACCTGCGCGAAGTGCTGTCGCATCACCAGACCGAAGAGCGCGACGTCGCCGAGACCCAGTTCGCCGTGCTGCGCGAGCTGGTCAAGCGGCTGGGCTCGCAGGAAGGCGAGGACAAGCGCTGGCGCGAGAACGTGCTCGACGTACGCCTGCATGTGGAGTTCATCGGTGTGGAACTGGACGCCGCCACCCGCCAGCAGGTCGAGATCTACCGCAGCGGCGCCGGCAAGTCCGGTGGCCAGCGCCAGAAGCTGGCCACCACCTGCCTGGCGGCGGCGCTGCGCTACCAGCTCGGCGGCGCCGACAGCCAGCTGCCCAGCTACGCCGCCGTGGTGCTGGACGAAGCGTTCGACAAGGCCGACAACGAGTTCACCGCCCTGGCGATGAACATCTTCGAGAACTTCGGCTTCCAGATGGTGGTGGCCACCCCGCTGAAATCGGTGATGACGCTGGAGCCTTTCATCGGCGGCGCCTGTTTCGTCGAGATCAGCGGCCGCCACGACTCCGGCGTGCTGTTGATCGAGTACGACGAAGAAGGCAAGCGGCTCAAGCTTCCCGAGCGCACCCGCAGCGCGGCCGGGCAGGTCGAGGACTGACCTGCCTAGCCGGCGAACGTGTCCCAGCCCATCCGGGCGATCAGCACCACCACCAGGCCCACGAACAGCTTGCGGATGAACGGCGTGCCGCCGCGCAGCGCAAGCCGGGTCCCGACCACCGAACCGACGATGTTGGCGGTGGCCATCGGGATGGCGAACAGCCACAGGATGTTGCCGGTCGGCACGAAGAACGAGATCGCGGCCACGTTGGTGGCCAGGTTGACCACCTTCGAGGCGGCCGAGGCGCGCAGGAAATCCAGCCCGAAGAAGCGCACGAACAGGAAGATCAGGAAGCTGCCGGTGCCCGGCCCGAAGAAGCCGTCGTAGAAGCCGATCACCGCGCCGATCGCCAGCGCCGTGGCAAGTTCCTTACGGCCGATCTCGCGCGGCCGGTGCAGGGCGCCGAAGTCCTTCTTCCACAGCGTGTAGCCCAGCATCGCCACCAGCAGCACCAGCACCAGCGGGCGCACCGCGTCCTTGGGCAGCAGGCTCACCGCCGTGGCCCCGGCAAACGAGAACACGAAGGCCGTGGCGGCCGCGAACAGTACCGGTCGCCAGGGGAAGCGCACATTGCGCGCGTAGCGGAATGCCGCTGCAGCGGTGCCGAACATCGAACTGAACTTGTTGGTACCAAACAGCATTGCCGGAGTGTGCTGCGGCAGCACCGTGAACAGTCCGGGCAACTGCACCAGCCCACCACCACCGACGGCGGCATCGACCAGGCCGGCGATGAAGGCGATCGCCACCAACCACAACAGTTCAGGGGGAACCAGCTCGAACACGGCAGCGCATCACGGCGGAAAGCGCGCCAGCATACGCCTCCCCGCGGCACAATACGCCCATGACCCCTCCCGATCCCTGTCCCTGCGGCCGCCCCGTCGCCTACGCCGCCTGCTGCGGCCGCTTCCACGCCGGTGACGCCGCGCCCGATGCCGAGGCGTTGATGCGCTCGCGTTACAGCGCCTACGTGAAGCAGCTGCCGGCATACCTGCTGGCCAGCTGGCACCCCGATACCCGTCCGGAAACCCTGTCGTTGGACGAGCCGGCCGGGCAGCGCACGCACTGGCTGGGCCTGACGGTGCACGAACACACCCTGCAGGATGCCGACCACGCCCAGGTGCGTTTCACCGCGCGCTACCGGATCGGCGGCGGCAGCGCGGTGAAGATGCAGGAGCACAGCCGCTTCGTGCGCCTCGATGGGCGCTGGTTCTATCTCGACGCGCTGCCCTGATCGCCTATTCAACTTGAACGGCGTAACACCGCGTACGCCGCGCCATGACATCGCGCTCACCCATGCTCGCCGATCCTTCGTGCGATGAACGCCGTCGTTGCCCCGCCTCCTACCGCCGCCACCGCTGCCACCGCATTGGCGGCCCAGTTTGCCCGGGTACGCGCCCGCAGCGTGGCCCTTGCCGCACCGCTCAGCGCCGAAGATGCGATGGTGCAGAGCATGCCCGATGCCAGCCCGAGCAAATGGCACCTGGCCCATACCACGTGGTTCTTCGAGCGCTTCGTGCTGGCGACCCAGCCGGACTACGTCGCGTTCGACGCCGATTGGCATTACCTGTTCAACAGCTACTACCAGAGCATCGGCCCGGCCCATGCGCGGCCGCAGCGCGGCCTGCTGTCGCGGCCCTCACTGGACGAGGTGCTGCGCTTCCGCAGCCTGGTCGACCAGCGCGTGCTGGCGGCGCTGCAGGCGGATGCACTGGATGAGCAGGCCACCCGCCAGCTGGTGCTCGGCCTGCACCACGAGCAGCAACACCAGGAGCTGCTGCTCACCGACATCAAGCACGCGCTGTGGAGCAACCCGCTGCAGCCGGCCTACCGCGACGACCTGCCGCGCAGCACCGGCACCGCCTCGCCGCTGGCGTGGATCCACAGCCCGGAACAGATCGTGGAGATCGGCGCGCCCGCGTGGCCGGCGCATGCCGCTTTCGCCTATGACAACGAATCGCCGGTGCACCGCGTGCTGGTGCCTGCCCATTCGCTGGCCAACCGCCCAGTCAGCAACAGCGAGTTCCGCCGCTTCGTTGAAGCCGGCGGCTACCGCGAGCCCGCCCATTGGATGAGCGAGGGCTGGAGCCTGTGCCAGCAGGAACACTGGCAGCACCCGCTGTACTGGGATGACGCACTGGCGCGCGAGTTCACCCTGGCGGGCTGGCGCGCGCTCGACCCCGATGCACCGGTCTGCCACCTCAGCTACTTCGAGGCCGACGCCTACGCCCGTTGGGCCGGTGCGCGCCTGCCCACCGAGTTCGAATGGGAATCGGCCTCCGCCGGTCAGGCGCCGCAGGGCAACTTCGCCGACAGCGGGCGCCTGCATCCGGCCGCGCCCGACCAGGGCAGCGCGCCCGATCGCCACCTCCAGCTGTTCGGCGATGTCTGGGAGTGGACCAGCAGTGCCTACGGGGCCTATCCCGGTTTCCGTACCTTCGAAGGCAACCTCGGCGAGTACAACGGCAAGTTCATGTGCGGGCAATGGGTGCTGCGTGGCGGCAGCTGCGCCACCCCGGCCGACCACATCCGTCCCAGCTACCGCAATTTCTTCGCACCGTCGGCGCGCTGGCAGTTCGCCGGACTGCGCCTGGCCAAGGATGCCGCATGAGCACTGTCAGTGATGCCCTGGATGCGTTGACCGACCTGCAGCCGGACCGCGCGCGGATCACCGCCGACATCCTGCACGGCCTGTCGCAGCGCCCGCGCCAGTTGCCTTCCAAGTATTTCTACGACGCACGCGGATCGCAGTTGTTCGAACAGATCACCCGCCAGCCCGAGTACTACCCCACGCGGACCGAGCTGCAGCTGCTGCAGCAGGTCAGCACCGAAATCGCCCGCGCCGTGGGGCCGCGCCTGCACGTGGTGGAGCTGGGCAGTGGCAGCGGGCGCAAGACCGAGCTGCTGCTGCATGCCCTGGCCGATCCGGTGGCCTACACCCCCATCGAAATCTCGCGCGCGGCGCTGCTCGACAGCGTGGCACGCCTGGCCGAAGCGCTGCCGGAGATCGAGATGCTGCCGGTCTGCGCTGACTTCACCCGCCCCGTAACGCTGCCCGAACCGCAGCGCGAACCGGCACGCCGGCTGCTGTTCTTCCCAGGTTCCACGCTTGGCAACTTCGCCCACGACGATGCCGTGGCGCTGCTCGATGCCATGCGCCAGACCATGGGGCCCACCGGGCTGGCGTTGATCGGCATCGACCTGCATAAGGACCCGGCACTGATCGAAGCGGCCTACAACGATGCGGCCGGGGTCACGGCGGCGTTCACCCTCAACCTGCTGCGCCGGCTCAACCGCGAGATCGGCAGCGACTTCGACCTGGACGGCTTCGAGCACCGCGCGCGTTACAGCGTGCCGCGGCTGCGCATTGAAACCGAGCTGGTCAGCCGTTGCGCACAGCGGGTGCACGTGGCCGGCCGCGCGTTCGATTTCGCCGACGGCGAAGCGATGACGGTGGAATACAGCCACAAGTACACCGACGCCGCCTTCGGCGCGCTGATCGCCGAGGCCGGCCTGCGCGTGCGCATGCAGTGGAATGCCGATGCCCCCGCCTTCGGCCTGCGGTTGCTGGAACGGGCCTGAACCGCATGGGTTGCCGCTATGATGCGGTAACACTTGGCTGCAGGGATTCACGCCAATGAGGTTTACCACCGTCGGCCTGCTGGGCGCGCTGTGCCTGGCCGGCACCCCGGTCGCTGCCGCGCCGCAGGACGATTTCGACCGCTGCCTGGCCACGTTGCAGCCGCAGGCGCTCAAGCAGGGCGTCAGCGCGGCCGGATTCACCCGGCTCACCGCCGGCCTCACCCCGGACCTGAGCGTGTTGCCGCTGCTGGATGCGCAGCCGGAGTTCACCACGCCCTTGTGGGATTACCTGGCCGCCCTGGTCGATACCCAGCGCGTCGACGATGGCCGCGCCCGCCTGGACCAGCACCGCGACCTGCTCGCCCGCGTATCGGCGCAGTACGGCGTGGATCCGGCCACCATCGTCGCGGTCTGGGGCGTGGAGAGCGATTACGGCCGCGTGTTCGGCAAGCGCCCGCTGCTGCAGTCGCTGGCCACGCTGTCCTGCAACGGGCGCCGCCAGCCGTTCTTCCGCGGCGAGCTGCTGGCCCTGCTCAAGCTGCTCGACGCCGGTGATCTGAGTGCCGATGGCCTGACCGGCTCCTGGGCCGGCGCCTTCGGCCACACCCAGTTCATGCCCTCCACCTATGCGCGTATCGCGGTGGACGGCGATGGCGATGGCCGCCGCGACCTGGTCGCCAGCATTCCCGACGCGCTGGCTTCCACCGCCAACTATCTCAAGCAGGCCGGCTGGCGCACCGGCCAGCCGTGGGGCATCGAAGTAAAGATCCCCGCGGGCTTCAATCCCAGCCTGGCCGGGCGCACCCAGCGCAAGCCGCTCGCGGCCTGGCGGGCATTGGGCATTGCCCCCATCGGCGGCGGCGCGCTCGCGCCTGCGGGACTGCCCGAGGATGCCAACGCCGCGCTGCTGCTGCCCACCGGTGCCCAGGGCCCGGCCTGGCTGGTGTTCCGCAATTACGACGCGATCTACGCCTACAACGCTGCGGAGAGCTATGCCCTGGCCATTGCCACCCTGGCCGACCGCCTGCGCGGCGGCCCCGGCATCGTGGCGGCCTGGCCCACCGACGATCCCGGCATTGGCCGTACTGAACGCCGCGAGCTGCAGACCCTGCTGCTGGCACGCGGCCACGATATCGGTGCCGCCGATGGCATGGTCGGCACTGCCACGCGGCGTGCCATCCAGACCGAACAGCAGGCGCTGGGCTGGCCCAATCCGGACGGCCGCGCCGGCCAACGCATCCTCACCGCGCTGCGCAGCGCACCCCCTCTACCCAAGCCCACTACCGCCATGCCCGACACCACCGCGTTCTCCCTGCCGCCCAACCACGCCCGCCTCGTGCAGTCGCCGGCTGCCTCCGGCGCCGCGCTGCCGAAGCTGGAGGGCCTGAGCATCGTCGACATCCAGGGCTTCCCGGCCTGGAAGGTGGAAACCCCGCTGGCCACTGCCGCGATCTCCGTGTTTGGCGGGCAGCTGCTGTCCTTCATTCCCAAGGGCGGCCAGGACGTGCTGTGGCTGTCGCCCACCGCGCAGGCGCTGCCCACCCCGATCCGCGGCGGCAGCCCGGTGTGCTGGCCGTACTTCGGCAAACAGGGGCAAGGCAGTGACGTGCCCTCGCATGGCTTCGTGCGCAACGTGCCATGGACCCTGCAGAGCGCGCAGCGCGAAACCGATGGCACCGTGGTGCTGACCCTCGCCCCGCCGGCGCTGGACACCCTCGACCTGCGCCTGAGCATGCAGCTGCGGATCGGCCGCACCCTCGAACAGCGCCTGGTCACCGAGAACACCGGCCGCCAGCCGGTCACCTTCACTCAGGCGCTGCACAACTACTTCAAGGTCAGCGACGCCATGCAGGTCAGCGTGTCCGGGCTGGATGGCCTGACCTACCTGGACAAGTTCGAGAACTACGCCACCCCGCGCACCCAACAGGGCGACTGGTCGCTCAACGACCCGCGTGACCCCGGCCGCAGCGACCGCATCTATACCCAGGCCGGTGGCCGCTACGTGCTGAAGGACCCGGGGCTGAAGCGCAGCATCGAGATCAGTACCCAGGGCAGTCGTTCGCTGGTGGCCTGGAACCCCGGCCAGGCAGGAGCGGCGAAGATGGCCGACGTCGGCGCCGGCTGGAAGCACTATGTGTGCCTGGAGGCGGCCAACGCCGGCCCGGACGTGGTCACCCTCGCACCGGGCGCGCGCCACAGCTTGGTGCAGACCCTCCGCGTCCTGCCCCAGTAAGCGCGGTCAGCGCTCAGGGCAGGGCGGGACCGCGCGGCCGCAAGGCGAGCAGGCATATGCCGCCGGCCACCAGGCCCCAGAAGGCAGAGCCGATCCCGCCCAGCGACAGGCCCGAGGCGGTCACCAGGAAGGTGACCAGTGCGGCCTCGCGGTCGCTTTCCTCGCGCAGGGCCATGGCCAGGCTGTTGGCGATGGTGCCGAACAAGGCGATACCGGCGACGCAGGCCACCAGTTCCTTCGGGAAGGCGGCGAATACCGCGGCCACCGTCGCGCCGAACAGGCCCACCACGATGTAGAAGGCACCGGCGGCCACGGCAGCGGTGTAACGCCGGGCCGGATCCTCATGCGCTTCGCGTCCCATGCAGATGGCCGCCGTGATCGCCGCGAGGTTGAGGCCGTAGGCGCCGAACGGGGCCAGCACCGTGTTGGCCACGCCGATCCAGCCGATGACGGGGGAAATCGGGGTGTCGTAGCCGGACGCCCGGATCACGGCGACCCCAGGAATGTTCTGCGAGGCCATGGTGACCACGAACAGGGGCAGGGCGATGCCGAACACCGCCGGCCACGACAGGGTGGGCCAGGTGAACACCGGGGTGGCCAGTTCCAGCCGCAGCTGCTCGGCATGCAGCAGGCCCTGTGCGGCGGCAACGCCCACGCCCACCAGCAGGGTGGCAATCACCGCGTAGCGGGGGAAAAGCCGGCGCCCAACCAGCCAGGTCGCGAACATCGCCAGCGCCATGCCCAGCTGCGTGCCCATGGAGACGAATACCTCCAACCCGAAGCGCAGCAGTACGCCGGCCAGCATGCCGGCGGCCAACGCCATCGGCACGCGGCGCATGACCTTGGCGAACACACCGGAGAAGCCGGCCAGCATCCCCAGCACCGCCGCCAGTACGAATGCCCCGATGGCATCGCTATAGGCCACCGCGCCGGTGCCGACCACCAGCATCGCGGCACCAGGGGTCGACCATGCAGTCACCACGGGAACGCGGTAGCGCAGCGACAGCCCGATGCAGGTCACGCCCATGCCCAGGCCCAACGCCCACATCCACGATGCGATCTGCGCCTGCGTTGCACCGACCGCCTGTGCGGCCTGGAACACGATCACCGCGGAACTGGCAAAGCCCACCAGCACCGTAATGAAGCCTGCGACCACGGCGGGCAATGAGAGATCGCGCAACAACGAACGCTTGGCAACCGCAGACATGACGCATGCTTCCCTGACGACAAGAAGCTGCATTGTTGGCAGCCCTGCGCAGCACGCGCAACGCGCGTGCTGCGCATCGCCGTTGGCGCTGTGCCCACACACGGCAGGTACCGGGCGTTTGTCGGTACGAACTGAAAAAAGCGCTTGACGAATTTCGAGAAGTCTTTAGTATTCGCTCCCTCGCTGCGACGCGGTCTTCACCCCGGTGAACACCAAGCCAAAGCGGCGGCAACATCCTTCGAAACAAGGTGTTGACGGAAACGAAAAGCCTGACATAATAGGCGGC
>NZ_JBWJPC010000019.1:0-712 GCF_056393145.1 Stenotrophomonas sp. Steno-Z4 | reverse complement strand
CGAAGTGAAGCGGTTCTGGATCGCACCCATGTCGGCGCGCGAGGAGTTCACCGCGGTCAGCGCCTTGTCGACGATCGACAGGGCCTGCTGCGCACCGGCGACCGAGGAGATGTCCAGGTCGCTGGCGAACTTGTTGGCCAGGGCGGCGCCGGCAGCGGCGGTGGTGGCGGTGTACGCGGCCGGGGCGGTGGCGCCACCGGTGTAGGTGCCGGCGGTCAGGCCGATCGCGTTGAAGGTGCCGTCCGAGCCCACGCTGTTCTGCACTGAGGTCAGGTTGACCTTGCCGGCGGCGCCGTCGACCGAGGCGTACACGCCGGTCTGGTCCATCTTTTCGTTGATCGCGGCGGTCACCGCGGCCACGGTGGCCTTCTGGGTGGCAGCCGAGTCGACGCCGGCCTTCACGTTGATGTCGGACAGGGTGTACGACTTGCCGTCGGCGCCGGTGATGGCCATGCCGGTGATCTTGACGTCGGCGTTGGCGGCCGCAGCGACCGCGCCGACAGTGAAGCTGTTGCTGTCGAACTTGGCGCCGCCCAGCGCGTTGGCGCTGGCGTTGACGATGCTGTTGATGCCGATGGTCTGGCCCGAATCCGCACCGACCTGGAACAGCGCACCGGAGAAGGAACCGTCCAACAGCTTGGTGCCGTTGAAGTTGGTCTGGCGGGAAACGCGGTCGATTTCCGAGGTCAGCTGCTTCACTTCGGCGTTCAGG
>NZ_JBWJPC010000018.1:0-721 GCF_056393145.1 Stenotrophomonas sp. Steno-Z4 | reverse complement strand
GCTGAACGCCGAAGTGAAGCAGCTGACCTCGGAAATCGACCGCGTTTCCCGCCAGACCAACTTCAACGGCACCAAGCTGCTGGACGGTTCGTTCTCCGGCGCCCTGTTCCAGGTCGGTGCGGATTCGGGCCAGACCATCGGCATCAACAGCATCGTCAACGCCAGCGCCAGTGCACTGGGCGGCGCCAAGTTCGACAAGAACACCTTCACCGTCGCCGCCCCGGGCACCAATGCCGCCGCCACCATCAAGGGCATGGAAATCAAGGGTGCCGACGGCAAGTCGTACAAGCTGGACGACATCGAAGTGAAGGCCGGCGTCGACGCCGCCGCCACCCAGAAGGCCACCGCCTCGGCCATCGCCGCCGCAATCAACGCCAAGATGGACCAGACCGGCGTCTATGCTTCAGTCGATGCCGCCACCGCCGGCAAGCTGGACCTGACCTCGGTGCAGAACAACGTCGCCGACGACGGCACCTTCAATGCCATCGCCGTGACCATGGGCACCTGGACCGGCGCCACCGCACCGACTGCGCCGACCCCGACCGCCGACGCCACCGGCCTGACCGCGCAGTTCGCCAGCAACCTGAACATCTCCACCTTCACCGGTGCGCAGCAGGCCCTGTCGATCGTCGACAAGGCGCTGACCGCAGTCAACTCCTCGCGTGCCGACATGGGTGCGATCCAGAACCGCTTCACCTCCACCATCGCCAACCTCGGCACG
>NZ_JBWJPC010000016.1:0-1249 GCF_056393145.1 Stenotrophomonas sp. Steno-Z4 | reverse complement strand
GATGAGCCTGCTGCAGGGCTGATGCCTGCAGAGGGTGCGTAACGGAAAACCCCGCGAGAGCGGGGTTTTTTGTTGACAAACGCGAAATCAGGTCGTTGCAGCCCTAAAGGTTCCCTGCGGGTTGTCGTTAATGATTTCAACCCGGGCACATCGCCCACCGCCTCCCCCGCGAGGCGCCCACTGAATCCGCATCACTGCACCCAGGAGCACGGAAATGGCACAAGTCATCAACACCAATGTGATGTCGCTGAACGCACAGCGCAATCTGTCGACCAGCGGTTCCAGCCTGGCCACCACCATCCAGCGCCTGTCCTCGGGCCTGCGCATCAACAGCGCCAAGGACGACGCCGCCGGCCTCGCCATCTCCGAGCGCTTCAGCACCCAGATCCGCGGCCTGGACGTTGCCGTTCGCAACGCCAACGACGGCATCTCGCTGGCCCAGACCGCCGAAGGCGCGATGGTCGAAATCGGCAACAACCTGCAGCGCATCCGCGAACTGTCGGTGCAGTCGTCCAATGCGACCAACTCCGACAGCGACCGTGAAGCGCTGAACGCCGAAGTGAAGCAGCTGACCTCGGAAATCGACCGCGTCTCCCGCCAGACCAACTTCAACGGCACCAAGCTGCTGGACGGTTCGTTCTCCGGCGCGCTGTTCCAGGTCGGCGCCGATTCGGGCCAGACCATCGGCATCAACAGCATCGTCAACGCCAGCGCCAGCGCGCTGGGCGGCGCCAAGTTCGACACCAGCAGCCTGGACATCGGCGTGCCCGCCACCAACGGTGACGTGACCATCAAGGGCATGACCATCAAGGGCGCCGACGGCACCGCCTACACGCTGTCGGACATCTCGGTGAAGGCCGGCGTCGACGCCGCCGCCACCCAGAAGGCGGCCACCGCCGCCGTCGCCGCCGCCATCAACGAGAAGATGGACCAGGCCGGCGTGTACGCATCGGTCAATGCCACTGCCGGCAAGATCGACCTGACCTCGGTCAAGAACAGCGTCTCCGACACCGGCACGTTCAACGCCATCACCGTCACCGCGGGCACCTGGACCGGCATCACCGCGCCGACCCCGGCCACCCCGACCACCGCCGCCGCCGGCGCTGCCCTGGCCACCAAGTTCGCCAGCGACCTGGACATCTCCTCGGTGGCCGGTGCGCAGCAGGCCCTGTCGATCGTCGACAAGGCGCTGACCTCGGTCAATTCCTCGCGCGCTGACATGGGTGCGATCCAGAACCGCTTCACCTCC
>NZ_JBWJPC010000015.1:0-3359 GCF_056393145.1 Stenotrophomonas sp. Steno-Z4 | reverse complement strand
CCGAGTTCGGGATGGGATCGGGTGGTTCCACAGCGCTAATTTCACCAGGGAGACGGTTGGAGCGTCGCCATCCAAACAACGGATTTAGGCGCCTGCCTCTCATAGTTCTTGTGACGTAGCGTGCACTTGTGCTCTATCGACATGTCATGTCGGCCAAGGCAACTTGAGGTTATATGGTCAAGCCACACGGATCATTAGTATCAGTTAGCTCAATACATTGCTGTACTTACACACCTGACCTATCAACCACATAGTCTATATGGTTCCTTCAGGGGGCTTGTGCCCCGGGAGATCTCATCTTGAGGCGCGCTTCCCGCTTAGATGCTTTCAGCGGTTATCGCTTCCGAACATAGCTACCCGGCAATGCCACTGGCGTGACAACCGGAACACCAGAGGTTCGTCCACTCCGGTCCTCTCGTACTAGGAGCAGCCCCTCTCAAATCTCCAACGCCCATGGCAGATAGGGACCGAACTGTCTCACGACGTTCTGAACCCAGCTCGCGTACCACTTTAAATGGCGAACAGCCATACCCTTGGGACCGACTACAGCCCCAGGATGTGATGAGCCGACATCGAGGTGCCAAACACCGCCGTCGATATGAACTCTTGGGCGGTATCAGCCTGTTATCCCCGGAGTACCTTTTATCCGTTGAGCGATGGCCCTTCCATACAGAACCACCGGATCACTAAGTCCTAGTTTCCTACCTGCTTGATCCGTCGATCTTGCAGTCAAGCACGCTTATGCCTTTGCACACAGTGCGCGATGTCCGACCGCGCTGAGCGTACCTTCGAGCTCCTCCGTTACTCTTTAGGAGGAGACCGCCCCAGTCAAACTACCCACCATACACGGTCCCCGACCCAGATAATGGGCCCAGGTTAGAACGTCAAGCACGACAGGGTGGTATTTCAAGGATGGCTCCACCACAGCTAGCGCCATGGTTTCATAGCCTCCCACCTATCCTACACAGACGAACTCAACGTTCAGTGTAAAGCTATAGTAAAGGTTCACGGGGTCTTTCCGTCTTGCCACGGGAACGCTGCATCTTCACAGCGATTTCAATTTCACTGAGTCTCGGGTGGAGACAGCGCCGCTGTCGTTACGCCATTCGTGCAGGTCGGAACTTACCCGACAAGGAATTTCGCTACCTTAGGACCGTTATAGTTACGGCCGCCGTTTACTGGGGCTTCGATCAAGAGCTTCGCCTTGCGGCTGACCCCATCAATTAACCTTCCAGCACCGGGCAGGCGTCACACCCTATACGTCCACTTTCGTGTTTGCAGAGTGCTGTGTTTTTGATAAACAGTCGCAGCGGCCTGGTTTCTGCGGCCCTCTTCAGCTATAGCTCGCATGAGCCACCAAAAAGGGCGCACCTTCTCCCGAAGTTACGGTGCCATGTTGCCTAGTTCCTTCACCCGAGTTCTCTCAAGCGCCTGAGAATTCTCATCCTACCCACCTGTGTCGGTTTACGGTACGGTCTGCGTAAGCTGAAGCTTAGGAGCTTTTCCTGGAAGCGTGGTATCAGTGACTTTGTCTTAAAGACTCGTCTCGGTGCTCGGTCTTAAAGGATCCCGGATTTGCCAAAGATCCAAACCTACCGCCTTTCCCCCGGACAACCAACGCCGGGTACACCTAACCTTCTCCGTCCCTCCATCGCACTTACGCGAGGTGCAGGAATATTAACCTGCTTCCCATCGACTACGACTTTCGTCCTCGCCTTAGGGGCCGACTCACCCTGCGCCGATTAACGTTGCGCAAGGAAACCTTGGGCTTTCGGCGTGCGGGTTTTTCACCCGCATTATCGTTACTCATGTCAGCATTCGCACTTCCGATACCTCCAGCAGACTTCTCAATCCACCTTCAACGGCTTACGGAACGCTCCTCTACCGCGTACATATAAATATGCACACCCCAAGCTTCGGTTCACTGCTTAGCCCCGTTAAATCTTCCCCGCAGACCGACTCGACCAGTGAGCTATTACGCTTTCTTTAAAGGGTGGCTGCTTCTAAGCCAACCTCCTGGCTGTCTGTGCCTTTCCACATGGTTTTCCACTTAGCAGTGAATTTGGGACCTTAGCTGTGGGTCTGGGTTGTTTCCCTTTTCACGACGGACGTTAGCACCCGCCGTGTGTCTCCCATACAGTCCGTCTCGGTATTCGGAGTTTGCAATGGTTTGGTAAGTCGCGATGACCCCCTAGCCATAACAGTGCTCTACCCCCGAGAGGATACATATGAGGCGCTACCTAAATAGCTTTCGAGGAGAACCAGCTATCTCCGGGTTCGATTAGCTTTTCACTCCTAATCACAGCTCATCCCCGTCTTTTGCAACAGACGTGGGTTCGGGCCTCCAGTACCTGTTACGGCACCTTCACCCTGGCCATGACTAGATCACCCGGTTTCGGGTCTACTGCCCGCGACTATGCGCCCTTATCAGACTCGGTTTCCCTTCGCCTCCCCTATACGGTTAAGCTTGCCACGAACAGTAAGTCGCTGACCCATTATACAAAAGGTACGCAGTCACTCTTTCGAGCTCCTACTGCTTGTACGCACACGGTTTCAGGATCTATTTCACTCCCCTCTCCGGGGTTCTTTTCGCCTTTCCCTCACGGTACTGGTTCACTATCGGTCGGTCAGTAGTATTTAGCCTTGGAGGATGGTCCCCCCATGTTCAGACAGGGTTTCACGTGCCCCGCCCTACTCGTCTTCACTGGAGTGGCCCTTTTAAATACAGGGCTATCACCTTCTATGGCCAGCCGTTCCAGGCTGTTTTTCTAGAACCATTCCAGCTTAAGGGCTAGTCCCCGTTCGCTCGTCGCTACTCAGGGAATCTCGGTTGATTTCTTTTCCTCTGGTTACTTAGATATTTCAGTTCACCAGGTTCGCTTCCAGCAGCTATGTATTCACTGCAGGATACCCGCAAGCGGGTGGGTTTCCCCATTCGGACATTACCGGATCAAAGCTTGTTGCCAGCTCCCCGATACTTTTCGCAGGCTGCCACGTCCTTCATCGCCTCTGACCGCCAAGGCATCCACCGTGTGCGCTTATTCGCTTGACCATATAACCGCAAGTTGCCTTGGGTTATATATATGACCCGGGGGTACAAAGCCCGGATACGAAATATAACGACTCAATTAATAAGAAGACATTTAAGTCTTCCGCCTTAGCCTCACGACACGTCAAGATAGAATCTCAAACGCTCGCTACGTCACAAGTTTTAAAAGAACACGTACCGGCCACAATGCCGATGCGTAATAAATTCTTTGTATGCGCTGGTCATTCAGAGTTGGTGGGTCTGGGTAGACTCGAACTACCGACCTCACCCTTATCAGGGGTGCGCTCTAACCACCTGAGCTACAGACCCA
>NZ_JBWJPC010000014.1:0-15031 GCF_056393145.1 Stenotrophomonas sp. Steno-Z4 | reverse complement strand
TAGACTTTGCGCCCCGATGTTGCCTGGGTAGGGCATCGGGGTTGCAACACAAACGGGAAAAGAGGCGCAGGACGCACCTCGTGTTCCCCAGACCAGGAAGGGTCGCGCCATTCAGGCAGTGTCAACAGGACCCCCTGTTGACCGCCGCGTTGTATGCGCGCTATACTTTTTGTCTGGGCAGATCGGGAGACCGGTCTGCCTCGATTTTTGAGGTCTACGGAAAGATCTTGTCGCCGCGCAGGAATGTGCGGCGTCCGCATTCAGGATATTCATGGGACAAGGCAACCCAGAGGCCTTGTCCGTCGCTCTTTTAACGAAGGAACCTACCGCCATGGCGGACCAAAAGATCCGGATTCGGTTGAAGGCGTTCGATCATCGTTTGATCGACCGTTCGGCCAGCGAGATCGTTGAGACGGCAAAGCGGACCGGCGCGCAAGTGCGTGGCCCGATCCCGCTGCCGACCAAGATCGAGCGTTACACCATTCTCGTCTCGCCGCACGTCGACAAGGACGCGCGTGACCAGTACGAGACCCGCACGCACAAGCGCGTGCTCGACATCGTCGACCCCAACGACAAGACCGTGGACGCGCTGATGAAGCTCGAACTGGCTGCCGGCGTCGACGTTCAGATCAAGCTGACCTGAGGACTACGACCATGACGAAGAAATATTCGTTGGGCTTCGTGGGCCGCAAGGCTGGCATGAGCCGCGTGTTCACCGAAGATGGCCAGGCCATCCCGGTGACCCTGATTGAAGCTACCCCGAACCGCATCGCGCAGATCAAGACCGTCGAAGCTGACGGCTACAGCGCCGTGCAGGTGACCGTCGGCGCGCGTCGCGCTGCCCTGGTCAACAAGCCGGAAGCCGGCCACTTCGCCAAGGCGAAGGTGGAAGCCGGTCGTGGCCTGTGGGAATTCCGCGTTGAAGACGCGCAGCTCGGCGATTTCGCCGTTGGCGGCGAAGTCAAGGCGGACATCTTTGAAGTTGGCCAGAAGGTCGACGTCCAGGGTGTCACCAAGGGTAAGGGCTTCCAGGGCACCATCAAGCGCTACAACTTCCGTATGGGCGATGCAACCCACGGTAACTCGCTGTCGCATCGCGCGCCGGGTTCGCTGGGCCAGCGCCAGACCCCGGGTCGCGTTTTCCCGGGCAAGAAGATGTCGGGCCACATGGGTGCCGTGCAGCAGAGCACGCAGAACCTGGAAGTTGTCAAGGTCGACGTCGAGCGCGGTCTGATCGCGATTCGTGGCGCCGTGCCTGGCGCTGCGGGTGGTGACGTGATCGTGCGTCCGGCTAGCAAGGCATAAGGAGAGATGACGATGGAACTCGTTATCACGGGTAGCAACAACAAGGTCTCGGTCTCCGATGCCGTGTTCGGTCGCGATTTCAGCGAAGATCTGGTCCACCAGGTCGTCGTTGCCTATCGCAACGCCGGTCGCGCCGGCACCAAGGCACAGAAGACTCGTTCTGAAGTGGCTGGTACCACCAAGAAGTCGAAGAAGCAGAAGGGCGGCGGTGCGCGTCATGGCGCGCTGACGGCTCCGATCTTCGTCGGCGGCGGTGTCACCTTCGCGGCCAAGCCGCGCAGCTTCGAGCAGAAGGTCAACCGCAAGCAGTACCGTGCCGCCATGTGCGCGATCCTGTCCGAGCTGAACCGCCAGGGCCGTCTGACCATCGTGGAGTCCTTCGATGTCGAAGCGACCAGCACGAAGGCTCTGATCGCCAAGCTGGCCGGCCTGGAAGTGGGCAAGCGCCCGCTGATCGTCACCGAGGAAGCCACCGAGCACCTGTACCTGTCGGCCCGCAACATTCCCTACGTGGAAGTGCGTGACGTGCAGGGCCTGGATCCGGTGTCGCTGGTCGGTGCCGACACGGTCGTCATCACCGCTGATGCGGTCAAGAAGGTCGAGGAGTGGCTGGCATGAACAGCAACGAAAAAATCTTCAGCGTGCTGCGTGCTCCGCGAGTCTCCGAAAAGACCGCGCGCCTGCAGGAACATTCCAACCAGTATGTCTTCGAGATCTCGAACGAAGCGACCAAGGCCGACGTGAAGGCCGCGGTAGAGCAGTTGTTCGACGTCAAGGTCGAAGCGGTCAACGTGCTGAACGTGAAGGGCAAGAACAAGTCCTTCCGTAACCGCACCGGCCGCCGCGGCGATTGGCGCAAGGCGTACGTGCGTCTCGCCGATGGCCAGTCCATCGATGTAACGGCCAAGGCCTGAGGTACATCCCATGCCATTGATGAAATTCAAGCCCACTTCCCCCGGCCGCCGTTCGGCCGTGCGCGTGGTTACGCCCGATCTGCACAAGGGCGCACCGCACGCAGCGTTGCTGGAGCCGAAGAGCAATACCGGTGGTCGTAACCACCACGGTCGCATCACCACCCGTCACGTGGGCGGTGGTCACAAGCAGCATTACCGTCTGATTGACTTCAAGCGCAACAAGGAAGGCATTCCGGCGCGCGTGGAACGCATCGAATACGATCCGAACCGCACCGCCCATATCGCCCTGCTGTGCTACGTCGACGGCGAGCGCCGCTACATCATCGCACCGAAGGGCCTGAAGGCCGGTGACCAGGTGATCGCGGGTTCGGATGCGCCGATCAAGACCGGCAACACCCTGCCGCTGCGCAACATCCCGGTTGGTACCACTGTCCACGGCATCGAACTGAAGCCGGGCAAGGGTGCCCAGATCGCGCGTGCCGCCGGCGCTGCCGTGCAGCTCGTCGCTCGTGAAGGCGTCTTCGCCACCCTGCGCCTGCGCTCGGGTGAAATGCGCAAGGTGCCGGTCGAGTGCCGCGCAACGATCGGTGAAGTCGGCAACGACGAACACAACCTGGAAAAGCTGGGCAAGGCTGGCGCCAAGCGCTGGCGCGGTGTCCGCCCGACCGTTCGTGGTGCTGCCATGAACCCGGTTGACCACCCGCACGGTGGTGGTGAGGCGAAGGCCGGCCAGGGTAATCCGCATCCGGTCACCCCGTGGGGTGTTCCGACCAAGGGTTACAAGACGCGCAAGAACAAGCGCACCCAGCAATTCATCGTCCGCGATCGTAGGGGCTAATCGACCATGGCACGTTCACTCAAGAAGGGCCCGTTCGTCGATCACCACCTCGTCAAGAAGGTGGAGGCCGCTGCGGGTAGCAAGAAGCCGATCAAGACCTGGTCGCGCCGTTCGATGATCCTGCCGGAAATGGTAGGCATCACCATCGCCGTTCATAACGGTAAGAACCACGTTCCGGTGCTCGTCAACGAGAACATGGTCGGCCACAAGCTCGGCGAATTTGCCATCACCCGGACCTTCAAGGGTCACGGTGGTGACAAGAAGTCGGGCAAGTAAGGAGAGATGACAATGGAAGCGAAAGCAATCCTGCGCTCCGCGCGCATCTCTGCGCAGAAAGCACGCCTGGTCGCTGACCAGGTGCGCGGCCTGCCGGCCGAGCGTGCGGTCAACCTGCTGAAGTTCTCGGACAAGAAGGCTGCCCACCTGATCAAGAAGGTGGTGGAGTCGGCTATTGCCAATGCCGAGAACAACCAGGGCGCCGACGTCGACGAGCTGAAGGTTCAGACCATCATGGTTGATGAAGGTCCGACCCTGAAGCGTTTCATGGCGCGGGCGAAAGGCCGCGGCACCCGCATCCTCAAGCGCACCAGCCACATCACTGTGGTTGTGGGCGCCGGCAAGTAAGCGGAAAGGAAAACACCATGGGTCATAAAGTTCATCCGATTGGTATCCGCCTCGGCATCTCCAAGGACTGGAACTCCAAGTGGTACGCCAACAAGGCCGAGTTTGCTGGTTATCTGGCAGCCGACCTGAAGGTGCGGGACATGCTGCGCAAGAAGCTCGCGCAGGCCGGCATCAGCAAGATCCTCATCGAGCGTCCGGCGAAGACCGCCCGCGTGACGATCCACACCGCCCGTCCGGGCGTGGTGATCGGCAAGCGTGGTGAGGACATCGAGAAGCTGCGCAAGGAAGTGAGCGAGATGATGGGCGTTCCGGCGCACATCAACGTCACCGAAGTGCGCAAGCCCGAGCTGGACGCGCAGCTGGTTGCCGAGTCGATCGCGCAGCAGCTGGAGCGTCGCATCATGTTCCGCCGCGCAATGAAGCGCTCGGTCGGCAACGCGATGCGCCTCGGTGCCCTGGGCATCAAGGTCAACGTCGGTGGCCGCTTGAACGGTGCTGAAATCGCCCGTTCGGAGTGGTACCGCGAAGGCCGCGTGCCGCTGCACACGCTGCGTGCCGACATCGACTATGGCTTCGCTGAAGCCAAGACGACCTACGGCATCATCGGCATCAAGGTCTGGATCTACAAGGGCGAGGTTTTCGATTTCTCCCAGGTTGGCCAGGAAAAGCAGGACGACACCCCGTCGCGCAACGATCGTAACGATCGCGGTGACCGCGGTGACCGTCAGCGCCCGGCCCGTGAAGCGAGGTAACGACAATGTTGCAACCCAAGCGAACCAAGTACCGCAAGGTACACAAGGGCCGTAACGATGGCCTGAGCTGGAGCGCCAACGCTGTCAGCTTCGGCGAATACGGCCTGAAGGCAACCGCCCACGGTCAGCTGACCGCGCGCCAGATCGAAGCGGCCCGCCGCTCGATCAGCCGCTACGTCAAGCGCGGTGGCAAGATGTGGATCCGAGTGTTCCCCGACAAGCCGATCACCAAGAAGCCCATCGAAGTCCGAATGGGTTCTGGTAAGGGCAACGTGGAGTACTGGGTAGCCCAGATCCAGCCCGGCCGCATGATCTATGAAATTGAAGGTGTGGGTGAAGACGTGGCACGCGAGGCGTTCCGCCTGGCAGCTGCCAAGCTCTCCGTGACCACCACTTTCGTGACCCGGACGGTGATGTGATGGATATCAAACAGCTTCGCGAAAAGTCGGCTGACGACCTGAAGTCCCATTTGGTTGACCTGCGTAAGGAGCAGTTCTCGCTCCGCATGCAGCAGGTCACCGGGCAGCTGCCGAAGACTCACGAAACCCGCCGGGTCCGCCGCGAGATTGCTCGCGTCAAGACCCTGCTCGGCAGCAACAAGTAAGGATGGCCGCGATGAGCGACAATACTGAAAACAAGCAGCTGCGCACGGTCGAAGGCCGTGTCGTCAGCAACAAGATGGACAAGACGGTCACCGTGTTGGTGGAGCGCCAGGTCAAGCACGCGCTGTACGGCAAGTACCTGCGTCGTTCGACCAAGCTCCACGCGCACGACGCCGACAACGCCTGCAATGAAGGCGATGTCGTCCGCGTGACCGAAATTGCTCCGATGTCCAAGACCAAGAACTGGCGCGTGGTGGAAATTGTCACCCGTGCGGCTCAATAAGGAGATCTGACTCATGATCCAGATGCAGAGCTACCTCGAGGTCGCGGACAATTCCGGTGCCAAGGAAGTGATGTGCATCAAGGTGCTGGGCGGCTCCAAGCGTCGCTACGCACACATCGGTGACATCATCAAGGTCACCGTGAAGGATGCAATCCCGCGCGGCAAGGTCAAGAAGGGTGAAGTGTTCGACGCCGTCGTGGTGCGTACCCGCAAGGGTGTGCGTCGCGCCGATGGCTCGCTGATCCGTTTCGACACCAATGCCGCGGTCCTGCTCAACAACAAGCAAGAGCCGATCGGCACCCGCATCTTCGGGCCGGTGACCCGTGAACTTCGTTCCGAGAAGTTCATGAAGATCGTCTCGCTCGCTCCCGAAGTGCTGTGAGCGACAGGAGATAATCATGGCTAACCGTATCAAGAAGGGCGACCAGGTCGTCGTCAACACCGGCAAGGACAAGGGCAAGCAGGGCGAAGTCGTCCGCGTCGACGGCGATCGTGTGATCGTCGCCAACGTGAACATCGTCAAGCGCCACACCAAGCCGAACCCGCAGGCAGGCGTTGCCGGCGGCGTGGTCGAGCGTGAAGCGTCGATCCATATCTCCAACGTGAATGTGCTCAACCCGGCTTCGGGCAAGGGCGAGCGCGTTGGCTTCAAGGTGCTGGAGGATGGACGCAAACTGCGTGTGTTCCGCTCCAGCGGTGAGGCGCTTGACGCCTGAGGAATGAGAAGATGAGTTCCCGTCTCGAAAAGTTCTACCAGGAAGAAGTGGTGCCGGCGCTGATGAAGCAGTTCGGCTACACCAATCCGATGCAGGTTCCCCGCCTGGTCAAGGTCACCCTGAACATGGGTGTCGGCGAAGCGGCGACCAACAAGAAGATCCTGGAAAATGCCGTCGCCGACATGGCCAAGGTCTCCGGCCAGAAGCCGATCGTGACCAAGTCCCGCGTCTCGGTGGCTTCGTTCAAGATCCGCGATGGTTGGCCGATCGGCTGCAAGACCACGCTGCGTCGTGCCAAGATGTATGAGTTCCTGGATCGCCTGATCAACATCTCGCTGCCGCGCGTGCGCGACTTCCGTGGTGTCTCCGGTCGTTCCTTCGACGGTCGCGGCAACTTCAACATGGGTGTGAAGGAACAGATCATCTTCCCGGAAATCGACTTCGACGCTGTCGACGCGATCCGCGGCATGGATATCGCCATCACCACCACCGCCAAGACCGATGCGGAAGCGAAGGCGCTGCTTGCAGCGTTCAAGTTCCCGTTCCGTAACTGATACGTCGAGGAATCCGAAATGGCAAAGACCTCCATGGTCAACCGCGACCTGAAGCGTGCGAAGCTGGCCGTCAAGTACGCCGGCAAGCGTGAAGAGCTGAAGAAGATCATCTCCAGCACGACCGCTTCGTACGAAGAGAAGGAACAGGCCGTGATCAAGTTGCAGAAGCTGCCGCGCGATTCGTCGCCGAGCCGCCACCGCAACCGTTGCGAACTGTCGGGCCGCCCGCGTGGCGTGTACAGCAAGTTCGGCCTCGGCCGCAACAAGCTGCGCGAAGCCACCATGCGTGGTGACGTGCCGGGCCTGCGCAAGGCCAGCTGGTAAGGGATCCGTCCCTGCAGTACGGGGTGGGCCTGTTCAGGTTCACCCCGACTTGAAGAGTCCGACCCCGGTCGGGCTCTTTTTGTCGTATACTCCCGCGTCTCACCCGGCGGCATGGGGTGGGGTAGGGCGCAACACCCGAACGACGGGCCCCAGGCCCATTCCAAATAGCAAGATTTTCGCGAAAGCGGATATCGGTGCACTCAAAGGTATCGACTATGAGCATGACTGATCCCATCGCCGACCTGCTGGTACGCATCAAGAATGCGGCCGCGGTTGGCAAGCAGACGGTGAAAGCACCGTCCTCCAAGATCAAGGTTGCAATCGCAGAAGTGTTGAAGGCCGAAGGCTACATCACCGACCTGCGCGTGACCAAGACCGAGAACAACAAGGCCGAGCTTGAAATCGTCCTGAAGTATTTCGAGGGCAAGCCGGTCATCGAGACCCTGAAGCGCTTCTCGCGTTCGGGTCTGCGCCAGTACCGTGGCAAGTCCGAGCTGCCGAAGGTCCTGAACGGCCTGGGCATCTCCATCATCTCCACCTCCAAGGGCATCATGACTGATGCGCAGGCGCGCCAGTTGGGCGTCGGCGGCGAAGTCCTGTGCTTCGTGGCCTAAGGCGAGAAGGAAACCACTATGTCCCGCGTAGCCAAGAAGCCGGTCAACCTGCCCAAGGGCGTTGAACTGAACATCCAGCCGGAATCCGTCAGCGTGAAGGGCCCGAAGGGCACCCTGAGCCTGGCCAAGGTTGCTGGCGTTGAAATTTCCGTCAACGACGGCGTTGCCACCCTGGCCGCCAGCAATGACGAGCTGGTCGCCCTCACCGGCACCGTCCGCGCGATCCTGGCCAACATGGTCAAGGGCGTCACCGATGGCTTCGAGCGCAAGCTTGAGCTGGTCGGCGTGGGTTACCGCGCCACCATGCAGGGCAAGGACCTGAGCCTGGCGCTCGGTTTCTCGCACCCGGTTGTGTACGTGGCGCCGGAAGGCATCACGCTGTCGACCCCGACCCAGACCGAAATCCTGGTCCAGGGCACCGACAAGCAGCTGGTGGGCGAAGTTGCCGCCAAGATCCGCGCTTACCGCAAGCCGGAGCCCTACAAGGGCAAGGGTGTGAAGTACGCCGGCGAAGTCATCATTCGTAAGGAAGCCAAGAAGGCGTAAGGGCGAGTCCCCGTTCCGGGGAGGAATCCTGTCTTCAGCTTTCAAGGAAAAAGATCATGAACAAGAACATTGCTCGCCTGCGTCGCGCCAAGTCCACCCGCGCACACATCCGTGTCCTCGGCGTGCCGCGTCTGTCGGTGCTGCGCACCGGTCAGCACCTGTACGCCCAGGTCTTCACCGCCGACGGCTCCAAGGTGCTGGCTGCTGCCAACACCACCCAGGCCGACGTCAAGGAAGGCCTGAAGAACGGCAAGAACAGCGACGCCGCCGCCAAGGTCGGCAAGCTGGTTGCCGAGCGCGCCAAGGCTGCGGGCATCGAGAAGGTCGCTTTCGACCGCTCGGGCTACCGCTACCACGGCCGCATCAAGGCACTGGCCGATGCAGCCCGCGAAGGCGGCCTGCAGTTCTAAGGGATAAGGAAGCGGGGCTGGTCCCCGCTTCCGCCTGCCTGCCGGCACGGGTTGTGCCGGGCGGCGTCCTTCTTCTGCAGGGGCGTTCGATCCACCGCGTCATTCCACAGCTATAAGCGGCCCTGAGCCGTACATACCCAATCAATCAAGGAATCAACATGGCAGAAGAACGTCAGCAGCGGGGTCGCGATCGCGACCGTAACCGCGAAGAGAAAGTCGACGACGGCATGATCGAGAAGCTGGTCGCGGTCAACCGCGTCAGCAAGACCGTCAAGGGCGGTCGTCAGTTCACCTTCACCGCACTGACCGTGGTCGGTGACGGCGCAGGCAAGGTTGGCTTCGGCTACGGCAAGGCGCGTGAAGTGCCGGTCGCGATCCAGAAGTCGATGGAGCAGGCTCGCAAGAACCTGGCCGACGTCGATCTGAACAACGGCACCCTGTGGCACCCGGTGAAGTCCGGCCACGGCGCAGCCCGCGTGTTCATGATGCCGGCTTCGGAAGGTACGGGCGTCATCGCCGGCGGTGCCATGCGCGCCGTGCTGGAAGCAGTGGGCGTCAAGAACGTGCTGGCCAAGGCCGTCGGTTCGCGCAACCCGATCAACCTGGTTCGCGCCACGCTGAAGGGTCTGTCCGAAATGCAGTCGCCGGCCCGCATCGCGGCCAAGCGCGGCAAGAAGGTGGAGGATCTCAACCATGGCTAATGACACCGTCAAGACCGTCAAGGTCCGTCTGGTTGGCGGCCTGCGTGGCACCCAGTCGCGTCACCGCCTGTCGGTGCGTGCCCTGGGCCTGAACAAGCTCAACGATGTGCGTGTCCTGAAGGACAGCCCGCAGGTTCGCGGTCTGATCAACAAGGTCCACTACCTCGTCAAGGTTGAGGAATAATCCAATGACCCTGCATCTCAATGAACTGAGCCCGGCACCGGGCGCGCGCAAAGAGCGCACCCGCGTCGGCCGTGGTATCGGCTCCGGCCTGGGCAAGACCTGCGGCCGCGGCCACAAGGGTTCGTTCGCCCGTAAGGGTGGCGGCAAGATCAAGGCGGGCTTCGAAGGCGGCCAGACCCCCATGCAGCGTCGTCTGCCGAAGGTCGGTTTCCGTTCCAAGATTGCCAAGGACACGGCCGAAGTGCTGTCGTACCACCTGGACCGCCTGGAAGCTGGCGAGATCGATTTCGCCGCGCTGCGCGCTGCGAAGCTGGTCCCGAGCACTGCCAAGCAGGCCAAGATCGTCATGAAGGGCGGCCTGACCAAGGCCTTCACCCTGAAGGGCATCGCAGCAACGGCCGGTGCCAAGGCCGCGATCGAAGCTGCCGGCGGCAGCGTACAGGAGTAAGACATGGCGCAAGCTGGCATTGGTAACCTGGGCGGCGGGCTCGGCAAGTTCACGGAACTTCGCCAGCGTCTGCTGTTCGTCGTCGGGGCTTTGATCGTCTACCGCATCGGCTGTTATGTGCCGGTGCCGGGCGTCAATCCCGATGCCATGCTTGCGCTCATGCAGGCGCAGGGCGGCGGCATCGTGGACATGTTCAACATGTTCTCGGGCGGCGCCCTGCACCGTTTCAGCATTTTCGCGCTGAACGTGATGCCGTACATCTCGGCATCCATCGTGATGCAGCTGGCCGTCCACATCTTCCCCGCGCTCAAGGCGATGCAGAAGGAAGGTGAGTCCGGTCGCCGCAAGATCACCCAATATTCCCGCATCGGCGCCGTGTTGCTGGCCGTGGTGCAGGGCGGCAGCATCGCGCTGGCGCTGCAGAACCAGCTGTCCCCGTCCGGTGCGCCGGTCGTGTACGCGCCGGGCATGGGCTTCGTGCTCACCGCCGTGGTCGCGCTGACCGCCGGTACCATCTTCCTGATGTGGGTTGGCGAGCAGGTCACCGAGCGTGGCATCGGCAACGGTGTGTCGCTGATCATCTTCGCCGGCATCGTGGCTGGCCTGCCGGGTGCGGTCATCCACACCTTCGACGCCTTCCGCGAAGGCAACCTGCAGTTCATCCAGCTGCTTCTGATCGCGCTGGTGGTGCTGGCCTTCACCTTCTTCGTGGTGTTCGTCGAACGCGGCCAGCGCCGCATCACGGTGAACTACGCACGTCGCCAGGGTGGCCGCAACGCGTACATGAACCAGACCTCGTTCCTGCCGCTGAAGCTGAACATGGCGGGCGTGATCCCGGCCATCTTCGCCTCCAGCATCCTGGCATTCCCGACCACCCTGGCCATGTGGTCCGGCCAGGCCAGCTCGGCGACCTGGCTGCAGAAGGTCGCCAACGCCCTGGGTCCGGGCGAGCCGCTGCACATGATCGTGTTCGCTGCGCTGATCACCGGTTTCGCGTTCTTCTATACCGCGCTGGTGTTCAACTCGCAGGAAACCGCCGATAACCTGAAGAAGTCGGGCGCGCTGATTCCGGGCATCCGTCCGGGCAAGGCCACCGCCGACTACATCGACGGCGTGCTGACCCGCCTGACCGCGGCCGGCTCGGCCTACCTGGTGATCGTCTGCCTGCTGCCGGAAATCATGCGCACGCAGCTGAACGCCTCGTTCTACTTCGGCGGCACCTCGCTGCTGATCGTGGTGGTGGTGGTGATGGACTTCATTGCGCAGATCCAGGCGCACCTGATGTCGCACCAGTACGAGAGCCTGTTGAAGAAGGCCAACCTGAAGGGCGGCAACCGCGGCGGTTTTGCCCGCGGCTGATTGGCCTGTTACACTATCGTCTTCCTGACGTGATGGTCCTCCGCTTCGCGGACCTGGCCACACAAACGAAGGGCGGCCCCCGCAGCGGTTCCGGGTGGGGGTGAGATCGGGTCGTCCCGCGCGGGAGTAGCGCGGGCGGCGCCGGAAGAGGGTCCGAAAGGGTCGCTTCCGGAGTCAACCTGGTCCGGCGCCGGAGCCTGGGCACACTCCCTGGGCCGGGTCCATGAAACCTTTCAGGTTTCACGGGCTTCCATGTAAACCGGAACCTTGTTAGTATCGCTAGTTCACTTTTTGATCCATCCTGCCGGATCGGCGCGCCTCGGGTGCGCTGTCGGCCATCACTCAGCTGGAGAACCGCGTCATGGCGCGTATTGCAGGCGTCAACCTGCCAGCCCAGAAGCACGTCTGGGTCGGGTTGCAAAGCATTTACGGCATCGGCCGTACCCGTTCGAAGAAGGTCTGCGACGCCGCAGGCGTGACCTCGACCACCAAGATCCGCGATCTGTCGGAGCCGGAAATCGAGCGTCTGCGCTCGGAAGTGGCCAAGTACATCGTGGAAGGCGATCTGCGCCGTGAAATCGGTATCGCGATCAAGCGCCTGATGGACCTGGGCTGCTACCGCGGTCTGCGTCACCGCCGCGGCCTGCCGCTGCGTGGTCAGCGCACCCGTACCAACGCCCGCACCCGCAAGGGCCCGCGCAAGGCGATCAGGAAGTAAGGGACCTAAGAAATGGCTAAGCCCGTCGCTAAGACCAAGAAGAAGATCAAGCGCGTCGTCACTGACGGCGTTGCCCACGTCCACGCTTCTTTCAACAACACCATCGTGACCATCACCGACCGCCAGGGCAACGCTCTGTCGTGGGCGACGTCCGGTGGCGCTGGCTTCCGCGGTTCGCGTAAGTCCACCCCGTTCGCTGCCCAGGTGGCTGCCGAGAAAGCCGGCCGTGCCGCGCTGGATTACGGCGTCAAGTCCCTGGAAGTCCGCATCAAGGGCCCGGGTCCGGGTCGTGAGTCGGCCGTGCGCTCGCTGAACAACGTGGGCTACAAGATCACCAACATCATCGACGTGACGCCAATCCCGCACAACGGGTGCCGTCCGCCGAAGAAGCGTCGCGTCTAAAGGAGCGATAAGAAATGGCTCGTTATATCGGTCCTACCTGTAAGCTCGCCCGCCGCGAAGGCGCCGACCTTTCCCTCAAGAGCCCGGCCCGTGCGCTGGACTCCAAGTGCAAGCTGGAGCAGAAGCCCGGCCAGCACGGCGCGACCGCCCGCAAGGGCAAGCTGTCCGACTACGCCACCCAGCTGCGTGAAAAGCAGAAGGTCAAGCGTATCTACGGTCTGCTGGAGCGTCAGTTCCGCAACTACTACAAGAAGGCCTCGACCAAGAAGGGCAACACCGGCGAGAACCTGCTGCAGCTGTTGGAAACCCGCCTGGACAACGTCGTCTATCGCATGGGCTTCGCAGTGACCCGTCCGGCTGCCCGTCAGCTGGTCTCGCACCGCGGCGTCACCGTGAACGGCAAGTCGGTCAACCTGGCTTCGTACCAGGTCAAGGCTGGCGACGCTGTCGCGCTGTCCGAGAAGGCTGCCAAGCAGCTGCGCGTTCAGGAAGCCCTGACCGTGTCCAAGACGCACGACCTGCGCCCGACGTGGATCGAAGTGGACGCCGACAAGTTCGCCGGCATCTTCAAGGCCGTGCCGGATCGTTCGGACCTGCCTGCGGATATCAACGAAGCGCTGATCGTCGAGTTGTATTCGAAGTAATTCACATTGGAGAGCCCCCGGCGACGGCCGGGGGTTCACTAGGAGAACCCGCAACATGACGGTTACCGCCAACCAGGTTCTGCGTCCTCGTGGTCCGCAGATCGAACGCCTTACCGACACCCGCGCCAAGGTCGTTATCGAACCCTTGGAGCGTGGTTACGGGCATACGCTGGGCAATGCCCTGCGTCGCGTGCTGCTGTCGTCCATCCCGGGCTTCGCCATCACGGAAGTTGAGATCGACGGCGTACTGCACGAGTACACCACGCTCGAAGGCCTGCAGGAGGACGTTCTCGAAGTCCTGCTCAACCTGAAGGACGTGGCGATCCGTATGCACACCGGCGACAGCGCAACCCTGTCGCTGTCCAAGCAGGGTCCGGGTGTCGTGACTGCTGCCGATATCAAGGTCGACCACAACGTCGAGATCCTCAACACGGATCATGTCATCTGCCACCTGACCAAGGACACGGCAGTCAACATGCGCCTGAAGATCGAGCGTGGTTTCGGCTACCAGCCGGCCGCCGCGCGTCGTCGTCCGGACGAAGAAACCCGTGCCATCGGTCGTCTGGTCCTGGACGCCTCGTTCTCGCCGGTCCGTCGCGTCGCCTATTCGGTGGAAGCGGCCCGCGTCGAACAGCGTACCGACCTGGACAAGCTGGTGCTGGACATCGAAACCAACGGCACGATCGATGCCGAGGAAGCCGTGCGCACCGCCGCCGACATCCTCAGCGATCAGCTGTCGGTCTTCGGTGACTTCACCCACCGCGACCGCGGTGCAGCCAAGCCGGCCAACAACGGCGTGGATCCGGTGCTGCTGCGCCCGATCGACGACCTGGAACTGACCGTGCGTTCGGCCAACTGCCTCAAGGCCGAGAGCATCTACTACATCGGCGATCTGATCCAGAAGACCGAAGTGGAACTGCTCAAGACCCCGAACCTCGGCAAGAAGTCGCTGACCGAGATCAAGGAAGTCCTCGCCCAGCGCGGCCTTTCGCTCGGCATGAAGCTGGAGAACTGGCCGCCGGCCGGTGTCGCCCAGCACGGCATGCTCGGCTGATCCAGCGCAGTAAATGCTTTACCCCGCACCTTCGGGTGCGGGGGCTTTACCCGCAGTACCTCGCATCGACAGGCGCCAGCCTGCGGTGACGGTCGGCCAGGAGGGCCGGCACCGGACCATCCGCAGTCCAAGCAACAACGCCGGGAAGGCGACAGCGATACCCAACCGATCCAACATTCTTTCAAGGAACATCCGTCATGCGTCACATGAAATCCGGCCGTAAGTTCAGCCGTACCAGCGCCCACCGCGAAGCAATGTTCAAGAACATGGCCGCGTCGCTGTTCAAGCACGAGCTGATCAAGACCACCCTGCCGAAGGCCAAGGAACTGCGCCGCGTCGCCGAGCCGCTGATCACCCTGGCCAAGGTCGACTCCGTTGCCAACCGCCGTCTGGCTTTTGCCCGCCTGCGTGACAACGAAGCCGTGGGCAACCTGTTCACCACCCTGGGCCCGCGTTACGCGAACCGTCCGGGCGGCTACCTGCGTCTGCTGAAGTGCGGCTTCCGCGCTGGCGACAACGCGCCGATGGCCTACGTCGAACTGGTCGACCGTCCGGCCGCCGTGGCTGAAGCCGTCGAAGAATAATCGACGCGCTTTACCAAAGATTCTTCAGAGAACCCGGCCTTGGCCGGGTTTTTTGTTGGTTCTGATTTTGCTCCAACGTCAACGTCAACGGCGCCGGTTGTTCGCTGATCACTGCGGGGCCCCGGCCGGTGTGGGTTTGCGGGGGCCGCCGTGAACCCGTCCATGGGGGCTCTTACCAAACATCCATGTTTGGTAAAGCCCCCGCAAACCCACCCCGGCCGGGACCCCCGACACGTGGTCGGTGGCCAAAGGGCCCATCGGCCGGGCGTGGGAGGCCGCGATCTGGGACCGGCCGGGCCAAGCCCGGCACATCTTCGTCAACCGTAGAGCCGGGCCTTGCCCGGCTGCTGTTGGCCTTCCCATGCGCACCGACCCACCGTCGGGGTCGCGACGGGGGCGGGTTTGCGGGGGCTTTGCGAAACATGGATGTTTCGCAAGAGCCCCCAAGGACGGGT
>NZ_JBWJPC010000013.1:0-16388 GCF_056393145.1 Stenotrophomonas sp. Steno-Z4 | reverse complement strand
GCAGACCAGGATCGCGCCGTCCATCTGGGCAGCACCGGTGATCATGTTCTTGACGTAGTCAGCATGGCCCGGGCAATCGACGTGGGCGTAGTGACGCTCGGTGGATTCGTATTCGACGTGTGCGGTCGAGATCGTGATGCCACGTGCCTTTTCTTCCGGCGCGGCGTCGATCGCGGAGTAATCCTTGAATTCGCCACCGAAGCGCTCTGCGCCGATCTTGGTCAGCGCAGCGGTCAGCGTGGTCTTGCCATGATCGACGTGACCGATGGTGCCGACGTTGACGTGCGGCTTGGTGCGCTCGAACTTACCCTTTGCCATTGTTGTATACCTTGGATATCAGAAAGAGGGAGATGAAATCCTGAGCTTATGCTCAGGACTTCTTGATCACGGTGTCGGCGATGTTGCTCGGCGCCGGCTCGTAGTGGTCGAATTCCATCGTGAACGTTGCGCGACCCTGGGTCTGCGAACGCAGCGAGGTGGCGTAACCGAACATTTCACCCAGCGGGATCATCGCGTTGATGATGCTGGCCGAACCGTCACCGGTGGTGCTCGAACCCTGCAGCACGCCACGACGACGGCTCACGTCGCCCATCACGTCACCCTGGTAATCCTCCGGGGTCACGATCTCGACCTTCATGATCGGCTCGAGCAGGACCGGCTTGGCCTTGGCGAAGCCCTGCTTGAAGGCCATCGACGACGCCAGCTTGAACGCCATTTCCGAGGAGTCGACGTCATGGTAGGAGCCGAACACCAGCTTCACCTTCACGTCCACGACCGGGAAGCCAGCCAGCGGACCGCTGGTGATGGTTTCGCGCAGGCCCTTTTCGATCGACGGGATGAATTCCTTCGGAATCACGCCACCGGTGATGTCGTTGACGAACAGGAAATCGTCCTTGATGTTCGGCGCGATCTTCGGATCGGCACGGTCTTCAGCGGTGATCGGCGACAGCTCGATCACGACGTGACCGTACTGACCCTTACCACCGGACTGCTTGGCGTGCTTGTAATCCGACTTCACGTCGGCCAGCTGGATGGTTTCGCGGTAGGCCACCTGCGGCTTGCCGACGTTGGCTTCAACGTTGAATTCGCGCTTCATGCGGTCAACGATGATGTCCAGGTGCAGCTCGCCCATGCCCGAGATGATGGTCTGGCCGGATTCTTCGTCGGTCTTGACGCGGAACGACGGATCTTCCTGCGCCAGACGGCCCAGGGCCAGGCCCATCTTTTCCTGGTCCGACTTGGTCTTCGGTTCGACGGCCATCGAGATGACCGGCTCCGGGAACACCATGCGCTCCAGGATGATCGGGTGCTCCTGCGAGCACAGGGTGTCACCGGTGGTGGTGTCCTTCAGGCCCACGGCGGCGGCGATGTCACCGGCCAGCACTTCCTTGATCTCTTCGCGATCGTTGGAGTGCATCTGCAGGATGCGGCCGATGCGCTCCTTCTTGCCCTTCACCGAGTTCAGCAGCTGGTCGCCAGCGTTCAGCGTGCCCGAGTAGACACGGAAGAAGGTCAGCGCGCCCACGAACGGGTCGGTGATGATCTTGAAGGCCAGCGCCGAGAACGGTGCCTTGTCGTCGGACTTGCGGCTCAGCGCAACGGTTTCGTCATCGACGTCGGTACCGGTCACGTCCGGCACGTCGATCGGCGACGGCAGCAGCTGCACCACGCCGTCCAGCATGGCCTGCACGCCCTTGTTCTTGAACGCCGAGCCGCAGTACATCGGCACGATGTCGGTAGCCAGGGTGCGCACGCGCAGGGCTTCGATGATCTCGGCCTCGGTCAGCTCTTCGCCGCCCAGGTACTTTTCCATCAGCTCTTCGCTGGCTTCAGCCGCGGCTTCGATCATGAAGGTGCGCGCCTCTTCGGCGGCGTCCTTCATCTCGGCCGGGATCTCCAGGTACTCGAACTTCATGCCCTGCGAGGCTTCATCCCAATGGATGGCCTTCATCTTGATCAGGTCGACGACGCCCTTGAAGCCTTCTTCAGCGCCGATCGGCAGCTGCATCGGCACGGCGGTGGCGCCGAGCTTGGCCTTCAGCTGGCCAACGACCTTGGTGAAGTTGGCGCCAGTGCGGTCCATCTTGTTGACGAACGCGATGCGCGGCACCTTGTACCGGTTGGCCTGGCGCCACACGGTTTCGGACTGCGGCTGCACGCCACCGACGGCGCACAGCACGAACACCGCACCGTCGAGCACGCGCAGCGAGCGCTCCACTTCGATGGTGAAGTCGACGTGCCCGGGGGTGTCGATGATGTTGAAGCGGTGCTCCGGCAGGGACTTGTCCATGCCCTTCCAGAACGCGGTGGTGGCAGCGGACTGGATCGTGATGCCACGCTCCTGCTCCTGCTCCATCCAGTCCATGGTGGCGGCGCCGTCGTGCACTTCACCGATCTTGTGGCTCTTGCCGGTGTAGAACAGGATGCGCTCGGACGTGGTGGTCTTGCCGGCATCGATGTGGGCCATGATGCCGAAATTGCGGTAACGCTCGATGGGAGTGGTGCGGGCCACGGGAGCCTCTCAATTTCTTGGAATTCGGATGGCCGAACGCCGCCTTTCGGCGGCCTTCGGATTGGCGCAGCCCTTCTGGGGCCGCGAGGCAGCACCTTAATGGTGCTGCCGTGCCTGTTTTACAAGGCCGTCAAACTCACCAGCGGTAGTGGGCGAAGGCCTTGTTGGCTTCGGCCATGCGGTGGGTTTCTTCGCGCTTCTTGATGGCGCCACCACGGTTTTCCGAGGCATCCAGCAGTTCTGCAGCCAGCTTCTTCGGCATGGTGTTTTCACCACGCTTGCGGGCGGAGTCGATCAGCCAGCGCATGGCCAGGGCCATCTTGCGCGACGAACGCACTTCGACCGGCACCTGGTAGGTCGCACCGCCGACGCGGCGGGACTTCACTTCGACCGACGGAGCCACGTTGTCCAGAGCCTTCTGCACCAGCTCGATGGAGTTCGGGTTCTTTTCGCTGATCACGTCCATGGCGCCATAGACGATCTTTTCAGCGACCGACTTCTTGCCGCTCAGCATCACCATGTTGATGAAGCGCGCGATGGTTTCACTTCCGTGCTTCGGATCCGGCAGGACAGAGCGCTGCGGCGTATTACCTTTACGAGACATGTGTACTTTCCCTTAGCTCTTCGGACGCTTGGCGCCGTACTTGGAACGGCCCTGGCGACGCTTGGCAACGCCCGAGGCGTCCAGCGAGCCACGCACGGTGTGGTAACGCACACCCGGCAGGTCCTTGACGCGACCGCCACGGATGAGGACCACGGAGTGCTCCTGCAGGTTGTGGCCTTCGCCACCGATGTAGCTGATGACCTCTTCCTGGTTGGTCAGGCGGACCTTGGCAACCTTGCGGAGCGCCGAGTTCGGCTTCTTCGGGGTGGTGGTGTACACGCGCGTGCAGACGCCACGGCGCTGGGGGCACTTTTCAAGAGCCGGGGAGGCGCTCTTGTAAGTGGTTGCCTGCCGCGGCTTGCGGACAAGCTGATTGATCGTCGCCATCAGTAAGTTCTTCTGAGAGAGGCCCGGTGAAAAACAGGCCATGAATGCGGATATGTGCGAGCAGGCGAGAAACCGGCCTGCTGAGACAGACGATTGTAGCAACCCGGCGAAAACGCAGTCAACCGCGCGCACGCCAAGCCGACCCTGATCCCGGGCCGTTACAGGGGAGCCTTTTCCATGCCCCCCGTTCAGGTTGTCAAACCGGCCCCCTTTCGAGGACCGGCCGGCATCCTACCCCATCGGTGGCGATTGCGCCACCGCCGAGGGTGGTCCGGCCAGAAGGCCGGACCGGATCCATCACTCGTCCGCGGCCGATTCGGCTTCGGTCGATTCCACCGCCACCGGGGCTGCCGGCGCCACTTCAGCCACCGCCGGCGCGCCGCCGGACAGGGTCTGCATTTCCGACTCGGTCAGCCCGGAGGCGTTGCGACGACGGTTGGCGTGGTACGCCAGGCCGGTACCGGCGGGGATCAGGCGGCCGACGATGACGTTTTCCTTCAGGCCGCGCAGGTTGTCCGAGGTGCCGCGGACGGCAGCTTCGGTCAGCACGCGGGTGGTTTCCTGGAACGAGGCCGCCGAGATGAACGATTCGGTGGCCAGCGATGCCTTGGTGATGCCCAGCAGGACCGGGTCGAAACGGGCGATCAGCTCGTTGCGGGTGGTCAGGCGTGCATTTTCCTCGATGACGCGCTGGCGCTCGGCCTGCTCGCCATTCAGGAACTTGCTGCTGCCCTGGTCGGTGATCTCGACCTTGCGCAGCATCTGGCGGGTGATCACTTCAATGTGCTTGTCGTTGATCTTCACACCCTGCAGGCGGTACACGTCCTGGATTTCCTTGACCAGGTAAGCGGCCAGCGGCTCGACACCCAGCAAGCGCAGGATGTCCTGCGGGCTCGGCTCGCCGTCCACGATGGTTTCGCCCTTGGTCACGTGCTCGCCTTCGAACACGATCACCTGGCGGTACTTCGGGATCAGCTCTTCGTGTTCCGAACCATCGGTGTCCTTGATGATCAGGCGCTGCTTGCCCTTGGTGTCCTTGCCGAAGCTGATGATGCCCGAACGCTCGGCCAGGATCGCCGGATCCTTCGGCTTGCGCGCTTCGAACAGATCGGCCACGCGCGGCAGACCACCGGTGATGTCGCGGGTCTTGGACGCTTCCTGCGGGATCTTGGCGACCACGTCGCCCACGCCGACGGCGGCGCCGTCCTGCAGGTTGACGATGGAACGCGGCGGCAGCAGGTACTGGGCCGGCAGATCGGTGTTCGGGATGGTCAGGTCATTGCCCTTGGCATCCACGATGCGCACGATCGGGCGCAGCTCCTTGGCCTGCGAGCCACGACGCTTCGGGTCGGTGATTTCGCGCGAGGCCAGGCCGGTCAGTTCGTCGGTCTTCTCGATGACGGTGACGCCGTCGATGAAGTCGATGAAGCGGATGAAACCGGCCACTTCGGACACGATCGGGTGGTTATGCGGATCCCAGTTGGCCACGGTCTGGCCAGCCTTCACTGCATCGCCGTCCTTGGACGCGATCATCGAGCCGTACGGCAGCTTGTAACGCTCACGCTCACGGCCGTGGGCATCGAGCACCGAGATTTCACCCGAGCGCGAGACCGCCACCAGCGAACCGCTGGCGTGTTCGACGGACTTGAGGTTGTTGAACTTCACCGAACCGGTGGTCTTGACCGTGATGTTGTCCACGGCTGCCGCACGCGATGCCGCACCACCGATGTGGAACGTACGCATGGTCAGCTGGGTACCCGGCTCACCGATCGACTGCGCGGCGATGACGCCCACCGCTTCACCGATGTTGACCAGGTGGCCACGGGCCAGGTCGCGACCGTAGCAGTGGCCGCACACGCCGAACGCCGATTCGCAGCTGATCGTGGAGCGCACCTTGATGCTCTGCACGCCGGCGTCTTCCAGCTTGGCCACCCAGGCTTCGTCGAGCAGGGTGTTGCGGGTCACGATCGGATCTTCGTCGTTGCCCGGCAGGAACACGTCCTCGGCCACGACACGACCCAGCACGCGGTCCTTCAACGGCTCCACGACGTCGCCGCCTTCCACGATCGGGGTCATGGTCAGGCCTTCGGAGGTACCGCAATCCACCTCGGTGATGACCACGTCCTGCGCCACGTCCACCAGACGACGGGTCAGGTAACCCGAGTTGGCGGTCTTCAGCGCGGTATCGGCCAGACCCTTACGGGCACCGTGGGTGGAGTTGAAGTACTCCTGCACGTTCAGGCCTTCACGGAAGTTCGCCTTGATGGGCGTTTCGATGATCGAGCCATCCGGACGGGCCATCAGGCCACGCATGCCGGCCAGCTGGCGGATCTGCGCCTGCGAACCACGGGCACCGGAGTCGGCCATGATGTACAGCGAATTCATCGACTTCTGGTCGATGGTCTCGCCCTTGGCGTTGACCACCTTCTCGGTACCGATGGTGTCCATCATCGCCTTGGCGATGCGTTCATTGGTACGCGACCAGATGTCGACCACCTTGTTGTAGCGCTCGCCGGCGGTGACCAGGCCCGACTGGTACTGCTCCTGGATTTCCAGCACTTCGGCTTCGGCCTCGGTGAGGATGCCGCGCTTCTCGTCCGGGATCAGCATGTCGTCGATACCGATCGACACGCCCGCACGGGTTGCGTAGGCAAAGCCGGTGTACATCAGCTTGTCGGCGAACACGACCGTGTCCTTCAAGCCCAGCTGGCGGTAGCTGGAGTTGATCAGGCGGCTGATGTTCTTCTTGGTCAGCTCGGTGTTGGCCAGCGCGAACGGCAGGCCTTCCGGCAGGATTTCGGCCAGCAGGGCGCGACCGATCGTGGTGTCCACGATCGAGGTCTTGTTCTGCTTGTCGCCGTTCTCGTCGGTCACCACTTCGGTGATGCGGACCTTGACCTTGGCGTGCAGTTCCACCACGCGGTTGTCATAGGCACGCTTCACTTCGGCGATGTTGGCGAAGGCCATGCCCTCGCCCTTCTTGTTTTCCAGGGCGCGGGTCATGTAGTACAGACCCAGCACCACGTCCTGCGACGGCACGATGATCGGCTCGCCGTTGGCCGGCGACAGGATGTTGTTGGTGGACATCATCAGCGCACGCGCTTCCAGCTGGGCTTCCAGCGAGAGCGGCACGTGGACGGCCATCTGGTCACCGTCGAAGTCGGCGTTGAACGCGGTGCAGACCAGCGGGTGCAGCTGGATGGCCTTGCCTTCGATCAGCACCGGCTCGAACGCCTGGATGCCCAGGCGGTGCAGGGTCGGCGCACGGTTCAGCATCACCGGGTGTTCGCGGATGACCTCTTCCAGGATGTCCCAGACTTCGGCTTCTTCGCGCTCGACCAGCTTCTTGGCGGCCTTGATGGTGGTGGCCAGGCCACGACGCTGCAGCTTGGCGAACACGAACGGCTTGAACAGCTCAAGCGCCATCTTCTTCGGCAGGCCGCACTGGTGCAGGCGCAGGTACGGACCGACCACGATGACCGAACGGCCCGAGTAGTCGACGCGCTTGCCCAGCAGGTTCTGGCGGAAGCGGCCCTGCTTGCCCTTGATCATGTCGGCCAGCGACTTCAGCGGGCGCTTGTTGGTGCCGGTGATGGCACGGCCGCGGCGGCCGTTGTCCAGCAGCGCATCGACCGATTCCTGCAGCATGCGCTTTTCATTGCGCACGATGATGTCCGGCGCGTTCAGCTCGAGCAGGCGGCGCAGGCGGTTGTTGCGGTTGATGACGCGGCGGTACAGGTCGTTCAGGTCGGAGGTCGCGAAGCGGCCACCGTCCAGCGGCACCAGCGGACGCAGGTCCGGCGGCAGCACCGGCAGCACGGTCATGACCATCCATTCCGGGCGGTTGCCCGATTCCAGGAAGGCTTCGACCAGCTTGATGCGCTTGGTGAGGCGCTTGAGCTTGGTTTCCGAACCGGTGCTGGCGATCTCCTCGCGCAGGCGGGTCATTTCCGACTGCAGGTCGATGGTGCGCAGCAGTTCGTACACGGCCTCGGCGCCCATGGCGGCGTCGAAGTCGTCGCCGTGCTCCTGGCGTGCCTGCAGGTACTGTTCTTCGGTCAGCAGCTGGCGGCGCTCCAGGGCGGTCAGGCCCGGCTCGGTCACCACGTAGGCTTCGAAGTACAGCACGCGCTCGATGTCACGCAGGGTCATGTCCAGCATCAGGCCGATGCGCGACGGCAGCGACTTGAGGAACCAGATGTGCGCGACCGGCGAGGCCAGGTCGATGTGGCCCATGCGCTCGCGGCGCACCTTGGCCAGGGTCACTTCGGTGCCGCACTTTTCGCAGACCACGCCACGGTGCTTCATGCGCTTGTACTTGCCGCACAGGCACTCGTAGTCCTTGACCGGCCCGAAGATGGCGGCGCAGAACAGGCCGTCACGCTCCGGCTTGAAGGTACGGTAGTTGATGGTTTCCGGCTTCTTCACTTCGCCGAAGGACCACGAACGGATCAGGTCCGGCGAAGCCAGCGCGATCTTGATCGCGTCGAAGTCCAGCGTCTGGCGCTGCTGGTTGAAGAGGTTGAGCAGGTCTTTCATGGTGTTTCTCCGAAAGGAGGAAATCTTGTCGATGGGGCTGTCAGGTCACATCCGGCGGCGCGGCTGCCGGGGCAGCCGCGCCTGCACGATCAGTTGTCTTCCAGTTCCATGTTGATGGCCAGCGAGCGGATTTCCTTCACGAGCACGTTGAAGGATTCCGGCATGCCCGCGACCATCTCGTGCTCACCGTCGACGATGTTCTTGTACATCTGGTTGCGGCCCTGCACGTCATCGGACTTCACCGTCAGCATTTCCTGCAGGGTGTAGGCCGCGCCGTAGGCTTCCAGCGCCCAGACTTCCATTTCACCGAAGCGCTGGCCGCCGAACTGCGCCTTGCCGCCCAGCGGCTGCTGGGTGACGAGCGAGTACGGACCGGTCGAACGGGCGTGCATCTTGTCGTCGACCAGGTGGTTCAGCTTCAGGTAGTGCATGTAGCCCACTGTGGTGTGGCGATCGAATGCCTCACCGGTACGACCGTCATACAGCTGGGTCTGGCCGCTGAGCGGCAGGTCAGCCAGGGCAAGCATGTGCTTGATTTCAGCTTCGGTGGCACCGTCGAACACCGGGGTGGCCATCGGCACGCCGTCGGTGAGGTTGCCGGCCAGGCGCAGCAGCTCCTCGTCGCTGAACTGGGTCAGGTCGACGTGGTTGGCATGCTGGGTCTTGTCGTGGTTGTACACGTCGTCCAGGAACTTGCGCAGGTCGTTGATCGCGGCCTGTGCCTCGAGCATGCCCTGGATCTTGCGGCCCAGGCCCTTGGCGGCCCAGCCCAGGTGCACTTCCAGGATCTGGCCGATGTTCATGCGCGACGGCACGCCCAGCGGGTTCAGCACGATGTCCACGGTCTCGCCCGAGGCCATGTACGGCATGTCCTCGACCGGCACCACGTTGGAGACCACACCCTTGTTGCCGTGGCGGCCTGCCATCTTGTCGCCCGGCTGGATGCGGCGCTTCACGGCCAGGAACACCTTGACCATCTTCAGCACGCCCGGGGCGAGGTCGTCGCCGGCGGTGATCTTGCCGCGCTTGTCGGCGAAGCGACGCTCGAACTCCTTCTCGTGCGCCTGGATCTGCTTCTGGGCGCGTTCGATGGCTTCGGAAGCGTCGTCGTCCTTCATGCGCAGCACGAACCAGTCAGCCTTCTTCAGGCCGTCCAGGTAGGCGTCGGTGATGGTGTCGCCCTTCTTCAGGTTGGCACCGCCGTTGGCGACCTTGCCCACGATCTGCGAGCGCAGGCGTGCGTAGATGGCGCCTTCCAGGATGCGGAACTGGTCGTCGAAGTCCTTCTTGACGCGCTTGATCTCGCTTTCCTCGATCTGGCGCGCACGCTTGTCCTTCTCGATGCCGTCGCGGGTGAAGACCTGCACGTCGATGACGGTGCCGTCCATGCCCGGCGGCACGCGCAGCGAGCTGTCCTTCACGTCCGACGCCTTCTCACCGAAGATCGCGCGCAGCAGCTTCTCTTCCGGGGTCAGCTGGCTTTCGCCCTTCGGGGTGACCTTGCCGACCATGATGTCGCCGGCGCGCACTTCGGCACCGATGTACACCACGCCCGACTCGTCCAGGCGGTTCAGCGCCTGCTCGGACACGTTCGGGATGTCGGCGGAGATTTCCTCCGGCCCCAGCTTGGTGTCACGCGCGACGCAGGTCAGCTCTTCGATGTGGATCGTGGTGTAACGATCTTCTTCCACCACGCGCTCGGAGAGCAGGATGGAGTCTTCGAAGTTGTAGCCGTTCCACGGCATGAAGGCGATCAGCATGTTCTGGCCCAGGGCCAGTTCGCCGATGTCGGTGGACGGACCATCGGCCAGCACGTCGCCACGCGCCACCACGTTGCCCACTTCCACCAGCGGACGCTGGTTGATGCAGGTGTTCTGGTTGGAACGGGTGTACTTGATCAGGTTGTAGATATCCACGCCGGCATCGCTGGCGTCGGTGATTTCCACTTCGTTGACCTTGACCACGATGCGGCCGGCGTCGATCTGCACGATCTCGCCGCCACGACGGGCGTTCACGGTCACACCCGAGTCACGGGCCACGGCGCGTTCGATACCGGTACCCACCAGCGGCTTCTGCGCACGCAGGGTCGGCACGGCCTGGCGCTGCATGTTGGCGCCCATCAGTGCACGGTTGGCGTCATCGTGTTCCAGGAACGGAACCAGCGCGGCGGCGATCGACACGGTCTGCATCGGCGAGACGTCCATGAAGTGGACTTCCGCCGGCGGCTTCAGCAGCGACTCACCCTGGAACCGGCACGGCACGAACTGCTCGGTGAGCATGCTCTTGGCGTCGGTCAGGGCGTTGGCCTGGGCGATGACGTATTCGTTTTCTTCGATGGCCGACAGGAACTCGATCTCGTCGGAGACCTTTCCGTCGTGCACCTTGCGGTACGGGGTTTCCAGGAAGCCGTACTGGTTGGTGCGGGCGTACACGGCCAGCGAGTTGATCAGGCCGATGTTCGGGCCTTCCGGGGTTTCGATGGTGCAGACGCGGCCGTAATGGGTCGGGTGCACGTCGCGCACTTCGAAGCCGGCGCGCTCACGGGTCAGGCCGCCCGGGCCCAGGGCCGAGACGCGACGCTTGTGGGTGACTTCCGACAGCGGGTTGTTCTGATCCATGAACTGCGACAGCTGCGAGGAGCCGAAGAACTCCTTGATGGCAGCGGCAACCGGCTTGGCGTTGATCAGCTCCTGCGGGGTCAGGCCTTCGGATTCGGCCATCGACAGGCGCTCCTTGACCGCGCGCTCGACGCGGACCAGGCCCACGCGGAACACGTTTTCGGCCATTTCGCCGACCGAACGCACGCGACGGTTGCCCAGGTGATCGATGTCATCGACCACGCCGCGACCGTTGCGGATCTCGGTGAGGACCTTGATCACGTCCAGGATGTCGGAGCTGTCACCGTGCTCGGCGACCAGGCGCTTGGACTCTTCGTCGTTGCGCTCGCCGAAGTACTTGCGGTCGTACAGCACCGCTTCACCGGTGACTTCCTTGCGGCCGACACGACGGTTGAACTTCATGCGGCCAACCGTGGACAGGTCGTAGCGCTCGAAGGTGAAGAACAGGTTGTGGAACAGGTTCTGCGCGGCGTCCTTGGTCGGCGGCTCGCCCGGACGCATCATGCGATAGATTTCGACCAGCGCTTCCAGCTGGGTCTTGGTCGGATCGATGCGCAGGGTGTTGGACAGGTACGGACCACGATCCAGATCGTTCACCCACAGGGTGCCCACGGCATCCACGCCGGCCTTGCGGAAGGCCTGCAGCTGCTCGTCGGTGATTTCGTCGTTGGCCTGGGCCAGCAGTTCGCCGGTGCTCGCGTCGACCACGTCGTGGGACAGGATGCGGCCGACGATGTAATCGTCCGGCACGGCCAGGGCGGCAATGCCCGAGGCTTCCAGCTGCTTCACGTGGCGCGCGGTGATGCGCTTGCCGGCTTCGACGATGACCTTGTCGCCGTCGGCCAGGTCGAAGTTCAGGGTCTCGCCGCGCAGGCGCTCGGAGACCAGTTCGAGCTGCACGCCCTCATCGGGATTGATGTGGAAGGTGTTGATCTCGAAGAACTCGGCCAGCATCTCTTCGTTGCTGTAGCCCAGCGCACGCAGCAGGATCGACACCGGCAGCTTGCGGCGACGGTCGATACGGGTGAACAGCGCGTCCTTCGGGTCGAACTCGAAGTCCAGCCAGGAGCCGCGGTACGGGATGATGCGGGCGCTGTACAGCAGCTTGCCCGAGCTGTGGGTCTTGCCACGGTCGTGGTCGAAGAACACGCCCGGCGAACGGTGCAGCTGCGAGACGATGACGCGCTCGGTGCCGTTGACGATGAAGGTGCCGTTGTCGGTCATCAGCGGGATTTCGCCGAGATAGACCTCCTGCTCCTTCACGTACTTGATGGCCTTGGTGGACGACTCGCGGTCGTAGATCACCAGGCGCACGGTCACGCGCAGCGGCGCGCCGTAGCTCATGCCACGCTGGCGGCACTCACGCTCGTCGAAGACCGGGTCGCCCAGCTTGTAGCCCACGTATTCCAGCGCAGCGTTGCCGCTGTAGCTGGCGATCGGGAACACCGACTTCAGGGCCGCGTGCAGGCCGAGATCACGGCGCTTGGCCGGATCCACGTTTTCCTGCAGGAATTCGCGGTAGGAATCCACCTGGATGGCGAGCAGGAACGGCACTTCGAGGATCGAGCGCTGCTTGCCGAAATCCTTGCGGATACGCTTTTTTTCGGTGAACGAATATGACGTCATGGGGTCTCACCTTGGCTGTGCGGGCCCCGCCATGGAGGCGCGGCCCGAAGGGAACATGAAAATTGTCAGTTGGAAGTCGCTGGTATTGCCGGCACCAGCACGCCTTCTCCCGCTACTTCCAACTGCCAACTCGTCGCCGGTGAAGCATCCGACTAACAGTCGGATCTACCGGTCGAATTGGCGCGGACCGGACATGCATCCGGCCTTACCGCAATAACGACCAAAGGCCGGGGGCTTACGCCCCCAGCCTTTGCTGCATCGCCGTGATTCGATGGCGACGCAAGGAGCTGCTTACTTGACTTCGACAGTCGCGCCGACAGCTTCCAGGTCCTTCTTCATCTTCTCGGCTTCTTCCTTCGTAGCCGATTCCTTCAGGACGCCACCGGCTTCGGTGAGGTCCTTGGCTTCCTTCAGGCCCAGGCCGGTGATGGCGCGGACAGCCTTGATGACGTCGACCTTCTTGTCGCCGGCGCTCTTCAGCGACACGGTGAATTCGGTCTGTTCTTCAACGGCAGCAGCCGGGCCAGCAGCGGCAACGGCAACCGGGGCAGCGGCGGAAACGCCGAACTTTTCTTCGATGGCCTTCACCAGTTCCATGACTTCCATCAGGGACTTGGCGGCAATGGCTTCAACGATCTGGTCGGTGGTAAGGGACATTTTGAATACCTTTGGATAATTTTCTGGGTTCAGGTTCCATCAGGAACCACGTAAACAGCGACTCAGGCGGTTTCGGCAGCCGGCTCGGCGGCGACAGCGCCACCTTCCTGCTTCTCGCCAACGGCCTTGACGGCACGGGCGAACATCGTGACCGGTTCGCACAGGACACGGGCCAGCATGGCCAGGGCCTGATCGCGGGTCGGCAACGAGGCCAGCACGTCAACGTGGCTTGCCGGGAACACTTCGCCACCGATCACAACCAGCTGCGGCTGCAGCTTGTCGTTGGTCTTGGCAGCTTCCTTGATGACGCGGCCGGCAGCGCCGGGCTCGTCGAGCGAGAACGCGAGCAGCATCGGACCGACGAACTTGGCCCCTGCGGATTCGAATTCAGTACCCTTCACCGCACGTTCGGCCAAGGTGTTCTTGACAACTTTCAAGAACACGCCTTCCTTACGGGCCTGTTCGCGCATCTTGGTGATCTGCGCGACCGTGGTGCCGGCGTAATGTGCTGCAATCAAGGAGTGAGCCTTGGCAGCGACTTCCGCGACCTCGGCCACTACTACTTGCTTCTGGGACAGATTGAGAGCCATTGCACTCCTCCAATTGAACTCCGCTTACGGCTCCTGCCGTGCGCGGTCCTGGGCGGCATCCGTCCTGGACGCCGGGAACATCGGGACGATGTTCCAAGGGTGGGCCGTTCTAGACCTGGATGGCCAACCTGGGTGAACCCAGACGTGCGAGAACCAGAAAACTCCAGAAGGGCACCATCTACGCAGGGTGATCCCCGGGGGAATCGATTAAGCGGCCGGCTTGCGCCCACCACCCCTGCGGTCTTTGACGGCTATCGTCGCGGGACGGGCCCGTTCGGATTGCCTTCAAATGTCACGGATACGCGGCCGGAACCGCGTAACCGCTTCAAACGATTACTTCAGGGTCAGCGACGACTGGTCGACGGTGACGCCCGGGCCCATCGTCGAGCTGACCGAAACCTTCTGCAGGTAGGTGCCCTTCGAGGTAGCCGGCTTGGCCTTGATCAGGTCCAGCAGCAGCGCCTGCAGGTTCGACTTCAGCGCGTCTTCGGCGAAGTCGGCCTTGCCGATGGTGCAGTGGATGATGCCGGCCTTGTCGGTGCGGTAACGCACCTGACCCGACTTGGCGTTCTTGACGGCTTCGCCCGGGTTGGCCGACACGGTGCCGACCTTCGGGTTCGGCATCAGGCCGCGCGGGCCGAGCACGGTGCCCAGCTTACCCACGACGCGCATGGCGTCCGGGGTGGCGATGACGACGTCATAGTTCAGATCGCCGGCCTGCATCTTCTCGGCCAGGTCGTCCATGCCGACGGCTTCGGCGCCAGCGGCCAGGGCTTCGTCAGCCTTGGCACCGGCCGGTGCGAACACCGCAACGCGCACGCTCTTGCCGGTACCGGCCGGCAGCACGGTCGAACCGCGCACCTGCTGGTCGGACTTCTTGGCGTCCACGCCCAGGCGCACGGCGACGTCGAAGGACTCGACGAACTTGGCCTTGGTGGCGGTCTTCAGGATCTTGATTGCGTCCTCGAAGGCGTAAGCCTTGCCCGGGACGACTGCGGCCTGGATGGCCTTCTCACGCTTGGTCTGTGCCATCTTCTTAACCCTCTACCACAAGGCCCATGGAACGGGCAGAACCAGCGATCGTACGCACGGCGGCGTCCAGGTCGGCGGCCGTCAGGTCAGCTTCCTTCGCCTTGGCGATCTCTTCCAGCTGCTTGCGGGTCACCTTGCCCACCTTGTCGGTGTTCGGGCGCTTGGAGCCCGAGCTCACGCCAGCGGCCTTCTTCAGCAGCGTGGTGGCCGGGGTGCTCTTGGTGATGAAGGTGAACGTACGGTCCGAATAGGCCGTGATGATCACCGGAACCGGCAGGCCCGGCTCGAGCTTCTGCGTGGCGGCATTGAAGGCCTTGCAGAACTCCATGATGTTCAGGCCACGCTGACCCAGCGCGGGACCGACCGGCGGCGAGGGGTTGGCCTGACCGGCCTTCACCTGCAGCTTGATGTAACCAATTACTTTCTTTGCCATGTGAATACTCTCCGGGTGCTAGCGCCTTGCGACCACAGGCTCCCCATCGGACCGGGAATCTCGCGTCCCGGCATCGCGTTTTTGAATTCATGCAGAAGGCCACCTCGCGGCGGCCCTTTGCTTTTGCCAGCTTCCTGGCAGGAAGCCGCGCACTATATCAGATTTTCAGGCCGCCGCGTGAACAGGCGCGGCCGTCGGATCAGGTGGCCTTTTCGACCTGGCCGAACTCGAGCTCGACCGGGGTGGCACGACCGAAGATCAGCACCGAGACGCGCAGGCGGCTCTTCTCGTAGTTGACCTCTTCGACCACGCCGTTGAAGTCGTTGAACGGGCCTTCGGTGACGCGGACCATCTGGCCCGGCTCGAACAGCACCTTCGGACGGGGCTTTTCGACACCTTCCTGAACGCGGTTCAGGATGGCCTCGGCCTCGTGATCGGCGATCGGCAGCGGACGATCGGCGGTGCCGCCGATGAAGCCCAGCACCTTGGGCGTTTCCTTGACCAGATGCCAGCTTTCGCTCTCGATCCGGGGAATGCCGTTCTCTTCGTGCGTCTCGATCTGGACCAGGACGTAACCGGGGAAGAACTTGCGCTCGGAACGGCGCTTCTGGCCGGAACGCATTTCAACCACTTCCTCGGTCGGGACGAGGACGTCACCGAAGAATTCCTGCTTCTCGTTACGCTCGATGCGGCCGCGCAGGTCCTGCGCCACCGACTTTTCGAAGCCTGAATAGGCGTGAACGACATACCAACGCTTCACAGGTTTCTCCTTATCGACCCAGGAACAACTGGATCGCTTTCTGAATCAAGAAATCAAAGCCGCCGAGCAGCAGGCTGAGGATGATCACCACGACCATCACCACCCAGGTCATGCGGATGGCTTCCTGGCGCGTCGGCCAGACCACCTTGCGCAGCTCGAAGCGGGATTCGGAAAGGAACTCACGGGTGTCACGACCCTTGGCGGTCAGCATGAACACGCCGAAACCGGCAGCAAGGCCGATGGCGACGCCCAGGCCACGCAGGGGACCGGACCAGGCATTCTGGGCCGCATGCTCGGGCATGCCAAACCAGAACCACGCAAAAAGACCCGCAAGTGCCAGGAGCACTGCGGCGGCGTATTTGACGATGTCACCCCCGGTGGAGGTGTCCTTGGAATGCTCGATCTTGCTGTTCATCCGGCTCTGGCTGCTGAGGCGGCATGGCCGCTGGAAGGGAGAAGTGGCACGCCAGGAGGGACTCGAACCCCCAACCTGCGGTTTTGGAGACCGCTGCTCTGCCAATTGAGCTACTGGCGTACTGAAAAAACTGCCTTCCCTGAGACGGCGAAGGCGGACCGAGGTTCCCGGCCCGCCGTTCGCGAGACCGGCAGCGCTGTGCTGCCGCCGGTAGT
>NZ_JBWJPC010000012.1:0-25845 GCF_056393145.1 Stenotrophomonas sp. Steno-Z4 | reverse complement strand
TCAATCGACCGGTAGCGCCGGCCGTTGGCCGGCCCACGCAATCGCCGAACGTTACCTCGCTATCCACCAGCCGATGACCAACGCCACCCCCAGCCACAGCCATTCGGCCACCCCGTTGGCCAGCTGAACCAATGTGAACGCCATGAACGGCCCCATCCGCAACGCTGATTCCCACGGATCCAGTCCCAGCGACCCGCCCAGGTAGGCCGACGCGATCCCCCAGTTGGCTGCCAATGCCACCAGCACGGTGCCCAGCAGGGTCAACGCCACCCGCAGCAGGCCGCCGCGCAGGTTGCCCAGGCGCAGCATGAAACCCAGCTCCAGGGCCACCAGGACGGCCATCCAGCCTGCCTGGCGGCCACTCAGCAGCGCGATGAACAACCAGGCCAGCGTGGCCGTGACAACTCCTAGCAACAACAGCGGGGGCCAGAGCCAGTGGGCGGACCTGGCGGGCGCAGAGGTGGGCGGCATGCATTCTTCCTTTGGTCCGCCACAGGATACCGGCTTGCGGGGTGACCGGCGCGTGGCCGGCCACTGGGCTAAAATGAGCGCCTTGCGGGAATCGGCCGCGACCCCATATCGATCCACATGTACTCCCGTAGCAGCGAACCCGTCCACTTCGAACGCGACTGCGAGGCCGTCATGGTCCCGCAGGGCGAAACGGTCACCTTGCCCGCCGGCAGCTATGGGTACATCACCCAGGCGCTGGGCGGCAGCTATACCGTATTTGTCGAAGGCAATCTGTTCCGCATCGCCGGCAAGGACGGCGACGCCATGGGCAAGGAACCGCCCGCGCCGCTGGAACTGCCCGCCGACGCCTCCGACGAGGAGGTCGAAAAGCTCGTCTGGCAGCAGCTGCGAACCTGCTTCGACCCGGAGATCCCGTTCAACATCGTCGACCTGGGCCTGGTCTACGAAGTGGAGCTCAAGCACCTGGATGACGGCCAGCGCGAGGTCGACGTCAAGATGACCCTGACCGCGCCGGCCTGCGGCATGGGCGATATCCTCGTCGACGACGTGCGCAGCAAGCTGGAAATGATCCCGACCGTGGTCGAAGCCGATGTCGAACTGGTGTTCGACCCACCGTGGGGCCAGCACATGATGTCCGAGGCCGCCCGCCTTGAAACCGGCATGCTGTAATTGAACCCGTAACCAGAACAGGAAATTTCCGGTGTCCCAGTCTTCCGTGAGCTTCACCACCACCCGTTCCGCCCAGCCGCGCAGCAGCGAGGAGCGTGAACGCATCCTGGCCGCCCCCGGTTTTGGTCTGCACTTCACCGACCACATGGTGGAAGTGCGGTGGGACAAGGACACTGGTTGGCACAACGCCAGCGTGCGCCCGTACGGCCCGCTGCAGCTGGACCCGGCCGCCGCGGTGCTGCACTACGGCCAGGAAATCTTCGAAGGCATCAAGGCCTACCGCCATGCCGACGGCTCGATCTGGACGTTCCGCCCCGATGCCAACGGCCGCCGCCTGCAGCGTTCGGCGCAGCGCCTGGCGCTGCCGGAACTGCCGGTGGAGATCTTCGTCGAATCGCTCAAGCAGCTGATCGCCGTGGATGCCAGCTGGGTGCCGTCGGCCGACGAATCCAGCCTGTACTTCCGCCCGTTCATGATCGGCGACGAAGCCTTCCTCGGCGTGCGCGGCGCGCAGAAGGCCGGCTACTACGTGATCGCCAGCCCGGCAGGTCCGTACTTCGCCAAGGGCGTGGCCCCGGTGTCGATCTGGCTGTCCACCGAATATGCGCGTGCGGCCAAGGGCGGCACCGGTGCGGCCAAGTGCGGTGGCAACTACGCCGCCTCGCTGCTGCCGCAGCAGAAGGCGCAGGCGCAGGGCTGCTCGCAGGTGCTGTTCCTGGATCCGGTCGAAGGCAAGTACCTGGAAGAACTGGGTGGCATGAACGTGTTCCTGGTCTACAAGGACGGCACCCTGGTGACCCCGGCGCTGTCCGGCAGCATCCTGGAAGGCATCACCCGCGAAAGCATCCTGCAACTGGCGCGCGACCGCGGCATGAAGGTCGAAGAGCGCAAGGTGACCATCGACGAGTGGAAGCAGGGCGTGGCCTCGGGCGAGATCGCCGAAGTGTTCGCCTGCGGGACCGCGGCGGTGGTCACGCCGATCGGCCAGCTCAAGGGCGAGGGCTTCTCGGTGGGTGACCTGACCGCCCCGGCTGGCGAAGTGACCATGTCGCTGCGCAAGGAACTGACCGACATCCAGTACGGCCGCCTGCCGGACCGCCATGGCTGGCTGGTGCGCCTGGACGGCTGATCGTTCGACGCGCGTTGGATACCCAAGGCCCGCCTGGCAACAGGCGGGCCTTTTTCATGGGCGGCGCCTGCCGAGGACCGGTCTGAACGATCCAAACGCACCCAACTCATTGACGCGCAAGCAATGTCTTGCCCATGACGCGCAAGACAGTGACGCAGGACACGAATTGCGTCCGTCGTGACCGCATCGGCACGGGGAAGTTTCTTCACATTCACAAACCGTTGACCCGAAAAGTCTCAGATCGAAACTTTCACAAGCCTGAAAGCGGGCTGAAACATTGTTGGGCCGAATCGAAACCACTAGCGTCCGGGTTCGGGCGGTTTCGCAGGGGAAAGCCGATCCGTCTTCCAGGTTCGATCCAAGCCACCGCTCCATAGCGCCGGATCTGACCGACCTTTGCCGCCTCGACGGCTCCTCACTCTTGAAGGGAATTCCGATGTCTCATGATCCGCAGCGCTTGCGTCAGCGTGCCTTGGTTGTACTCGGTGGTTCGGTGCTTTCGACCCTGCTCCTGGCGGCGCCGGCATTCGCCGGCGACGTGCAGTTGAGTGGCCTGGCGTCGGCCCCGACCCACCAGCGTTTCATCGTCAAGTACAAGGACGGCGCCACCGACGTGGCCACCCCGACCGCGCTGGCCAGTTCGCTCAAGGCCGCCGCCCAGGCCGTTCCTGCCGCGCAGGGGCGCGCGCTGGGCCTGCAGAAGCTGCGCCAGCTGGCCATCGGCCCGACCGTGGTCAAGGCCGACCGCCCGCTGGATGCCGCCGAATCGGAACTGTTGATGCGTCGCCTGGCCGCCGATCCGAACGTGGAATACGTCGAAGTCGACCAGCTGATGCACGCCACCCTGGTGCCCAACGACAGCCGCCTGTCCGAGCAGTGGGGCTTCGGCACCAGCAACGCCTCGATCAACGTGCGCCCCGCCTGGGACAAGGCCACGGGAACGGGCGTGGTGGTGGCGGTGATCGATACCGGCATCACCAACCATCCGGATCTGAACGCCAACATCCTGCCCGGCTATGACTTCATCAGCGATGCCGCGATGGCGCGCGATGGCGGTGGCCGCGACAACAATGCCAACGACGAAGGCGACTGGTACGCCGCCAACGAATGCGGCGCCGGCTACCCGGCTTCCAATTCCAGCTGGCACGGCACCCACGTGGCCGGCACCATCGCCGCGGTGACCAACAACACCACCGGCGTGGCCGGCACCGCCTACAACGCCAAGGTCGTTCCGGTGCGCGTGCTGGGCAAGTGCGGCGGCTACACCTCCGACATCGCCGATGCGATCGTGTGGGCATCCGGCGGCACCGTCAGCGGCGTGCCGGCCAATGCCAACCCGGCCGAAGTGATCAACATGTCCCTGGGCGGCGGCGGCACCTGCTCGACCACCTACCAGAACGCCATCAACGGCGCGGTCTCGCGCGGCACCACCGTGGTGGTGGCAGCGGGCAACAGCAACACCAACGTGTCCTCGTCGGTGCCGGCCAACTGCGCCAACGTGATCGCGGTGGCCGCCACCACCTCGGCCGGTGCCCGCGCCAGCTTCTCCAACTACGGTGCCGGCATCGATGTCTCGGCGCCTGGCCAGGCGATCCTGTCCACGCTCAACAGCGGCACCACCGTGCCGGGCGCTGCGTCCTATGCGTCGTACAACGGTACCTCGATGGCGGCCCCGCACGTGGCCGGCGTGGTCGCGCTGGTGCAGTCGGTCGCGCCCACCGCGCTGTCGCCGGCGGCCATTGAGACGCTGCTCAAGAACACTGCACGGGCCCTGCCGGGCGCCTGCAGCGGCGGCTGCGGTGCGGGCATCGTCGATGCGGATGCGGCCGTCACCGCCGCGCTGGGCGGGACCAACCCGAACCCGGGCACCGGCACGCTGCAGAACAACGTGCCGGTCAGCGGCCTGGGTGCTTCCAGCGGTGCATCGCTGGCCTACACCGTGGCCGTGCCGTCGGGCCGCTCGCAGCTGAAGGTGACCATCGCCGGCGGCACGGGTGATGCGGACCTGTACGTGCGTTCGGGCAGCGCGCCCACCGACACCGTGTACACCTGCCGCCCGTACCTGAGCGGCAACAACGAAACCTGCACGATCACCGCCCCGGCTGCGGGGACCTGGCACGTCCGGGTTAAGGCCTACAGCACCTTCTCCGGCGTGACCCTGACCGCGCAGTATTGATGTGATCGGTCACCCGACCAACGGTCGGGTGCTACCTGAGGTAGGTGCCGACCGTTGGTCGGCACGCCCCACGCGTGACGCGGTTACCGCGTCACGCGTCTTCGAACCGGTTCGCCGCGACGTTCTTTCGCACGTGTTCGGGGTTCCAGATGCGGCCGTTCATGGCGATGTACACGCCCGGATGCAGCGACTGCACCGCGCCGATCGCACAGCCGATGTTGAACTCGGCGTCCGAGCCGCGGAAGCGCGCCGGGCTGAGCGCCCCGGTCATGACGATGGTCTTGTCGGGGATGCTCTTGAGCACCCGGCCGGTCTGCACCATCGAATCGGTGCCGTGGGTGACCAGCACGTGGCGGGTCGGCTGCGCGGCGATGGTGGCGCGGATCAGCTCGCGGTCTTCGTCGGTGATGTGCAGCGAATCCTTGCGCAGGATCGGAATCACGTTGAAGCGGAAGGTCACGCCCAGCTCGCGCAGGATCATCCCGATCTGGGGATCGCCGATCTGGTAGTCCGACTTGTCGTCGAAGTAGATCTTGTCGATCGTGCCACCGGTGGTGATGATCAGTAGTTCTTCCATTGCAGGCTTCCTGGAGTGCGGGCGGTACCGCGCGGCAACACCCGCGCTGGGTGCCCATGATACGGCTGCCGGCGCCCGCCCGCAGCCGCGCGCGAGGCGCTCAACGCTTCGAGAAACGCCGGCGCAGGCCGGGCGCGCTGGAGATCCCGATCACCGCCAGGGCCAGCAGCAGTTCCAGCCAGGCAAAGTGCGCGGTTTCCGGGTGGCTCCAGGCACTCATCACGCCGTGGCTGAACCAGAACAGCGCCAGCACCCCGGCCCAGAACATCGCCTTGCCCCGCCCGGTGACCACGCCGAGCGCCAGCAGCAGCGGCGGGGCGGTGAAGACCAGCTGGCTGGCCAGCCAGTGCCGGTCGTGCGCGAACCACACCGCAAACACCGCCGCCAACGCCAGCAGCACGGTGGCCAACGTCCACTTCTGTGCGCGCGGGCTCATCCCAGCCGCCGCGCGATATCGGCCACGCGCCGGCCGAGCGCGCGCGCCAGGACCGCTTCGTCCTCGCTCGGCACCGGGTTGTCGTCGGCACCGGCCACATGGCTGGCACCGTAGGGGGTGCCGCCGGTGGTGGTATGGCTCAGCGCCGGTTCGGTGAACGGAATGCCCACGATCAGGCAGCCGTGGTGCAGCAGCGGCACCTGCATCGACAACAGCGTGGATTCCTGCCCGCCATGCAGCGACGCGGTGGAGGTGAACACCCCGGCGGGCTTGCCGGCCAGCGTGCCGTTGACCCACTCGGCCCCCAGCCCGTCGAGGAAATGCTTGACCGGCGCGGCCATGTTGCCGAACCGCGTCGGGCTGCCCAGCAGCAGGCCGCTGCAGTCGGCCAGGTCCTCCACGCTCACGTAGGGCGCACCGTCATCGGGCACCGGCGGCCGCGCGGTCTGGGTGACCGCCGCCACCGGCGGCACCGTGCGCAGGCGCGCGCTCATGCCGGGCACTTCGCCGATGCCACGCGCGATCTGGCGCGCAAGCCGCGCCACCGAACCGCCGCGGCTGTAATACAGCACCAGGATCTCCGCCATCTCGCTTCCGTTGTGTCCAGTCTGTCCGCAGTATGGCATTGCCTCCACCCGGCTTCAGGTACGCTTGCCACGATGGAACCCCTGGACACCCTCAACCTGTGGATGGAACGCGTGCGCGATCGCGCCCGTACCGCCAGCTTCGGTCGCTTCCTGTGGCGCCGCTTCCTCGACGACCGCCTGTTCCAGGCCGCCGCCTCGCTGGCCTACACCACCGTGTTCGCGCTGGTGCCGCTGGCGATCGTGGTGTTCGGCGTGCTCTCGGCGTTCCCGGTGTTCGACCGCTGGAGCGACACGCTCAGCGACTACGTGTTCTCCAACTTCGTGCCCAACGCCGCGCGCGCGGCCGAAGGCTACCTGCGCCAGTTCTCGGCCAGTGCCGGGCAGCTCACCGCCGCCGGCTTCATCGCGCTGGTGGTGTCGCTGCTGATCACCCTCAACAGCGTCGAGCAGACCTTCAACCAGATCTGGCGGGTCAGTTCGGCGCGGCCCAAGCTCACCCGCTTCCTGGTCTATTGGACCGTGCTGACCTTGGGCGCGATGCTGGCGGCCGCGTCGCTGGCCGTATCGGCCCGCGTGTTCGCGCTGCCGCTGTTCGGCACCAGTGAAGGCCGCCTGCTGGCCAATGCGTCGTTGACCCTGGCGCCGATCCTGATCGAGTTCGTCTGCATCATGCTGGTCTACCGGGTGGTGCCGCACCACACGGTGAAGTGGCGGCATGCCATTCCCGGCGCGATCCTCGCGGCAGTGATGCTGGAGCTGGTGAAGTGGGGCATGGGCGCCTACCTGGGCAGCTTCCAGTCCTACCAGAAGCTTTACGGCACGGTGGCCTTCGTGCCGATCCTGCTGCTGTGGATCTACCTGTGCTGGGTCTCGGTGCTGCTGGGTGCCTCGCTGGCCTCGTCGATCGCCGCGTTCCGCTACCAGCCGGCGGACCTGCGCCTGCCCACCGGCTACGAACTGTATGGCCTGCTGCGCCTGATCGGCCGCTTCCACCAGGCGCGCATGGACGGACGCGGGCTGGATGAAGACGAGATCCTGGGGCTGGAGCCGATGCTGACCGACTCGCTCCTGCAGAGCATGCTCTGCGACCTGGAAGCGATCCGGGTGGTGCGCCGAGACGAGCAGGGCCAATGGCTGCTGTCGCGCGACCTGGACAGGCTCACCCTGGCCGACCTCTACGAATCCACGCAGCTGCGCATTCCGGTCAAGGAAGCCTACCTGCCTTACCGCGACGACAGCCTCGGTACCGCCTCGGTGGCGGCGCTGGATGCCCTGCGGCTGCCGCTGCGCGAGCTGCTCAAGCGCCGCGTCAGCGATATCTATTCCCCGTCTGGAGACACCCCATGACCTTCAAGCCCCTGCTGCTGGCCGTCGGCCTGCTCGCCCTGGCCGGCTGCAACAAGCCGGCACCGCAGCCCGAGGCGTCCGCCCCGGCGCCGGCCCCCGCAGCAGAACCGGCCGCCCCGGCCGCCGACCGCGCCACGCCCGACCTGGAGCGCAAAACCGTGGCGCAGCCGCGGCTGGTGCTGCCCGCCCTCGACGGAACCACCTACGACCTGGCCGCACATCGCGGCAAATGGGTGGTGGTGAACTTCTGGGCGACCTGGTGCGCGCCGTGCCGCAAGGAAATGCCGGAGCTGTCGGCACTGCATGCCATGCGCGAGGAGATCGAAGTGGTCGGCCTGGCCTACGAAGACATCGAGCCGGAGGAGATGAAGGCGTTCCTGCAGAAGCTGCCGGTGACCTACCCGATCGTGCTGGTGGACACCTACAACCCGCCGGAAGACTTCGCCGTGCCGCGCGGCCTGCCGCTGACCTACCTCATCGCCCCGGACGGCAAGGTCGCCAAGGAATTCCTGGGCCCGGTCACCGCAGCGGACATCGAAGCGATTGTGCATTGACGATTTGCCCTTGGTTGATTGATCCCGATCCGCGAACGCCACGTAACAATTCGTAGCGCCGGCCGTTGGCCGGACACCGCGCGCAGCGCGGCCCAAGTGTCCGGAGACGGTTGCGCCACGCTCGCGACCAACACGCCGGGGTTTACAGGTTCCGAAGCCGTCTGTCGGGCGTTCATGAAGCCGGAGCGAAAAGCGGCCGGCCAACGGCCGGCGCTACCGTCGGCTTCGGATCGTCCAAGCGTCGGACGGATTACCGGAGCCGCGTTTTGCCGGCTGCGGATACGTGGGCCGCGCTGCGCGCGGTGTCCGGCCAACGGCCGGCGCTACGAATTCATACGAGCCCATCAGGATCGGGATCAATCAACCTGGGAGTCATGAGGTGACAGGTTGATCGGCTTCAATGCCGCGTATTGTTCCTTGTGCAGTTTTCCCTTGAGCGGCGGCAGGTCCGGGATGGGATCGTCCACCCTGGTATCGGGCAGGCGATCCAGCAGGTTGCGGATCAATCCCAGCCGCCCGCGCTTCTGGTCGTTGAAGTCCACCAGCGTCCACGGCGCCTCTTCCCGATGCGTCGCGCGCAACATCGCCTCGCGCGCTTCGGTATACGCGCTGTACTTGCTGCGCGATTTGAGGTCCACCGGTGACAGCTTCCAGCCCTTGAGCGGGTCCACGTGGCGCTCGGCAAAGCGTTTCTCCTGCTGCACCTGGTCGACCGTGAGCCAGTACTTGAACAGCAGGATGCCATCGTCCACCAGCAGCTTCTCGAACACCGGCGCCTGCGCCAGGAACGCGTGGTACTCGGCCTCGGTGCAATAGCCCATCACGTGCTCGACCCCGGCCCGGTTGTACCAGCTGCGGTCCATCAGCACGATCTCGCCGGCAGCGGGCAGGTGCGACACATAACGCTGGAAGTACCACTGGGTACTTTCGCGGTCGGTCGGCTTGGGCAGCGCCACCACCCTGCACTGGCGGGGGTTGAGGTGCTCGGCGATGGCCTGGATGGCGCCGCCCTTGCCGGCGGTATCGCGGCCCTCGAACATCACCAGCACGCGCTGCCCGGTGTGCTGGGCCCAACGCGCCATCGCCGTGAGTTCGAGCTGCATCGGTTCAAGCAGTGCCTGGTACGCCTTGCGCTTGAGCTTGCCCATCGGTGCGGGATTCCGGCTGACAGAAGAAGCCCGAGCCTAGCGCAATGGGTAGTCAGCCCGCGTGTGCATCCTGCCAGCCATGCAAACGCCCCATCGCCTGCACCTCGGCACTGAAGTCGCGGGCGAACCCGGCCATGTCGAACAGGCCGGTGTCCGAACGCCGCTGGGCCAGGGTGGCGCGCAGCGCTGCCAGCGCCTGCGGGTCGTTGCCCAGCGCGATGGCGGTCTCCACGAAGACGCGGTCGTCGGCAGCGTTCATCGCCGGCAGCTGCAGGTGATGGTTGAGCGAGCCGGCCACGCGCGACGCGAACGTCGCGCCCGGGCAGGTCAGCACCGGGCAGCCGGCCCACAGTGCATCGGATGCGGTGGTATGCGCGTTGTACGGGTGCGTGTCCAGGAACAGGTCCGCCTGCTGGTAGCGCGCCAGGTAGGTCGGGTGCGGCAGCTTGGGCATGAATACCAGCCGCGCCGGATCCAGCCCCGCCTCGCGCGCCGCCGTGCGCAGCCGCGCATCGGCATTGCCCGGCCCGGACAGCAGCCACAACACGCTGCCCGGCACGCCCTGCAGCACCGCGAACGCGCGGCGCATGCTGCGCGGGTTGAGCTTGTAACTGTTGTTGAAGCAGCAGAACACCACGCCCTGCGCGGGCAGGCCACAGGCCTCGCGGCCTGGCGCGGGCTCCAGCACGCGGGTGTTGTCCGAGGGCTGGAACGCGCGGGGCAGGCGCCGGACCTGTTCGCTGAAGGCCGGCGTCAGCGCGGCAGGCAGCACGTAGTCATCGGCCAGCACGTAGTCGATCCACGCCGCGCCCGACGTGCCCGGATACGCCAGCCAGTTCACCTGCACCGGGGCCGGGCGCATCGCCAGTACCGCCGGCGCGCCACCGCCGCCCCAGCCACGCAGATCGAACAGCACATCGATGCCGGTCGCGCGGATCCGCGCGGCGATCGCCGCGTGCGGCAGGCTCGACACGTCATGCAGTGCAGTGGCAGCGGCCTGCAGGCGCGCGCGGATCGCGCTGCCATCATCGGCGTTGAGGGCAAACAGATGCAGCTCCAGCGCGCCGAGCGCACGCAGCTGCTCGAACAGCGCCACGGTAAGCAGCCCGGTCGGGTGCGCGCCGAAGCCATTGGAAAGGAAACCCACGCGCAGCTGGCCCTCGCGGCGGACCTGCGCAGGCGGCAGCGCACGCACTCCCTCGGCAATGCCCGCAGCGCGCTGCCGCGCACACGCCCGCTGCTCGGCGGCGCTGGCGTCTTCGCTGAGGAAGGCGAACGGCTCCACCACCGCCGCGCCCTGCGCCACGGCCTGGCGCACCTGCTGGGACAGCGGTTCGAGTTCGCGCCAGTCGCACAGCCGGCGTTGCCAGTTGAGCAGCTGGGCGGTGATGTAAGGCTCGCCGGGCAGCAGCCGATGCGCGTGGCGGTAGGCATCGGCAGCGGCTTCGGGCTGGCCGGCGTCTTCCAGCGCGTGGCCCAGCCACAGTGCGATGCCGGGGTGCTCCGGGACCAGGTTGGCGGCCTGGCGCAACAGCGTGGCTGCTTCGCCATGGCGGCCCTGCATCCAGCGCGTGCGGCCCAGCCGGGCCAGCGCTTCGGGGTGGCCGGGGCGCAGTTGCAACGCGCGTGTAGCGGCGTGATCGCCGGCAGCGGTGTCACCGGCCTCAAGCTCGGCGTCGGCCAGCATCACCCAGGCGATGAAGTCCTGCGGCTGGCGCTGCACCGCGCTGCGCAGCTGCTCGCGCTGCGGGTCCATGCTCACGCGCCGGCGGACAGCTGGGCCAGTTCATCGGCCTGGTGTTCGTGAATCAGCCGCTCCACCAGCGTGTCCAGCTCACCGGCGATGATGTTGGGCAGGTCGTACAGGGTCAGCCCTTCCACGCGGTGGTCGGTGATCCGGCCCTGCGGGAAGCTGTAGGTGCGGATGCGCTGGCTGCGGTCGCCGCTGCCGACCTGCAGCCGGCGGCTTTCCGCGGTGGCGGCCGCCTGCTTGCTGCGCTCGGCATCGAGCAGCTGCGCCTTCAGGCGCTTCATCGCCTTGTCGCGGTTGGCGTGCTGGCTGCGCTCGGTCTGGCATTCCACTACCACGCCACTGGGCACGTGGGTGATGCGGATGGCCGATTCGGTCTTGTTGACGTGCTGGCCACCGGCGCCGGACGAGCGGAACGTATCCACCCGCAGGTCGGCCGGGTTGATGACGATCTCATCGACCTCGTCGGCTTCGGGAATGATCGCCACCGTGGCCGCCGAGGTGTGGATGCGGCCCTGCGACTCGGTGGCCGGCACGCGCTGCACGCGGTGCGTGCCGGATTCAAACTTGAGCTTGGAATAGGCGCCGCGGCCGACCACGCGCGCCACGATCTCCTTGTAGCCGCCATGCTCGCCGGGGCTGTCCGATTCGATCTCCACCTTCCAGCCCTGGCGCTCGGCATAGCGCGCGTACATGCGGAACAGGTCGCCGGCGAAAATCGCTGCCTCGTCGCCGCCGGTGCCGGCGCGCACTTCCAGGAACAGGTTGCCATCGTCGCGCGGATCGCGCGGCACCAGCAGCAGCGCCAGGTCATGGTCCAGCTGCTGCAGGCGATCCTGCGCGGCGGTGATTTCCTCCTCGGCCAGCTCGCGCAGGTCCGGGTCGGCACGCATCGCTTCGGCGGCGGCCAGGTCGGCCAACGCCCGCGCTTCGTCGTCCAGCGCCGTGGCGATCGGCTGCAGCTGGGCGAATTCACGTGAAAAATTGCGGAAGCGCTCGTTGTCGCCGACCACATCCGGGTCGGCCAGCAGGCGTTCAAGTTCTTCGCGGCGTTCGGCCAGCGCTTCCAGCTTACGGCGCAGGGTCGGCGTCATCGTTGCTCACGGCAGGGTGTTGGTAGCCCGGCTTGGCCGGGAACAGACGCTCGGCGGCGCGGGTCAATTCAGTATCGCCGCTGAGCGCGGCCGCACGCAGCGCGGCGGTCGGCGGGTGCAGCAGGCGGTTGGTCAGGCCATGCGCGAGCAGCTCCAGCACCTCCTCCGGAGATTTGCCGTGGGCCAACTGCTGGCGCGCCTTGTCCAGCATTTCCACCCGGGTGGCTTCGCCGTACGCGCGCAGCTGGCGCAGCGGCGCCTGGTGCGCGTTGGCCTGCAGGGTCTCGACGAACCGCGATACCTGCAGCTCGATGATGGCTTCGGCTTCAGCGGCCGCCTCGCGCCGGCTGCGGCGGTTGTCCTCCACCGCGCGCTCCAGGTCGTCGACCGTGTACAGGAAGGCGTCCTGCAGCTCGCCCACCCCGGTTTCGATATCGCGCGGCACCGCCAGGTCGAACAGCAGCATCGGCTTGTGCTTTCGGGAGCGCAGCGCGGCGGCGATCTGCGCCTTGGTGATCACCGGCTCGCGCGCGGCGGTGGCCGAAAACACCACGTCGGCTTCGCCCAGGTGGCGTTCCAGCTCGGTCAGCGGCAGCGCCACGCCGCCGTGGCGGGTGGCCAGCTCCTGTGCGTGCGCCAGGGTGCGGTTGGCGATCAGCAGCCGGCGGACTCGGCCTTCGCTGAGGTGGCGGGCGGCCAGTTCGATGGTTTCGCCGGCACCGACCAGCAGTACGGTGGAGTCTTCCAGCCGCGCGAAGGAGTTCTGCGCCAGGCGCACTGCGGTGGAGGCCACCGAGATCGGGTTGGCGCCCACGCGGGTATCGGTGCGCGCGCGCTTGGCCACCGAGAAGGTCTGCTGGAACAAGCGATCCAGGCGCTGGCCGAGCAGGCCATGGTCGCGCGCGGTCGCCCAGGCGTCCTTCACCTGGCCCAGGATCTGGGGCTCACCCAGCACCATCGAGTCCAGCCCGGTGGCGACCCGGAACAGGTGGCGCACCGCATCGGCATCGGCATGCTGGTACAGGTAACCGTGCAGCTGCCCGGCGTGCGACTCCAGCCACTGCGCCAGCGCCTCGCCCGATTCGGCCACGGCATACAGCTCCGTGCGGTTGCAGGTGGACAGCAGCACCGCCTCGGCCACCTGCGGGGCATCGCGCAGCGACGCCAATGCCTGGGGCAGGGCGTCGCCGCCAAAGGACGCGCGTTCGCGCAGTTCCACTGGCGCGGTCTGGTGATTCAGTCCGAGCACCCACAGGGTCATTGTTCAGTTGCTTGCGATAAGCTGCTGGCCATTCAAGTCGTCATTTTAAGGCCAGAAGCCCCCGATGCCCGCATTGATTCGCATCTCCAGCGTTCTGCTGCTGTCCCTGTTCACCGCCAACGCCCTGGCGGCGGCCCCGGCTGCACCGGCCGGCAAGGCCGGAACGGCCGAACCGGCGTCGCTGACCCCGGTCATGGCCGGGGAGTTCGCGCTGCAGGCCGGCAAGCTGCCCGAGGCCGCGCGCTGGTACCTGGAGGCCGCCGAGGCGGGCCGTGACGACGCCGGCCTGGCCGAGCGCGCCACCCGGATCGCCATGCTCGCCGACGATGACAAGCGCGCCAGCCGCGCGTTGGCCCTGTGGGAGAAGCGCGCGCCCCGTTCGTTGTCCATGCGCAGCGCTGCGGCCGCGCTGGACCTGCGCAAGGGCGATGTGAAGGGCGCGCGGACCGAGCTGGCCAGCCTGCTGCGTGACCCGGACCCGCGCGGCTGGAAGTTCGCACTGGCCGCGCTGGTCGGTGGGGGCCGCGACCCGGCCGCCGCCGCCGATGTGCTGGGCCGGTTGGTCGACGACAACGCCATCCCCAACCAGCTCGAGCCCTGGCAGGAATTCGGCCGGCTGGCCATGCGCATGGACCGGCCCGAGCTGGCCCGGCGCATGGTCGATGAAGTGGTGCGCCGCTTCCCCGGTGAGCCGCGCGTGGCGCTGCTCAATGCCAGCCTGATGTTCCAGGCCGGCAAGACCGACGACGCCCTGGCAGCGCTGCGTTCGGTGGAGCCGCGCACCGCCGAAGACCCGGAGCTGCGCAATGCCGTGGCCATCGCCTACGACGCCATGGGCGATGCGACATCGGCCGAGCGCGTGCTCGCGGTCGGTCCGCAGAACGTGCAGACCTGGGGCATGCGCGCCTCGCTGCTGGCCAAGCAGAAGGACGATGTGGCGCTGCTGGCGCTGTATACCGATCTCTCGAAGCAGGCGACCAAGCCGGATCCGGCGCAGCGCCTGCTGCTGGGCAAGATCGCCGAATACCTCAAGCGCCATGCCGAAGCGGTGGACTGGTACCTCAGCGTGCCGGGCGGCGAAGAGCGCGCCGAAGCGCGCCTGCGTGCGGCCAGCGCACAGTACGAACTGGGCCAGACCGACAAGGCCTTCGCCGGGGTGCACGCGATCCAGTCCGACGCCATGATCGACGACGAAGCGCGGCGCGATGCCTACCTGCTCGAAGCCGAGCTGCGCCAGCGGGGCGATGACCTGCCGGGTGAGCTGGACGCGCTGGCCCGGGGCCTGGCCGCCTACCCGGACGAGAACGCGCTGCTGTATGCCCGCGCGCTGGCCTGGGAGCGCCGCGATGACGTGCCGCGCGCCGAAGCGGACCTGCGCAAGATCCTGGTGACCGAGCCGGAGAACGTGGCCGCGCTCAATGCGCTGGGCTACACCCTTGCCGACCGCACCACGCGCTACCAGGAAGCATTGGAGATGATCGACCGTGCCCGCGTGGCCGAGCCGGACAACGCCGCCATCGTCGACAGCTACGGCTGGGTGCTCTATCGCCTGGGCCGCAACGAAGAAGCGCTGGTGCAGCTGCGCCGCGCCTGGACGCTGGCCAAGGACCCGGAAATCGCCGCGCATGTGGGGGAGGTGCTGTGGGTGCTCGGCCGCAAGGACGAGGCCCGCCGTTTCTTCGATGAAGCACGCAAGCTCGACCCGGAAAACCGTGCGCTGCAGCGCGTGATCGAGAAATACGGCGTATGAACCTGATTCCCGTGAAGGCCGCCCTGGCGGCGGTCCTGGCCGTGTCGTTGTCGGCCTGCGTGTCACTGGACACGCGCAAGGCCCCGGCCGCCCCCGATGTGGTGACCACCGTGAGCACCGAAGCGCAGCAGGCCGAGGCCGCGCGCGTGGACGCGCTGCGCGCACAGCCGGCGTGGTCGTTCCAGGGCCGGGTCGCGGTCAGCAAGGGGCGCAACGGCGGCAGTGGTCGCATCGATTGGCAGCAGCAGGCGCGGCAGTACGTGGTGTCGCTGAGCGCGCCCGTCACCCGGCAGAGCTGGACCCTGAGCGGCGACAGCGAAAGCCGCAGCGGGCGCCTGGACGGCGTGGACGGTGGTCCCCGCCAGGGCGAGGATGCGCAGCAGGTGCTGCTGGAGGCCACCGGCTGGGATATCCCGGTCAACCAGTTGCCGGACTGGGTGCGCGGCCTGGTCGCCGAAGGGGCCGGCGCCGGGCAGATCGATCGGGACGCCGACGGCCGGCCGCGCCGCGTCCGCCAGATGGACTGGGAGATCCAGTTCCTGGACTGGTATCCGGCCGAAGGCGACCGCCCGGTGCTGCCGCGGCGGATCGAGGCGGTCAATGGCGACGCCAAAGTGCGCCTGCTGGTCGACGGCTGGGTGCTCGGCAGCCCATGAGCGCGCTGGACCTGAACGCCGGTGGGCCGTGGTTTCCGGCCCCGGCCAAGCTCAACCTGTTCCTGCACATCACCGGCCGCCGCGCCGACGGCTACCACGAACTGCAGAGCGTGTTCCGGCTGCTGGACTGGGGCGACCGGGTCCAGTTGCAGGTGCGTGAAGACGGCCAGGTGCGTCGTGTGGGGCCGTCCGTGCCCGGCGTGGCCGAGGCCGATGATCTCGCCGTGCGTGCTGCGGTCCTCCTGAAAAATCATGCGAACGTCGCGCAAGGTGTCGATATCGCCGTCGAAAAGCACATTCCTGCCGGTGGCGGTTTTGGCGGGGGTTCTTCCGATGCGGCGACCGTCCTGGTGGCGTTGAACGCGCTCTGGAAAACGGGTCTGGACGAAGACGCGCTGGCCGGCCTGGGCCTGCAGCTGGGCGCGGACGTGCCGGTCTTCGTGCGCGGCCGCAACGCCTGGGCCGAAGGCGTGGGGGAACAACTGACCCCGCTGGTGCTGCCGCCGGCCTGGTATGTGATCGCCGACCCCGGCGTTCACGTGCCCACGGCTGCACTTTTCGCCAGTCCCGATTTGACGCGCGACGCCCCAGTAGCGAAAATAGCGGACTTCGCTTCCGGGTCTTTGCTCGGGAATGCGTTCGAGCCGGTACTGCGCCGTCGCGAACCTGCCGTCGAGGCAGTGCTTATCGCGTTGGACAGGATTGGCCGGGCACGACTCACCGGGTCGGGAAGCGGTTGTTTCGTCGAGTTCGCCACGCGCGCTGCTGCAGAGCAGGGCCTGGCGCGTTTGCCGAAGGAACTGCGGGCATGGGTGGCTGCGGGCGTGGAGCGCTCGCCACTGCTTGATGTACTCGAGCGTTATTGATTTTGATGCAGGGGCGTCGCCAAGAGGCCCAAGGCACCAGGTTTTGATCCTGGCATTCGGAGGTTCGAATCCTCCCGCCCCTGCCACTTGCGGACGCCAACCGCGTTCCATGCGCATGCTGCGCGGACACGGTTGAACGGCCGCGGTGTTGTCACCGCAGACGTCCTCGGGCGCCGGCGGCCGAGTTCTCCGCCAATCGCTCCCGCCCGAGACCGTCATGATGCAAGATCACCCGAACCTGCTGGTATTTTCCGGCAACGCCAACAAGCGCCTTGCGCAGAGCATCTGCAAGGAACTGGGGGTGCGACCGGGCAAGGCGCTGGTGTCGCGCTTCTCCGATGGCGAAGTGCAGGTCGAAATCGAAGAGAACGTCCGCAAGCAGGACGTCTTCGTGATCCAGCCGACCTGCGCGCCCAGTGCCGAGAACCTGATGGAACTGCTGGTCCTGATCGATGCGCTCAAGCGCGCTTCGGTCAACAGTGTCACCGCCGTGGTGCCGTACTTCGGCTACTCGCGCCAGGATCGCCGCATGCGCTCCTCGCGCGTGCCGATCACCGCCAAGGTCGCTGCCAAGATGTTCAGCGCCGTTGGCGCCGACCGCGTCCTGACGGTGGACCTGCATGCCGACCAGATCCAGGGGTTCTTCGACATGCCGGTGGACAACGTGTATGCCTCGCCGCTGCTGCTCGCCGATATCTGGCGCGCCTACGGCACTGAAAACCTGATCGTGGTGTCCCCGGACGTGGGTGGCGTGGTGCGTGCGCGTGCCGTCGCCAAGCGCCTGGACGATGCCGACCTGGCGATCATCGACAAGCGCCGTCCGCGCGCCAACGTCTCCACCGTGATGAACATCATCGGTGACGTCGAAGGCAAGACCTGCGTGATGGTCGATGACATCGTCGATACCGCCGGCACCCTGTGTGCGGCCGCCGCGGCGCTGAAGGCGCGTGGCGCCCTCAAGGTGGCCGCGTACTGCACCCACGCCGTGCTCTCGGGCCCGGCGGTGGACAACATCAACAACTCCCAGCTCGACGAGCTGGTGGTGACCGATACCATCCCGCTGCGTGAAGAAGCGCGCGTGTGCAGCAAGATCCGCCAGCTCAGCGTGGCGGAAATGCTGGCCGAAACGATGCGCCGCATCGCCTTCGGCGAGTCGGTCAGCTCGCTGTACGTGGATTGATTCGTTTTTTCCTGGCCGCCGGCAACGGCAGCCAGGGCCCCGGGGACGTCTGGTCGCGGACGTGCCCTTCATCGCCAAGCCATTCCGGCAAGGCAACAACTGGTAGAAGCAAAATGTCGAAGACCCATGAAATCAAGGTCACCAAGCGTGAACTGCAGCGTAAGGGTGCGAGCCGCCGCCTGCGTCACGCCGGTGTGATCCCGGCCATCGTGTACGGTGGCAACGCCGAACCGGTCGCCATCAGCCTGGACCACAACGCCACCTGGCTGGCCCAGCAGAACGAGTGGTTCTACTCGTCGATCCTGAGCCTGAACCTGGACGGCCAGATCACCAAGGTCCTGCTGCGTGACATGCAGCGCCACCCGCACAAGCAGCTGATCATGCACCTGGATTTCCTGCGCGTGGATGAGAACCAGGCCCTGACCGCTTCGGTGCCGCTGCACTTCCTCAACGAAGACACCTCGCCGGCCGGCAAGGCTGCCGACGTCGTGGTCACCCACGAACTGAAGGAAGTCACCATCAGCTGCCTGCCGAAGGACCTGCCGGAGTCGATCGACGTCGACCTGGGCGAGCTGAAGGCTGGCGATGTGGTGTACCTGTCCAACATCAAGCTGCCGAAGGGCGTTGAGATCGTTGCCCTGGCCCAGGGCAAGGACCACGACGACGCCATCGTCACTGCCAAGCACGGCAAGGGCGAAGCCGCTGACGAAGAAGTGGCTGCTGCAGAGTAAGTGATTGCGGCGCCTGTCCCCCCGGGGCAGGCGCCGTTTCTGCATGTACCGGCACGACGCCGGTAGCGATGAAGAAGAGCGATGACAGGATTGCGATTGATCGTTGGCCTGGGTAACCCCGGACCCGAGCACGCCCAGACCCGGCACAATGCCGGGTTTCGTTTCATTGACGCCCTGGTCGCACAGGCCGGCGCGCGCTGGAGCGTGGACAGCAAGCTGTTCGGCGAGACCGCCAAGGTCGATATCGCCGGCCAACCGGTGTGGCTGCTCAAGCCCGCCACCTTCATGAATCTCAGTGGCAAGTCGGTCACCGCCGCCCAGCGCTTCTGGAAGATCGAGCCCGAGGAAACCCTGCTGGCGCACGACGAACTGGACCTGCCGCCCGGCGTGGCCCGGCTCAAGTTCGATGGCGGCCACGGTGGCCAGAACGGCCTGCGTGACACCATCCGCCTGCTCGGCCATGGCAGGTTCCACCGCCTGCGCATCGGCATCGGTCATCCCGGTCACAAGGACCGCGTGGTGCCATGGGTGCTCGGCCGTGCCAGCAAGGACGATGACGTGCTGATCGGGCATGCCATCGACGACGCCATCGACGTACTGCCGCTGGCCGTGCGTGGCGATTACAGTGAGGCGATGAAGCGCCTGCACACCCCGAAATAACCACGGCGCACCGACCGACGGTCGGTGCCTACCACCCCAGAGGTTGTCAAAGATGGGTATCAAATGCGGCATCGTCGGCCTGCCCAACGTCGGCAAATCGACCCTGTTCAACGCGCTGACCAAGGCGGGCATCGCCGCGGCCAACTTCCCGTTCTGCACCATCGAGCCGAACGTCGGCATCGTGCCCGTGCCGGATCCGCGCCTGAACGAACTGGCGGCGATCATCAACCCGCAGAAGGTCATCCCGACCGCCGTGGAGTTCGTCGACATCGCCGGCCTGGTTGCCGGTGCCGCCAGCGGTGAAGGCCTGGGCAACAAGTTCCTGGCCCACATCCGCGAAGTGGATGCGATCACCCACGTGGTGCGCTGCTTCGAGCATGGCGACATCATCCACGTGGCAGGCAAGGTGGATCCGATCTCGGACATCGAGACGATCGACATCGAGCTGGCCCTGGCTGACCTGGACAGCGTGGAAAAGGCGCTGAACCGCGCCGAGCGCGCGGCCAAGGGTGGCGACAAGGATGCCGCGGCACGCAAGCCGGTGCTGGCCAAGCTCCAGGCTGCGCTGGCCGACGGCAAGGCGGGTCGTTCGGTGGGCCTGGACGAGGAAGAGAAGGCGCTGGTGCGCGACCTGTTCCTGCTGACGCTGAAGCCGGTGATGTACATCTGCAACGTGCTGGAAGACGGCTTCGAGAACAATCCGCACATGGAAGCGGTGCGCGCGCACGCTGCGGCCGAGGGCGCGATGGTGGTGCCGGTCTCGGCGGCGATCGAAGAAGAGCTCTCGCAGCTGGACGACGAAGACCGCGACACGTTCCTGGCCGACCTCGGCCTGAGCGAGCCGGGCCTCAACCGCGTGATCAACGCGGCGTACAAGCTGCTCGGCCTGCAGACCTACTTCACCGCCGGCGTGAAGGAGGTCCGCGCCTGGACCGTGCGCAAGGGCGCCACCGCCCCGCAGGCGGCCGCCGTGATCCACACCGACTTCGAGAAGGGCTTCATCCGCGCCGAAACCATCGCGTATGACGACTTCATCAAGTACAAGGGCGAAGCCGGCGCCAAGGAAGCCGGTCGCCTGCGCCTGGAAGGCAAGGAATACCGCGTCCAGGAAGGCGACATCCTGCACTTCCGCTTCAACGTCTGATTCAACACGACGCTGATGTCCGCAACGCCCCGCCTCGAGCGGGGCGTTTGCGTTTGGGCGTGGACAATAATTAGCCACGCCCCGAAAGCGCTGTGCGACAGGCTTCACCGCACTTGTCCACAGCAAACTCCCATGGCTTTCCACGATGCGTGTGGAAAACCTGTCGTTCGCCTGGACAAATAATCACCACGCACTCAAGACCGTTGCAGCGCGGGGCTCATGCAGGGTTGTCCACAGCTAACTCCCACCGCTCTCCACGACCCCTGTGGAGAACCCGCAAGCCACTACCGTAGAGCCGGGCTCTGCCCGGCTGCTTCACGCATCTGGGCGAACAGCCTTGCGCTGCGAGCGAACCTGGCTTGGGCCGTCGGGTGCGGGTTTGCGGGACACGCCGTAAATACGTCCTTGTAGGCTCGTAGAAAACATCCATGTTTTCTACGGTCCCGCAAACCCACCCCCGCCGGCCCCCGACAGTTGGCAGGTGGCCAGGGAAGGAGCGGAATTCCCGTTGTTCGGCATGCTCCGGCATCGCCGGTAGGGTTGGTTCCCAAACAACCGCCGTGAACGTATCTGCGTCCGGTAGCGCATGAATTGGATCGGAATGATCGGGCGGCCAACGGCCGTCCCCCGCGTTTCCCATGGCAACGACATACCGTCAAAGGCGGGTCGGGGCGGGTTTCCGGGGGTGTAGAAAACATGGATGTTTTCTACAAGCCCCCATGGATGGGTTCACGGCGTCCCCCGGAAACCCGCACCGTCCCGCCAAGCCAGACGATCGTTGCAGAACGGCTGTTCGCCTCAACCCAACAGCAGCCCCGCGCAGCGTGGCGCCAAGCAATCCAGGCAAGCAAGGCAATCCCGCGCTTACAGCGCAGACCCACCAAACTTGTGCGTGTACTGCAGGTTCAACTGGCGGCCGACGGTATCGAACCACGACACGTCGTAATACGGGTACGACGTATAGGTCGCGTCCTTCGGCGGCATCTTGTTGAACAGGTTCACCACCGACAGCGACAGGCGCGAATGGTCATCGAAGCGATACTGCACCGACAGGTTGTAGCGGTACGTCGCCTTCATCCACGGGCTGTCGCCGCTCTCCCAGTCGAAGCTCTGGTCGTAGCTGTCGAAGCTCGGCAGCTTGCCCAGCCGCGAACCGTACAGCGTGGTCGACCACGCAGCGTTCTCCCAGGTCAGGCTGGCACTGGTCTTGGTGCGCGGAATGTCGAAGCCGCTGTTGACCGCGAACTGGTCTTCCACCACGTCCCCGGCGAACTGCTGGAAATCATGGCGCTGCACCCACGTGTGGTTGCCGCTCAGGATGAAATCACCGACGCCGGTGGTCAGGCGGTAGCGCAGGCCGACGTCGATGCCGCGGGTGGTTTCGCGGGCGATGTTGATCGGGCTCACGTGCACCCCGTACAGGCGGCCGTCGTCGGTTCGGGTGACGCGGCTGATGGCGTCCACGCAGGTCGGCGAGCTGGCATCAGCATCGCCCAGGCGGCAGGCTGCCTCGTCGCGCAGGATCGTGCTCACGTCCATGTCCTGCACCTGGTCGCGCATGTCGATGTCGAACCAGTCCACCGACAGGTCCAGGCCCACGGCAGGCGACCACACCAGACCCGCGCTCCAGGACGTGCTGGTCTCCGGGTCGAGCTGGCGGTTGCCCTCGCGGGTCCGGATCAGGTTTTCCTCGTAATCGGAGCAGTCGTCCGCGCCATCCACCGCGCAGGCGTAGTAGTCGTTGGCACTGGTTTCATCGTTGCCCGGGCCGGCATACACATAGTGCAGGTCCGGCGCGCGGAACGCGGTGCCGTACGAGCCGCGCACCAGCAGCGAATCGATCGGCCGCCACTCGATACCGCCGCTCCAGGTCGCCTTGCCGATCGTGTTGCCCGAGTAGCGGTACTGGTCGAAGCGGCCGGCCACGCTCACGTTGAGCGTGTCGTGCAGCGGCAGTCGCAGCTCGGCCGCGGTGGCCCAGCGGTTGCGGCTGCCATGGCCGTCCGAATCCTTCCAGCTGTAGTAGTAGTACTGCGTGGCCAGCGGATCGGGATTGAGCGCGTAGGACTGGTTGCCGAACTCGGCGGTGGCCGCAAAGCCGGCCTTGCCGCCGGGCAGCTCGAACAGCTCGCCGTTGGTCAGGGTCAGCGTGGCGGTATCGGTGCGCGACTTGGGCGTGTAGGTGGTGCGCGCGGCGATCGAATCGTACTCGGCGCGGGTCAGCGGCCGGTACAGGCGCGCCGGGTCGGCGTTGTAGATCGGGAAGCCATCGTCGTCCTCGCCCAGCTGCGGGCCCAGGAACAGGTCGTTGGCCTTGGCCGCGATGATCTGCGGCCAGCGGATCGACGACTGGTACTGCGAATGGCTCAGCGAGGCCTCGTAATCCCAGGCCGCGTCCAGCGAGCCCTTGAACCCGGTGGTGACACTGAAGGTCTTCTGGGTGCTGCGGATCATGCCGTTGCTCAGCCCGCCCATTTCCTCCGGCGAGAACTGGCGCTGCCAGAACTCCACCTGGTCGGTGGCCTGGTTGTGGAAGTAGCCGTCCTCGTTGCCATCCGGCGCCATCAGCCCCCACTGGGTCACGTCGCGCATCAGCGCGATGTCGTGGTAGCCCAGCTGTACGTCGGCGAACCACTCCGCGCCATTCTCGAAGCCATGGCGCAGCGAGGCGTAGCCGTTGGCGCCACGGCGCTTGCTCAGGATCGTGCCGTAGCCGATCGAGCGGTCGCTGCCGCAATAGAAACCATAGCGCGCGCGCTCGGCGTAGTAGGTGCTGCCCTTGTTCTGTCCGGCCAGCGCATCGCAGGTGGCCTGGCCCGGGTCCAGGTAATCGTCGTTGTAATCCGTGCGCAGGTAAGCGCGGCGCGCGGCGCGCGCGCTTTCGGTGGGGGCGTCGAGGGTGGAATCCTGCTGGGTGCGCTCATAGGCCCAGAGCGGGGTCTGCGACTGCAGCTCCAGGCTGTATACCGCACTGAACCTGCCCGAATCGAAGCCGCTGGCGATGCTCATGTCGAACGACTCGCCACCGCCTTCGGTGGTGGTGCCCATGCGCACGTCCACCGTGGTGCCATCGACCTGCTTCTTCAGGATGAAATTGACCACGCCCGCGATCGCGTCCGAGCCGTAGATGGCCGACGCGCTGCCGGTCAGCACTTCGATCCGGTCGATCATGCCCAGCGGGATGTTGGAGACGTCGGTGAAGTTGCTGCGGCCCTGGAACGGCATCGGGAAGTCGGCAATCCGGCGGCCATTGACCAGCACCAGGGTGTGGTTCGGCCCCAGCCCGCGCAGGTCGACCTGCTGCGCGCCCGGTGAGAAATCGGCACCGCTGGCGGACTGCTGGCTCTGGGTCTCGCCGCCGTTCTGGGTCATCGAACGCAGCACGTCCGGCACGCTGGTGAAACCGCTGGCCTGGATCTGCTCGGCGGTGATCACCGTCACCGGGGCGGGGCCTTCAACCTGGGCGCGCGGAATGCGCGAGCCGGTGACCTGCACCGTGTCCAGCTGCTGCACCCCGGTGGCCGGGGCCTGCGCCGCCGCGGTTGCGGCCACACCCATCAACGCCAGCTGGATCGACCACGCCATCGCCTGTTTACGCATGAGAATTCCCAACAAGAAAGTAGGCCTCAGGGGAGGCCGCGACCCCCATTCACATTCGGTGAACGGACGGCGCGCATTTAACGCCTTTTTTACGCTGTTCACCACTGCCTCATCTTCAGGAAGGGGCTGAAGCCGATTTCCGGCCCCAGCCACGGCCTGTATGGCTTTCGGCCGATGCAGGCGGGCGTGCGGCGCGGGCATGATGGGGGTTCACCCGCTCCGGTCATCGCCATGTCCCGTCGATCCGCCCTCCTGCTGTCCCTGTGCCTGCTCAGCCCCCTCACATTGGCCGCCGAACCGGTGCTGGTCATCCATGGTGGGGCAGGGGTGCAGCGCAAAGATCTCTCGGCGGCCGAGGAAAAGGCGGCGCGCGCGGCACTGGGCCAGGCGCTCATCAAGGGCCACCAGGCGCTGGCAGCCGGCAAGCCGGCGCTGGACGCGGTCACCGTCGCCATCACCGTGCTCGAGGACGATCCGACCTTCAATGCCGGCAAGGGCGCGGTGTTCACCCATGACGGGCGCAACGAACTGGATGCCGCGCTGATGGACGGCGCCAGCCTCAAGGCCGGCGCAGTGGCCGGCGTGCAGCGCGTGCGCAACCCGATCCTCCTCGCCGAAGCGGTGATGCAGCACTCCCCGCACGTGATGATGGTGGGCCAGGGTGCCGAGACCTTCGCCGCGAGCCAGGGCATCGCGCTGGTCGATCCGTCCTATTTCCGCACCGAAAAGCGCTGGCAACAGCTGCAGAAGGCGCTGAAGGAAGAGGCCAGCGGCCAGGCCCATGCCGATCTGGAAACGGCCCGCCACTTCGGCACCGTGGGTGCCGTCGCGCTGGACAGCCAGGGCCACCTGGCCGCCGGCACCTCCACGGGTGGCATGACCAACAAGCGCTACGGGCGGGTGGGCGACTCACCGATCATTGGCGCCGGCACCTATGCAAACGCCACCTGTGCGGTGTCCGGCACCGGCTGGGGCGAGTACTACATCCGCACGGCCGCCGCGTACGACATCTGCGCGCGCATGCAGTACCTGAAGCAGGGCCCGGAAGAGGCCGGGCGCGAGGTGATCAATACGCGCATTCCCGCGCTGGGCGGCGATGGTGGTGCGATCGTGCTGGGGGCTGATGGCCGTGCCGCCACGCCGTTCAATACACAGGGCATGTATCGCGGCTGGATTGGTGCCGACGGCGTGCCGCACGTGGCGATCTTCGCGGACGAAACGCTGACGCTTCCGGGCCAATAGCCCGCGTTGTCAGGGCAAATTGCGATTCGTGTGAAAAATTTCAAAAAGGTTGTTGACAGAACCCGCATTCACCCCCAAAATTCACGGCTCTTCCACCCCACACCGAAAACGCTTCGGCGCCACGGGACAGGGTGGTAAGGAGGGATACCCAAGCGGCCAACGGGGGCAGACTGTAAATCTGCTGGCTTACGCCTTCGGTGGTTCGAATCCACCTCCCTCCACCAGTTTCATGCAGTTTCAAGTTGTGGCAAGAGCTTCCGATGCGGGAGTAGTTCAATGGTAGAACCTCAGCCTTCCAAGCTGATGGTGCGGGTTCGATCCCCGTCTCCCGCTCCATTGAATGGATTTGAATATATTCAAATTCGTGCCATAATTCAAAACTCGCTCACGTAGCTCAGTCGGTAGAGCACCTCCTTGGTAAGGAGGAGGTCGAAGGTTCGATTCCTTTCGTGAGCACCATCTTAGTGCCACCATTCAGACGATTTCGAGATAAGCAGCCATGGCCAAGGGTAAGTTCGAGCGCACCAAGCCGCACGTCAACGTCGGCACCATCGGTCACGTCGACCACGGCAAGACCACGCTGACCGCCGCACTGACCAAGATCGGTGCCGAGCGCTTCGGTGGCGAGTTCAAGGATTATTCCTCGATCGACGCCGCGCCGGAAGAAAAGGCCCGTGGCATCACGATCTCGACCGCACACGTCGAATACGAATCCCCGACCCGTCACTACGCCCACGTCGATTGCCCGGGCCATGCTGACTACGTCAAGAACATGATCACCGGTGCTGCCCAGATGGACGGCGCGATCCTGGTCTGT
>NZ_JBWJPC010000011.1:0-35508 GCF_056393145.1 Stenotrophomonas sp. Steno-Z4 | reverse complement strand
GCCACCGCCGGCCCAGCGCAGATACGTTCGCAGACCAGGGCTTTGGCTTTGGCCTTGGCGTTACGCGGTAGTCGGCGTACCGTCGCCCGCATTCCCAGCCGGCTCACGCGCACGACGCGGCTGCTGCTGTTGATTCTGGCGCTGCCCACGCGGTGGCCGACCATTGCCGTTGTTGCCCGGATTACCTTCGCCGGCCGGACGCCGTGCTTGCGGACGCGGCGGTGCAACCGGCTTGGGCACATCGCGGCCCGGCACCTGCACCACGCGCAGTTCTTCGGTGTCCAGCTGCAGTGCCGTGAGCTTGCCGCCCCACACTGCGCCGGTATCGATCGCATGCACGCCCTGGGTGATCGTCAGGCCCAGCGCCGACCAGTGGCCGCACACGATCTTCAGATCGCGCTCGACCCGGCCCGGTACCTCGAACCAGGGATACAGCCCCTGCTCCTGCGTGCCCGGCGTGCCCTTGTCCTCGATCCCGATCCGCCCGCGCGGCGTGCAGTAGCGCATGCGCGTGAGCAGGTTGATGATCGCCCGCGAACGGTCGTAACCGGCCAGCCCGGGCGACCAGCCCGGCTTGTCGCCGTACATGTTGCGGAACAGCTTGCGGTAGCCGCTGCCGTGCAGCTGCACCTCCACCTCGCGTGCGTGCTTCTCGGCCAGCTGCGTGGTCCACTTCGGGGCCAGGCCCGCGTGCACCATCATCCAGCCGAGCTCACGGTCCACGTGCACCAGCTTCTGCAGGCGCAGCCATTCCAGGAGTACGTCGCGGTCCTCGGCCTGCACGATCCGCAGCAGGTCCGGATTGACCTTGCGCTGCTCTTCCTCGGTGCGCGCACCGACGGCCAGCAGCGACAGATCATGGTTGCCCAGCACCACCACGCTCTGATCGCGCAGCGAATGCACCAGCCGCAGCGTTTCCAGCGACTGGCCGCCCCGGTTGACCAGGTCGCCGCAGAACCACAGTTTGTCCACCGCCGGGTCGAAGCGGATCTTCTCCAGCAGACGCTGGGTGACGTCGTAACAGCCCTGCAGGTCGCCGATGGCCCAGACACTCATGCGTGCGCCTCCATCAGTGCAGCGTGCGCGGAATGGTCAACACGAAGGGCGCGATCGGGGCGGCGAACTCGGTGCCATCGTCGGCCACCATGTCGTAATGCCCCTGCATCGTGCCGTGTTCGGTTTCCAGCATGACACCGGAGGTGTAACGGAAGTCTTCACCCGGGCGCAGCCGCGGCTGCTCGCCGATTACCCCATCGCCGTCCACGTGCTCCACCCGGCCGTTGCCGTCGGTGATCCGCCAGTGGCGGGCCACCAGCCGCGCGGCCACGCGGCCGGCGTTATGGATGCGGATCGTGTAGGCAAACGCAAAACGCCCGTCCTCGGGCGTGGACTGGTCATCGAGGAAGCGCGGGGCGACCTCGACCGAGATCGCATAGTGTGCAGCGTCGTTCATGCAGGCAGTTTAGAGGGAGTTTCAATCTTCCGCGCGCGGCACGTTCGCCAACGCGATGAACTGCGCCACTTCCAGCTGCTCGGCGCGCGCATCGCTGCGCACCCCGGCCGCTTCGAACTGCTCGGGCGTCACCACCCCATTCAGTGCGTTGCGCAGCGTCTTGCGGCGCTGGCCGAAGGCGGCACGAACCACGTCCGCGAAGCGACGGTGGTCGATGATGCCCACCGTGTCGGGATCGCGCGGCACCAGCCGGACCACGGCCGAATCGACCTTCGGCGGCGGACGGAACGCGCCCGGCGGCACCACGAACAGCGAGGTCACCTTGCACCACGCCTGCAGCATCACGCTGAGCCGGCCGTAGACCTTGCTGCCCGGCGCGGCTGCCATGCGGTCCACCACTTCCTTCTGCAGCATGAAGTGCATGTCGCGGATCGCCGCCGCATGTTCCATCGCGTGGAACAGGATCGGTGAGGAGATGTTGTAGGGCAGGTTGCCTACCAGCCGGATCTGGCCGTCGCCGGCCAGTTCGGTGAAGTTCACCTGCAGCACGTCGCGGTGGATGATGGTGAGTTCGCCCAGCGGCTCAGCGGCGGCGGTCAACGGCGCGATCAGGTCGCGATCGAATTCGATCACGGTCAGGCGCGGGTGGCGGCGCAGCAACGGCAGGGTGATGGCGCCCTGGCCCGGGCCGATCTCGACCAGGCGGTCGTCGTCTTTCGGGTTGACCGCCAGGACGATCTTGTCGATGTAAGTGCGATCGGCCAGGAAGTGCTGGCCCAGCTGCTTTTTGGCCGGCGCGGTAAACCCGGCGGCCGAGGGGGAATGCGGGGAAGTCATGGCACCAGTGTACGTTGGCGCGCCAGCCGGGCACACCACTGCGTGGCGGCGAGCAGGCTGGACGGGTCGGCGGTGCCGCGCCCGGCCAGGTCCAGCGCGGTGCCGTGGTCAACCGCCACGCGCGGGTAGGGCAGGCCCAGGGTGATGTTCACTGCCTGCTCGAAACCGCTGTATTTGAGCACCGGCAGGCCCTGGTCGTGGTACATCGCCAGCACCGTGTCGAACCCGGCCAGCTTCTGCGGCAGGAAGGCGGTATCGGCCGGCAGCGGGCCGATCAGGTCCATCCCTTCAGCGCGCAGCCGCGCGAGCAGCGGAATCACCAGGTCCAGTTCTTCACGGCCCAGGTGCCCGTCTTCGCCCGCATGCGGGTTCAGCCCGAGCACGGCGATCCGCGGCGCGGCAATGCCGAATGCCCCACGCAGCGCACCGTGCACGATCCGCAGCGTGCGCGCCAGGCCGTCCGCCGTGATCGCATCGGCCACCGCGCGCAGCGGCAGGTGGGTGGTGGCCAGCGCCACCCGGACGATGTCGTTGGCCAGCATCATCACCACCTCCACCCCGGCCTGGTCGGCCAGCAGTTCGGTGGTGCCGCTGTAGGCGATCCCGCCCTGGTTGATGACCGCCTTGTGCACCGGGCCGGTGACCACCCCGTGCAGCTGGCCGTCCAGGCAGGCCTGGCCGGCCTGCAGCAGGGCGCCGATCACCGCGCCGGCGTTGGCCGGGTCGGCCTGGCCGAAGCGTGAGGGGGCCGCATTGCGGACCTCGCGCAACGGCAGATCGCCCGGCTGGCGGGCGATGGCATCTTCAGGAAGCAGGTTCAATGGCAGCGACAGCGCCGCTGCGGCCGCCCGCAAGGTATCCGGGTCGGCGAAGGCCAGCAGCCGGCAATCGGTGCGCGGCTGCTGGATCAGGCGAAGACAGAGTTCAGGACCGATCCCGGCGGGCTCGCCCGGTACCAGAGCGAGCTGCGGGATCATTGCCAGTGCCTCAGGGCTTGGTCGCGGCCGGGGCCGGAGCAGTGGCCGGGGCCGCTGCCGGGGTGCGCAGGTCCACGTAGGCTTCGCCGCGCAGTTCCTGCAGGTAGCGGTTGTACTCTTCTTCCAGCTTGCGGCGGCCGATCGTCTCGCGGATCTGGGCGCGCTTGTTGTCGGTGCCCGAATCGGTCTGGCGGGTCGCCACGCGCTGCACGATGTGCCAGCCAGCGTCGGTGCGGAACGGCTGGCTGACGCCACCGTCGCTCAGGCCGGTGACCTGCTTGCCGAAGTCCGGGCCGAACGCGTCAGCCGGGAACCAGCCCAGATCGCCGCCCTGGCCCTTGCTGTTGGTGTCCTCGGACGAGGCCTTGGCTTCGGCCTCGAAGTCGGCGCCGCCGGCGATGCGTGCACGGATCGAGTCGATCTTGGCCTTGGCGGTGGCGTTATCCTGCTGGTCGTTGACCCGGATCAGGATGTGCCGGCCGTGGTATTCGGTGATGGTCTGGCCGGTGGTGGCGGCACTGGCGTCGCGCACTTCCACCAGCTTGAGCAGCTGGAAACCGCTCGGGCCGCGCAGCGGACCGACAACGTCGCCGGCCTTCATGCCGCTCATCATCTTCGCGAACGCGCCCGGAATCTCATCCAGGGAACGCCAGCCCAGGTCGCCGCCTTCCAGCGCGTTGGGGCTGTCCGAGTACCGGACGGCGGCCGCGTTGAAGTCCAGCTCGCCCTTGTCCAGCAGGCCCTTCACGCCGTCGACCTTCTGCTGGCCGGTGGCGATCTGCTCGGCCGTCGCGCCTTCGGGGAGGGCGATCAGGATGTGGGCCAGGTGGTACTGGGTGCCTGCCGTGGCTTCCTGCTTCAGCGCGGCATCCACTTCACCCTCGCTGACGCTGATGCGGCTCTGGGCGAAACTCTGGCGCAGGCGCTGCACGGTGATTTCATCGCGGACCGAGCTGCGGAAGTCGTTGAAATCCACGCCATCGGCGGCCAGGCGCTGGCGCAGGGCGTCCAGGTTGGAACCGTTCTGCTGGGCAATCGCGTTCAGGGCCTGGTTGAGCTCCTGGTCGCTGACCTTGATGCCACTGCCTTCGGCGCGCGTGACCTGCAGCTTGACCAGCACCAGGCGCTCGAGCACCTGGCGGCTGAGCACATCATCCGGCGGCAGCTGGCCTTCGCGGCCGGCGTACTGGGCCTTGATGTTCACGATGGCGCGGTCCAGCTCGCTCTGCAGCACGACATCCTCGTCGACGATGGCGGCGATGCGGTCCAGCGACTGGCTCTGCTGGGCCAGCACCTGCAGCGGCGCGGAAACGGTGCTGACCGCGATCAGGGAGGCGAGTAGGACGGGGAAGGTCTTGGTCATGGGATCAGATTGGGATCGTAGTCTTCGCGCGTGGGGGCGCCCGTGTTGGCGGGCGGCACGAGATAGAGGTCGTCTCGGTAGTACCCGAGAATAGCACGGCGCAAAGTGCGGTCCGTATTCTGGCCGATGGAGCTCAGGCCCTTCAGCACGAACTCGATCTGGAAGGAATTGTTCAGCTCACCTTCGCGGTTGCGCACGTAACGGCGGGCCAGTGCGCGGACCGCCAGGCAGCAGCTGTCCCACTGCACGCCGCCGATGATTTCCAGCGGCGCCTTGTCTTCGATGGAGTAGTAATAGCGCCCCACCAGGCTCCAGGTCTGGTTGATCGGGTACAGGAAGGACAGGTCCACCTGCTCCAGCAGGGTGCGTTCTTCCTTGGTCGCCGTCGCCGGGGCGGCCGTGTTGAGACGGTGGCGGTAGGTCAGGTTGACGATGCCGTCGTTGGACATCAGGTAGCGCGCGCGCACGCTGGCCAGGTCCTCGCGCTTGTACTTGGGATCCCACTGGTAGGTGGCGCCCAGGTTCCAACGGTCGTTGATGGCGTAATTGGTATCGGCGATCCAGGCCGACTTGCCCTGTTCCACCTGCGAGGTGGTGCCCGGCAGGGTCACCCGCGAATCGTCGAAATACAGGATCTGGCCGATGCTGGCGGAGAAGCGCTCGCGGCCGGTTTCCTGGTTGATGAAGCGGGTACTCAGCGCCATGGTCAGCTGGTTGGCGTCGTTCTGGCGGTCCGCACCGGTGTAGCGCGAATCGCGGAACAGCTGGCCCCAGCTGAAGGTGAAGTCGCGCGTATCGAAGATCGGCAGATCGCTCTGGTCGCGGTAGGGCGTGCGCAGGTAGAACAGGCGCGGCTCCAGCGTGTGCAGGTAAGAGGTGCCGCCGATGGTGGTCTCGCGGTCGAAGAACATGCCTGCGTCGAGACTGGCGATCGGCACGCCGCGGTGCGGCGAGGTGTTGCCACGCAGCTGGTCGGGGGTGAGCGTGCCCAGATCGACATTTGCGTCGGTCAATGCCTGCAACCGGGTCTGGTCGGCCAGTCCACGGTCCAGTTCATACCCGGTGTAGCGGTACGCCAGGGTCGGGGTGACATACCAGGACGCGCCGGCGAACGGGAAGGTGACGTAAGGCTTTACATCCAGCCGCGAACCGTTGAAGTACGGGGTGACCACGCCATTGCGGATGTATTCGCCGTCAGCATCCACGACCTTCTGGTCGACGTCGTCATGGGTGAAGTGCACCGCCTCGGCGTACACCCCCACTTCCAGCCACGGCAGCAGCGGCTTGTCCCAGGTGGCGAACAGGCGCGGCTGGCGGGAGTAGGGCAGCGACGCGTCGGTCAGCGTGTAATCGGTGTTCTGCCAGTAGTCGGCCATCAGCCCGGCCGTCCAGTTCTCACCGGTACCGTAGATGCCGACCTGGCTCTGCAGGCTCGAGGTGGTCACCCCCAGCAGCTTGCTGGAGAAGTCCTCGGTGTACCGCTCGTCACTGACCCAGGCGATGTTGGCGCGGGCCTGCCAGTGCGGGTCGATGTTGTGGTAACCCTGGTATTCGACCTGGCCGCGGTCGCGGTCGCGGTCGCGCAGCTTGTCATTGGGCAGGTAGGCGGTCTGCAGTTCGCCACGGCCGCCGTCGTACAGATAGCGGAACTCGTTGTCGAGCATCAGGCCGCGCTTGCTCATGTAGCGCGGGGTCAGGGTGTCGTCGTAGTTCGGCGCCAGGTTGAAGTAGATCGGCTGGGCATAATCGAAGCCGTTGCGGCCGGACATGCCCAGCTGCGGGTAGAGCAGGCCGGTCTGGCGGCGGTCGTCGATCGGGAACTTGAAGTACGGCGCCCACAGCACCGGCACGTTGCCGATGCGCAGCACCGCGTTGCGGGCGGTGCCGAAGCCTTCGTCATTGTCCACGTCGATCTGCGGCGCCGACAGTTTCCACACCGGCTGCGAGGGGTCGCAGGTGGTATAGGTCGAGCGGTGCATCTGGCCCACCGAACCCTGCAGGTCGATCGAGTCTGCGCCGCCATGGCCGCGCCGGTCCACCAGCTGGTACTGGATGTCGCTGATCTTGTGGGTGTCCGATTCCTGGTTGCCTTCGGCGCGCTTGGCCGTCATCCGGATCGACGAATCCTGGTAGCGCACATTGCCTTCGGCGATGTAGTTGCCACTTTCGGTGTCGAAGCTCAGGTGGTCGGTGCCCAGGAACTGGTCGCCACGCTTCAGCGCCACGTTGCCCTGGTATTGCGGCACGGTGCTGGTACCGCTAAGCGCGTCGCCTTCGATATCGGTGGGTTGCTGGTCGCGGGTTTCGGCCGCGGCCTTGTCCGCCACAGGGGCGTCCTGGAAGGCGGGCAGGACATCGGTCACCGGGCACAGGCCCCAGTTCACCGGTTTGTCGTCGGCCATGGCCGGCAGGCAGATGGCGATGCTCAGGGGGAGGGGCAGCAGGCGGAGGGCTCGGCGCACGCGGGATTCGGATTCGGACGAAAACGGATCGTAGCTTGCCCCATCCCTTGCATAGGGGCAATGAAGGCTTGCTGCAGCCAAGGGTTCAGGTTCATCTCACAGCAGCGCGCCTACGTGCGCGACGGAGCATTCGGCAAGCGCCTGCAGGTCGTATCCGCCCTCCAGCATGGAGACCATGCGGCCGCCGCCATGGCGACGGGCCAGCCGGCGGAGCTCGGCGGTGATCCAGGCGAAATCCTCGGTTTCCAGCATCAGGTCGGCCTGCGGGTCGCGCAGGTGGGCATCGAAACCGGCCGAGACCAGCAGCAGCTGCGGGCGGAAATCGTCGATGGCCGGCAGCATCTCGTCGGCCCAGGTGTTGCGGAAGCGGAAGCTGCCGCTGCCCGGTGGCAGCAGGATGTTGAGCAGGTTGCCCGCGCCACGGTCGCGGCGCAGGCCCGAGTTGGGGAACAGCCCGGCCTGGTGGGTGCTGTAGTAGGCCACGCGCGGGTCGGCCACGAAGATGTCCTGGGTGCCGTTGCCGTGGTGGACGTCGAAATCGACCACCGCGATCCGCTCCAGCCCATAGCGGTCGCGCGCGTACGCGGCCGCGATGGCGATGTTGTTGAAGAGGCAGAACCCCATCGCCGTGGTCGCGGTGGCGTGGTGGCCGGGCGGGCGCACCGCGCAGAACGCCACCGGATCCCCGCCCAGCATCACGGCATCCACCGCAGCCACGCCGGCGCCGGCGGCATGCAGGGCGGCGCTGGCCGAACCGGGCGAGGTCATCGTGTCCATGTCGATCAGGCGCAGCGGTTCGGTCTGTGGTGCCAGCACCAGGTCGATCAGCGCGCTGTCGTGCACGCGCGCCAGTTCGCCGAACTTGGCCGGCGGCGCCTGCCGCCAGTCCAGCTGGTCGGGGTAGGTGGCACGCAGGGCATCGAGCACCACCTGCAGGCGTTCGGGGCATTCGGGGTGGCCGCGCCCGGGATCGTGTTGCAGACAGGCGGGATGGGTGAAAACCAGCATGCGGACGGGGTTCCGGGGCGGGGGCGGCTCAGCCGTGGCGGCGGGTATGCTGCCAGAGGACCTCGCCGTGGCCGTCGGCGCGGGCGAGCACGCGGGCCAGCACGAACAGCAGGTCCGACAGCCGGTTGAGGTAATGCAGCGCTTCGGCGCGCACCGGCTCCTGGCGGGCCAGGGTGACGGTTTCGCGCTCGGCGCGGCGCACGATGGTGCGGGCCAGGTGGCAGCGTGCGGCGGCTTCGCCGCCACCGGGCAGGATGAATTCCTTCAACGCGGGCAGGTCGGCGTTGTAGTGGTCCAGGTGGCGCTCCAGCGCCGCCACATCGCCCGCCTGGATTGCCGCATGGCCGGGAATGCACAGCTCGCCGCCCAAGTCGAACAGCTGGTGCTGCACGGTGGTGAGCAGGGCGCGCACGTCATCGGGCAGCGCCACCGCGAGCAGCACGCCGAGCGCCGAATTGGCCTCGTCCACGCTGCCGAAGGCGTTGACCCGTGCCGCATCCTTGGCCACCCGGCTGCCGTCGCCCAGGCCGGTGCTGCCGTCATCGCCAGTGCGGGTGTAGATGCGCGACAGCCGGTTGCCCATGCGTGCCGGACTCAGTGCAGCGCGTCGCGGCGGGCGTGCAGCAGCTTGACCACCTGTTCGGTGGCCAGCTGCAGCGCGGCGGCCAGGCCGACGTAGATCGCGGCGGTGCGCAGGTAGGGCAGGAACCAGTCCGCATAGTTGCGTGCCCAGCCCTGCAGCGTGGGGGCGGCGACCACGTCGCTGGTCCAGTAGAAGCCGCTCTGCGCGAACAGGTGGCACACCGCCACCGCCGCCAGCAGCAGCACAGAGCCCTTGGCCAGCGCGGTCCAGTCCGCGCCGTGGTAGCCCTGGCGCAGCAGCGCGCCACCGGCCCACATCGCGAAATAGGCCGGCACCAGCAGCGCGGTCCCCGGCGAGACGCAGTAGTGCTGCCAGTAGCCGATGCCGCTGGCGCGGATCACCAGCACATCGATCACGATCGCCAGCACCATCAGCAGCGGGAAGGCCCAGCGCGTCCAGCTGCGCAGGTGGAAGCCTGCAATGAAGAACACCGCCCACGACGCGTCGGGGATCGCCGCGAAGTGATTGACCCGGGTCGCCGCCATCAGCAGCACGAGCACGAACAGGATGAAGGCGCGTTGGGCGGTAGGGGTCATGTGGGCAGGCGTCGGGAGTCCAGCGTTCATTCTAGCGCCTGCCGCCACGGGGCGTAGCCGGGCCGCACGCACTATCATGGGCGGCATGAGTGAACGTCATGACGTAGTGATCGTGGGCGGCGGCCTGGTCGGCGCCAGCCTGGCCATCGCCCTGGACCGGGCCGGCCGCGATGTCGGGCTGGTCGAGATCGCGCCGCCCGGCGCGCTGCCGCCGGTGTTCGACCAGCGCAACCTCAGCTTTGCCGCCGCCACGGTCAATGCCCTGACCGCGCTGGGGGTGATGCCGCTGCTGGGCTCGGCGGTGGGGCCGATCACCCGCATCCAGGTCAGCCGCGCCGGTGATTTCGGGCGGGTCCAGATGGACGCTGCGCAGTACGATCGCCCCTGGTTCGGCCAGGTGGTGGTGGCGCGCGATTTCGGCCAGGCACTGGAGACCCGCCTGCAGGGCCTGCGCCGCCTCACCCGGTACCGGCCGGCGCGGTTCGTGCGGCTGGGCGCCACGATCGATGGCTGCCGCGAAGTGGTGATCGCCGACGATGCCGGTGAGCGCACCCTGCTGGCGCGGCTGGTGGTGGGCGCCGATGGCACCCGCAGTGGCGTGCGCGAAGCGCTGGGCATCGGGGTGGACGAACATGATTTCCAGCAGACCCTGTTCGTGGCCCGCGTCCGCTCGGCGCGCGCGCCGGACGGCACCGCGTTCGAACGCTTTACCGATACCGGTCCGACCGCCCTGCTGCCGCGGGGCGACCGCCATTACGGGGCGGTGCATGGCGTGGCCCGCGACCAGGCCGATGCGGTGCTGGCACTGGACGACGCGGCCTGGCTGGCGCGCCTGCAGCAGGCCATCGGCTGGCGCGCGGGGCGGCTGCTGGAAAGCGGCCCGCGCAGTGCCTACCCGCTGGTGCAGGTGTTGGCGCAGGGACTGGTGGGCGAGCGCGCGGTGCTGCTGGGCAATGCGGCGCAGACCATCCATCCGCTGGGCGCGCAGGGCTTCAACCTGGGCCTGCGCGATGCGCTGACCCTGGCCGAGCTGATCGAAACGGCCGACGACGTGGGCAGCGATGCGCTGCTGCAGGCGCATGTCGCGCGCCGTGAAGAGGATCGCCGCCAGACCATCGCCTTCTCCGGCGGGCTGGCACGGCTGACCAGCAATCCCGCGCCGTTGATGCGCCCGCTGCGCAGTCTCGGGCTGCTGGCAGCGCAGGCGACCTCGATGCAGTCGATGCTGGTCGGCGGTGCCATGGGCTTCCGCGGTGAGGTCCCGGCGTTGTGCCGGGGAGCCGGCGCATGAGCCGGCGCGCGCGCGATGTGATCGTGGTGGGCGGCGGCGTGGTGGGCGCCGCCTGCGCGCTGGCGCTGGCCGATGCCGGGCTGGAGGTCACCCTGGTCGAAGGCCGCGAACCGCCAGCGTGGCAGCCGCAGCAGCCGGACCTGCGGGTGTATGCGTTCGCGCCGGACAACGCGCAGCTGCTGCGTACGCTCGGCGTATGGCCGGCGGTGCTGGCCGCGCGCGCCTGCGCGTACCGGCGCATGCGGGTCTGGGACGCCGCCGGCGGTGAGGAACTGCAGTTCGATGCCGACCGCCTGGGCCGTGAGCAGCTGGGCTGGATCGTGGAAAACGACCTGCTGGTGGACCGGCTGTGGGCGGCCCTGCCGGCGGCGGGTGTGCAGCTGTGCTGCCCGGCACGGGTGGAAGGGCTCGAACAGGATGCCGACGGCGTGCGCGTGCGGCTGGAGGACGGGCGCCGGCTGGACGCCGCGCTGGCCATCGCCGCCGACGGCGCGGACTCGACCCTGCGCCGCCTGGCCGGCGTGCAGGTCAGCCGCCAGGAGTACGCGCAGCGCGGCGTGGTCGCCTACATCGATACCGAACAGGACAACCAGGCCACGGCCTGGCAGCGCTTCCTGACCACCGGGCCGCTGGCGGTGCTGCCGGCCGGCACGCACCGCAGCTCCATCGTGTGGACGCTCCCCGATGCGGAGGCCGAGCGCGTGCTGGGGCTGGACGAGGCCGCCTTCAACGCCGAGCTGACCCGCGCCTTCGGCGCCCGGCTGGGCGCGATGACCCTGGCCTCGCGGCGCGCCGCCTTCCCGCTGCGCCGCCAGCTGGCCAGTGCCTACGTGGCAGGCCGCGTGCTGGCGCTGGGCGATGCCGCGCATGTGGTGCATCCGCTGGCCGGGCAGGGCGTGAACCTGGGCCTGCGCGATGTGGCGGCGCTGCATGCCACGGTGCTGCGTGCGCAGCAGCGACGCCAGGACTGGGCTTCGCCCGACCGCCTGCGGCGCTGGGCGCGCGAACGCCGCAGCGAGAACACGGTGTCGGCCTATGGCTTTGACGCGATCAACACCATTTTCTCCAACGACGAGATGCATTTGACCCTGGCGCGTGGTTGCGCGCTGGGCAGCGTGGGCCGCCTGCCGCCACTGGTGTCGGCACTGTGGAAGCGCGCGGCGGGGCTGTAGGTTCCGGGGGATCGAAATCTGGAAGTGGGCTGGGCTGCCGTTGCGCAGACTGCGGCGCGGCTGGCGCTGTCCGGCCTCGACAGCGCGTCGCGCTTCCCATCTTCCGGAACTCCCCCATGGCACTTTCGCCCCTTGATCGTCCCCAGCAGCCTTCGTCGGCGAACCGCATGTGCGGCCGCACTCAGCGAGGCGTCTCTGGCAGCCTCGGCGTGCAGCTCACCACCATACACAACCGTGGTGTGGCGTCGAAGCCGCTGCGTGACATCCCCGAGTCCCGCGCGGTCGGCGGTGAGGTCCACACGGTAGCGCCCGTGCGGCAGGACGACGTCGATCGCGACAGTTGCCAGTACTTCGTGAAGCTGTTGCTGTCCCACAAGCAGGGTATCCCGGTCGAGCAATGCCTCGCGTTGAACCGGCGTCGCCAGGGTTGATGCGTGCGGCGGCAAGGCCCCCGCGTTGGCGCGACGAGCCCGGGATGATTGATTCTTGAAAGTGGGTGGCCCCTGCGTTTCAGCAGACTGAACGGGTCTGGAGGCGTTCCACCGTAACGGGTGCGGCGCGTCGCTCCCTTTCCCGAGGAAGAATCATGAGCATTGCCGAGGTTCTCAACCAGCTTTTCCGGCCGGCGTCGTTCAACGCTGAAAAGACCGTGCGCGCGATCGTTGCCCATCCCGAGGCGGCCGCCAGGGATTTCAATGGACTGATCACGCACATCAACAACAGGTGCCACCAGTACGGCATCGGCTGCCGGGGCGAGGATGGCCTTCGGGCGCAGGTGAACCTGGACAAATTTGCCCGCTCCAAGGGCGCCGCCGCGCCAACCGAGGGCCAGGCCAAGCTCCTTCTGAACAGCCTCAAATCCCTGCAGCGCGACCTCGAGCGCCAGCGTGGTCCGGCCCGGTTGGCCTCCGGAGCCCATGACAGCTGGAACAATGACCGCCTGAATCAGTTGAACAAAGCGCTGGAACTGACCCGCAGCCTGCAGCACTTCCGGGGGCCCGCCAAGGGCTGAGCCCTCCTCAGCGCAGCAGCCAGCGCTGCCGCGCGTCCTTCATCGCCCGGTCCAGGCCAGCACCGTGATTTCCTCACGGTCGTGGTAGAGCTGCTTGGCGCGCACGGTGAGCGGTCGCCCGGCCTGCGCTTCGAACAGCTCCAGGCACAGCCGGGTTTCGTCCCAGCGCTTCTTCATCGGCAGCTTGAGGTTGAAGATCGCGTGCCGGCACCAGCCCTCGCGGAACCAGGTGGCCATGCGCTCGGCCACGCGGCGCGGCTGCTCGACCATGTCGCAGACCATCCAGTCCAGCGGCGCCTCGGGCTGCCAGTGGAACCCATCGGCGCGCAGGTGTTCGACCAGGCCGGTCTCCAGCACGTGCTCGCGCAGCGGGCCGTTGTCCACGCTGATCACATGCATGTGCTGGCGGGTGAGCACCCAGGTCCAGCCGCCGGGGGCGGCGCCCAGGTCGGCCGAGCGCATGCCGGGCTTGACCAGCTGCTCGCGCTCGTCAGGGCTCATCAGGGTCAGCAGCGCTTCGTCCAGCTTCAGCGCCGAGCGCGACGGCGCGTCGGGCAGCAGCTTCAGGCGTGGGATGCCCAGTGCCCAGGGAGCGCTGTCGCGGGTATCGGCCACGCAGACAAACGCATGGCGACCGTCAACGAACACGACATGCAGGCGTGGCAGGCTGGTGTTGGGCTTGTCGGTGAGCAGGCCGGCCTTGCGCAGCGCCGGGCGCAGGGCATTGCCGAAGGCGCGGGCCAGGCCGGCCAGCGGCTTGCCTTCGTCCGAATCGGGATGTTCCACCCACATGTCGCCGAAGCGTTGCTGGCCGTCCAGCGCGGCCAGGATCGGGGTGATCCGGTCGGTTGGATCCAGCTCGCGCAGCTCGGCCAGCACCACCAGCTTCTGGCGGGCGAAGATCAGCGAACGCCAAGGCAACGCCTTGGACAGCGCGGCGCCCTCGTCGGTGGCGAACAGCACGTAGCCATCGTTGCGCTGCGTACGGGCGTAACCGGCGATGTTGGCGTAGGCGGCACGCTCGGCAAGTTCACCGGCCAGTTCGGGCTCGAAACCCTGCCGGCACAGGCACAGCAGGCCACTCATCGACGCACGCCTATGGCGTGGGTATCAGTAATGCGCACCGTTGATCTCCCCGTACTGGCGCAGCACTGCGCGCGCCGCGTCGCGTTCGATGTCGCGCACGACCTCGATGCCGCGCTTGTTGAGTTCGCCGATCCAGTCGGCCGGCAGCGGACCTTCATCGAACGGGGTCAGTTCTTCCACATCCTGCGCGCTGGCGCCGATGAGCAGCCGGTCGATGCCGGCCCAGATGGTGGCGCCGTAGCACTGGCAGCACGGCTGCGAGGAGGTGGCCAGGGTGATCGGCGACAGCACGTCGTTCAGGCGCGGCGTCTGCAGGCGCTGCTGGGCGAGCATGTAAGCCATGTTCTCGGCATGCGCCAGCGAGGTGCTGTGCGGCACCACGCGGTTGACGCCGGCCGCGATGACGCGGTCGTCAGGACCAAACACCACGGCGCCGAACGGGCCACCGGTTTCCGCCTCGACGTTCAGCCGCGACAGTTCGATCGCCAGGGCGACCTTGGCGGCATCGCCGGGATACGCACGGGCCAGGTCGATCTGGTCGTGGATCCAGGCGGGCAGGGTGAGGTGGACTTGCGCGTACAGCATGGGACAGGCCTTTCGAATGCGGTGGGGCTTACGCCGACCAGGTATCGCGCAGGGTGACGCTGCGGTTGAACACGGGGGCGGCGGCGGTGTGGTCGCGGCGGTCGGCGACGAAGTAGCCGGTGCGCTCGAACTGGAACGACTGTTCAGGCGCGGCGGTGGCCGCGGCCGGTTCGACGTAGCCGGTGACGGTGCGGCGCGACTCGGGGTTGAGGTAGTCGCGGTAGGTCTTGCCTTCGGACTCATCGTCCGGGTTCGGCACGGAGAACAGGCGGTCGTACAGGCGGATTTCGGCCGGCACGGCGTGCACGGCGCTGACCCAGTGGATGGTGCCCTTGACCTTGCGGTTGGCGCCTTCCATGCCGGGACGCGATTCGGGATCCAGCCAGCCGCGCAGTTCGGTGATGGTGCCGTCGGCATCCTTGATCACTTCATCGCAGCGGATGATGCCGGCGCCGCGCAGGCGCACTTCGCCACCTGGCACCAGGCGCTTCCAGCCCTTGGGCGGCACCTCGGCGAAGTCTTCGCGCTCGATCCACAGTTCGCGCGCGAACGGCACTTCGCGGGTTCCGAAGGCGTCGTCCTTGGGGTGGTTGGAGAAAGTCAGCGTTTCGGCATGGCCCTCGGGCAGGTTGGTCAGCACCAGCTTGACCGGGTCGACCACGGCCATGCGGCGCGCGGCGGCACTGTCGAGGTCTTCGCGCAGCGCGCCTTCGAGCACGCTGAAGTCGATCATCGAGTTCTGCTTGCTGATGCCCACGCGTTCGGCGAACAGGCGCATCGCGGCCGGGGTGTAGCCACGGCGGCGCAGGCCCTGCAGGGTCGGCATGCGCGGGTCTTCCCAGCCATCGACGAGCTGTTCGGTGACCAGCGCCATCAGCTTGCGCTTGCTCATCACGGTGTAGTTGATGTTCAAACGCGAGAATTCGATCTGGCGCGGCTTGGCAGCTTCGCGCGGCAGGCCGCGTTCGACCAGCGGTGCGGTCAGCGCATCGTCATGGGCGAAGTCGACGTTGTCCACGCACCAGTCGTACAGCGGGCGGTGGTCTTCGAATTCCAGGGTGCACAGCGAGTGGGTGATGCCTTCGATGGAATCGCCCAGGGCATGGGCAAAGTCGTACATCGGGTAGATCGGCCAGGCGTTGCCGGTGTTCTGGTGCTCGACGTGCTTGATGCGGTACAGCGCGGGATCGCGCAGGTTGATGTTGCCGCTGGCCATGTCGATCTTGGCGCGCACGGTGCGCGCGCCGTCGGGGAACTCACCGGCGCGCATGCGGCGGAACAGGTCCAGGTTTTCGTCCACGCTGCGGTCGCGCCAGGGCGAGGGGCGGCCGGGTTCGGTCAGGGTGCCGCGGTAGGCGCGCACTTCCTCGGCCGAGAGGTCGCAGACATAGGCCTTGCCGTCGCGGATCAGCTTTTCGGCGGCCAGGTAGTAGGCGTCGAAGTAATCGGAGGCATGCCGCAGTTCGTTCCAGGTGAAGCCCAGCCAGCGCACGTCGTCCTGGATGGCGGCCACGTACTCGGGGTCTTCCTTGGCCGGGTTGGTATCGTCGAAGCGCAGGTTGCAGACGCCGGCGAACTCACCGGCGATGCCGAAGTTCAGGCAGATCGACTTGGCATGGCCGATGTGCAGGTAGCCGTTGGGCTCGGGCGGGAAGCGTGTCTTGATCGCGGCATGCTTGCCGGCGGCCAGGTCCTCGCGGACGATCTGACGGATGAAATCCCGCTTTTCGTGGGTTTCCGGAAGGGCGTCGGTAGGGGCGGCAGTAGGCTCGGACATGATGCGCAGGCAGAAGGCAGAAAGATTGCCAGTCTAACGCGTCCCCCCGGGACGCGTTAGACGGTAGGTGCCGACCGTTGGTCGGCACTCATTCGAGCGCCAGCGTATGCTGCCCCAGAACCCCACGGGAGCCTCTCATGCACGTGATCTACCAGGCCGACAACCTGTTCGACGCCCATCTGGTCAAGCACGCGCTGGAGGCGGCCGGGATTCCGGCCTTCGTTTTCGGTGAGTCGCTGCTGGGCGGGATGGGCGAGCTGCCGCTGTTCGGGGTGCTGCGGGTCTGCGTTCCGGACCTGGCCCGCCCGAAGGCGGAGCAGATCGTGGCCGGGCTGGACTTGGGCGGGCCACAGGACGACCCCATATTTGACGGTGACGAAAGCGCCGGCCTGTTGCCGGCCTAGGAGAGCGCCATGTTGGGTATTGCCAAGGGCCTGTTGAGTATCGGGGCGTTCAAGCAGCGCCTGCCGCGCCCGGAAGAGGCGCTGCCCGGCCGCGAGCACCCGCTTCCGCTGCACAACCAGCACTATGTTAACAGCCATCCGCTCAAGGACGGCTTCGCCGGGCTGGAGCGCATCCGCTTCGCCATGGGCTGCTTCTGGGGCGCGGAGCGCAAGTTCTGGACCTTGCCGGGGGTGTATTCGACCTCGGTGGGCTATGCGGGCGGGGTGACCCCGAACCCGACCTACGAGGAAGTGTGCTCGGGCCTGACCGGGCACACCGAGATCGTGGAGGTGGTGTTCGACCCGGCGATCATCAGCCTGGGCGAGCTGCTGCAGGTGTTCTGGGAGAACCACGACCCGACCCAGGGCATGCGCCAGGGCAACGATACCGGCACCCAGTACCGTTCGGCGGTCCATGCCACGTCCCAGGCCCAGTTCGATGCGGCGTTGGCCAGCCGCGATGCCTACCAGCAGCGGCTGACCGAGGCCGGGTTGGGGGCGATCACTACCGAGATCGAATTCCCGGCGCCGGAGTACTACTACGCCGAGGACTATCACCAGCAGTATCTGGCCAAGAATCCGAATGGCTATTGCGGGATTGGTGGCACTGGGGTGAGTTGCCCGATCGGGGTTGGGGCTTAACAGCTCCTAGTTGCATTTGATGCTGGAGGTGCCGGGCGTTGCCCGGCACCTTCATGCGTTCTGGCGAACAGCCGGTAGCCTGCGCATGGCCTTAGCTGGGCCGGCGGGTGCGGGTTTGCGGGACACGCCGTGAACCCATCCATGGGGGCTTGTAGAAAACATCCATGTTTTCTACAGTCCCGCAAACCCGCCCCCGCCGACCCTCGACGGTGTGTTGGGGGCCACGGGAAGATCAACGGCAGTGCCGATCATTTTCATGCGTTACCGGACGGTGGTGGGTTGCGTGCGTTCGTTCGGGAACCGAACCTACCAGCGCACCGCGTAGGGTCACGCCATGCGTGTCTGCTCTTTCCATCCGCATGCGACTCACCATCTGGGGCGGACGGCGGGCAGCCCCCGTAGGGACTGTCAAAAACATGGATGTTTTTGCCAAGCCCCCATGGATGGGTTTACGGCGTGTCCCGGAGCGGGGCTGGCCGACGGCCGCCCTGCTCGGATTAACTGAAACGCCAGCCGTTCACGGAAATCTCAAATGAAAACGGGACGAATGCAATCGCAGCATCCGTCCCGCTTTTACATCGGTAACAACTACGGCTTACAGCCGTTCGCGAATCGTCTGGCGCAGCGCTTCAAGGTCCTTGGCGAATGCGTCGATGCCGGCGGCCAGCTTCTCGGTGGCCATCGGGTCGGCGGCCAGGTCGGCGGCGAACGTCGCGGCGTCGATCGGGGTGACGGTGACCGGTTCGGGGGCACCCGCCACCAGCTTGCGCGGCAGCTCGCCGTGGTCGGCGTCCAGCTTTTCCAGCAGGTCCGGCGAGATGGTCAGGCGGTCGCAACCGGCCAGCGCTTCGATCTGCGCGGTAGAACGGAACGAGGCGCCCATCACCACCGTCGGCGAGCCGCGGCGCTTGAACTCGGCGTACACGCCCCGCACGAACACCACGCCCGGGTCGGCGTCGATGTTGGCCGGGGCCTGGCCGTTGGCCACGTACCAGTCCAGGATCCGGCCGACGAACGGGGAGATCAGGAACGCGCCGGCTTCGCTGCAGGCCAGCGCCTGGGTCGGGTTGAAGATCAGCGTCAGATTGCAGTCGATGCCTTCGGCCTGCAGCTGGCGGGCGGCTTCCACGCCTTCCCAGGTGGCGGCGATCTTGATCAGCACCTTGCTGCGCGGCACGCCGGCCGCTTCGTACATGGCGATGAACTGGCGCGCCTTGGTCACCGTGCTCGCCGTGTCGTGCGCCAGGTCGGCGTCGACTTCGGTGGACACACGGCCCGGCACCAGCGTGCTCAGCAGCGTGCCCACGCCCACGGTGAGGCGGTCGGCCACGGCGTGCACGACGGTTTCGCGCTCGCCCGACTGCTCACGGCCCCAGGCCAGTTCGCGCTCGATCAGTTCGGCATAGACCGGCAGGTCGAGTGCCTTCTTGACCAGCGTGGGATTGGTCGTGCAGTCGACCGGCTTCAGGCGCTTGATCGCCTCGTAATCGCCGGTATCGGCCACGACCACGGACAGGTCGCGCAGCTGCGAAAGTTTGGACGGGGTTGCGGTGCTCATTGCGGCTCCTGGAACGTTACCTGGGCCCTGCGCGGTGCGTGGCAGGGACGATCAAATCTTGGGGGCGTGGACGGCCTTCACCCGCAGGCGCAGTTTGCGGCCGCCAGGTGCATCCCAGTCCATCGACTGGCCAACGGCCAGGCCCAGCAGTGCGGTGCCCACCGGTGCGAGGATGGAGACCTTGCCCTGGTCGACATCGGCTTCGCGCGGGTACACCAGCGTCAGCTCGTGCTTGTCGCCGTGCAGCTCATCTTCGCATTCCACCCGCGAATGCATCATGACCACGCCTTCGGGCATCTGTTCCGGCGCCACGACGGTCGCACGGTTCAGCTCATCGGCCAGGGCCAGCGCCGCAGGCGTCTTGGCGATGGTGGGGCCGTCGAGCATGGCCTCGAGGCGGTCCATGTCGTGACTGGAAACGGTGATGGACGGCGGCAGGCCGCTGGCGGTAGACATCTGAAACTCCTTGTTTATGGAAGACCCAAGCAAAAGGCGGCGCCTGCTGGCACCGCCTTGTCCTATTGTGCTGCCTATCCGCAGCGGATGCGACCCAGGCCCGGGGCACCCCGGCATGGCCGGTTCAGCGTGACCGTCAGGCCCGCGCCTGCAGCGGCTGCGGCCGGTCCGGGGCGCCATCGGCGGGGTCCAGCATGAACAATGCCTCCGGCAGCCGCTTGAACTGCTCGGCCAGCTGTTCCAGGAACCCGGTCATGGCCGAGCTGCGCCGCCAGGCCATCGCGATGCGCCGGCTGGGGCGGTCTTCGCCCTCGAAGTCGAGCAGACGGATGTTGTCCGAGCGCGGCACCGGCGGCTTCACCGACAGCGTCGGCAGCAGGGTGATGCCGACGTCGGCCGCGACCATCTGGCGCAGCGTCTCCAGGCTGGTGGCGCGGAATTCGGATTTCTCGTTGGCGCCGAACAGCCGGCACACCGCCAGCGCCTGGTCGCGCAGGCAGTGCCCGTCTTCAAGCAGCAGCAGCTTCTGCGAAGACAGCTCCTGCACGTCCAGGTGCAGGCGTCGCGCCAGCGGGTGCTGGCCGGAGACGGCCAGCAGGAACGGTTCCTCGAACAGGAACTCGGCGTGCAGCTGGTCGTCGTCCAGGGGCAGTGCCAACAGCGCCGCGTCCAGCCGGCCGTCGCGCAGCCGGTGCAGCAGCTCGTCGCTTTTTTCTTCGACCAGCAGCAGTTCCAGCTGCGGGAAGCGTCCGCGGATGTTGGGGATGACGTGCGGCAGCAGGTAGGGGCCCAGCGTGGGGAAGATGCCCAGCCGGACCGTGCCCGCTTCCGGATCGCGGCTGCGCCGCGCCGCTTCTTTCAATTGTTCGATTTCGCCCATGATCGAGCGCGCGCGGGCGGCCGCTTCCAGCCCGGCCGGGGTCAGCATCACCTTGCGCGGGGAACGTTCCACCAGCGGCAGGCCCAGCTCATCCTCGAGCTTGCGGATCTGGGTCGAGAGCGTGGGCTGGCTGACGAAGCAGGACGCCGCCGCGCGACCAAAGTGGCGATGGTCAGCCAACGCCACCAGATATTTCAGATCACGTAGGTTCATTTCCTTGTACCTCTAGACGGTAATGGACCGGGCGATGGCGTGGTTTCCCCAGCAGGTAAAAAAGGTTCCCCGCAAGCGGGGAACCGGACGTTTCAGGCAGCTTCGGCGACGGCGCCGCTGCTCTTGGGAACGGTAGTTCGGATCAGGTGGTCAAAAGCGCTCAGCGCGGCCGTCGAACCGGCGCCCATGGCGATGATGATCTGCTTGTAGGGTACGGTTGTGCAATCTCCCGCGGCGAACACGCCCGGAACACTGGTCTGGCCGCGGTCGTCAATGACCACTTCGCCGCGCGGCGACAGCGCCACCGCGTCCTTCAGCCACTCCGTATTGGGCAGCAGCCCGATCTGCACGAAGATGCCTTCCAGCTCGACCCGGTGGGCGTCGCCACCCACGCGGTCCTTGTAGACCAGGCCGTTCACCTTTTGACCATCGCCCAGCACTTCCTGGGTGAGCGCGCTGGTGATGATGGTGACATTGCCCAGGCTGCGCAGCTTCTTCTGCAGGACTTCATCGGCGCGGAGTTTGTCGTCGAACTCCAGAAGGGTCACATGCGTCACGATGCCGGCCAGGTCGATCGCCGCTTCCACCCCGGAATTGCCGCCGCCGATCACCGCCACCCGCTTGCCCTTGAACAACGGGCCGTCGCAATGCGGGCAGTAGGCCACGCCCTTGTTGCGATACTGGTCTTCGCCGGGCACGTTCATCTGGCGCCAGCGCGCCCCGGTGGACAGGATCACCGAGCGCGACTTCAGCGACGCGCCGTTCTCCAGCTTGATCTCGACCAGGCCATCGTCGCCGGCCGGCACCAGGCCGCTGGCGCGCTGCAGGTTCATGATGTCCACGTCGTACTCGCGCACGTGCTGTTCCAGTGCCATGGCCAGCTTCGGGCCTTCGGTTTCCTTGACCGAGATGAAGTTCTCGATCGCCATGGTGTCCAGCACCTGGCCACCGAAACGCTCGGCTGCCACGCCGGTACGGATGCCCTTGCGCGCGGCGTAGATCGCCGCAGCGGCGCCGGCCGGGCCGCCGCCGATGACCAGCACGTCGTACGGCGCCTTCGCGGCGATCTTCGCCGCGTCGCGCTTGGCCGAACCGGTGTCCAGCTTGGCCACGATCTGCTCCAGGCTCATGCGGCCCTGGTCGAACACTTCACCGTTGAGGTACACGGTGGGCACGGACATGATCTGGCGTGCTTCGACCTCGGCCGGGAACAGGCCACCGTCGATCGCCACGTGCTGGATGCGCGGGTTCAGCACCGCGGCCAGGTTGAGTGCCTGGACCACGTCCGGGCAGTTCTGGCAGGACAGCGAGAAGTAGGTCTCGAACCGGTACTCGCCTTCCAGCCCCTGCACCTGCTCGATCACCTCGGCCGTTGCCTTGGAGGGGTGGCCGCCGACCTGCAGCAGCGCCAGCACCAGCGAGGTGAATTCGTGGCCCATCGGCAGGCCGGCGAAGGCCAGGTGGATGTCCTGGCCCGGCGAGGTCAGCGCGAAGGAGGGGGTGCGCTCGGCGCCGTCGCGGCGCACGTCGAGGGTGATCTGGCTGGACAGGCTGACCAGGGTTTCCAGCAGCTCCAGCATCTCCTGCGACTTGGCGCCGTCGTCGGCGTGCGCGGTGATCTGGATCGGCCGGGTGACGCGTTCCAGGTAGGTCTTCAGCTGGGACTGGAGGTTGGCATCCAACATCGAAAAACTCCTTGATTCAGGCAAAGGAACGGCGTCGACGTACCGCTACGGTACATCTGGGCGGCGTAGGGGTGAATCGAAACGGGCGCGGGCGCACCGGCTTGGATTCACCCCCACTCCCGTCGCAACGGGAATGGGGATGAGGCGTTGCTTAGATCTTGCCGACCAGGTCCAGCGACGGGGTCAGGGTCTTCTCGCCTTCCTTCCACTTGGCCGGGCACACCTGGTTCGGGTTGGCGGCGGTGAACTGGGCAGCCTTCAACTTGCGCAGGGTCTCGGAGACGTCACGGGCGATCTCGTTGGAGTGGATCTCCAGGGTCTTGATCACGCCTTCCGGATTGATGATGAACGTGCCGCGCAGGGCCAGGCCTTCTTCGGCAATGTGCACGCCGAAGGCGTTGGTCAGCTGGTGGGTCGGGTCGCCGACCAGCGGGAACTGGGCCTTGCCGACGGCCGGCGAGGTTTCGTGCCACACCTTGTGCGAGAAGTGGGTGTCGGTGGTGACGATGTACACCTCGGCACCGGCCTTCTGGAACTCGGCGTAATGATCGGCGGCGTCTTCAATCTCGGTCGGGCAGTTGAAGGTGAAGGCGGCCGGCATGAAGATCAGGACCGACCACTGGCCCTTCAGGGTGCTGTCCGACACCTTGATGAATTCGCCATTCTGATAGGCGTTGGCTTCGAACGGCTTGATCTGGGTGTTGATGAGCGACATCGATATTCCTCGTGGTGAAGGGGGATGGGTGAATCAGCCAACACAGAGTACCGGCTGGGTTTCGATAAGGAAAATGCATTGATTTCATCAATACGATATATACAGTCTATCGAAACGGCCTGATTCCCGAGTGAACGCGGGCCGCTATTCATTCGTAGCCCATTGTGTGGAAAGGATTTTCATCATTTCCTCGCGCCGCGCGGTGATAGCCGCAGGTTATCCGCCCGTCGCGGTGCCTGAACCGCCTTTCAGCGTCGCGAGGTGGCTGCGACAACCGGTCGCGGGGGCCGGCCCGTGCCGCCATTGGCCTACACTGCGCCCCCACCGTCGCCCAGGCCCGCCATGAACGCTGCCCCGCAGGAGATCCGCCAACTGCTTGCCGCCGCCGCCCGTGCGCTGCCCGGGGTGGAAGGCCGGCACGAAGCCGAACTGCTGCTGCTGCATGTGTTGGGGCGCGAGCGCGGCTGGCTGTTCGCGCATGCGACCGACCTGCTCGACACGGCCACGGCAGAGGCATTCGCGGCGCTGCTGCAGCGTCGCATCGCCGGTGAGCCGGTCGCCTACCTGCTGGGCCGGCGCGGCTTCTGGACCCTGGACCTGGCGGTCAGCCCGGCCACCTTGATTCCGCGCCCGGAAACCGAACGGCTGGTCGAACTGGCCTTGGAGCGGCTGCCGGAGGGCGTGCCGCTGCGGATCGCCGACCTGGGCACCGGCAGCGGTGCCATTGCGCTGGCCCTGGCCAGTGAACGCCCGCTGGCGCAGATCGTGGCCACGGACATGAGTGGCGATGCGATCGCCGTCGCTGCCGGCAATGCCCGCCAGCATGGGCTGGCCAACGTCGCGTTCCGGCAGGGATCCTGGCATGCCCCCTTGGCCGGCGAGCGCTTCGACCTGATCGCCAGCAATCCGCCGTACATCGCCAGCGACGACCCGCACCTGGCCCAGGGCGACCTGCGCTTCGAACCAGCCACCGCACTGGCGTCTGGCCACGACGGGCTGGACGACATCCGCCTGATCATCGCCGGCGCGCCCGCGCACCTGCAGCCGGGCGGTTGGCTGCTGATGGAACATGGGTGGGACCAGGGCGAAGCGATCCGCGCGCTGCTGGAGGGCGCCGGATTCGTCGAGGTGGAAACCGCGCTGGACCTGGAGCAGCGCGACCGGGTGAGCCTGGGACGGTGGCCCACCACCCAGCGGTAGAATGAGCGACCGTGATTCCACTGGAGCTCCACCCATGCGCACGCTGTACCCGGCCATCACCCCCTACGACGTTGGCAGCCTGAAGGTCGACGACCGCCACACGCTGTATTTCGAACAGTGCGGCAATCCGCAGGGCAAGCCGGTGGTGATGCTGCACGGCGGCCCGGGTGGCGGCTGCAGCGACAAGATGCGTCAGTTCCATGATCCGGCCAAGTACCGCATCATCCTGTTCGACCAGCGCGGTGCTGGCCGTTCCACCCCGCACGCCGACCTGGTGGACAACACCACCTGGGATCTGGTGGCCGACATCGAGAAGCTGCGCGAGCACCTGAAGGTAGAACGCTGGCAGGTCTTCGGCGGCAGCTGGGGTTCGACCCTGGCGCTGGCCTATGCCCAGACCCACCCGCAGCAGGTCACCGAGCTGGTGCTGCGTGGCATCTTCATGCTGCGGCGCTGGGAACTGGAATGGTTCTACCAGGAAGGCGCCAACCGCCTGTTCCCCGATGCGTGGGAACACTACCTGGCGCCGATCCCGGCGGTGGAACGCCACGACCTTATTTCCGCCTTCCACCGCCGCCTCACCAGCGACGATGAAGCCACCCGCCTGGCCGCGGCCAAGGCGTGGAGCGTGTGGGAAGGGGCCACCAGCTTCCTGCACGTGGATGCCGACTTCGTGAACAGCCATGAAGACCCGCGCTTCGCGCTGGCATTCGCGCGCATCGAGAACCACTACTTCGTCAACGGCGGTTTCTTCGAGGTCGAAGAACAGCTGCTGCGCGACGCGCACCGCATCGCCGACATCCCGGGCGTGATCGTGCACGGCCGTTACGACGTGGTGTGCCCGCTGCAGAATGCGTGGGAGCTGCACAAGGCCTGGCCGAAATCCACGCTCGAGATCAGCCCGGCATCGGGCCATTCCGCGTTCGAGGCAGAGACCATCGATGCGCTGGTGCGCGCGACGGATGGTTTCGCCGCCTGATGGATGTACCCACCCACGGTGGGTACCTGCCGGGGCTACGGGGTTGACCGCGCCGTGACGTCCAGCGCGGTGAACACCCGCGCCAGGCGTTCGGCCCACGCGCGCTGACCGGCGGCATCGGCGATCAGGTCCTGGCGGATTTCCAGCTCAACGTGCAGCAGCCCGCGGCCTTCACCATGCACCGGCACCGCGTAATCGCTGGTGCTGCTGACCGAATACGGTTCGTTGTCGCCCACCACCAGGTCGCCTTCGTCGCGCAGTGCCTGCAGCAGCGCATGCGCCAGGCGCGTGTCCTGGTGGTACAGCACCCCGGCATGCCACGGCCGGTCCGCACCGTTCATGCGCGGGGTGAAGCTGTGCATCATCACCAGCACCGTCGGGCGCTGCTGCCCGGCGCGTGCATCCAGCTCGGCGGCAATGCGCGCATGGTAGGGCGCGTGGATTGCATCGATGCGCTGCTGCCGCTGCGCGGCCGACAGCCCGGCGTTGCCCGGCACCACGGTATGGTCGCTGACCTCGGGAATCAGCGTCGGCGACGCCAACGGACGGTTGCAGTCGATCACCAGCCGCGAATAGGTCTGGGTGATCGCCCACGCGTCGAGCAACCGGGCCAGTTCGCGGGTGACCCCGGCAATGCCGATGTCCCAGCCGATATGGCGGTCGCGCTCGACCTGCGGCAGCCCCAGGTTCGCCAGCACCTCCGGCACCTGCTGGCCGGCGTGGTCGGTGATCAGCACATACGGCGAACGCCCGGCCGGATGCAGCACGGTGAACGGTGCAGGATCCTTGGCGCCAAGCAGGGGCGTGGCCGCCAGCGGAAGCGCGCGGGAATCAGCCACGTGCGGTGCCATCCAGGTGGTGCTCGATCATCCACAGCCCAGCCCACAACTTCGCGTCCAGCTGGTAGCCCTGGCCCATCTTCTCCACCAGCCAGGCCGCCGCGCGCGCACGCGGCACCTCGTGCACGGTGATGTCCTCGCTGGCATCGCCGCCGCCTTCGCCGACCCTGCGCAGGCCGGTGGCGCGCACGAAGGCGATTTTCTCGCTGCTGGCACCGGAGGAGGTCGGGCCGATCATCAACACTTCGGCATGCCCGGCGGTCCAGCCGGTTTCTTCTTCCAGCTCGCGCACGGCGGAGTCTTCAATCGATTCTCCCGCGTCGAAATCGCCGACCAGGCCGGCCGGCATCTCGATCGTCTTGGCCTGCAGCGGTACGCGGAACTGCTCGACGAACAGCACGTTGTCGTCGGGGGTGACGGCGATGATGATCGCGGCCAGTCCGCCAGCGTGGGTGCGTTCGCTGTACTCCCACGAGCCGCGCACGACCATGCGCTGGTACTTGCCTTCGTAGACGACCTTCGGGGCTTGCGTGTTGGGGTTCATGCGAACTCGCTTGCGGGAGGAGAAATATCGGGAATGCCGGCAGCGTTGAACAGCCGGCGCCGGGTCAGCGGACCAAAGCGCAGCGCCTCGCACAGGCCCTGCAGCATCTGCGGATCGGCGCTGGAACGGCTGAAATCGGCCTGCGCCGCATCCAGCGGTGCATCCAGCGCGATGGTGGTGAGCTGCCGCCACAGCAGCGCATGCTCGCGCTGCTCGCGCAGCCGCACCGCCATCTGCGCGGCGCCGCGCAGGCGCAGGAACGGCACTTCGTCCAGCCGCTCGTACAGGATGTCCAGGCTGCCGAAATGGGCCAGCAGCACGGCGGCCGACTTGGCGCCGACGCCGGTCACCCCGGGAATGTTGTCGACCGCATCGCCGCACAGTGCCAGGTAATCGGCGATCTGGTGCGCATGCACGCCATGGCGGGCCTTGACCCCGGCCATGCCCCAGCGCTGGTTGCGGGCGTAATCCCATTGCTCGTCATGCTCGAACAGCAGCTGCGACAGGTCCTTGTCGGCCGAGATGATCACCCCGCGCATGCCGGCCGGGCGGCGCGCATGCAGCGCGCTGCCGATCAGGTCGTCGGCCTCGTATTCGTGGTGGGCCAGCACGGTCAGGCCCAGCGCGCTGCACAGCGCCTTGCAGTGCGCGAACTGGCGGCGCAGCGCGTCGGGCGCCGGATCGCGGTTGGCCTTGTAGGCAGCGTAGAGGGTGTGGCGGAAGCAGCTGTCCAGCGCCTCGTCGAAGGCAATGGCGATGTGCTGCGGGCGCTCGCGCTCCAGCAGGTCGAGCAGGAAGCGGGCAAAGCCATGCACCGCGTTGGTCGGCCAGCCCTGCTGGTCCTGGAATTCATCGGGCATCGAATGCCAGGCCCGGAACACGTACAGGCTGGCATCCACCAGGTAGAGAGGCGTGTGCACTCAGCCCACCCAGTCCTGCAGCAACGCGGCCGGATCAGGGCGCTCACGTTCGGGCACGGCGGTCTTCGGGGTGCCGATATGGATGAAACCCACGATCTGCTCATGCGCGGCCAGGCCCAGGTGGGCATGCACGGCCGGGTCGAACGCCATCCAGGCGGTCAGCCACTGGGCGCCAAAGCCCAGCGCCTGCGCGGCCTGCAAAAGCGCGAAGCAGACGCAGCCGGCGGTCATCAGCTGCTCCAGCTCGGGTACCTTCGGGCTGGGCGTAGGCGCGGCGATGACGGTGATGATCAGCGGCGCATGCGAAAAGCGCAGCCGGTCCTTTTCGACCTGTGCGTCGGAGACAGTGGGGTCGCGCTCGCGGCTGCGCCGGGCCAGGAACTCACCCAGCTGCAGGCGCGCATCGCCGGCGATGCGCAGGAAGCGGAAGGGCACCCGCTTGCCGTGGTCCGGCACGCGCACGGCCGAGGCCAGCATCCGCTGCAGGGTGGCCGGGTCCGGTCCGGGCGCGCCCAGTTGCAGGGCGGGAACCGAACGGCGGGCGTCCAGGGCTTGCAGCGCAGGGGAGTCGAGCATGGGGTCTCTGTCGGGCATCGGGGTGGCTCAGATTATAGTCGGGGCAGTTTGTGACCCGTCTTCTGGCGATCTCCTGCCCATTTGCGACAAAACGTGATGAACCTCACTTAATTAACGGCACTCCTTCACGTCGCTGTACTCGCTTCCCACCCGCGCTGGCCTTACGATACAAGGCCTGCCGGCACCCGGGTCATGAGGTTCAAAGTGCGGACTGTTTCACTGTCCCTGACCGGTGGGGCGTCCTACCATCCGTGTGCTGGTGTCTTGGGGACGCCCGTGCCTGTTGTATCCATGCTGCATTCTGTACCAGCGAGGGTGGGGAGCCTTTTCGCATGATCGCCACGCCCAACGTATCGGGACAGCCGGGTCGCGACCCGGCGCTGTTGAAGCTTGCACGCGAGGCCGCCCTGCCGGGCCTGGCCGAGTCGTTCGCGACCGTGATCGCCCGCTTCGACGACGTGCTGTTCGACCGTGCCGGCACCGCCGGCGCGTCGCAGCTGCTGTTCCTCGATGGCATGCGTGAACTGCGTCGGCGCCGTGAAGACATCGTGGCCGGTTTCCGTGGGCACCTGGCCAGGGCCTGGGACGCGCTGGAACACGCTGAGCCACTGTCGGCCGAAGCCACGCTGGCCGGTGCGGGCGGGGAAGGGCTCAGCCTGGTCCCCGAGCACGTGCTGGAATCGCGGCTGGCGGTGCGCAACTTCGCCACCGTGCTGCTGCGCGACTGGAAGCCGGTACTGGGCCGGCTTGACCGCCGCCTGGGCTGGATCGCCGGCGGGCTGGAACTGAACGCCGACACCAACCCGATCAGCCCCGAACACATCGGCGTGGCCATCCATGAGGCCTTCGCAGACTGTGAACTGGCGCCGGAAGTGCGCCTGGTGCTGATCAAGCTGTGCGAGCGCGACCTGCACGCGCCGATCGGCAAGCGTTACGAGAAACTCGACGAACAACTGGCCGCTGCCGGTGTGATGCCGCAGATGTCCGCCCCGCGCCGCGCCGCGCCGCGTCCGCCCACGCCCCGGCAGGAGCTGGACGAGCTGGTCCAGGCCCTGGAAACCGAAAGCGGCGCAGCCGACGAAGGCGCGGCCCCGGCCTGGGCACGGCGCTTCGCCGACCGCTGGGCGGCCAGCCGTGGCCGCATGCAGTCGGCGCAGGCCGCGCATGACCATGCAGCCGAAGGCCCGGACGGGATGAGCGGCAACCAGGGCATGTTGCTGGAAGCGCTGCACGAGCTGCTGCAGCAGACCCGGCATGTCCGCGAAGACGCGACCTCCGCCGCCAGCGTGGCGGTGGGGCAACAGCGCCCACTGAGCCAGCGCGAAATGATGTCGGTGCTGTCGCTGCTGCAGGCCACGCCGAGCGCGACCCTGCGCGCGGCGATCGGCGAAGACGGCGAATCGCTGGCGCAGCGGCTGAAGAGCGAAGTGCTGTCCGGTGCAACCCGGCTCGGCGTGGACCCGGCGCAGGCGCGCCTGGACCCGCAGGATGAAGATGCGATCGACCTGGTGGGCATGCTGTTCGATGTGATGCTGGACGAGCGCGACCTGGAAGGTCGCTCGCGCGAGCTGATCGGCCGGCTGGTGGTGCCCTTCGTGAAGGTGGCCATGCTCGACCGCCGCATGTTCGTGCAGAAGACCCACCCGGCGCGCAAGCTGCTCAATTCGCTGGCCGAGGCCTGCGAAGGCAACACCGGCGAGAGCCAGGCCGAGCGCGTGCTGATGGGCAAGGTCGAGGAAATCATCGAGCGGCTGGTGGCCGAGTTCAACGAGAACCTGGCCATCTTCCTGACGTTGGAAGAAGAATTCCGCGACTTCCTGGCCCAGCACCGCCGCCGCATCGAGATCGCCGAGCGCCGCGCCGCCGAGACCCAGCGCGGCCAGGAAAAGCTGGAAGTGGCGCGCACCCGCGCGGCATCCGAACTGGATTGGCGGATCGCCGATACGGCATTGCCGCAGGCCATCGGCGAATTCCTGCGGCAGCCGTGGCAACACCATCTGACCCTGGCGGTGCTGCGCGAAGGCGACGACGGCCCTTCGGTGAGCGAGGCGCTCGCGTTGGCCGACGGGATCCTGGAAGAAGTGTCCGAAGCCCGGCGCCAGATCGTCGGCAAGCCGTGGCTGCAGGCATGGCACCCCGTGCTGCGCAAGGTGTTTGCCAGTGTCGGCGTACACGCCGATGGCGCCAACGCGGCGATCGATTCGCTGCATGACACGCTGCAGTCCATTGCCGAATCGCGCCCGGAACTGGAACGCGCGCTGCCGGAGCTGCCGCAGGTGGTCCTGCCGACGCCGCCGGCTGCGGACAGCGCAGGCGTGGAGCTGGGCAGCAAGGTCGACGTCACCGATTTCGATAATGCCGATGCCGACCGTTTCCGCGGCCTGGAAATCGGCAGCTGGCTCGATTTCGTCGACAAGGACGGCAAAGTCCAGGCCGGCAAACTGTCCTGGGTCAGCCCGATCTCGCAGCGCCTGCTGTTCGTGAACCGACGCGGCGTGCGTTTCTGCGTGGCCTCGCCGGAAGAACTGGCGGTCATGGTGCGCCTCGGCCGCCTGCGCGCGCACATCGACGATGGCGCCTTCGACAGCGCCATGCAGGGCGTGATCGATCGCCTGGATACCAAGGGCGCTACGGTTCACTGAGGTTGCGTTCAACGTCAACGTCAACGTCAACTGCGGCGTTTCGGCTGCTACGTGCTGGGGAGGCCGACGGGCAGCCCCTTACGGGACACGCCGTAAACCCATCCCTGGGGGCTTGGCAAAAACATCCATGTTTTTGACAGTCCCTACAGGGGCTGCCCGCCGGCCTCCCCTCGATGGTGGATCGCGTGCGGCTGGAAAAATCAGCCACGCAGGGCGTGGCTCTACGCGGATCACATGGGGCAGGGTAGGGTCGGTTCCCAAACGACTGCCGTTGTAACGCCCGCGCGCGGTAACGCATGGAAATGATCCAAACGGCCTTTGATCTCCCATGGCCACCGCCAACCGTCAGAGGGTCGGCGGGTGCGGGGGTACGGGGGCTTTGCGAAACATGGATGTTTCGCAAGAGCCCCCATGGATGGGTTCACGGCGCCCCCCGTACCTCCGCACCCGCCGGCCCTGCGCGATAACCCGTCAGGCAATGGCTGTTCGCCTGAATGCATGAAGCTGCCGGCCAACGGCCGGCACCCATGCGAAGCCCGATTCCAGGCAGCGCTTCCAGCGGAAAGGTCTCCCACCCGACCAATCGGGTTACGATCCCACCACTTACCGCTGCTCGGGGACATGCATGGCTGTCGAGGTGTTGGGGGTCAAGGAACACGCGCAGGGCGAACGCCGCGTAGCGCTGACGCCGGAAACGGCGCGCAAGTACATCGCGCTGGGCGCCACCGTGTGGATCGAACCGGGCGCCGGCACGCGCGCCGGCTTTACCGACCAGGCCTACCTGGATGTCGGCGCGCAGCTCGCCGATGACACCCGCCTGGGCCAGGCCGACATCGTGCTGTGCGTGCAGCCGCCGGAAACCGCGCGGCTGCGCCAGCTCAAGTCCGGCGCCAGCCTGGTCGGCATGCTGCACCCGCAGGCCGACGCCGAACGCGCCGGCGTGATCCAGTCACGTGGTCTGCAGGCATTTCCGTTGGAGCGCCTGCCGCGTACCACCCGTGCACAGTCCATGGACGTGCTCAGTTCGCAGGCCGGCATGGCCGGCTACAAGGCCACCCTGATTGCCGCCCAGCTGGCACCGCGCTTCTTCCCCATGCTGACCACCGCCGCCGGCACCATCCGGCCGTCGCGCGTGCTGGTGGTGGGCGCCGGCGTGGCCGGCCTGCAGGCCATCGCCACCGCGCGCCGGCTTGGGGCGCAGGTGGAGGGCTTCGATGTGCGCCCGGAAACCCGCGAACAGATTGAATCGCTCGGCGGCAAGTTCCTTGACCTTGGCGTCAGCGCGGTGGGCGAGGGCGGTTACGCCCGTCCGTTGACCGACGACGAGCGCGCCGAGCAGCAGCGTCGGCTGGGCGAGTACCTGCGGTTGGTCGATGTGGTGATCTGTACCGCCGCCGTGCCCGGCCGCCCTGCGCCGAAGATCGTCACCAGCGCGATGGTGCAGGGCATGCGCCCGGGCAGCGTGATCGTGGACCTGGCCGCTGAGACCGGCGGCAACTGCGAGGCGACCCGGCCGGGAGAAACCGTCGACGTCGGCGGCGTCACCGTGGACGGCCCGCTCGACCTGGCCAGCCAAGGCGCGGTGCACGCCAGTGAGATGTATGCGCGCAACCTTTACAACTTCGTCGCGCTGTTCCTGAAGGATGGCACGGTGGCGTTTGATTGGGACGATGAGCTGCTGGCGAAAACGCGCTGGATTGCGAACTGATATCGCGCCGCCGCGCAGGGCGTGGCGCTACCGCGGCGGCAGGTCCTTGACCGGATTGGCCTTCAGCCATTCCTGCCGCTGCTCCGGACTCATGCTGCCCCAGCGCTCACGCAGCGCATCGCGCTGGGCCGGGGTCATGCCGCGCATCTGCGCGAACAGCGCGCGGGCCTGCTCGCGCTGCTCCGGACTCATGTTCTCGAAACGGTGGCGGCCGCGCCGCGCCAGCTCGCGCTGTTCCGGGGTCATGCTCTGCCAACGCTGGCCATGCTGCAGCATGCGTTCGCGCTGTGGCGGCGGCGCGTCGTTCCAGCGGTCGCGCACCGGCGCGATCAGCGCATCGCGCTGCTGCGGGGTGAGCTTGTCCCACTCCGGCAGCGTCGAGGTCTGCGCGGCGCTGGCCGCGCTCAGCGAGAGCAGTACCAGTGCCAGGGTCAGTCGCGGTTTCATGTTCACTCCATTGCCAGGTCGGTGGCGCCCAGCCACAGGTACAGGTCCGGATTCTCGTCGAGCACGTCGCTGCTGTCATCCGCCGCCACGGCCGCCACCTGCATCGGGGTGGCTGCCGGCGGTCGGGCGGTGAAGCTGATGCCCAGGCCCAGCGCCACCACCAGCGAACACGCGGTGGCCAGCCACCAGCCGTGCGCGCGGGCCCGCTGCGGCGCATGCCGTGCGGCACGCAGGCGCGCCAGCGTGGCGGGAGAGAGCTGGGTCACCGCATGTGCGTGCAGCTGCGCCAGTGCGGCGTCATCGGGAAGGGTGGGGGGCACGGGGCGGCTCACAGTTCAATCTCCAGGTGCTGCTGCAGCGCCTGCCGGGCGCGCGAAAGATGGGTTTTTACCGCGCCCTCGCTGCAGCCCATGGCCGCTGCGGTCGTGGCGCCGTCGAGCTGCTGCAGCACGCGCAGGGTGAAAGCCTCGCGCTGGCGTGCAGGTAGATCGCGCAATGCCCTGACCAGCGCCGCGTACTGGTCGCGCTGCTCATGGGCCTGGGCCGGGCCGGGTCCAGGATCGGCCCAGTCGATGTCGTGGTCACCGGCCAGCTCGTCGCTGCTGCGCCAGAACCGGAGCCGGAAGCCGCGCCGGCGCTGCAGGTCGACTACCCGGCGGCGCAGGATGCTCCAGAACAGTGGTGACCACTCCCCTGCCGGCTTGTCGCGGTAGGCCAGCATGCGCAGCATCGCGTCCTGCACCGCGTCCAGTGCGTCGTCGCGCTGGCGCAGCCCGGCCTCGGCGAAGCGGAACGCGCGCGGGCCGATCCCGGCCAGGAACGCATCCAGCGACACCGGCAACGCGGTTTCGGCATCGGCATCGTCAGCCAGGGGCGGCAGGGAAGGGCTCACCAGCACAGGGTAGCGCTCGCGCAGGGGGATACGGTGAGAACGCACCAGTGCGGCATCGGTTGACCGCCCTGCAGAACGGTTCAGCGCATGGTTATGATGCAGGGGACGGGATGACCGCCGGGAAGAGGGACAGCAATGAGCGACGGGTTCGTGGCGTTGTATATCTTCATGCTGGCTGCGATCGCAGGCCACGTGATCATTTCGCGGGTGCCGGTGATCCTGCATACCCCCCTGATGTCCGGGTCGAACTTCATCCACGGCATCGTCCTGATCGGTGCCATGGTGGTGCTGGGCCATGCGCAGACCCCGCTGGAAAAGATCATCGGCTTCATCGCCGTGGTGCTCGGCGCGGGCAATGCCGCCGGTGGCTACGTGGTGACCGAGCGCATGCTGGACATGTTCAAGCCCAGCCAGAAGCGCGACGCCGGGGAGAAGGCGCCTTGAACGTCACCACCGCGCAACTGCTGCAGTTGCTGGTGCAGGTGAGCTACCTGGTCGCCGCCACCCTGTTCCTGCTCGGCCTGCAGCGCATGGCCTCGCCGATGACCGCGCGCAGCGGCATCCGCTGGGCCGGCCTGGGCATGCTGATCGCCACGGTGGCGACCTTCTTCCTGCCCGACCTGCACAACGTGCCGCTGATCCTGGCTGCGGTGGCGATCGGTACCGGCGTGGCGTGGTGGTCGGCCAAGCGGGTGGCCATCACCGACATGCCGCAGATGGTAGCGCTGTACAACGGCATGGGTGGCGGTTCGGCCGCCGCGATCGGTGCGGTGGAACTGCTGCGTTTCTCGTTCCTGGCCAACCGCGATACCAGCCACTGGAGCGCGCAGGCCATCGCCGAACTGAGCGCGCGCCAGCCCTCGGCCACGGTGCTCGCGCTGGCGGTGATCGGCTCGGCGATCGGCGCGGTGTCGCTGTCCGGTTCGGTCATCGCCTGGGCCAAGCTCGATGGCCGGCTGGACCGGCGGGTGACCTTCCCCGGCCAGCAGGCGTTCAACCTGCTGGTTGCGCTGGCGATGGTGGTGCTGGGCATCTGGGCGGCAGTGACCCTGAGCCCGGTGGCGATCATCAGCTTCTTCGTGGTCGCGCTGGCGCTGGGCGTGCTGATGACCCTGCCGATCGGCGGCGCCGACATGCCGGTGGTGATCTCGCTGTACAACGCATTCACCGGCCTGGCGGTCGCTTTCGAAGGCTACGTGCTGGGCAACGAGGCGCTGATCATCGCCGGCATGATGGTCGGCGCGGCCGGCATCCTGCTCACCCGCCTGATGGCCAAGGCGATGAACCGGCCGATCAGCGGCGTGCTGTTCTCCAACTTCGGCGGCGGTGGCACGGCCCAGGAAATCACCGGCGCGCAGAAGCCGATCGAGGCCAGCGACGTGGCCGCGATGCTGGCGTTCGCCGAGCGCGTGGTGATCGTGCCCGGTTATGGCATGGCCGTGGCCCAGGCCCAGCACAAGGTATGGGAGCTGGCGCAGCGGCTGTTGGAACGCGGCATCAAGGTCAAATTCGCGATCCACCCGGTGGCCGGGCGCATGCCGGGCCACATGAACGTGCTGTTGGCCGAAGCGGGCGTGCCCTACGACCTGATCGCCGACATGGATGACATCAATCCTGAGTTCCCCACCACCGACGTGGTGCTGGTGATCGGTGCCAACGACGTGGTCAACCCGGTGGCGCGCACTGACCCGGCCAGCCCGATCTACGGCATGCCGATCCTGGACGTGGTCAACGCCCGCAACGTGGTGGTGATCAAGCGCGGCAAGGGCACCGGCTTCGCGGGCATCGAAAACGCGCTGTTCTACGCCGACAACGCCCGCATGCTCTATGGCGATGGCGCCGGTGCGGCCAGCGCGCTGGTCAGCGAGCTCAAAGCGCTCGACGGAGGGCATTGACCGCACGTGGCGCCGGGGGCCAGGGCCGGCCAACGGCCGGCGCTACGAATTGTTACGGGCCCATTGAGATCT
>NZ_JBWJPC010000010.1:0-86630 GCF_056393145.1 Stenotrophomonas sp. Steno-Z4 | reverse complement strand
CGGACTGCCCAGGGGGGCGGGCCGGGCAGGATGCGTTCCTCCTCCTCCTCCCCCTTCAGCGGGCGCGATTCCGCAGAGCCCTTTTGCCGCAGTCTGACCGTAATCAGCACGTACATGCCCATCTGCAGGAACTCGCTTTCCCAGTTCTCGAAGGTGGCACTTACGAAATGGCCGCTGTGCAGGTAGGCCCACAGGTCCAAGCCGGCGCGGTGGGCCTCGTGCAGTTCCTGGTTATGGCTGAGGAAGCCTGTCCACACCTGGCCCACAAGGAAGCAGGCAAGCAACAGGAACAGCACAATCGAGAGACCGTTTCTCCTCCACATCACTACACAGCCTCAAATCATCCGTATCGACGTTAGTCCTGCGTGTGGGGTGGGGAGGTGAAGGAACAGCGGGTTGCGCCCCTGGTGGGACTCCTCCGCGCTTTTATCCAGGTATCACGCCGCCATGCTCCCGACGTTACATCCGACAGGACACGATGCAGGGGCTTCCCCGGAGGGCCTCCCATGCGTCGATCCATCATTTGCGGTGCCATCTCGCTTGCCTTGGCCGGATGTGGAGGCGGCAACACCGAATCCAACGTCCAGGCGCCTGGCGCGGAAGAAACCGCCAAAACCAAGGTGCTCGAAACGGGTGCCGCGGTGTTGCAGGATCGGCCGCCGATCGAGGCCATCAACGCCTATCTGGATGGCTTTCATTTCTACAATGGCCAGATGAAGGTGCAGATGGAGGCGCACCACTACTGCTCCATCCTCAATGAGGATGTCATCCAGTGCACGATCTACGACGGCAACGTTAAAGACGCCAAGCTGATGGGGGTGGAGTACATCATCAGCGCCAAGCTGTTTGCCGCCTTGCCCGATCAGGAAAAGGCGCTATGGCACAGCCACGTGCACGAAGTGAAATCGGGGCAGTTGGTTGCGCCCGGCATTCCGGAGGTGGCCGAGCATGCGTTGATGGGGAAGCTCATCCATACCTACGGAAAAACCTGGCACACCTGGCATACCGATCTGGACAAGGATCTGCCGCGTGGCATGCCGCAGCTGATGATGGGATTCACGGCGGATGGGCAGGCTGACCCTCAGATGGTCGCTGCACGGGACGACCGGCTGGGCGTGAGCAGCCAGGACAAGCGCGAGCGTCGGGCTGATATCGTTGCACCGCCGGTAGATGGCGGCGCGGATGCCTGGCAGAAGGGGCGGGTCATCCAGATCGAGGATTCGGCCGGTGGGCATGGGCACGCGCCCCCTGAGGCGGACAAGAACGCGACGTCCGGGACTGGCCCGGGAGGCTGAAAGGCGCCTAGGGAGCGCGGTGCGTCAGCCATCTTCCGTGTTGCACCGAGGCTGCGATGTTTCCGCCTGTTCTCGGTAGTTGTACTTAGGGCTGCTACGTATAACGGCCGTGGCTGGAGGGTGGCCGGGTCTGTCAGTGTTGTCCGGGAACGGGATGAAGCGTCCGGGAGCACGATATGCGTGGATGGAAAGCAGGTTCGGTGGCCGCAGTGCTCCTTCATTGCGTGGTGGGTGCGCCCGCACTGGCGCAGCAGGGAGTGCCGGACACCACGGCGCCGGCCCCGGCCGTGCCCCGCCACGCCATGTTCAAGGACCCGCAGGACGGCCATTTCGACATGTCGCGCTGGCTGCTCGACCGCAAGGGATTCCTGCCGGTGCCGGTGATCATCAGCGACCCGGCCGTGGGCTACGGCGGCGGCGTGGCCCTGGCGTTCTTCCACCGGCCGGAGGGCGCAGCGCTGGAACGCACCGCGGCCGACGGGCGCAAGCAGATGATCCCGCCCAATATCTACGGCGTAGCGGGGATGAAGACAGAGAACGGCAGCACGGCCTACGGCGCCGGCGCCATGCTGCACTTCAAGGACGATCGCTGGCGCTACACCGGTGGGGTTGCCAAGTCCTCCTTCAACCTGGACTTCTACACGCCGGGCAATGTGCTGCCGGAAGTGGGCATCGGCTACAGCTCGGACGGCTACATGGCGTTCCAGAAGATTGCCCGGCGCCTGGGCGACCAGTCGCTGTTCCTGGGCCTGCAATGGGTCTACATGGACCTGGACATCGGCTTCGACGTCGATTCGGACCGGCAGTACTTCAAGCCGCACGAGCTGAACCGAAAAACCTCCGGCCTTGGGCTGTCGCTGCAGTACGACCAGCGCGACAATTCGTTTACCCCCAACAGCGGCTGGCTGGGCATGCTGGAGGGCAACTTCTACGATAACGCCATCGGCAGCGACAACGACTTCCAGAGCTACCGCGCGCATGCGTTCGGCTACCTTCCGCTGGCCGACAAGCGAATGGTGCTGGGCGGGCGCGTGGACGTGCGCTGGGTGGGCGGCGACGTGCCGTTTTACCGGTTACCGTACATTGACCTGCGTGGCATCGGCTCGGCCCGCTACCAGGACACGCGCGCCGCCACCGTCGAAACCGAACTGCGCTGGAACCTCACCCCGCGCTGGGCGGCCATTGGCTTCGTCGGGGCGGGACGCACCTGGGGCGAGCACGGCAGCTTCTCCGGTGCTACCAGCCAAGTGGCCAAGGGCGTCGGCGGCCGCTACCTGATCGCGCGCCAACTAGGCCTCTACGTAGGCCTGGACTACGCCTTCGGCCCGGAAGACGACACTGTCTACGTGCAGGTAGGCAGCGCGTGGCGTTGAAGGCGTACAGACCAACGGTCCGTACCTACCGGCGGCGCCACGCCATGCATCCGCGCCACGTACCAACTGTTGGTCGGCACACGGCCCCGGTAGGTACCGACCGTTGGTCGGTACATGGCACCCGCAGCCGATAGACCGAAGGGACAGAATTACTTAGCCAACATAAGTAGAAACACGGTGGTCGCCCCCCAGCCCCGCAGGGATCATCCAAGGACCCGCCAAAGCGCTCCCGGAGAACCCGATGGCCACCGCCAGCAAGAAGAAAAAGCCCAACATCCTGGTCATCTGGGGCGATGACATCGGCATCTCCAACCTGAGCTGCTACTCGCACGGGTTGATGGGCTACCAGACGCCAAACATCGACCGTATCGCCCGCGAAGGCATCATGTTCACCGACTCTTACGGTGAACAATCCTGCACGGCCGGCCGCTCCTCGTTCATCACCGGCCAGAGCGTGCTGCGCACCGGCCTCTCGAAAGTAGGCATTCCCGGCGCGCCGATTGGCATGAACGAGAAGATCGTCACCATCGCCGCGTTGCTGAAGAACGAGGGCTACACCACCGGCCAGTTCGGCAAGAACCACCTGGGCGACCTGAACCACATGCTGCCGACCAACCACGGCTTCGATGAGTTCTACGGCAACCTGTACCACCTCAACGCCGAAGAAGAACCGGAGATGTACGACTACTTCCCGGAGGACGAATTCGGAGACTTCATCGCCACGGTCAAGCCGCGCGGGGTGATCCACAGCTTCGCCACCGACAAGGACGACACCACGGAGCAGCCGCGCTGGGGCAAAGTGGGCAAGCAGAAGATCGAAGACACCGGCCCGCTCAACCGCGAACGCATGGTCACCTGCGACGACGACTTTGCCGAGCGCGCAAAGGGCTTCATCAAGCAGGCCACCGACGACGACACCCCGTTCTTCGCCTGGGTGAACTTCACCCACATGCACCTGATCACCCACACCAAGCCCGAAAGCCTGGGCCAGGCGGGGCGCTGGCAGTCGCCGTACCACGACACCATGATCGACCACGACAAGAACGTGGGCTCTCTGTTGGATTACCTGGACGAACTGGGTATCGCCGACGACACCTTGGTGGTGTATTCCACCGACAACGGCCCGCACCGCAATTCGTGGCCGGACGGCGGCATGACCCCGTTCCGCAGCGAGAAGGACACCAACTGGGAGGGCGCGTTCCGCATTCCACTGGTGGCGCGCTTCCCCGGGAAAATCAAGCCGGGCACCATCTCCACCGAGATCGTGCAGCACCACGATTGGCTGCCGACGTTCCTGGAAGTGGCGGGGAACAAAACCGTGGTGGACGACCTCAAGAAGGGCGTCAAGGCAATCGGGCGCACCTACAAGAACCACATCGACGGCGTGAGCCTGTGGCCCTACCTGACCGGCAAGGCCGACCATTCGCCGCGCAAACTGTTCGTCTACATCTCAGACGACGGCGACACGCTGGGCATCCGCTACGACAACTGGAAGGTGACGTTCATCGAGCAGCGCTGCAAAGGGACCATGGCGGTCTGGGGCGAACCGTTCACCCCCATGCGAATTCCCAAGATCTACAACCTGCGCACCGACCCGTACGAGTTCGCCGATGTCACCTCGAACACCTATTGGGACTGGTACATCAACCACGTCTACATCGTGTACGGTGCCATCGCGTTGCTGACCAAGTTCAACGCGACCTTCGATGAGTTCCCCAAGATCCAGAAGCCCAACACCTTCACCGCCGACCAAGCGATCGAAAAGTTGAACGACGCCGTCGCAGGAAAGTAACCAGCCCGCGGTCGCAAGCCCTCCCGGTAGCGCCGACCGTTGGTCGGCCCCGACCATGTCATCCGGCGATGGACAACCCACCGCCGGCAATCCACGCCATTGCCACGAGATTGACCACCACGGCGACCCAAAAGGTGGTCTGGAACGAAGCCTTGCGGTTCTTGTGGCGCAGGGCAGCCTGCGCCAGCAATGCTCCAGGCCACCCTCCGACTAGTGCCATCGCCTGCAGTGTGCTCTCGGGCGTGCGCCGCCGATCATGCTGGGCGGCGCTCTTGTCGTGCCAGTAAAACAGGAAGGTGAGGGCGCTCAGGCCCAGATACGCCACCACAATCCACGGTGCGCAGTAGCCCGCAAAGCTGGCACCGGCCACGCCCGACAGGAACAGCAGTGCGATGGTGCGCCGGGGCAGCCTGTCGGGCCCGCCGTTGCCCTTGGTCGTGGTGCCGGCCCTGAGCCCATCACGCTGAAGCGCGAAACGTACATTGACCGCGTTGAGCCGGCCCTGCCCATCGCGCTGCACGTCGTAGGTGATCACATCATTCAGGGCAGGGCGCCGGTCGCGCGCGGCAAAGGCGCGGATATGCACGAAGCAGCGGTCGCCCCCACCATTGGGCTGCACGAAGCCGAAGCCGCGCGCGTCGTTCCATTCGCTGAGCCTGCCCTGTTGCCGCATGGCTCAAAGCGTATCCAGGAACGTACGCACCGCCGGCCCGAACCGCTCAAAATCCACCAAAAACGCATCATGCCCCTGCGGCGAGTCCAGTCCGATGAACTGCGCATCGGCACCGCCGGCGCGCAGGCCGTCGGCGATCTGCTGCTGTTGCTGCACCGGGAACAGGATGTCGGTGTTGGCGCCGATGGCCAAGGCCTTGTCCACTTTGATGCTGGCCAGGCCGGCCATGACATCGCCGTCGGCGTATTCGGCCAGGTCGAACCAGTCCATCGAACGGCTCAGGTAGAGATAGCAGTTCGGGTCGAAGAAGCGCACGAAGCGGCGCGCGTGGCCTTCGAGGTAGCTCTCCACCTGGAATTCCAGGCCAAACGGATCGTCATCGGCCTGGTCCGAGTCCAGCCGCACGCGGCCGAAGCGACCATCCCACTCGAGCGCGGAGCGGTAGGTGATCACCCCCAACTTGCGCGCCATGCGCATGCCCGATTCCGGGTAGTGCTGGTCGGTGTACTGGCCGCCGTTCCACTGCGGGTCGAGGCGTATCGCTTCACGCTGCAGCGAGCGGATGGCGATGGAGAACGGCAACGCCTGTGCGCTGCCGGAAATATTGATGTGGCTGCGCGCGATGCCCGGGTGCAGCAGCAGAACCGCAAGCGCGGTCATGCCGCCCATGGAATTGCCTACCACGCAGGCAAGCTGGGTGATGCCCAGCGCCTTCACCACGTCCACGGCGGCGCGCGCGCCATCTTCGATGGACAGCTCCGGGAAATTGAGCCGGTACAGTTCGCCGGTGGCGGGGTTGATGGTGGCCGGCCCCGTTGAGCCCTTGCAGCTGCCAAGCGAGTTCACGCACACCACGAACCAGCGGTCGGTATCGATCGCCTTGCCCGGGCCAAGCATGCCTTCCCACCAGCCGGCCGCAAGGTTGCCGTCGTTGGCGGCGGCATGCGCGTCGGGCGACAGGCCGGTGACGATCAGCACGGCATTGCTGGCATCGGCGTTGAGCGTGCCCCAGGTTTCATAGGCCACGTGCGCGCCGTGCAGCTGCCCCCCACGCTTGAACGCGAAGGGCGAGGGCAGGGCGTGGTAGCGGGTGCCGGGCGGGATGAATTCAGTCATGGGGCCATTCTAACCGGGCAGGTCAACGGCGCCGTGTCACGGCTGGGACGCTTCGTACCGGCGTGGATCTACAGGACCAATCGGATCGTGCCCTTGTGCGGCAACGTCACCCGCACCGCCTCCGAATCCACATCGCCGTCCTGCCGGCTGGCGGTGCCCGAGTCCGAAAGCCGCGCGAATACCTCCACGTCCTTCAGCGAGGACAGCTTCGCCGTCGGCATCGGGCTGTCGGCGTCGTCCAGGCGGATCTTCAATGGCAGGGCCGTCGCCGGATGCTTCTCCACCGCCACCGGCATCGGCGGCCCACCGGGTACTCGCGCGATCACGAATACCTGCGTGCCGGCGGGCAAGGCCTTGCCCGCAGACGTCGGACCCAGCGTCACCTCGATATCCAGCCCCACCGATGGCGCAGGGGCGTCAGCCGGCGCCGGCATGCCCGCCTTCTCCCGCGCAATGGCGATCTGCTCGCGCAGCGCTGCGGCCGCGGCCGGTTCCAGGCGGGGAAGCAGTGCCTCCCACGTAGCGGCCGCTTCCGCATCCTGCCCACGCTGGCGCTGGGCAATGCCGATCAGCCAACCCGCGCGCTCGCTTGTCGGGTCCACTTGTTGCGCATGCTTCAACCACTGCAATGCGGTGTCGTCGAACTGCTTGCCCGCATCGCCCTGTGCACGCGCCTGTGCGGCTTCCACCAGTAGTGGCGCTTCATCCGGCGCGAGCGCAACGGCGCGGGAAAACGCCTGGTTCGCTTTTTCGGTATTGCCCAGCGCCAGCTCGGAACGGCCCAGCAACGCCCAGCCATCAGCGCGCTGCGGTTCGCGTTCCAGCGCCTGCTCCAGCTCGCGCACGCCCTGCTGCAGCGTGGCCGGTCCCTCGTCGGCGACGACATCCACGGCCTTCGGCGTGCCCACCAGCAGGTACAGCGCCACGCCGGCCACGCCGATGGCGATCACCGCCGCCACGAACGGTGCGCGCTTCCCGCTGCTGCGCAGCGGCCACAGCACCACCATCGCCACCACGGCGGCACACAGTCCGGCAATCACCTGCATCCATTCGCTCACCAGCGCTCCTCGCTTTCGCCCATGGGCTGCACCTGGCGGCTGCGCCGGCGTACCACCCACACCAGCACCCCGGCACCGCCGAGAACCAGCACCAGCGGGCCGAACCAGAGCAGGCTGTTGCGCGTGTCCATGGCGGGGCGGTACAGCACGAATTCGCCGTAGCGCTCCACCAGGAACTGCTTGATCTGCGCATCGCTGTTGCCCTGCTGCATCAGCGTGAGCACTTCGCGGCGCAGGTCATGGGCGATCTGCGCGTTGGAATCGGCCAGCGACTGGTTCTGGCACTGCACGCAGCGCAGTTCGGCGGCCAGCGCATGGAAGCGCGCTTCTTCCTCCGCGCTGCGGTACTGCAGCGGGGTCGGGTCGGATACGGCCTGTGCCGGCGCGAGTGTCGGCACCAGCAGCAGCGCTAACACCAGAGCAACCCACAGGCTGAAGAGCGCAGGCGCGGGGCGCCCGCCCCGTGCCGGCGTTGCCGGGCGCACGACCAACGGTCGTGCGCTACCGGTCGGTAGCCATTGCCCACCGTCGGTAGGTAGCCATTGCCCACCGTCGGTAGGCAGCCATTGCCCGCCGTCGGTAGGCCGCCATTGCCCGCCGTCGGCCGGCCGCGATTGCGCGCCGTCGGCCGGTAGCGCACGACCGTTGGTCGTGCGGCCCTCAGCGCCCGAATCACTCCGCAGGCGGCAACGCATTACGCGGCTGGGCATTCGCACCTTCCAGTTTCTCCAGTTCCGGCAACAACTTCGTATCGATCACGCGCTGGGTAAGCGCGCCGCTGTATTTCCAGCGCACCACGCCGCTGGCGTCGACCAGGAAGGTTTCCGGCGCGGCAGTCACGCCCCAGTCGATCGCGGTGCGGCCTTCGATGTCGCTCAGCACCAGCACGAACGGGTTGCCCAGCTGTTCCAGCCAGCGCAGCGCGTCCGCCGGTTCGTCCTTCCAGTTGTATCCAATCACGCGTACGCGCTTGGTTTCGGCAAACCGGGTCAGGATGGGGTGTTCCTCGCGGCAGGCCGCGCACCAGCTGCCCCACACGTTCAGCACATACGGCGCGCCGCGCAGTTCGCTGCTGTGCACAGTGATGGACGGGTCGTGCAGGACCGGCAGCGCGAACGCCGGCGCGGGCTTGCCGATCAATGCCGAGGGCAGGATGTCGCGGTCGGGCGCGCCGGACTTCATCACCCCGTACACCATCAACCCGAGCAACCCGAAGAAGAACAGCACCCCGATGACGATGGCGACCGGAGGCAGCGGGCGGGAGGCGGGGCGGGGATCGGACACGGTACTACTCCTGGAAACGACGGAAGCGGCGGTCGGCGGCGGTGACGAAGCCCCCCAAGGCCATCAGCAATGCGCCCAGCCAGACCCAGCGAACGAAGGGTTTGATATGCACGCGCACGGCCCATGCATTGTTGCCCAGCGGCTCGCCCAGCGCCACGTACACATCGCCGCGCACGCGCGCATGGATGCCGGCTTCGGTCATCATCTGCCCGCCGCTGGCGTAGGCACGTTTTTCCGGGTGCAGCAGGGCCAGTTCATGCCCGCCCTGCAGCACGCGCACATGGCCGCGATCGGACACGTAGTTGGGGCCCTGCTGGTGGTCCACACCTTCAAAGCGCAGGGTGTAGCCGCTTACCTCCAGATCGTGCCCGGGGCTGAGCGCCACTTCGCGCTGCACGTTCAGCGCTTCCACCAGCAACGCGCCAACCAGGAACACCGCCACGCCGGTATGGGCCAGCAGCATGCCGACCATCTCGGCGTTGAAGCGGCCGTTGCCACGCAGGCGGGTCCAGATGAAACGCGCGGTGCCCAAGGCAACCCACGCCGCTGCGGCCACGCCGGCGGCGGCCTTGAGCTTGCCCTGCGGGGCCATGAACCAGGCGAGCACGCCCAGCAGCAGGGCCAACCCTGCCCACGGCGCCAGCAGCGCCAGCCGCTTCGAGGCCTGGTCGCGCTGCCAGTTCACCAGCGGCCCGAACGGCAGCAGCGCCACCAGCGGCGCCATCAGCACGATGAATAGCGTGCCGAAGTAGGGCGGGCCCACCGAGACCTTGCCCAGTCCCAGCGCATCGGCCAGCAACGGATACAGGGTGCCCAGCAGCACCATGGCGCAGGCGCCGGCCAGCAGCAGGTTGTTGGCCAGCAGCAGGGTTTCGCGCGAGGTGGGCATGAAGCCACGGCGTGGATCATCGCTGCCCAGTGCGCCGGCGCGCAGCGCATACAGCAGCAGCGCCGCACCGATCACCAAGGCCAGGAAGACCAGGATGAAGGCGCCGCGCGAGGGATCGGCGGCGAAGGAATGCACGCTGGTGAGCACGCCCGAGCGCACCAGGAACGCGCCCAGCAGGGACAGTGCGAAGGCGGCGATGGCCAGCAGCAGTGTCCAGCTGGCGAAGCTGCCGCGCTTTTCAGTCACGGCCTGCGAATGGATCAGCGCGGCGCCGGCCAGCCACGGCATGAAGCTGGCATTTTCCACCGGGTCCCAGAACCACCAGCCGCCCCAGCCCAGTTCGTAGTACGCCCACCAGCTGCCGAGCGCGATACCCAGGGTAAGAAAGCCCCAGGCCACGTTGGTCCAGGGGCGGGTCCAGCGCAGCCAGCGCGCATCCACGTGGCCGTCCAGCAGCGCGGCGATGGCAAACGCAAACGGCACCGCAAATCCCACGTACCCGATGTACAGCATCGGCGGGTGGATGATCAGGCCCGGGTCCTGCAGCAGCGGGTTGAGGTCGCGGCCTTCCAGCGGTGCCGGCAGCAGCCGCGCGAACGGATTGGAGGTGAAGAACAGGAAGGCGATGAAGCCCAGGCTGATGATGCCCATCACGCCCAGCACGCGGGCGCGCACGGTGTCCGGCAGGCGCTTGGACCACAGCGCCACCGCGCCGCCCCACAGCGCCAGCACCAGCACCCACATCAGTAGTGAGCCTTCGTGCGCGCCCCATACGGCCGAATAGCGATACGCCAGCGGCAGAAGGGTATTGGAGTTTTCGGCCACGTAGCGCACCGAGAAATCCTGCTGCACGAAGGCGACGGTCAGCAGCGCGAATGCGCCGGCCACCAGCGCCAGCTGTGCGAAGGCGGCCGGCACGGCCACGGCCATCCACGCACCGCGCCCGCGCTGCGCGCCCCACAGCGGCAGCACCGCCTGCAGCAGGGCGGCCAGCAGCGCACAGACCAGCAGTACCTGCCCCAGCTCAGGCAGCACTCAGCGTGTCTCCACGGCCGGCACCGGCACGTCGTGCTTGGTGTGGGCCGCGCCCATCTTGTCGGCTACTTCCTTGGGAATGTAGTTCTCGTCGTGCTTGGCCAGCACTTCATCGGCCACGAACACGCCGTTTTTCAGAGTGCCCAGCGCGACCACGGCCGAATCTTCGCGGAACATGTCCGGCAGGATCCGCGAGGTGGTCACCGGCAACGTGGCATCGCCATCGGTCACCACGAAGTGTGCGTCCAGCGAGCCTTCGGCGCGCTGGAACGAGCCTTTGACCACCATGCCGCCGAGGCGGAAATTGGATTGGGTGCCCTGTTCGCCGCGCAGCACCTCGGACGGGGTGTACAGATAGGCGATGTTGCGCTGGAGCGCGAACGCCACCAGCGTGGTGGCAAGACCGGACGCAAGCAGGAGCAGCAGCACCCAGACCAGGCGGCGGCGCTGTACCGGCGTCATCGGCTCAGCTCCGTGGCCAGCGGCGTGCCCGGCGTGCGCTGGTCGCGCGCGGCCTGGCGCTGCTGGCGCTGAAGGGCCTGGCGACGCGCGCTGCGCAGGCGCAGCCAGGAACCCAGCGCGTCGGCCGCCAGCACCAGCACGAACACCGCGTACGCGGCGGCAATGAACCCGACATGCGTCATCGTTGCAGCTCCCCGGCAGGCTCGGTGCCCAGGCGTTGCGCCACCCAGGCCTTGCCGGCTTCGCGGCTGAAGTTGTCGGCACGCGCCTTGGCCAGCAGCGAGCCGACGAACCACAACTTGGTCGCCACCACCATCCACCACAGCGGCGCGATCAGCTCCGGGCGCACGGCGTTGTCGCCAAACACATTCACCGACTGGCGCTGGTGCAGGCCACCCCACCAGTCGACCGAGTAACGGATGATCGGCAGCAGGCCCACGCCGACGATGGCCAGCAGGCCCGCGGCCCGCGCGGCACTGCGGCGGTCTTCAATGGCGTGGTACAGGCCGATCACGCCCAGGTACAGGAACAGCAGGATCAGTTCGCTGGTCATGCGCGGGTCCCAATCCCACCACGTGCCCCAGGTGCCTTTGCCCCAGATGCTGCCGGTGAGCAGGGTGATGAGGGTGAAGCCTGCGCCCATCGGCGCGCAGGCCATCGCCAGGATCTCGCAGATCTTGATCCGCCAGACCAGCGCGATGGCCGAATACAGCGCCATCAAGGCGAACACGAACAGGCTCATCCACGCGCTGGGCACGTGGATGTAGATGATGCGGAAGGCGTCGCCCTGGGTCTGCTCGGCCGGCACTACGAAGATGCCCTGCCAGATGCCGATCAGCAGCACCGGCAGCGCGGCGATGGTGAACACACGCGACCAGCGCGACGCGAAGCGGTCGAAGGTGGGGGGCGAACCGAGTTGGTGGAACCAGCGGACAAGGCTATTCATGCAGCGATGGCTATCCAGCTAGAAAGCAACAAACACGTAGTGACACGCCATGCGTGTCATGACGAACGAAGCAGCGCAATCCACTTGCACATCAACTCAATGAAATCCTGATGGCCGCAGCAGTTGCCAACGGCGCCAACACCAGCGCCACCACCAACCCGGCACCCAGCAGCAGCAACGCGCCCACCGGATCCTGTCCTCGCGCGGCGGCCGCCACACTGCCTGCACCAAACACCAGCACCGGCACGAACAGCGGCAACGCCAGCAACGCCACGAGAATACCAGAGCGACGGATGCTCACTGTCAGCGCTGCCACCACCCCACCGATCAGGCTGAGCAGTGGCGTGCCGAGCAGCAACGATGCCAGCAATATCGGCAGTTGGTCATGTGGCAGATGCAGCATTTCGGCCAGCAGCGGGCTCACCACGATCATCGGCAGGGCGGTGGTGGCCCAGTGCACCAGCACCCGCACCAGCACCAGCCAGGCCAGCGGCACCGGCGCCAGCAGCCACTGTTCCAGCGAGCCATCCTCGGCGTCGCTGCGGAACAGGCTGTCCAGCGACAGCTGTCCGGCCAGCAGCACCGCCAGCCACAGCACCGCAGCGGCCACCTGCGCCATCAACGGCGGGTCGCGGCCCAGCGCCAGCGCGAACAGCACCACCACCAGCAGCGCGAACAGCAGCGGCTGCAGCGCATCGCCGCGGCGGCGCCACAGCAGGCGCAGGTCGCGCCCGGCCAGGGCGCGTGCGGTCTGCCACAGGCCGGGTTCGGTGCCAGGTGCGATCATGCGCGCACCTCCGGCAGTACCGGGCTTTGTCCGGCAACGGCTTGGCCGGTACCCCCCAGATGCACCAGCCGGGTCCGCACCGGCGGCGCCGCATACGCACCGTGCGTGGTGACCAGGGCCGCCCCGCCGCTGCGCAGGTGCGCGGAAATCATCCGGTTCACCAGGTTGATGCCGTCCAGGTCCAGGTTCGCGTACGGCTCGTCCAGCAGCCACAGCGGCGCTGGCGACAGCCAGATGCGGGCCAGCGCCAGCCGCCGCTTCTGCCCGGCCGACAGTTGCCGCACCAAGGTGTTCTCAAAGCCAGCCAGGCCCACGATGGCCAGCGCGTTGCCCGGCATCTGCCGCGCGCGCCGGCCATGCAGGCCGCACAGGAAATTCAGGTTCTCCAGCGTGTCCAGGTCCGGCTTGAGGCCGGGCAGGTGGCTCAGGTACGCCACGAACTGGGCGCGCTCGCGGTGCCCGGCCGGGCGCCCATCGATCTGGATCGTCCCGCTGCCCGGGCGCAGCAGCCCGGCCAGCACCCGCAGCAGGGTGGTCTTGCCGGCGCCGTTGTCGCCCTGCACCAGCAGCGCCTCACCCGCATCGACCTGGAGGTCGAGCGGCCCGAACACCGGTTCATCGTTGCGACTGAAGGCCAGGCCATGCGCGGCCAGCAACGGAGGGGTATTCGAAGAATTCAGCATCGGCGCAGTGTACCGGCGGATCGATCCCGAACCCAATGGCCGAGGCCTCGGCCTCCAGATTTCGTACACTTCGGGGTCTCCGCCTTTGATCCCCCGGTTGCCGATGAACCCCCAGACCAAGCTGCCCAAGGTGGGCACCACCATTTTCACCGTGATGTCCCAGCTGGCGGCCGAACACGGCGCCGTGAACCTGGGCCAGGGGTTCCCGGACTTCTCCGCGCCGCAGCGCCTGATCGATGAAACGGTCAAGGCCATGCACGGCGGCCTGAACCAGTACCCGCCGATGACCGGCGTGGCCCCGCTGCGCCAGGCGATCGCCCAGAAGTCGCTGGACCTGTATGGCGCCCAGATCGACCCCGATACCGAAATCACCGTCACCAGCGGCGCCACCGAGGCGATCTTCAACGCCATCCACGCCGTGGTCCGCCCTGGCGAGGAAGTGATCGTGCTGGACCCGGCGTACGACTGCTACGAACCGGCCATCGACCTGGCCGGCGCCCGCGCCGTGCACGTGGCGCTGGACCCGCAGACCTTCGCCGTGGATTGGGACCGCGTGCGTGCCGCCATCACCCCGCGCACCCGCCTGCTGATGGTCAACACCCCTCACAACCCGTCCGGCGCGATGCTCACCGCCGATGACATGCAGGCCCTGGCCGACGTGCTGCGCGGCACCGGCATCTACCTGATTTCCGACGAAGTCTACGAACACATCATCTACGACGGCCGCCGCCACGAATCGGCGCTGCGCTACCCCGAGCTGCGCGAGCGCGCCTTCGTCATTTCCAGCTTCGGCAAGACCTACCACTGCACCGGCTGGAAGATCGGCTATGCGGTGGCACCGCCGTCGATGAGCGCCGAGTTCCGCAAGGTGCACCAGTACAACACCTTCACCAGCTTCGGCCCGGCCCAGTACGGTTTCGCCGCGATGATCCGCGACGAGCCGGAACACCACCTGGAACTGGGCGCGTTCTACCAGGCCAAGCGCGATGCGTTCCGCGAGCAGCTGCTCACCACGCGCCTGAAGCCGCTGCCGGTGCCGGGCGGGTACTTCCAACTGGTGGACTATTCGGCCATCAGCGACCTGCCGGACCACGAGTTCGTGAAGTGGCTGACCATCGAAAAGGGCGTGGCCGCCATTCCGCTGTCGCCGTTCTACGAAACGGCGCCGGAAGGCCAGCGCCTGGTGCGCCTGTGCTTTGCCAAGAACGACGCCACGCTCAGCGCGGCGATCGAACGCCTGCAGGTGCTGTGATGGGCGCCGCCAACCGCCCCGATCTGCGCATCAGCCTGGTCCAGGGCGACACGCGCTGGCACGACCCCGAGGGCAACCGCGAGTACTACGGCGCACTGCTGGCGCCGCTGGCCGGGCAGACCGATCTGGTGATCCTGCCGGAAACGTTCACCAGCGGTTTTTCCAATGACGCGATCTTCCGTGCCGAAGGCATGGACGGCCCCACCGTGGCCTGGATCCGCGAGCAGGCGGTGGGGTTGGGTGCTGCGGTGACCGGCAGCGTGCAGCTGCGGGTGGGCGAGGGCGTGTACAACCGGCTGCTGTGGGCCACGCCGGACGGTGGGCTGCAGTATTACGACAAGCGCCACCTGTTCCGCTACGGCAACGAGCACCTGCGCTACGCCGCCGGTAATGAACGGCTGAGCGTGGAATGGAAAGGCTGGCGGATCAATCCGCAGGTCTGCTACGACCTGCGTTTTCCGGTGTTCTGCCGCAACCGCTACAACGTGGAGCGTGCCGACGACCTGGATTTCGACCTGCAGATCTTCGTGGCCAACTGGCCGTCGGCGCGTGCGTATCCCTGGCGCACCCTGCTGCGCGCGCGCGCGATTGAAAACCTGTGCTACGTCGCGGCGGTCAACCGCGTGGGCGTGGACGGCAACGACCTGCATTACGCCGGCGACAGCGCGGTGATCGATTTCCTCGGGCAGCCGCAGGTGGAGATCCGCGAGCGCGAGCAGGTGGTCACCACCACCATTTCCGCGGCAGCGCTCGCCGCGCACCGCGCCCGCTTCCCGGCGATGCTGGACGCAGACACCTTTACCCTGGGCTGACCCGCACATCGATCGGCATTGCGGCGGCCATTGGCGGGCGGTAGGTGAATGGCGATTGCATGCCGCGGAAGGGCCTCATGCCGGCGCGACGCCGGCACTGCTAGATTCGGCTTCGTTCCCACTCCGTACGAGCGCACCGCTATGAAGAAGCTTTCCCTGGCCCTGTTCGCCTTCGCCAGCATGGCTGCGGTTCCGGCCGCGCAGGCCGCCGGCAACATCGACTGCGAACTGCATTACTCCCTGGCCGGTTGGTCGGTGATCTACAAGACCGCCTCGGGCACGGGCACGATCACCTGCGACAACGGTGCGCGCATTCCGGTCAAGATCAGCGTCAAGGGCGGCGGCCTGACCGTAGGCAAGTCCAAGATCACCGATGGCAAAGGCAGATTCTCCGGCGCCTATTCGGTCGACGACCTGATCGGCTCCTACGCCGCCGTCGAAGCCCACGCCGGCGCGGACAAATCCAGCAGCGCGCAGGTCGTCACCAAGGGCGACGTATCGCTCGCCCTGGCAGGCACCGGCAAGGGCTGGGACCTCGGCGTAGCCGGCAGCCGCTTCACCATCGAACGCCGCTGACCCATCCGAAGCGAGCCCGACGCATCCAGGTCCACAACTGCGACCTCAAAAAAAACCCGGTCAATGACCGGGTTTTTTCATGCATCAGCCGCCGCGCGGGCCGCCGCCACGGTGGCCACCGCCACCGGGACCGCGGCTGCCACCCGGGCGTGCGCCGCCGGGACGACCGCCGGGACCACCCGGGCCGCGTGCACCGGGACCACCCGGGCCACGGTTGCCACCCGGGCCGCCGGGACCACGTGCGCCGGGACCGCCCGGACCACGGTTGCCACCCGGGCCACCGGGGCCGCGGTTGCCGCCGGGACGGCCGGCGGGGCGGGGCGTGCCGTACGGGCTGGCGCCCGGATTGGCATGATCGGACGGGAAGCTCGGGGCATTGCCCGGGTGACCGTACGGGTGGCGCTGTGCGCCCTGGCCGCTGCGGTTGCCCGCGCCGGCACCGGCACCGGCCGGACGGCCCTGGCCGCCGTAGCCGCCACGGTTTTCACCGCGACCTTCGCCACCAAAGCCGCCGCCGCTGCGCTCGCCGTAGGCGCCACGGCCCTGGCCGCCTGCGCCGCCCGGACCCTTCGGCTTGCCGTACGGACGGCCCTGGCCACCGGCGCCTGCGCCGGCACCCGGACCACGTGCGCCCGGGCCACGGGCTGCGCCCGGACCGGCGTTGCGGTGGTTGCTCGGGCCGGTGCTCACGCCATCGGGCACGTACCAGCTGCGGAACGCGGCCGGGTTGCCTTCGGGCAGGGCGCGGTTGCCCTTGTCCGGGCGCTGCTTGAACGGGCGCTGCGACTGCTTGGCCGCCGCTTCGCCGGTGACCGTCAGGCCACCCTTGAAGCCGCCGCCCTTGCCGCCGCGACCACGGCCGCGGTCTTCGCGCACGTTGTCGAAACGACGCAGTTCGCGGCCTTCGTCGGCCTGGTTGTGGCCATTGACGTAGGCATTGCCACGACCGCCTTCGCGCGACACGCGCACGGTGGTCTTGGCGGCGCGGCGCTGGCCGATTACCGGCTGCAGGGTCAGCGCCGAGGGGGCGCCTTCTTCCAGCTTCAGTTCGGCGCGCAGCGCTTCAACCTGCTTGGCCGGCAGTTCGACCGACTGGCCACGCAGCAGTTCGCGCGGCAGCGAGACCTTGCCGTAGCGGGTGCGCTTGAGGCGGCTCACCTGGCAGCCCTGCGATTCCCACAGGCGGCGCACTTCGCGGTTGCGGCCTTCCTTGACGACCACGCGGAACCAGTCGTGCGAATCGGTGCCGCCGATGCGTTCGATCTCGTCGAACTTGGCCGGGCCGTCTTCCAGCGCCACGCCACGGGAGAGGCGGTCGACGATGCTGTCGGGCACCTTCTCTTCGCCTTCCGGGGCACGCACGCGCACGACGTATTCGCGCTCGACCTCGTAGGAGGGGTGCATCATCGCGTTGGCGAGTTCGCCATCGGTGGTGGCCAGCAGCAGGCCGGTGGTGTTGATGTCCAGGCGGCCGATCGCGATCCAGCGCGCGCCCTTGAGGGCCGGCAGCGCTTCGAACACCGTCGGGCGGCCTTCGGGATCTTCGCGGGTGGTCACTTCGCCTTCGGGCTTGTTGTAGGCCAGCACGCGCGAGGTTTCGGTCAGCGCGGTGGCGACAAAGCCACGGCCGTCCAGTTCAACCTTGTCGCCGCTCTTGATCGACTGGCCGGTCTGGGCGACTTCGCCGTTGACCTTGACCAGACCATCGGCGATGCGCTGTTCCAGCGCGCGGCGCGAGCCGAGGCCGGCCTGGGCCAGCACCTTGTGCAGGCGCTCTTCGAGCTTGGGCTGTTCGGTTTCGTTTTCGCGCTTGAGCGAAAGCTTGTTCAACGACAGCTTGCGGGGGGTGTCACTCATTTACTTGGCTCCGGCCGGCGACGGTTTCGTCGGCCTCTGGTTCGGGATCGGCTTCGTCAACAGCCACGGTCGTCTTCGCGACGGCGTTGTTTTCGGTTTCGTTCTGGTGCGCCGCGCGGGGTCCCGGCACGGTATCGGGCTCGCCATCGCTGGCGGTTGTATCCGCGTCGTCGTCGGGGAGCGACGGCGACGCATGGGATGGGGTATCGCTATTGTCTGACTCGGCGTCCTGTTCCGCCAGTCGCGCGGCCATCAGGGCGGCGCGGGCGGCGGAACGGGCAGTGGCCGGGTCCTGTTCGGGTTCGGGTTCGGATTCGGATTCCGGCTCGGATTCCGGTTCCGGGATGGTTTCCAGTTGCGGTTCGGCGTCCGGATCCGCCACGCCTGCGGCGATCCGGCCGGCCAGCTGGCCGTCGTTGTCCAGCGGCAGCTGCGGTTCCAGTTCGCCCAGGTCGCGCAGCTCGGACAGCGGCGGCAGCTCATCCAGGCGCTTGAGCCCGAAGTAATCCAGGAAGCCCTTGGTGGTGCCGAACAGCGCGGGCTTGCCGGGCACGTCGCGGTGGCCGATCACGCGGATCCATTCGCGTTCTTCCAGGGCCTGGATGATGTTGCTGCTGACCGCCACGCCACGGACCTGTTCGATCTCGCCGCGGGTGATCGGCTGGCGGTAGGCAATCAGCGCCAGCGTTTCCAGGGTGGCACGGGTGTAGCGGGTCTTGCGCTCGGTCCACAGCCGGGTGATGAAGCCGTGGACTTCGTTGGTGACCTGGAAGCGGAAGCCGGAGGCCACCTCGACCAGCTCCACGCCGCGGTCGGCGCAGCCTTCGCGCAGCAGTTCCAGCGCGCGTTCGATGCTGCCCGGCGGCGCCGGCTCTTCCTCGGGGAACAGGCCCTGCAGCTGGGCCAGGGTCAGCGGCTGGCTGGAGGCCAGCAGCGCCCCTTCGACAATACGGTTGATCAGCGGTTGATCCATGCGTGGGTCGGGTGCTCAGTCAGGGTCGTTGGCGGCGTCGTTGTCGTCGAACTCGCTGTTGAACTGCAGCGGTTCGTTGGTGTTGCCGGCGGCCAGTGACTTGACGTAGATCGGCGCCAGCGGAGCTTCCTGGACGATGTCCAGCAGCTGTTCCTTGGCCAGTTCGAGCAGGGCCAGGAAGGTGACCAGCACCCCCAGCTTGCCTTCTTCGGCGGTGAACAGCGTTTCAAACCGGTAGAACCTGCCGTCTTCCAGACGGCCCAGCACATCGCCCATGCGCTGGCGGACACTCAGGGCCTCGCGCTTGATCGCGTGGCCGGTGAACAGCTCGGCGCGCTTGAGCACGTCGTGCAGCGCCATCAGCATTTCCTTCAGGTCCACCGGCGGCGGCAGCTTGATCGCCGCGCGGTCGGGCACGAAGGCATGGGCCAGGCTGGTGTCGCGGTCCTGGCGGGGCAGGGCGTCGATGTCCTCGGCGGCCTGCTTGAAACGTTCGTACTCCTGCAGCCGGCGCACCAGCTCCGCACGCGGGTCGGCTTCCTCGCCTTCCACGCTGGGCGGCCGCGGCAGCAGCATCCGCGACTTCACTTCGGCCAGGATCGCCGCCATCACCAGGTATTCGGCCGCCAGTTCGAAGCGCAGCTCCTGCATGACGTTGATGTATTCGACGTACTGGCGGGTGATCTCGGCCACCGGAATATCCAGGATATCCAGGTTCTGCCGGCGGATCAGGTACAGCAGCAGGTCCAACGGACCTTCGAAGGCATCCAGGATGACTTCCAGCGCATCCGGCGGGATGTACAGGTCCTGCGGAATCTGCAGGACCGGTTGCCCATGCACCACGGCCAGCGGCATTTCCTGCTGCTGAGGGGCGGTCGGCCGGATTTGCGGGTTCGCGTCGAGCGCGAGTTCAGAGGTCATCAAGATTGACGTCGGTATTGCAACGGACCAGTTTGCTGCGCCTGGCGCAACCGGAACACCCGGGCGGCAGGATCGCTAGCCATGACATTTCAAACAGCAGCAGGACGCGCTGCTCAAATGCAGCGACAGAACTACGGGAGGTCGTCTACGTGTGCTGGTGTGGGGCAGTGGGGCCCTGTAGCCACAGGGTTGCTGCGTCCAGCCACGTGCAATGTGGTCAAGAGTACGGCTTCACAACGGCAGTGTCCAGCGAGGCGGGCTAGAATCGCGGCGTTTGTTTAGCTGAACCCCAGGAGTTGCCCGTGTGGTATGTGATTGAAGGCTATGACGGCACCGATGTGCTGGCCGCCCGCCTGTCGGCCCGGCCGGCCCATCTTGCCCGTCTGCAGGCCCTGTGCGACGAGGGGCGGCTGCTGCTGGCCGGCCCGTGCCCGGCCATCGACAGTGAAGACCCGGGCCCGGCCGGCTTCAGCGGCAGCGTGGTGATCGCCGCGTTCGATTCGCTCACCGAAGCCCAGGACTGGGCGGCGGCCGATCCCTATGTGGAGGCCGGGGTGTATGTGCGCACCGAGGTCCGCCCGTTCCGCAAGGTGCTGCCATGAGCCGGGTGGAGATGATCCGGGCGGCGCTGCAGGCCGCCTTCGATCCGGATCTGCTGGAGGTGGAGGACGACAGCCATCGCCACGCCGGGCATGAGGGCGCGCGCGATGGGCGCGGGCACTTCAATGTCCACGTGGTCAGCGCGGCCTTCGAAGGCAAGCTGCCGCTTGCGCGCCATCGCGCGGTCTACAACGCCTTGGGCACCCTGATGGAGACCGATATCCACGCGTTGTCCATTCGTGCCGAAGCGCCGTCAAAAAAGGGCTGAAACCCTTGTCCTGCCTTGTCCCGGTGAGTCCCGGGGCGACCTCTCCAAGACACCCCGAGGTTACCGCCGTGCGACATTTGCCTAACGTAGTGTTTACATCCGGGATTGAAAACGCTTACATTCCGCGCCAAGCCCAGATCTCTAAGCCGTGGAGGGCGGCGAAGTGAACAAGGCAGCTATCACAATCAAAGATGTAGCCCGCGAAGCCCGCGTCTCTGTGGCGACGGTTTCGCGTGCGCTCAATGGCCATGAAAACGTCGCCGAACCGGTGCGCAAGCTGGTGCTGGAGGTGGCGGCGCGCCTGCGCTACACCCCGCACGCGGCGGCCCGCAGCCTGAGCAGCCGGCGCACCAATACCATTGGCGTGGTGCTGCCGGACCTGTATGGCGAATTCTTCTCCGAGCTGATGCGCGGCATCGACAACGTGGCCCGCGCGCGCCGCCAGCACCTGCTGGTGTCCAGCTACCACGGCGACCAAGAGCAGCAGGGCGCGGCCCTGCGGGCCATGCGCGGCCGGGTTGACGGGCTGCTGGTGCTGTCCCCGTATGCGGAGAGCCCCGGCTTTCTGACCGACAACCTGCCCCAGGCGCTGCCCACGGTGCTGATCAACACGTACCTGCCCGAGCAGGATCACCCGGTGCTGAGCATCGATGACCATGCCGGTGCGATGGCGATGACCGCGCACCTGCTCGAGGCCGGCCACCGCCGTATCGCGTTCATCGGCGGCCCCGCGCTGAACTTCGATGCGCGCGAACGCCTGCGGGGGTTCCGCGATGCGCTGGCCGCGTTCGGCGGTGCCGCCGAGGGCATCGAGCTGCCCGGCGACTTCGATGAAGCCTCCGGCCACCGCGCCGGGCAGGAGCTGCTGGCCGCCGGTGCATTGCCCGATGCGGTATTCGCAGCCAACGACATGATGGCGCTCGGTTGCCTGTACGCGTTCGCGCAGGCCGGCGTGCGCGTGCCGGCCGACGTGGCATTGGCAGGCTTCGATGACATCCCGCTGGCGCGTTTCGTTCACCCTTCGTTGACGACGATGCAGGTGAGTATCGCCGAGCTTGGCGATAAGGCGGCGACGCGTCTGTTGCAGTTGATGGATGGCAACAACACGGAAACGGCCGGTGACAAGCAGACACTTGTACCGCGCCTGATCGTGCGTGATTCAAGCGTTCCGCCGAAAGGCGGAACGCGGTAGGTCACGACCGTTGGTCGTGACTTGTTGGGCCGCTGAACGCTGTATCGGTATTTCACGCAATCCAAAAAAAAGACAGGCGGCCGCAACGACGGCTTCCACCACCCGGAGATTTACATGACGTATTCCAATCACCGCACCCGCATGCCGGCCCGCCGCCTGCTGTCGAGCGCACTGGTCAGCTGCCTGTTGCTGGGCGCCGCACCTTCCCTGATGGCCCAGTCGGCCACCTCTTCGCTGCGTGGCCAGGTCGCCCAGGCCGAGGCCGGTACCGAAGTCACCGCCACCAACGTGGCCAGCGGCAGCGTGCGCCGCGCCACCACCCGTGCCGATGGCACCTATTCGCTGATGGGCCTGGACCCGGGCACCTATGACGTGGTGGCCAACGGCCAGACCCAGAAGGTCACCGTGACCGTGGCCTCGACCGCGACGCTGAACTTCAGCGGCGCTCCGGCCAATGGCAGCACCGCCAACGCGACCAACCTCGACACCGTCAACGTGGTCGCCCCGACCCTGCTGCAGGAAGTGCGTACTTCCGAAGTGGGCAAGACGGTCAGCCTGCAGCAGATCCAGACCACCCCGCAGGTGTCGCGCAACTTCCTGGAATTCGCCGACGCGGTGCCGGGCATGATCTTCACCCGTGATGCGAAGGGCAACACCTCGCTGCGCGGCGGTGCCACCAATGCCGACGGCACCAACGTCTACATCGACGGCGTGGGCCAGAAGAGCTACGTCAAGGGCGGCGGCGTGGCCGGCCAGTCCGGCAGCGCCGGCAACCCGTTCCCGCAGCTGGCCATCGGCGAATACAAGGTCATCAGCGGCAACTACAAGGCCGAATACGGCCAGGTCTCCAGCGCGGCGGTGACCGCCGCGACCAAGTCCGGTACCAATGAATTCAAGGGTGAGGCGTTCTACCGCTACACCGACGAAGACATGCGCGCCAAGACCCCGGCCGAGCGCCAGGAAGGCAAGACCAAGGAAGTCTCGGCCGAAAAGGAATACGGCTTCGCCCTGGGCGGCCCGATCGTGCAGGACAAGGCCCACTTCTTCGTGACCTACGAAGCCAAGCGCTTCGACCTGCCGGTGACCATCGCCCCGGAAGGCTCGGTGACCAACCGTGTCGGCCTGCTGCCGGCCGATGCCGCCGCCCAGCTGGGCCCGGCCAGCCAGCCGTTCCAGCAGGACCTGATCTTCGCCAAGATCGACGTGGAGCCGACCGACAACGACCGCATCGAGCTGACCTTCCAGGACCGCGACGAAACCCAGCAGCAGTTCAGTGGGCAGACCGCGCCGTCGCACGGCAAGGAAACCGAGAACACCGACCGTCGCTACGCGCTGCGCTGGAACCACAGCGGTGAGCGGTTCTACAACGAACTGATGCTCACCCACGAAGATTCGTTCAACAACCCGGTGCCGCTGACCATCGGCAACGGTTACGTGTACACCGCACCGGATGGCACCGACGACCGCACCCTGGTGCAGATCGGCGGCGCCTCGGCGCTGGATTCGCAGGTGAAGGGCCAGAAGGGCTGGTCGATCGAAGACAACCTGACCCTGGACGGCATCGAATGGGCGGGCGACCACACCATCAAGATGGGCGCCAAGTACAAGGAAATCGACCTGTACGCATCGGATGCGCAGGAGATCAACCCGCAGTTCACCTATACCCTGGGTGATGCAGACTTCCCGTCGGACATCCCGTACAAGGCGCAGTTCGTGAAGCCGGTCACCGGCGTCACCGGCGTGACCGGTGAAGTGCGTTCCAAGGTGAAGCAGATCGGTCTGTTCATCCAGGACGACTGGCAGGTCAACGACCACCTGCAGCTGAACCTGGGCCTGCGCTGGGATTATGAGAAGAACCCGAGCTACCTGGACTTCGTGACCCCGCCGGAAGTGGTGGCGGCCATCTACAGCCAGGATCCGCGCGGTCCGGCCGGCCAGACCTATGCCGACTCGCTCGCCGCGAGCGGGCTGAACATCAACGACTACATCAGCAACGGCCGCAACCGCAAGGCGTTCAAGAATGCCTGGCAGCCGCGACTGGGCTTCTCGTATGACCTCAACGCCGACGAGCAGCACGTGATCCACGGTGGCGCCGGCCGTTCCTACGACCGCGACCTGTTCGACTACCTGCAGCTGGAAACCACCAAGCTGGCGCTGCCGCAGCCGACCATCTACTTCCGCAACCCGGCCACCGGCGCCTGCCTCAACGGCCAGGCCGCGTGCTACGACTGGGATCCGAACCTGCTCAACGGCATCCAGAACCTGCAGGCCCTGGTCGGTTCGACCAGCAATGCCGGCCTGGAAGTGGACCTGCTCAACAACAACCTGAAGGCACCGTACGCCGACCAGTTCAGCCTGGGCATGTCCAACCAGATCGGCGACTGGCTGACCGACGCCACCGTCGCGCGCACGCTGACCTATGACGGCTTCGCCTTCACCCTGGGCAACCGTTACCCGACCGGCCAGTTCTTCGATGACCCGCGCCTGTGCGGTGGCACCTCGCCGGGCCTGAGCCAGGCGTGGAGCTGCAACATCCCGGGCTTCGGCAGCCTGATCATCGGCCAGCAGGGCATCAAGACCCGTGCCACCCAGGTGCTGCTGTCGGCACAGAAGCCGTTCACCAAGGAAAGCGGCTGGGGCACCTCGATCGCCTACACCTGGACGACCGCGCGCCACAACCGCGACATCAACGAGCATTACGCCTTTGACCGCGGCCTGATCACCGATTACCCGACCATCCGTTCCAACGGTGCACCGCGCCATCGCATCGTGCTGACCGGTTCGTATGCCGGCTTCTGGGACATCACCTTCGGTGGCAAGATCACCCTGGCGACCCCCACCGCGGTGAACGACTGGTACCCGGTGGCACAGTCCAGCGGCTTCGATCTGCCGACCCCCGGCGCCGCGGTGCCGGACGGCAACGGTCGCTTCCTGGTCGGTGGCAAGATCTGGGGCTACCGCTCGGTCGACCTGCAGGCCACGAAGACGTTCAAGATGCCGGGCGACACCGAGCTGTACGCGCGTATCGACATCATCAACGTGTTCAACTTCGACAACTTCTCCAACTACAACTACACCAAGTCCAACGGCAAGCTGCTGGCCAGCTACAACGAGACCGGCGATATCGTCGGTACGCCGCGCCAGGTGAAGGCAGAAGTGGGCTTCCGCTTCTGATGAGGGGAATGTGGTGACACCCATGGCGTTTTGACACGCATGGCGTGTCACTACGCCGCAGGCCGGTCCCCCAGCCGTAGAGACACGCCATGCGTGTCCTCGCGGTCTGGGGAGAACCGGCTTTTAATGAACCCAAGCTGTAAACGATTTCACCCCAAGGCCAGCTATGCTGGCCTGAAATTCGAAGATTCCGGAGGGTTGGCACGATGAAGGTACCCCGCGTATTGGCACTGGCAGTACTGGCGGCAGCCGTGGTCGGCTGCAAGCCGCAGGCGCAGGAAACGCCAGCCAAACCCAAGCCGCCGGTCATCCTCGTAGAGGCCGACGTTCCCCCGCGCCCGATGAAACCAGAACTGCCCCCGCTGTTCGACGATATCGAACGCCGCACGTTCCAGTTCTTCTGGGACACCACCAATGAAATCAACGGGCTCAGCCCGGACCGCTATCCGTCGCGCCCGTTTGCCAGCATCGCCTCGGTGGGCTACGCGCTGACCGCGTACCCGATCGGCGTGGAAAACGGCTGGGTCAGCCGTACCCAGGCGGTGGACCGCACGCTGACCACGCTGAAGTTCTTCCGCGACATGCCGATGGGCCCGCAGCGCACCGGCAAGGGCGGCTACAAGGGTTTCTACTACCACTTCCTGGACATGCAGCAGGGCCACCGCTATGACAGCTGGGTGGAACTGTCCAGCGTGGACACCGCATTGCTGATGATGGGCGTGCTGTTCGCGCAGTCGTACTACACCGGCGACGATTCGCGCGAAAAAGAAATCCGCGCCATCGCCGATACGCTGTACAAGCGCGTGGACTGGCCGTGGCTGCAGCAGCGCGCCCCGCTGATCTCGATGGGCTGGTTCCCCGAAAGCGGCTTCATCGACCACGACTGGATGGGCTACAACGAGGCGATGATGGTCTACATCCTCGCGCTGGGTTCGCCCACCCACCCGGTGAGCCCGGATGCGTGGACGGTGTGGACGCGCACCTACGACAACGACTGGGGCGTGTTCCAGGGCCAGGAATACCTGTCCTTCGGCCCGCTGTTCGGCCACCAGTACACCCACGTCTGGATCGACTTCCGCGACATCCAGGACGCGTACATGCGCGAACGCGGCAGCACCTACTTCCTCAACAGCCGCTCGGCCGCGCTGGCGCAGCGCGAGTACGCCATCGCCAACCCGGCGCAGTGGAAGGAGTACGGCGAAAATGTGTGGGGTTTGACCGCCAGCGACGGCCCGCAGAACACCACGCAGGAATTCCGCGGCGAGCAGCGCCAGTTCCGCCACTATTCCTCGCGCGGCGCCGGCCTGCGCGAGAACTTCGACGACGGCACCATCGCCCCGACGGCGGCGATCTCCTCGGTGGTGTTCGCGCCGGAAGAAGTGATCCCGGCCACGCTGGAAATGCACAAGCGCTACGGCGATTACCTGTATTCCAGCTACGGCTTCCTGGATTCGTTCAACCCCAGCTTCAATTTCGACATTCCGCTCAAGACCGGGCGCATCGTGCCGGACCGTGGCTGGGTGGCCAGTGATTACATCGGCATCGACCAGGGCCCGATCCTGACCATGATCGCCAACTACCGCAACGATTTCGTGTGGGACACGATGAAGAACAACCCGCACATCCGTCGCGGCCTGGAGCGCGCCGGTTTCACCGGCGGCTGGCTCACCCCGGAAGGCGAAGACCAGCCGATGGCGCTGGAGAAAGACGAGAAGGCCGCCTCGGCCCGCTCGATGGGCATCGCCGAATCCCGCGCGGCCGCCGCGCAGGAGCAGAAGAACAATTCCAATTCGAACCGCAACCAGCCCCAGGGGAAGTAAGCAGTGCCATTGTCGTCGCGCCCCAAGCTGTGGGTGAGTGTTCTGCTGCTGGTTGCCGGCAGCCTGTTGTTGAGTGCCTGCCGGAAGGAACCGGAAGGGGTGACCGTGCGTTTCTGGGCCATGGGCCGCGAAGCGGAAGTGGTCAGCGAACTGATCCGCGAATTCGAAGCCGACAATCCCGGCATCCACGTCGATGTGCAGAACATCCCGTGGACGGCCGCGCATGAGAAGCTGCTCACCGCTTTCGCCGCCGATGGCCTGCCGGACGTGTGCCAGCTGGGCAACACCTGGATTCCCGAGTTCGCCGAACTCAACACGCTGACCCCATTGGCGCCGTTCGTGGCCCAATCCAGGGTGGTCGACCCGGCCGATTACTTCCAGGGCATCTGGGATACCAACGTCATCAACGGCGAGCTGGTCGGGGTGCCGTGGTACGTCGATACGCGCCTGCTGTACTACCGCAAGGACCTGCTGGCCAAGGCCGGCTTCGACCACCCGCCGCGCACCTGGGACGAGTGGAACACCATGATGGCGGCGATCAAGAAGATGCAGGGTCCGGACCGCTACGCGGTGCTGATGCCGATCAACGAGTTCGAGCAGCAGCTGTCCTTCGCCCTGCAGCAGCCCGACCCGCTGCTGCGCGACCACGACACCCGTGGCAACTTCCGCAGCCCCGGCTTCCGCCGCACGCTGGCGTTCTACGAGAACATGTTCGCCCAGGGCTGGGCCCCGCGCATGTCCGAAACCCAGATCTCCAACGTGTGGGATGAGTTCTTCAAGGGCTTCAACGTGTTCTACCTGTCCGGCCCCTGGAACATCCGCGAGTTCAAGAAGCTGCAGCCGAAGGAACTGGAAGGCAAGTGGGGCACCGCCGCACTGCCGGGCCCGGACGGCCCCGGCGCAGGCATTGCCGGCGGTACCAGCCTGGTGATCTTCCGCGGCTCGCAGCAGAAGGAAGCGTCGTGGAAGCTGATCGAGTTCCTGTCGCGTCCGGACATCCAGCAGCGCTTCCATTCCATCATCGGTGACCTGCCGCCACGGCGCAGCACCTGGGAACACCCCTCGCTGGCCAACGACCCGCTGGCGCAGCCGTTCCGCGATCAGCTCGAGCGGGTGCGGCCGACGCCGAAGGTGCTGGAGTGGGAACGTATCGTGCAGGAAATGCGCATCGTCACCGAACAGGTGGTACGCGGTGGGCTGGATCAGGATGTAGCCGTGAATCGATTGGATGACCGCGTGGACAAGGTCCTGGCCAAGCGCCGCTGGATGCATGAGCAGCGTACCCAGGCCGAACAGGACGCCGCGCCGGAGGTGCTGCCATGAAGCAGCGCTCGCTTGCCGGCTGGATCTTCGCCGGCCCCTCGCTGCTGGTGATCGGGGTGTTCTTCGGCCTGCCGGTGTTCTCGGCGCTGGCGCTGAGCATCACCGACTTCGACCTGTACGCGCTCGCCGATGGCGGCAACCTGCGCTTCGTGGGCCTGGGCAACTACATCGACCTGCTGCAGACCCCGATGTTCTGGAAGTCGCTGTGGAACACCACGTACTTCGTGGTGGTCGGCGTGCCGATGTCCATCGGCGTGTCGCTCGGCGCGGCGATGCTGCTCAACGCCCCGGCCGCGCGCTTCAAGGCGCTGTTCCGCACCGCGCTGTTCGCCCCGGTGGTAACCACGCTGGTGGCGGTGGCGGTGATCTGGCGCTACCTGTTCCATACCAGCTACGGGCTGGTGAACTACGGCCTTGGCCATCTGGGGATCAGCCCGATCGACTGGCTGGGCGACCCGAACTGGGCGATGCCGACCATCATGCTGTTCGCGGTGTGGAAGAACTTCGGCTACAACATGGTGATCTTCCTGGCCGGCCTGCAGGCGATCCCGCATGACCTGTACGAGGCCGCGCGGATCGATGGCGCCTCGCGCTGGAAGCAGTTCCTGCACATCACCCTGCCGATGCTCGGCCCGGTGTTGCTGGTAGTGGGCGTGATCACCGTGTCCGGCTATTTCCAGCTGTTCGCCGAACCCTACGTGATGACCCGCGGCGACCCACTGCAGAGCACCGTGAGCGTGCTGTACTTCATGTTCGAGGAAGGCTTCAAGTGGTGGAACCTGGGCCGTGCGTCGGCCGTGGCGTTCCTGCTGTTCCTGATCATCCTGGCGGTAACCAGCCTGATGCTGCGTTTCGGCCGCAAGAGGCAGTTGGTATGAGTCGTGAGATTGGCCAGTCGCGCTGGCATGCGTGGTGGGTGAACGGCGGGTTGCTGGTGCTGGCCGCGGTCAGCCTGGCGCCGCTGCTGTGGATGCTGTCGGTGTCGTTCATGCCGACCGGCGAAGCGGCGCATTTCCCGCCGCCGCTGCTGCCCTCGTCGGTGACCACCAACAACTACCACGAGCTGTTCGCCCGCACCGGCATGGCCAACAACTTCGTCAACAGCCTGTTCGTCTCGCTGGCGATCACGCTGGGCTCGCTGCTGCTCAACACCATGGCCGGGTATGCGTTCGCCAAGCTGCGCTTCGTCGGCCGCGAGCGGATCTTCCAGGTGCTGCTGGCCGCGCTGGTGATCCCGGCGCAGGTGGCCATGCTGCCGCTGTTCCTGCTGATGAAACAGCTGGGCCTGGTCAACAGCTTCGGCGGCGTGATCGTGCCGGCGCTGGCCAGCGTGTTCGGCATCTTCCTGGTGCGCCAGTACGCGCGCTCGATTCCCGATGAGCTGCTGGAAGCGGCGCGTATCGACGGGGCAGGGGAGCTGCGCATCTTCTTCCAGATCGTGCTGCCGATGCTCAAGCCGGTGCTGGTGACCCTGTCGATCTTCACCTTCATGGGCGCCTGGAACGATTTCATGTGGCCGCTGATCGTGTTGACCGACCAGGAGCACTACACTCTGCCGGTTGCCCTGGCCACGTTGTCGCGCGAACACATCATGGACGTTGAAATGATGATGGCCGGCGCGGTGGTCACGGTGGTTCCGGTGCTGGCACTGTTCCTGGTGCTGCAGCGCTACTACATCCAGGGTCTGCTGCTGGGGAGTGTGAAAGGGTGAAGCGTGCCGTCGTCGCGGGGGTTCTGGGTCTGGGTCTGGTGTGGTCGATGGCGGCGCCTGCCGCGCCCCCGGCAGTGCCGGCGGCGCCCAAGGTCCTGGACAGCTTCGACGACATGTCGCCCTGGAAGCTGGTGGTGTCCGACCAGGTCAGCGGCTCGCTGCGCAGCGTGGCCGGCGCCAACGGCGGCCGCGCGCTGTGCGTGGACTACGACTTCCACGAGGTATCCGGCTACGTGGCGATCCGCCGCGAGTTGCCCGTCACCTGGCCGGACAACTACCAGGTCGGCTTCCAGCTGCGCGGCGATTCGCCTGGCAATGACCTGCAGTTCAAGCTGATCGATGCCAGCGGCGACAACGTGTGGTGGGTCAACCGCCCCGGCTATGCCTTCCCCAAGACCTGGACGCCGGTGCAGTACCGCCAGCGCCAGATCGAGAAGGCCTGGGGCCCGGACCCGGACAAGACCCTGCGTAAAAGCGCAGCAGTGGAGTTCACCATCTACAGCAAGGTCGGCGGGCGCGGCACGGTCTGCTTCGACCGGCTGACCCTGCAGGCGCTGCCGCCGGCCGATACCTCGGCGCTGGCGCCGTCGGTGATCGCCGATACCGCCACCGCGCTGCAGAGCCGTATTGCCGATGGCAAGCCGGACACGGTGTGGATCAGCGGTGGCGTGCCCGACCAGACCATCAGCCTGGACCTGCACAACGTGCGCGAGTTCGGCGGTGCGGTGATCCAGTGGGTGCCCGGCCTGGAAGCTACCCGCTACGTGGTGCGTGCCTCGGCCGATGGCCGGGACTGGCGCACCCTGCGCGAGATCACCGCCGGCGGTGGCGGCGAGCGCGACTGGGTGGCACTGCCCGATACCGAGGCGCGCTACCTGCGCTTCGACCTGCAGCACGGCAGCAGCTGGCGGTACGGCATCCGCGATATCGCGATCAAGCCGCTGGATTTCGCTGCTACGCCGAACGAGTTCGTTGAATCGGTCGGCGCCGACCTGACCCGTGGCTTCGTGCCGCGCGGCTTCAGCGGTGAACAGCCGTACTGGACCCTGCTCGGGCTGGACGGCGGCCGCGAACAGGCGCTGATCGGCGAAGACGGTGCATTGGAAGTGGCCAAGGCCAGCTTCAGCGTGGAGCCGTTCGTGGTGGTCGACAAGAAGGTGCTGAGCTGGGCCGATGTGGAGGCAAAGCAGTCGCTTCAGGACGATTACCTGCCCATTGCCAGCGTCGACTGGGCCCACCCCAAGGCCGCCTTGAAGGTGACCGGCTTCGTGCAGGGCAGCCCGGACAAGGCGCAGTTGGTAGGCCGCTACACGCTGCACAACCCGGACAAGGTGGCGCACGACTACACCCTGGCCCTGGCCGTGCGGCCGTGGCAGGTGAATCCGCCGCGGCAGTTCCTCAACACCGTGGGCGGCGTGAGCCGGATCGACACGCTGGAGTTCGAACCGGGCCAGGTCGAGGTCAACGGCAAGCCGCGTGTGTACCCGGTGCAGACGCCGGACGCCGCGTTCGCCAGCCCGTTCGACGGCAAGCTGGAGGTTACCCACCTGGCCACTGGCAATCTGCCCACCGCCACCGAAGTGCGCGATGCCACCGGGCTGGCCTCGGGCGCGCTGCTGTACCGCTGGCGGCTGGAGCCGGGGCAGAGCAGGGAGGTGGCCATCGTGCTGCCGCAGACCGGCGCGTGGACCACTCCGAAGGACTTCGACGCCAACAAGGCCCAGCAGCAGGTGGCCTCGATGTGGCGCACCAAGCTGGACCAGGTGGCGCTGCAGGTGCCAGCGGCGGGCAAGCCGCTGGCCGATACGCTGCGCACCGCACTGGCGCACATGCTGATCTCCCGGATCGGGCCAAGCCTGCAGCCGGGCACGCGCTCGTACTCGCGCAGCTGGATCCGCGATGGCGCGATGATTTCCGAAGGCCTGCTGCGCATGGGCCGCAGCGATGCGGTGCGTGAGTACGTGAACTGGTACGCGCCGTACCAGTTCGACAACGGCAAGGTGCCGTGCTGCGTCGACCCGCGCGGCGCCGACCCGGTGCCGGAAAACGACAGCCACGGCGAACTGATCTTCAACATCGCCGAGTACTGGCGCTACACCGGTGACAGCACCTTCCTGGAACTGATGTGGCCGCACGTGCAGGGCGCCTACCAGTACATGGAACAGCTGCGCCTGAGCGAACGCACCGAGGAAAACCGCGCGCGCAACCCGGCCTTCTTCGGGATGATGCCGGTGTCGATCAGCCACGAAGGCTATTCGGCCAAGCCCATGCATTCGTACTGGGACAACTTCTGGGCGCTGCGCGGTTACAAGGATGCGGCGATCATCGCCTCCACCCTGGGCAGGATGGAGGCGATGCAGATCGCCGAGTCGCGCGACCAGTTCCGTGACGACCTGCAGGCCTCGCTGCTGGCGGCCACGGCCCTGCACAAGATCGATTTCCTGCCCGGTTCGGCCGAGCTCGGCGATTTCGACGCGACCTCCACCACCATCGCGCTGGCCCCGGGCGGCGAACAGGGCCGCCTGCCGCAGCCGTACCTGGACAACACGTTCGAGCGCTACTGGAAGCAGTTCGAGGAACGCCGCGACGGCAAGCGCGAGTGGAAGGACTACACCCCGTACGAGTGGCGCAACGTGGCCGCGTTCGTGCGCCTGGGCTGGCGCGACCGCGCCTGGCAGGCCACCGAGTTCTTCTTCAAGGACCGCGCGCCGCAGGCCTGGAACCAGTGGGCCGAAGTGGTCTCGCACACGCCGCGCAAGCCGTTCTTCGTCGGCGACCTGCCGCATGCGTGGGTGGCCTCGGACTTCGTGCGCTCGGCGCTGGACATGTTCGCCTACAACCGCGACGTGGACGACAGCCTGGTGCTCGCCGCCGGCGTGCCCAGCCGCTGGCTGGACGGCGCGGGGGTCGGGGTGAAGGGGCTGCGCACGCCGAATGGGCAACTGAGCTACACACTGGCCCGCAGCGACCGGCAGCTCACGCTGCAGGTCGCGTCCGGGCTGCTGGTGCCGCAGGGCGGGGTGATCCTGCCGTGGCCGTTCAGTGGCGAACCGGGGGATACCACCATCAACGGCGAGCCGGCGCAGTGGCTCAACGGCGAGCTGCGCATCACCCAGGTGCCGGCCAAGGTGGAAGTGCAGATCCCGGCCTCGGTGCGGCGCGCCGAACGCAAGTCGCCGTGACCGCCGCGGTCGCGCGCCCCGGCATGCTTGGCGTGCTGCTGGCCGTTGCGCTGGCGGCATTGCCGGCGCGCGCGGCCGGGCCGGTGGAGCAGGGCATGAGCCTGGTGACCTTCAACCTGCACCACGACCGGGAAGACTGGCCGCAGCGGCGCCAGGTGATCCTGCGTGAGCTGCAGGCGCTGCAGCCCGATGCGATCGCGCTGCAGGAGGTGATCCAGAAGCCGCATGTGCGCAACCAGGCCGCCTGGCTGGCGCGCAGGCTCGGCTATGACTATCAGTTCGTGTCCACCGATCCGCCGGGGCGATTGAAGCGCTACGGCAATGCGCTGCTGACCCGGCGCCCGGTGCTGGCGCGCGGTGAACGGTTGCTGGCGCCGCTGACCGACTACCGCACCGTGGCGCACCTGCGTATCGATGTGGATGGGCAGCCAGTGAATGTCTATGCCACCCATCTCAACGAACGTTCGGATGAGCGTGGCAGCCGCATCCGTGCCGAGCAGGTGGCCGACCTGTTGACGTTCATCGCGACCACGTCGGGCGATGCGCCGGTGGTGATCGCGGGGGATTTCAATGCGCTGGTGGATGCGAGTGATCTGAGTGCGCTGCGCCAGCGTTATGGCGACAGCTACGGCAGCGTGCACGTGAACAACGAGCTGGCGCAGATCAGCACGTTGAACCGGCATTACTACGATGCGCCCTCGCGCATCGACCACATCTTTTTCCAGCAGGACAAACTGCTGGCCCGCGAAGCGCGGCTGCTGTTCGACCAGCCCTACGCCGAAGGGCGCTGGGCGTCGGACCATTACGGGGTGTGGACCCGCCTGCAGTTCGCGCCGTGAGGCAGGCAGCCACGCAGGGCGTGGCGCTACGTGATCTGGATCCAAAAAAAGACAGCGGCCCGAAGGCCGCTGTCTTTCTTTACCTTGCCGCTGGACCGGATCAGGCCTTGTCGGTCTTTTCCGGGTCCTGCTTGTCGGCATCGTCGGCCTTGGCGACATCGGTCGGGATGTCTTCGCGGGCTTCGGCGTGCGCGGCCTGGGCGGCGGCGTCGGTCGGTGCGGCGTCGCTGGCGGCGCTGCCGAACAGCTGGCCGTTCTGCACCGCCGGTGCAACGGCTGCCGATTCCGCGCGTGCCACCGGTGCCGGGGCAGCCGGCGCGGCTGGAACGGCGTCCACTGCATCCAGCATGCTGGTCTGCACCGGACGACCGGTTTCGGTCGGGCCCTTGTGCTCTACAACCGGCGCGCTGGTGCTGGCTTCGGCGGCCTTCGGGGTCTCGACGGCGACGGGTGCGGTCGGGGCCGGGGTCACCGGGGCCGGCGTCACGACGGGCGTTTCAATCGGCTTCGGCGCTTCGGTCACGACCGGGGCTTCGACTGCTTTCGGCGCTTCGGTCACGACTGGAGCGTCGACAGCCTTCGGCGCTTCAGCTGCGACCGGCGCTTCTACCGCTTTCGGCACTTCGGTCACAGCCGGGGCTTCAACAGCCTTCGGCGCTTCGGTCACGACCGGGGCGACCGGGGCTTCAACCGCCTTCGGTGCTTCCGCCACCACCGGCTTCTCAGCCTCCGGCGCCTTGGCGACCGGTGCCGAGGCCGGCATCGGCGATTCCACGAACGGCACGCGGTCGGTGTAGGACGGGGTGCGCTCTGCCACCGGCTCGGCCTTCGGGGCCGGGACGGCCTCGCTGTGACCGGCGGTCACCACCGGGCTGCTGACCACGGCCAGCGGCGCGGCGGCGGCCACGGCAGCCACCGGGGCCGGGCGCGGGGCCTGGACCGGTGCGGCCGGAGCAGCGGGGGCAGCGCCGTCGTCATCGAAATCGAACTCCGGGTTCGATCCGGTGCTGCGGGCGGCGGGGCGGGCGGCCTGGGCGGTGGTGTCACCGTCCTGGTCGCCGTCCTGCTCGTCACCGTCGGCGTCGTCATCCAGACCGCCGTCATCGTTCAGGCCATCGCTGCCTGCAGCCTGCTCGCCATTGCCACGACGACGGCGGCGGCCACCGCGACGGCCACGACGACGGCGCGAGGCGCCCTCGCCACTGGCATCATCGCCGGCGCCCGGCGCTTCGCCGTGCTCGTTGGCTTCGCCATCCACCGCAACGGCGGTCACCTGGTTCTCATCGGCCGGTGCGTTGTTCGACACCGGGGCCGCGGTCGGCGCCGTGGTCGCCGGGGTGGCGGCATCGGCCACGGTCACCGCGGCTGCAGCCAGCGCGGCATCGGCAGCGGTCACGCCGGTCTGCACCGGCTTGGCGGCATCGGCCTGCGGCTGACGCGCGGGCTTGTCGCCCTCGTTCTGCTGGCGCGGCGGCTTCTGCTTCTGGTTCTGGTTCAGCTTCGGCTGCTGCTGCTCATTGCGCGGGGCCTTGGGCTGCTGCTGCTCGTTGCGCGGCTTGCCCTGCTGGGCCTGGCCGGCGGCCGGTGCGGACGCCTGTGCGGCCACGTCCTGGCGGCGGTCATCGCGGCGCTCGCCCTTGCCGGCGCGTTCGCCACGGTCGTCGCGACGGTCCTTGCCACGGCCCTGGCCCTGCTGGCCCTGACCCTGACCCTGGCCACGTTCGCCACGCTCATCGCGGCGGCCGTTGCGGTCCTTGCCGTTGCGGTCCTTGTTACGGCCGTTGCGGTTGCCGTCCTGGGCCGGGCGCGCGTTGGTCTGCGGGGCGGCGGCCGGAGCCGGTTCGCCACCAAAGATGCGCTTGAGCCAGCCAACCACGCCGGTGGCGGCCGGTGCAGCGACCGGCGCCGGGGCGACCGGGGCCGGGGCAGCAGCCACCGGTTCGGCAACCTCGCGGACCGGCGCCGGGGAGCTGTGCTTGACGTTGGTGACCGCCGGGGCAACCGGGATGTTCAGCTGCGCCTTGGTCAGGGCATGCACCGGCAGCTTGCGCGGGGTGCCACGCTGGTAGCTCGGCTTGCCGCTTTCTTCGCCCAGCTCGTTTTCACGCAGGCGGGTCACTTCGTAATGCGGCGTGTGCAGCTGCTCGTCGGCCACGATCACGATCGGCGCGTCATGGCGCTGTTCGATCTCGCGCAGGGCGCTGCGCTTTTCGTTGAGCAGGTAGTTGGCGATCTCCACCGGGGCCTGGACCAGCACCTGCCCGGTGTTTTCCTTCATCGCATGCTCTTCGGCGACGCGGATGATCGACAGCGACAGCGATTCCACCGAGCGCATGCGGCCATGGCCGTCGCAACGCGGGCAGACGATCTGGCTGGATTCGCCCAGGCTCGGGCGCAGGCGCTGGCGGCTCATTTCCATCAGGCCGAAGCGCGAAATGCGGCCCAGCTGCACGCGCGCACGGTCGTACTTGAGCGCGTTCTGCAGGCGGTTCTCGACCTCACGCTGGTGCTTGTTGGAGGACATGTCGATGAAGTCGATCACCACCAGGCCGCCCAGGTCGCGCAGGCGCAGCTGGCGGGCCACTTCCTCGGCCGCTTCCAGGTTGGTCTGGAACGCGGTGTCCTCGATGTCACTGCCCTTGGTGGCGCGCGAGGAGTTCACGTCGATGGCGGTCAGCGCTTCGGTCTGGTCGACCACGATCGAGCCGCCCGAGGGCAGGCGCACGTTGCGTTCATAGGCGCCTTCGATCTGCGATTCGATCTGGAAGCGGTTGAACAGCGGAATGTCGTCGGTGTAGTGCTTGAGTTTGCGCAGGGTCTGCGGCATCACCTGCTGCATGAATTCGCGGGCGGTGTCGTACAGCTCCTGGGTATCGACCAGGATCTCGCCCACGTCGGCGCGCAGGTAGTCGCGCAGGGCGCGCACGATCAGGCGCGATTCCTGGTAGATCAGGAACGGGGCCGGCTTGGTCAGCGCCGCTTCGGCGATCGACTTCCAGACCTGCAGCAGGTAGTCCAGGTCCCACTGCAGCTCTTCGGCATCGCGGCCGACGCCGGCGGTGCGGATGATCACGCCCATGTCGTCGGGGATGTTCAGCTTGTCCAGCGCTTCCTTCAGCGCGGCGCGGTCTTCGCCCTCGATGCGACGCGACACGCCACCGGCGGTGGGCGAGTTCGGCATCAGCACCATGTAGCGGCCGGCCAGGGAGATGAACGTGGTCAGGGCGGCGCCCTTGTTGCCACGCTCTTCCTTGTCGACCTGGACCACCACTTCCTGGCCTTCACGCAGCAGTTCGCGGATGCCGGCCTTGTTGTGGTCGACCCCGGCCTGGAAGTAATCGCGGGAGATTTCCTTCAGCGGCAGGAAGCCGTGGCGTTCGCCACCGTATTCCACGAAGGCCGCTTCCAGCGACGGCTCAAGGCGCGTGATGCGGCCTTTGTAGATGTTCGACTTCTTCTGTTCCTTGGACGGCTGTTCGATGTCGATGTCGTACAGCGTCTGGCCATCCACGATGGCTACCCGCAGCTCTTCAGCCTGCGTGGCGTTGATCAGCATTCGCTTCATATTGCGTTCCTCGCGCGCTGCTACCGCGCGGAACGCCATGGGGTTTCGCTTCTGGTCACGCTTGCACGCCCATCGCGCATGCGCGGGGAGGGCGGCTTGGGTTTCCAGCGCTACAACACCACGGCAGGCCGCGGGAGCGCTTCATTTTGTTTTGGTTTGGGTGTTGCGGGCCGGAGGCAGCTTTCAGCCAGGCTGGAGCGCCACAGGGACATTTTTTCAGCGCAGACGCGTGTCAGGCATCCGGCGATGGCCGGGACTGCCGGTGAGCCGCTAACATGGCCGCCCCGGGGGCGGTGGCTGCGCACTGTGCCGGAATCGAGGGAAGTCGGGCTTCTGGCCCAGAGCAACTTCCAACGAAATCAATCCCTTATCTCGCCCGCCGAGTGTAACAGAATAAAAGGCCAATGACTGATACCGTGCCGTCCCCCAAACCCGCTGAAGGCAAGACCAGCGTCCGTCTCCTGACTGTTCCGGCCGACCGCGCCGGGCAACGCCTGGACAACTTCCTGCTCGGCCAGCTGAAGGGTGCGCCACGCAGTCTGGTCTACAAACTCGTGCGCAGCGGCCAGGTCCGGGTGAACGGCGGCCGCGCCAAGGCCGAACGCAAGCTGGTGGAGGGCGACGAAGTGCGCGTGCCACCGGTCCGTCTCACCGAGGAGGGAGACAAGGCCGGCCCGCCGGCGGCGTTCATGAAGCGGCTGGAAGACGCCATCGTCTACGAAGACGAGCGGCTTCTGGCCCTGAACAAGCCCTCCGGCGTGGCCAGCCACGGCGGCAGCGGGATCAGTTTCGGCGCCATCGAGACCCTGCGCGCACTTCGCCCCGGCAAGACCCTGGAGCTGGTGCACCGGCTGGACCGGGACACCTCGGGCCTGCTGATCGTGGCCAAGAAGCGCTCGGCGCTGAGCGAGCTGCAGGCACTGCTGCGGGAAGACCACGGCGCCGGCATCCGCAAGCGCTACCTGACCCTGCTGGTGGGGCGCATGCCCGACGGCACCATGACCGTGGACGCCCCGCTGCACGTAGGCCTGCGCCAGGGCGGCGAGCGCCACGTCCAGGTCAATGCGATCGGCAAGGAGTCCATCAGCCACTTCAGCGTGCTGGAGCGCAAGGGCGGCCATTCGTTCTGCGAAGTCCGGATCGAAACCGGCCGTACCCACCAGATCCGCGTGCATGCCCAGCACCTCGGGCACCCGGTGGCCGGTGACGACAAATACGGCGATCCGGACGTCAACAAGCGGCTTCGTGACCAGATCGGCCTGAAACGCCTGTTCCTGCACGCCGCCTCGCTGGAGTTCTCGCTGGACGCCGGCAAGACCCCCTACCTGCTCAATGCGCCATTGGCCGAGGAGCTGACCGAGGCATTGAACCGGTTGGGGTGAAGCTGTCGGTTGATTGATCCGGGCCCGGATGGGCCCGGAAAAAAGTCGTCGACCGTTGGTTGATTGATCCCAATCCCAATGGGCCCATATGAATTCGTAGCCCCGGCCGTTGGCCGGACACCGCGCGCAGCGCGGCCCAAGCGTCCGGAGACGGTGACCCGACGATTGCCGCCACCACCCGGCGTTTAGAGGTTCCGAAGCCGCCCGTCAGGCGTTCATGATCCCGGAACGAAGAGCAGCCGGCCAACGGCCGGCGCTACCGCTTCGGATCGTCTAAACGCCGGACGGAGTATCGGGAGGCCGCATTCGGCCACCTCCTGAGACTTGGGCCGCGCTGCGCGCGGTGTCCGGCCAACGGCCGGGGCTACGAACCGCTACGTAACGTCCACAGATCGGGATCAACCAACCAGAGGCCCCGTAACCGTCGCAGACCCATCGGGATTGGAATCAAATCAACCCGTATCCGGTAGCGCCGGCCGTTGGCCGGCCCACGCAATCTGCGCCACGCCCGCACGCACATCACCATTTGAACAACACCAGGCTGATGGCCAGGCTGGCCATGCCGGCGACCAGCCCGTACACCGTTTCATGGCCCTTGGCGTATCGCTTGGCCGCGGGCAGCAGCTCATCCAGCGCCAGGAACACCATCACCCCGGAAATCAGCCCGAATACCCAGCCGAACGTGGCGTGGTTGAGCACCCCGGACAACAGCACGTACCCGATCGCCGCCCCGATCGGCTCGGCCAGGCCCGACAGCAGGCTGGCGCCGAACGCATAGAACTTGTTCTGGGTGGCGAAATACACCGGCACCGCGATCGCGATGCCCTCGGGGATGTTGTGGATGGCAATGGCGAACGCCAGCGGCATCCCCACCGACGGGCTTTCCAGCGTCGCGAAGAACGTGGCCAGGCCTTCCGGGAAGTTGTGCGCGGTGATCGCCACCGCGGTCAGCAGGCCCACCCGCTTGATGTAGGCCTTGTTGTTCTCCCGGAACATCGGGTCCTGCTTGTCCAGGCTTTCGTGCGGGTTCGGAATCAGGTGATCGATCAGCACGATCAGCAGTACCCCGCACAGGAACGCCGCCGTGGCGTAGGCATAGCCCACGCGCGCGTCATACGCCAGGGTGAACGAATCGATCGCCTTGGTCAGGATCTCGGTCAGCGACACGAACACCATCGCGCCGCCGGCGAAGGCCAGGCCGAAGGCCAGCAGGCGGGGATTGGGGCGGCGCGAGAACAACACCATCAGGCTGCCCAGGCCGGTGGCCAGCCCGGCAGCCAGGGTCACCAGCAGGGCGACCCATACGTTTTCACTCGAGATTTCCGGCATGCGCCACAGCGTCCTTTGATCAGCCGCCGCGACGTAGGCGTTCTTCCACCGCGAAGCACTCATCGGGTTTGGGCTGCGGCGGGTTGAAGCTCACCGGCACCTGGATGGTGGTGGGCACCGCCTGGCCGGCGCGGGTGGCCGCCTTGAACTGCCAGCCTTCCACCGCCTTCTGCGCCTGCTCATCAAGCTGCGCGTTGCCGCTGCCGCTCACCAGCTGCACCTGGCCTGGCTTGCCGTCGGTCCCCACCACCACCTTCAGCGTGGTGGTGCCGCCAATGGCCTGGCAGGCCAGCTCGATCGGGTACACCGGCGGCGGCGTCTTCACCGCAGCCACCTCGGTAGGCGCCGCCACAGGTGCGGCCGGCTCCGACGACCCGCCACACCCGGCAAGGATCAGCACCGCTGCGGTCACCGCCACGCGTATCTGGATGTTCATCAAAATCACTCCGTCAGGCCCGAAGCCTTGGCTGCACAGATGAAGTCGTTCTCGCTCAACCCGCCCACGTCGTGGGTGGAAAAGCGCACCACGGCGCGGTCGTAATGCACCCCCAGGTCCGGGTGGTGGTCCTCGGCATGGGCCACCCAGGCCAGGGCGTTCACGAACGCCATGGTCTTGTAGTAGTCGGCGAAGCGGAAGGTCCGGGTCAGGGCCTGGCCCTGTTCGGCCAGCTCCCAGCCGGGAACCTGCGGCAGCAGCTCGGCTATGCGGGCTTCGCCCAGCTTGTGGTCGCTGCCCTTGCGCGGTACGCAACGGGCCTGCGCCAGCGGAATCAGGTCGGCCATGAAATCCTCCACCTCGTGTATGCCTGAACAATGCGCCGGACAGTGTATAAACCGAATGAGCGCATAACATGTAAGCCGCTAGAATAGCCGCATGATCCAGATCTCCGACACTGCCCAGACCTATTTCCGCAAGCTCATCGAGCGCGAAGCCGTGCCCGGCATGGGCGTGCGCCTCAGCGCCGTCGATGCCGGCACCCCGCGTGCCGATGCCCGGCTGGAGTTCGCCGAACCGGCCGACCTGCTCGGCGACGAGTGGGCGGTGGACTGCGACGGCTTCACCCTGTACGTGGCGTCCGACAGCGTGGGCTGGATGGACGGCGCCGACATCGACATCGTCACCAATGCCACCGGCGGCCAGCAGCTCACCATCAAGGCCCCGAAGATCAAGGGCGAAGCCCCGGCCGATTCGGCCTCGCTGGTCGAACGCGTGCGCTGGGTGGTGGAAAACGAAGTCAACCCGCAGCTGGCCTCGCACGGCGGCAAGGTCGCGGTGCAGGAAGTGTCTGCCGATGGCGTGGTGCTGCTGCGCTTCGGCGGTGGCTGCCAGGGCTGCGGCATGGCCGACGTCACCCTCAAGCAGGGCATCGAGAAAACCCTGATGGGCCGCGTGCCCGGCATCACCGCCGTACGTGACGCGACCGACCACGACAGCGGTCACGCGCCGTATATTCCGCGCGGCACGGCTGCCTGACCGGCCTGCGTGACACTGCGCCGGGCTGACGACATCCTCGACTGGCTGCTTTCCCGCCAGCCGGACAAACGCATCGTTGAAAAAACCACGGGCCTGCCCTACGGGTGGGGCCTGTGGCTGCGCGCGCTGACGCCGCTGCCGCGTCCGTTCCGCTCGACCGAAGTCATTGCCGAACTGATCCAGCGGCCGTTGCCGGGCTCGCCCGGCCGACTGCCGGCGCTGGGCTTCGTGCAGTCGCTGCGACGGCTGCTCTGGCAGACCTGGGACCCGGCCCCGCGCGACCAGCGCTGGATGCGCTGGACCTCGGCGGTCATCAGCGTGCTGCTGCACGTCATGTTCGCGCTGCTGCTGTTGTGGGTGGCGCTGATCCGCCCGCCGGTGCAGCCGGAGCAGGGCGGTGATGGCGGCCGCATCCAGGTGGAATTCCTGGGCAGCGGAACACCCCAGGAAAGTGGTGGCGGCGAGCCGGCGGCTGCAGGCAGCGCGGCAGCCGCCGCTGCTGCTAGCGCCCAGGCTGCGGCCGCCGCCTCGCAGCCCCGACCGGCGAGCTCGACCGCAGCCGCCGCGCCGCAGCCGCCGGCATCGGCGCCGGCGCCGGCCGCCAGTACCGAACCCGCGCCGACACCGCCAGCCCCTGCGCCCACCGCTGTCGAACAGCCGATCCAGGCCACCGACGTGGCCGAAGCCACCACCGATTTCGTGGTGCCGCCCACCAGCGTGCCGCGCACCGAAGTGCGGGTGATTCCGCGCGACGCGCCCGAGCCGCAGGTGCGCGAACGCACCGTGGAGGTGGCGGAGGCACCGACGCCGCCTTCGATCACCCCGTCCGTGCGCCCGGTGGAAACGCAGGTGCGCCCGCGCGACGTGGCGGTGCGCGAACGCGAGGTCACCGTGGTCACCGCGCCCACCGCACCGGTGCCCGTGCCGGGCCCGCGGGTTGAGGTCACTGTGCCGCAGCGTGATCTGCAGGTGCGCGAACGTGAAGTGACCCCGGCGCCGTCAGTGTCGGTCACGGTCGCGCCGGTGCCGCAGCGCGAGATCACCGTGCCCGGGCGCAGTCCGGAAGTGGCGGTGCGTGAGCGTGCGGTGCCGAATGCCGCGCCGCGCCCGGCCCCGGCCGCAGCGACCCCATCGCCGGCAGCGTCCGCACCTTCGCCCACGCCAGGGGCGAGTACGGCCAGCCAGGCCAGCCCAAGCCGCAGCACCGCCTCCAGTGCCGCGCCGGCCCGTGCGCCGGCCGCGCGTCCGTCGCCCACGCCGGGCAACTGGGCCACGCCTGCACGGGGCGATGACTGGGGCGCTGCCGACCGCAACCGGGCCGGCGAGCGCAGTGGCGCGCAGGCCAACCAGGGCGCCGGGCGTACCGGCGAGGGTCTGTTCAACGCCGACGGCAGCGTGCGCGTGCCGGGGCAGGCGGGAAGCGGCGATAGCGAGCGCGGCGCCCCCGGTGGCGAGAACGATGGCTGGAGCCGCGAACGGATTGCCCAGTCCGGGACGTGGCTCAAGCGCCCGCCGTACGACTACACGCCGACCTCGTTCGACAAGTACTGGGCGCCGAACGAATCGCTGCTGGCCGAATGGGTGCGCAAGGGCATCAAGGCCGTGGAGATTCCGATTCCGGGCACCAGCTCGAAGATATCGTGCGTGGTCTCGATCCTGCAGTTCGGCGGCGGCTGCGGCCTGTCCGACCCCAACATGCAGGACCAGCCGGCGGTGGCCCGTCCGCCGCCGGACATCCCGTTCAAGAAGGAACTACAGGACGACAACGGCAGCCGTTGACCGCAAGGGCCACGTGGGATCATGCCGTCCGTGGGACACGCATGGCGTGTCGCTACGCGGGATTACGCCTCCGAATCCTCGCTTCCTGCGTCTTCCAGCGCGACGAATGCCCAGAACGGCACGTCCTGTTCGAGCCACGTCTTGCTGGCGTCCTCCAGTACATCCAGGAACGTGTCGAAGTCCTTCTCCGCGTTTTCCCGCAACTCGTCCGCATCACTGAAGAACAACGCGTAGCCGTTGGCCTTCATCCACCCGAGGTCGCGCAGGCAATCCAGCAGCGCGTCCCAGTTGCCACCAAACGTCTGTGGGAAATCCAGCTGCGCGGCAACGCGTGCGATCAGGGTGCGCTTGTCGCGGCAGCCGCCCAGGTCGATCGTGGCCACGCGCAGGCCGGCATCGCGCATCGCGGCCGACAGCGGGCCGATGTCGGCGTTGGTGACCGAATACACGCCCGCATTGTTGATGTCGTCCAGACCCAGTTCGAATCCATCGTGGTTCATTGCCAGCTCCCGGCAGGTGGGACCTCGAAACTGCGGAAGGTTTCGTAATGGTCGTCGGTGTAGAACCAACCGGTCGGCGGAGTGCCGCCGGTCACGATGCGGCGTGCGCCGCGGTTGCCGGCACCCGGCGTGTCCACCGTGTACTCGCGGTAATAACCGCGCGGGCGATCCGGCAGGCGCTGTTCGCGGTTGCTGAAAACGCCGCCGTCCTGGCGGTGCGGGTAGGGACCGCCGCGCTGGATCAGGAGGATGGTCTGGCGCGCTTCTGCAGGCAGGAAGGCAGGCAGTGGGTCGTGAGTGCGCTGCGCGGCGGCGCCGGGATTGGCCGGGGCGTTGTCGATCGGCGCAGCATCGGCACCTGGCTGGGTCAGCGATGGCGCGAATTGGGGCGCGGGCGCGCGCTGGGCTTCCTTGATGGCGAACAGACCGCCCACCAGCAGGACAATGGCAACGAGCAGCAGTAGAGGTTTGCGCATGTGAACATCGAGTGTGCGGGGGACGGGGTTAATGTAGCGTAGCCAAACGAAGTTTCCTTTACGTGGGGGTTGGTAAGCTTGGCGGCCATCCCCATCATCGACTTCGCAACGCCCGGTCTTCGCCGGGCGAGTGAGCTACCAGGAGAACCACATGGCCTACACCCTCCCCAAGCTGTCCTACGCCTACGACGCGCTTGAGCCGCACATTGATGCGGCCACGATGGAAATCCACCACACCAAGCACCACCAGACCTACATCAACAACGTCAACGCGGCACTGGAAGGCACCGAATACGCCGACCTGCCGGTTGAGGAGCTGGTCAAGAAGCTCAAGTCGCTGCCGGAAAACCTGCAGGGCCCGGTGCGCAACAACGGTGGCGGGCACGCCAACCACACCCTGTTCTGGACCGTGATGGCGCCCAACGCTGGCGGTAACCCGACTGGCGACGTCGGCCAGGCCATCGACGCCCAGCTGGGCGGTTTCGAGAAGTTCAAGGAAGCCTTCACCAAGGCGGCGCTGACCCGTTTCGGCAGCGGCTGGGCGTGGCTGAGCGTGACCCCGGACAAGAAGCTGGTAGTGGAAAGCACCGGCAACCAGGACAGCCCGTTGATGGAAGGCAACACGCCGATCCTCGGCCTGGACGTGTGGGAACACGCGTACTACCTGAAGTACCAGAACCGTCGCCCGGAATACATCGGCGCGTTCTTCAACGTGGTCGACTGGAAGGAAGTCGAGCGTCGTTACCAGGAAGCCATCGCCTGATTCCAGCGTTGAACTGGATACCGGAAAGGCCAGGCAGAAATGCCTGGCCTTTTCGTTTACCGGGCCTGGGCGTCGCCCTGCAGCCTCAGGGTGGCAATGATGCCCAGGCGCAGGGCGCCGATATCGGTGCCTTCCAGTGCGGGCAGTTTCAGCGGTTGCAGGCCTTGCCCGGCGAAGTGGCTCACCTGGAACAGCACATCCAGCCCATGGCCGCCCGCGATCCCGGCTGCCGACGGCGGGTCGACGCGCTCGCCGGGATTCTTGCGCGCCGGCTGGAAGCCGGGCGAGCTGCGCACCAGTTCATCGGTGTCAGCCGAGAAGTCGCCTGCAATCAACGATGGCAGGCCGTCCGAGGTGGCACCGATCCAGGTCATCAGGTCGCTGGTCTGGTGCTTTCGCACCAGCGCTTCGTCCGGGTCCGGGCGCAGCCGTGCGACATAGATGTTGATCTGCTCGTCCTGCAGGTTCACCCGCAGCATGCCCGCCGCACTGAACCGGCCGGGCGGATGGAGCAGGGTGACCCCGTCTTCGGCCACCGGCAGCCGGCTGAGCATGGCACTGCCGTGGCGCAGCGGCTGGCTGGGCGGGTCGGCGGTGACGAAGTCGCAGCTGTAGCGCAGCCGGGTGGCCAGCCAGCAGGCGGGGTTGCCGCCCTTGGTCTGCAACACCCGCTGCACGGCGATCACGTCCGGCTGCAGGCCTTCCAGCACCTGCAGCAGCTGGTCGCGGCGCTGCTCCCATTGGGCCTCGTCGGCCGCCGGCAGTTCCAGCGTGGCGATCCTGAGCAGGCGTGGCGGCGCCTCGCTCTGCCGGGCGGCGGCCGGGAGCGCGGGAGTGGTCAACAACAGGAGCAGGAACCAGCCGTGCCAGCGTCCTGCGACAACCGTGGGGAGGAGGCGCATAACGATAAGTTTACGCTTGGTCCGTCGACGTGCCGTGACTTCCGTCAACGGTTTTCAGATGCCTGCCATTGCGCGGCGGCGTTGTCACGTTCGGCCGCAACGTGCGCCGCCGTGGCCCTTCCGGTAACCTTGCGCCCTTTGAACCCGCAGGACAGCCCCATAGAATGAGCACGACCGCAGCCGCCAGCGCTGGCAAGGGAAGCATGCCGCGCCAGATTCCGTACATCATCGGCAATGAGGCCTGCGAGCGGTTCAGCTTTTATGGGATGCGCAACATCCTGGTGCAGTTCCTGATCACCTCGCTGCTGCTGCAGGAGATCACGGCCGATGGCCGGGCCGGCGAGGCCAAGGACATCATGCACAGCTTCATGATCGGCGTGTACTTCTTCCCGCTGCTGGGCGGCTGGCTGGCCGACAAGTTCTTCGGCAAGTACCACACCATCCTCTGGTTCAGCCTGATCTACTGCGCCGGCCACGCGTGCCTGGCGCTGTTCGAGAACAGCCGCGAAGGCTTCTTCCTGGGCCTGGGCCTGATCGCGCTGGGTGCCGGCGGCATCAAGCCGCTGGTGGCCTCGTTCATGGGCGACCAGTTCGACCAGAGCAACAAGCACCTGGCCAAGATCGTCTTCGACGCGTTCTACTGGATCATCAATTTCGGCTCGCTGTTCGCCTCGCTGCTGATCCCGCTGGCGCTGAAGAACCTGGGCCCGCAGTGGGCGTTCGGCATCCCCGGCATCCTGATGTTCGTGGCCACCTTCGTGTTCTGGCTGGGCCGCAAGCGCTACGTGCTGGTGCCGCTGCCGCCCAAGGACCCGCATTCGTTCGGCAACGTGGTGCGTACCGCGCTGACCGCGCAGGTGCCCGGCAAGGGCCGTCCGGGTCTTACCCTGGCCATCCTGGGCGCGGTACTGGCGGTGGCCTCGATGGGTCTGGTCGGCAGCCTGGGCATCGTGATCTGCCTGTGCATCGCGCTGGTGCTGCTGCTGGCCGGCGTGGGCGGCGGCACCTGGATCCAGCTCGACCGCGCCCGCGCGGTGCACCCGGCCGAGGCCGTGGAGGGCGTGCGTTCGGTACTGCGCGTGCTGGTGATATTCGCGCTGACCACGCCGTTCTTCTCGCTGTTCGACCAGAAAGCGTCCACCTGGGTGCTGCAGGGCCAGCAGATGGCCATGCCGTCCTGGTTCACCGCCTCGCAGATGCAGGCGCTGAACCCGCTGCTGGTGATGATCCTGATTCCGTTCAACAACCTGGTGCTGTACCCGGCCCTGCGCCGGTTCGGCTTCGAGCCGACCGCGCTGCGCCGGATGACCGCCGGCATTGCCTTCAGCGGCCTGGCCTGGATCGTGGTCGGCGGCATCCAGGTGATGATGGATGGCGGCAACGTCATGTCCATCTTCTGGCAGATGCTGCCGTATGCGCTGCTCACCTTCGGTGAGGTGCTGGTCTCGGCAACCGGCCTGGAGTTCGCCTACAGCCAGGCGCCGCAGGCGATGAAGGGCGTGGTGATGAGCTTCTGGAACCTCACCACCACCATCGGCAACCTGTGGGTGCTGCTGTCCAACGCGGCGGTGCGCAACGACACGGTGACCCACCAGATCGCCAGTACCGGGCTCAGCGAGGCCGCGTTCCTGATGTTCTTCTTCGCTGGCTTCGCCTTCGTGGCGGCGTTGGCCTTCGGTTGGTATGCCAAGCGCTATCGTATGGTCGACAACTACCGCGCTGCCTGAGTACCGCCATGACCCCCGTCAACCTGCTGCTGATCGCCATCACCGTTCTTGTCTCCTGGATGGCGTTCAAGAACCGCGCGCTGGCCGACCGCCTGATCCTGTGGCCGCCGGCGGTGGACCGCAAGCGCCAGTACGACCGCCTGGTGACCTACGGGTTCATCCACGCGGACCTGGCGCACCTGGCGTTCAACATGATCACGCTGTTCTTCTTCGGCGGCCAGATCGAGTCGGTGATGGTCAACCTCACCGGCAGTTACCTCACGTACCCGGCGTTCTACCTGGGTGCGCTGGTGGTGTCGATCCTGCCCAGCTACCTGAAGAACCAGAAGAACCCGAACTACATGAGCCTGGGCGCGTCGGGCGCGGTGTCGGCGGTGCTGTTCGCCTTCATCCTGATCAGCCCGTGGAGCATCATCTTCGTGTTCTTCATCCCGGCGCCGGCGATCATCTATGCCGCGTTCTACGTCGGCTACAGCATCTGGATGGACCGCAAGGGCGGTGACCGCATCAACCACAGCGCGCACCTGGCCGGTGCCGCGTTCGGCGTGATTTTCATGCTGGCGATGCGCCCGGCGATCTTCGACCACTTCCTGCGCGAGTTGAGCAACCCGCGCTTCAGCCTGGGCGGCTGAAGCGGGAAGCGGTCACGACCAACGGTCGTGACCTACCCCGGTGCTGCCCCGGTAGGTCACGACCGTTGGTCGTGACGCTCCATCAAGCAGCGAAACGCTGGTCGGTACCGTAGGTGCTGAGCAGGCGGGCGTAGACCTCGTGGTCGATCAGGTCGAATTCCGACCCCTGGGTCTGACCATTCAGGGCCAGCTGGAACAGGCCTTCCAGCAGCGAGCTGTCGGCGTCGCCGGGCTGGGTGAAGTCGGGTGCATGGTCCATGTGACACTCCTTGGGACACGGATGGGGCAGACAGGTGTCGCAAAACGCGTGCCAGCTTTTGCGGCCTGTCCGAAACCGATATCGGCTTGAATCGGGCGGACTTTAGGACCTTATGTGACCAAATGCGTCGCCTGTTGCCCCTGTTCAGGCTTCACGCGATCATGGCGCTACGCTGCGCACTATCGCGACAGTCGCCGCAGGAGACACCGCCCATGGCTTCGGTCACCCCGCCCGGATTGGCGTACGAGGTGGAGCACGATCTGGCCCGCCACCGGTTCCAGGCCCGGATCCAGGGGTACCTGGCGCTGCTGGATTACCAGATCAAGCGGAAGCGGATGGTCATCACCCATACCGAGGTGCCCGAGGCCATTGCCGGCCGCGGCATCGCCGGGGAGCTGACCAAGGTCGCCCTGCGCTACGCGCGCGACAACAAGTACAAGGTGGTGCCGGCGTGTGCCTACGCCGAGCAGTTCTTCCAACGGCACACCGAGTACGACGACCTGCTGGCGTAGCAGGCACAGTTTTTTTCACGGACGAAGGATCATCATGCTGGGTTTCAACAAGGGGATTGCAATGAACATCGCAGGAAACCGCCGCGCGCTGCGTACCGGCGCGCTGGCGTTGGCCGTGGGGCTGGTGCTGCTGGCCGGCTGCAAGCGCGAGGCGGATACCGCTGTCGCACCGGCAACCGACACCACCACCGCACAGCCGGATGCCACCGCGCCGCAGGCCGCCGTCGAGGCGCCGCTGGAGCTGCGTGACGTCATTGAAAACACCCCGCAGGCGGTGGTGGGCATCAGCTACCCGCAGGACGTGAACCGCTTCCCCGGGCTGGCCAAGGCGCTGTCGGACTACGCCACGGCGGCGCGCGCTGAACTGCAGCAGGCCGTGGACGGCCTGGGCAACGACAAGCCGACCATGCCCTACGAGCTGTCGCTGAGTTTCGAAAAGGTGCTGGAGACCCCGCAGCTGGTGGTGATCAGCGCCGACGGCAGCCGTTATACCGGCGGTGCCCATGGCGAACCGCTGGTGGCGCGTTTTGTGTGGCTGCCGGAAACGCAGACCATGCTCACCGCCGACAAGCTGATTGCCGATACCAAGGGCTGGGGCGTGGTCAGCGACTACATCGCCGACCAGCTCAAGGAGCGCGTGGCGACCCGGCTGAGCAGCGAGGACATGGACCCGGGCCAGCTGCAGGAATCGCTGCGCAGCGCCAGCCGCATGATTGCCGACGGCACCGGGGCCAGCGCCGAGAATTTCAGCCAGTTCCAGCCGATGACCGACCCCAATGGGCTGATCACCGCGGTGCGGTTCGTGTTCCCGCCGTACCAGGTGGGCCCGTACTCGGATGGCACCCAGACCGTGGACGTGCCCGCCGCCGTGCTGGCACCGCACGTAGCCCCGGCCTACGCCGGGCTTTTCGCCAAGGGCTAAAAGGGGGCGGAGCGTGGACGTGGGGCTGCAACGACGGGTCATCGAGTTGCTGCACGAGGCGGACGTCACCGTTGACGGTGAGCGTCCGCACGACATCCAGGTGCACGACCCGCACTTCTACGCGCGCGTGATCGCGCACGGGTCGCTCGGCTTGGGCGAAAGCTACATGGACGGGCAATGGGACGCGGAATCGCTGGACGGGTTCCTGCTGCACCTGATGCAGGCGCACCTGGACGAACGCGTGCACGGCTGGCGCGAACTGGGTGACGCGCTCAAGGCGCGGCTGTTCAACCTGCAGTCCGGCGGCGGCAACCTCGAGGTGGGCCGTCGCCATTACGATCTGGGCAACGATCTTTACGGCGCGATGCTGGGCAAGCGGCTGGTTTACAGCTGTGGGTACTGGGCGGGCGCGGACGATCTGGACACCGCGCAGGAAGCCAAACTCGACCTGATCTGCCGAAAGCTCCGGCTGCGCCCGGGCCAACGCGTGCTCGACATCGGCTGCGGCTGGGGCGAGGCCCTGAAGTTCGCCGCCGAACGCTACGGCGTCTCCGGCGTGGGCATCACCATCTCGCAGGAGCAGGCCGAGTACGCACGTGAGCTGTGCGCCGGGCTGCCGATCGAGATCCGTCTGCAGGACTACCACGATGTCGACGAGACCTTTGACGCGATCCTGTCGGTAGGCATGTTCGAGCACGTGGGCGACAAGAACTACCGAAGCTATTTCGAGATGGCGCGGCGTTGCCTGGCAGCGGACGGGTTGTTCCTGCTGCACAGCATCGGCAGCAATCTCTCGCGCCACCGCACCGATCCGTGGATCGCGCGCTACATCTTCCCCAACTCGATGCTGCCGTCGGCGGCGCAGATCACTGCCGCCTATGAAGGCCTGTTCGTGCTGGAGGACTGGCACAGTTTCGGCGCCGACTACGACCGCACGCTGCAGGCCTGGCGCAGCAACGTGGAGGCGGCTTGGTCACGGCTGGACCCGCAACGCTACGACGAACGCTTCAAGCGCATGTGGCGGTTCTACCTGGCCGGCTCGATGGCCAGCTTCCGCTGCCGGCACGCCCAGTTGTGGCAGCTGGTGCTGTCGCCGAACGGCGTTCCGGGCGGGTATGTCGCACCGAGGTGATCACACGCGAACGGTGTGGCATGGCCAAGGACATGCATGGCATGTCGCTACGTAGGGGCACGCCATGCGTGTCCGCGATGAACCTGACGCAGAAAAAAAACCGCCCGGCATGTGCCGGGCGGTTCTGACTTGCAGGCGCGTTACTTCTTTTCCGGAACCAGCCCACGCTTTTCCAGCAGCGGCTCGATCTGCGGTTCGTGGCCGGCGAAATCGCGGAACAGCTGCATCGCGTCCACGCTGCCGCCCTTGGAGAGCAGGGTGGCGCGGAAATGGTCGCCGTTCTTGCGGCTCAGGCCGCCGTTGTCGCGGAACCACTTCTGGGTGTTGGCGTCCAGCACTTCCGACCAGATGTAGGCGTAATAGCCGGCCGAGTAGCCGCCCATGATGTGGCTGAAGTACGGGGTCTTGTAGCGCGGCGGCACCGGCGCGTAGTAGATGCCGTCCTTCTCCAGCGCCGCGCGCTCGAAGGCCATCACGTCCTTGGCGGCCGGCACCTGGTCCGGGCCGATCTGGTGCCAGCGCTGGTCCAGCATGGCGGCACCCAGGTACTCGGTGGTGGCAAAGCCCTGGTTGAACTTGGCCGCGGCGATCACCTTGTCCAGCAGCGCCTGCGGCATCGCGGTGCCGTTCTGGTAGTGCTTGGCGTAGTTCTTCAGGATGAGCGGGTTGTCCGACCACATCTCGTTGACCTGCGAGGGGAACTCGACGAAGTCACGCGGCACCGAGGTGCCCGAGAAGTAGGGGTACTTCACGTTCGAGAACATGCCGTGCAGGGCGTGGCCGAATTCGTGGAAGGTGGTGGTCACTTCATCCCAGGTCAGCAGGGTCGGCTGGCCGGCCGGCGGCTTGGGAATGTTGAGGTGGTTGGCCACCACCGGCTTGAAGCCGGTCAGCTTGGACTGCGACACATAGGAGTTCATCCACGCACCGCCACGCTTGGACGCGCGTGCGTACGGGTCGAAGATGAAGATCGCCAGCTGGCTGCCATCGGCGTCGAACACGTCGTAGACGGTCACGTCGTCGTGGTAGACCGGCAGGTCGGTGCGCTGCTTGAAGGTCAGGCCGTATTCCTGGTTGGCGGCGAAGAACACGCCGTTTTCCAGCACGTTCTTCAGCTCGAAGTACGGCTTGAGCTGGGATTCGTCGAAGTTGTACTTGGCCTGGCGCACCTTCTCGCTGTAGTAGGCCCAGTCCCATGCCTCGAGCTGGAAGCTCTTCTTGCCGGCGGCCTTCTGTTCCTTGTCGATCATCGCCTGCAGGTCGGCCGCTTCGCGCTTGGCATTGGCGACCGCAGCCGGGGCGAGCTGGCCGAGCATGGCGTTGACCGCTTCGGGGGTCTTGGCGGTCTGGTTGGTCAGGTTGTAGGCGGCGAAGTTCTCGAAGCCCATCAGCTTGGCCTTGTCGGCGCGCAGCTGCATGATGCGCGCGACCAGCCCGGTGTTGTCGAACTCGCCACCGCGGCTGCCACGGGTGACCGAGGCATCGTAGATCTTCTTGCGCAGGTCGCGGTTGGCCAGGTTGGTCAGCGGCGGCTGGCCGGTGGTGTTGAGCAGGGCGATGACGTACTTGCCGTCCAGCTTGCGGGCTTTGGCCGCTTCGGAGGCGGCAGCGATCTGTTCGGCCGACAGGCCGTCCAGCTGCTTGACGTCGTCAACGATCACGGCCGAGGCGTTCACTTCGTTCTGCACGTTCTGGCTGAACTTGGTGCCCAGGTTGGCCAGCTCGGCGTTCATTTCCTTGAGCTTGGTCTTGTCGGCGTCATTGAGCTTGGCGCCGGCGCGCACGTAGCTCTCGTAGTACTTCTCGACCAGGCGCACGCCTTCGGCGTCCAGGCCGAGCTGGGTGCGGGTGTCATACAGGGCCTGGATGCGGGCGAACAGCTTGCCGTTCAGCGCGATCGCATCGCTATGCGCGGCGAACTTTGCCGAGTAGTCGGCCTGCAGCTTCTTGCGCGCATCGTTGGTATCGGCGCCGACCAGGCTGAAGAACACGGTGGTCGCACGGTCGAGGGTGTCACCGCTCTTTTCCAGGGCGATCAGGGTGTTGTCGAAGGTCGGCTTGGCCTTGTTGTTGGCGATGGCTTCCACTTCCTTCAGCTGCTGGGCCATGCCGGCATCGAAGGCGGGGGCGAAGTCGCTGTCCTTGATCTTGTCGAACTGCGGGTAGTGCAGCGGCAGGGTGCTGTCGGCGAAGAACGGGTTGGCCTGCTGGGCAGCGTTGGCCGCAGGCGCGGCGGCAACGGCGGAATAGGCGGGCAGGGCAAGGCCGAGGGTCACGGCGACGGCAAGGGCAAGGCGGGTGGTCAAGGGGTAATCTCCGGTCAGACAAGTGCCCGAGGTTAACCCGGGGTGAGGGGTGGGGGCTTGTGTCGAAAGGCATGTGCGGTGGTCGCATCGATACAATGGCCACACCCCTCCCTGGAGCATGACCATGACCACCGCCTTCGATTTCTCGTTCGTGGACCTGGACGGCCAGCAGCAGGACCTTGGCCAGTACCGTGGCAAGGCGCTGCTGCTGGTGAACGTGGCCAGCAAGTGCGGCTTCACGCCCCAGTACGAGGGCCTGGAGGAGGTATGGCGGGAGTATCGCGACCAGGGCCTGGTGGTGATCGGCTTCCCGTGCGATCAGTTCGGCCGTCAGGAACCCGGCAACGCGGACGAGATCCGCAGTTTCTGCTCGCTGACCTATGGGGTGGACTTCCCGCTCTCGGAGAAGATCGAGGTCAACGGGGATGGCGCGCACCCGCTGTGGAAATGGCTCAAGGCCGAGAAGTCCGGGTTGCTGGGCATCGGCGCGATCAAATGGAACTTCAGCAAGTTCCTGGTCAGCCGTGATGGCAAGGTGCTCGAACGCTATGCCCCCACGGACAAACCGGAAAATCTGCGCGGCGATATCCAGGCTGCGCTGGGGTGACTGCTGGACACGCATGGCGTGTCCCTACGGATTCGTGACCGGCGAACAGGCGTAGCGACACGCCATGCGTGTCCCACGCGATGCGTCCGGCGCATGCCGCAGCGGTTACTTTTCGACGAACGCGCGCTCGAAGACGTAGTGACCGGGCGTACCGATCCGCGGCGAAGTCTGGAAGCCACGGGCGTCCAGCACGCTGCGCAGGTCGGCCAGCATCTGCGGGCTGCCGCAGATCATGGCGCGGTCGTTTTCCGGGCTCAGTTCGGGCAGGCCCAGGGTGCGCTGCATCTCGCCGCTTTCCATCAGCGAGGTCAGCCGACCCTGGTTCGGGAACGGTTCGCGGGTCACCGCCGGGTAGTACAGCAGCTTGTCGCCGATCATATCGCCCAGGAACTCATGCTCGCGCAGTTCCTTCTCGAACAGCTCGCGGTAGGCCAGGTCCTTTTCGTAGCGCACGCCGTGGGTCAGGATCACCTTGTCGAAGCGCTCGTAGGTTTCCGGGTCCTTGATCACCGACAGCCACGGCGCCAGGCCGGTGCCGGTGCCCAGCAGGTACAGGTGCTTGCCCGGGTGCAGGTCGCTGATCAGCAGGGTGCCGGTGGGCTTCTTGCCGACCAGCACCTTGTCGCCCGGTTTGATGTGCTGCAGGCGAGAGGTCAGCGGGCCGTCCTGGACCTTGATGCTGAAGAATTCCAGGTTCTCTTCCCAGTTCGCGCTGGCGATGGAATACGCGCGCAGCAGCGGCCGTGCTTCGGTTTCCAGGCCGATCATCACGAACTGGCCGTTCTCGAAGCGGAAACCGCTGTCGCGGGTCGTGGTGAAGCTGAAGTAGGCGTCGGTCCAGTGACGGACCTCAAGCACCGTTTCGGCGCCGAAAGCGGAAGACATGGGGAGGGGGTCTGATCTGTGTTGTCCCGCCCAGTTTATCTCAAATGAGATAAATTCTCATTGAACCCCGTTCAGCGATATCCCGCCGCCTGCAGTTCGAACAGCTCGGCGTAGCGGCCTCCCTGCGCCATCAGCTGGGCGTGGGTGCCACTGGCCTCGATCCGCCCACCGGCCAGCACCAGGATCCGGTCGGCCATGCGCACCGAGGAGAACCGGTGCGAGATCAGGACGGCGGTGCGGTTGTCGGACAGCTCCTTGAAGCGCTGGAACACCTCGAATTCGGCGCGCGCATCCAGCGCGGCAGTGGGTTCGTCCAGGATCATCACCTGCGCATCGCGCATGTAGGCGCGGGCGATGGCGATCTTCTGCCACTGGCCGCCGGACAGGTCCACGCCCTGCTTGAAGCGGCGCCCGATCAGCTGCTCGTAGCCCTGCGGCAGCCCGGCAATCACATCTTCGGCCATGCCACGGCGCGCGGCGTCGCGGATGCGCGCATCGTCGGTCATCGCTTCGACCAGGCCCACCCCGATGTTCTCGCCGGCACTGAGGTTGTAGCGTACGAAGTCCTGGAAGATCACCCCCATGTTGGCGCGCAGGTCGTCCAGGTCGTAGTCGCGCAGGTCGCGGCCGTCGAGCAGGATGCGGCCTTCGTCCGGGTCGTACAGCCGTGCCAGCAGCTTCACCAGCGTGGTCTTGCCGGCGCCGTTCTCGCCGACCAGGGCCAGCACTTCGCCCGCGCGCAGCTCGAAATCCAGATGGCGCACCGCCCAGCTTTCCGCGTCGGGATACTGGAAGCCCACGTTCTCGAACACGAAGCCCTGGGTGATCGGCTGCGGCACCGGCACCGCGTCGGGGCGCGAATGGATTTCCGGCTGGATCTGGAAGAACGAAAACAGATCGTCCAGGTACAGCGCCTGGCTGGCCACCTGCGAAAAGCCGATCAGCAGGCCTTCCAGCAGCTGGCGCAGGCGCAGGAAGCTGCCGGCCAGGAAGGTCAGGTCGCCGATGGAGAAGTCGCCGCGCACCGTGCGCCAGGCGATGTAGGCATAGGCGGTGTAGTAGCCGAGCGTGCCCAGGGCGGCCAGCAGGGTGCCCCAGAACGCGCGTTTGCGCGCCAGCGCGCGGTTGGCGCGGAAGAACTTGTCGGCCAGGAACCGGTAGCGGTCGATCAGGAACCGGTGGAGGTTGAAGATCTTCACCTCCTTGGCGGTTTCCACGCTGGCACCGATCTGGCGCAGGTAGTCCAGCTGGCGGCGCTCGGGGGTCCACTGGAAGTTGAGGCTGTAGCCGGCCGCGTTGAAGTGCGATTCGCCGATGAACGCCGGCACCAGTGCCACGCCCAACAGCAGGATCAACCACGGCGCGTAGACCAGCAGGCCCACCGCCAGGCTGGCCACGGTGATGGCGTCCTGGACCTGGCCGAACAACTGGCTCATCAGGTTCATCCGGCCCATGGTCTGGCGCCGGGCGCGGTCCAGCTTGTCCTGCAGGTCCGGGTCCTCGAAGTCCTCCAGGTCCAACTCCGCCGCGTGTTCCATCAGGCGCACGCTGGTGACGTTGGTGAACAGCTCCGAGAGCAGGGTGTCGGCGTAGCTGACGATGCGGCCGAGCAGGTCCGAGGCGATGGCCAGGCCGAATTCCAGCGCCAGCAGGCCCAGCAGGGGATTGAGCAGGCCGCTGTACAGCGCTTCATCGAACGGCGGGAAGCCGGCCTCGTGCCGGCTCAGCAGCAGCGCCGCATCGATGATGAGCTTGCCCACGTACAGCATCGCCACCGGCAGCAACGCGCGGATGACGCGCAGCCCCAGGCTGGCGCTGGCCAGTGCCGGGCTGGTCTGCCAGACCTGGCGCAGGAACGGGGGCAGGTTGCGCATCGCCTGGAAGCGTTCGCGCAGGCTGGGATTCTTCGGGCCGGAAGCGCCGGCGGCGGGGGAGGCGGGCATGGCCCCATTGTGCCTGCGATCGCCGTGAAGCCCGGTTGTTTACCAAAGGGGGGCGTCATCCTATGACGGGCCCGGATTGCCTGCTGTGACAGGGCCCGGCGCAGTTGTCGGGAGTGATTCCCACCACCGCCGGGCCGGGGCGCTAAAATGGTGGGCTTACCCCCGCCAGCCCCGAGCAAGCGAGCATTACGTGACATCGATCAAGCAGGAAGACCTCATCCAGTCCATCGCCGACGCGCTGCAGTACATCTCGTACTACCACCCGGTCGACTACATCAAGAGCCTCACCGCCGCCTACGAGCGCGAAGAGTCGCCGGCCGCGAAGGAAGCGATGGCCCAGATCCTGATCAATTCCCGCATGTGCGCCGAAGGCCATCGGCCGATCTGCCAGGACACCGGCATCGTCACCGTGTTCCTGGAAGTGGGCATGAACGTGCGCTGGGACGACGCCACCATGAGCCTGGAAGACATGGCCAATGAAGGCGTGCGCCGCGCGTACAACCACCCGGACAACAAGCTGCGCGCCTCGGTGCTGGCCGATCCGGCCGGCAAGCGCGTCAATACGAAGGACAACACCCCGGGCGTGGTCAACATGAAGATCGTGCCGGGCGACACCGTGGACGTGATCGTGGCGGCCAAGGGCGGCGGTTCGGAAGCCAAGAGCAAGTTCGCCATGCTCAACCCGTCCGACTCCATCGTGGACTGGGTGCTCAAGACCGTGCCGACCATGGGCGCCGGCTGGTGCCCGCCAGGCATGCTCGGCATCGGCATCGGTGGCACTGCTGAAAAGGCGATGCTGCTGGCCAAGGAATCGCTGATGGAGCCGATCGACATCAACGAACTCAAGGCCCGTGGCGCCTCCAACCGCGCCGAAGAACTGCGCCTGGAGCTGTATGACAAGGTCAACGCACTGGGCATCGGCGCACAGGGCCTGGGCGGCCTGACCACGGTGCTGGACATCAAGGTCAAGGACTTCCCGACCCACGCGGCCAACCTGCCGGTGGCGATGATCCCCAACTGCGCCGCCACCCGCCACGCCCACTTCACCCTGGACGGCAGCGGCCCGGTGATGCTGGACCCGCCGTCGCTGGAAGACTGGCCGCAGATCACCTACGACGCCTCCAAGGGCACCCGCGTCGACCTGGATACCATCACCCCGGAAGACGTGGCCAGCTGGAAGCCGGGCCAGACCCTGCTGCTCAACGGCAAGCTGCTCACCGGCCGCGATGCCGCGCACAAGCGCATGGTGGACATGCTCAACAAGGGCGAGCCGCTGCCGGTCGACCTCAAGGGCCGCTTCATCTATTACGTGGGTCCGGTCGATCCGGTGCGCGAGGAAGTGGTGGGCCCGGCCGGCCCGACCACCGCCACCCGCATGGACAAGTTCACCCGCCAGGTGCTGGAACAGACCGGCCTGCTGGGCATGGTCGGCAAGGCCGAGCGCGGCCCGGCCGCGATCGAGGCGATCCGTGACAACAAGTCGGCGTACCTGATGGCGGTGGGCGGTTCTGCCTACCTGGTGTCCAAGGCGATCAAGGCGGCCAAGGTGGTCGGCTTTGCCGACCTGGGCATGGAAGCGATCTACGAATTCACCGTGCAGGACATGCCGGTGACCGTGGCGGTGGATTCCACGGGTGAATCGGTGCACATCACCGGCCCGCGCGAATGGCAGGCGAAGATCGGCAGGATCCCGGTGGTCGTGGCCTGATGCTTCTTGAACAACGGCGCTTCTGGGCGCCGTTGTTGGTTCTACCGGCGCGCGCATAATCAGGGCCTTCCCAACCGCAGGTCCCGCGCATGGCCACCACGTTGTACGGATCCTCCAGCACCGCCTCGCTGGTGGTGCATTGGCTGCTGATCGAACTGGGCATCGAGCACAAACTGGTGCTGCTCGATTTCGATACCCGCGAGCAGAAATCGGCCGATTACCTGGCCCTCAACCCGGCCGGTCGCGTGCCCACGCTGGTGATGGGCAGCCAGGTCCTGACCGAAGCGGCGGCGATCGCCCTGCACCTGGCCGACCTGCACCCGCAGGCGGGGCTGCTGCCGGCGCCGGGGTCGCCCGAGCGTGCGCAGGCCTACCGGTGGATGTTCTGGTGCGCCAACACCCTGCAGCCGGCGTATCGCGCGTGGTTCTATGCCGATGAAGTGGCCGGTGCGGACAACGTGGACGCGGTACGCGAGGGCGCGCGCCAGCAGCTGGAAGCGGGGTGGGCACGGTTCGCCGAGCACCTGCAGCAGGCGGGACCGTACGTGCTGGGCGAACGCATCAGCGTGGTCGATTTCATGCTGGTGATGCTGATGCGCTGGTCACGCAACATGCCGCGCCCCAGCGATACCTGGCCGGAATTGAAGGCCTACGCAGAGCGCATCAAAGCGCGCCCGGCGTTCGCCGAAGCCTACCGCCGCGAAGGCATCACCGACTGGCGGTGATACCGCGTAGCGCCGCGCCGCGCCCGGCGTGGCTGCGGCGCAGCGTCAGTACCACTCCAGCAACGACACACCCAGGCCGATGTAGGTCGCCTTGTGGTTGTAATCGATCATGCTTTCGCCGTACCCATCGAAGATCTGCACATGCCCGCGCAGCAGGTTGCTGATCGGGAAGCCGTAATCCAGCTGCACCGCCCCGTGCGAACGGTCGCCACCGCGCAGTGAATGCCGCGCCATCAGCGAAACTTCGTGGCCGTTGCGGTTCCAGGTCAGGGTCGCGTCGCCGCGGCCCATGTAATCCTCGATGTCCGGGTTGTTGTCGTCTTCGCGGTCTTCGGGCAGGCGGTACCACGGGCGCAGCACCAGCGCCCAGTTTTCGCGGTCCAGGCCGATGTTGGCGATCACCCGGTTCCAGCTGCGCGACAGCGGGTCGGCGCGGCCGTTGGACATGTGGGTGAGGCTGAGCCCGCTCATGCGCCCGCGCCAGCCGCCGATGGAATAGCCGTTGCGGAAGACCATCATGATCTCCGGCTCGTAATTGGTTTCGCGGAACGGGCGCGAGTTGTCGGCGTTGTAGGCCTGCCAGCGCGAGCTCTGGGTATACCCTGCCCAGATGTCGCCGTTGTCGCCGAACACGTTCTCCCAGACCTTGGTCTTGAAGCTCAGCTGGAACTTCAGCTCGTTGCTGTCCAGCTGCTGTGGCGTGGTCACCGTGTTGTCCGGGTTGGGCGAGTGCGGCATCTGGTTCTTGTCGCTGGTCCAGAACGCGGGCAGCAGGTACACCGGCTTGTAGGCGCGCAGCTGGAACGCCCCCAGCTTGGAGTCCTGCGCCAGTTCCCAGCGGCTGTCCAGCAGCGAACCCTTGCCGGCATTGGCCAGCGCGGAATCATGGCCATCGTTCTTGAACACCTCGCCCAGCCGCTGCTTGACCCGTTCGGTGGGCGGGGCATCGGGCGTACGCGCCGCCTGGCGCTCTTCGCGACGCTCCTGCTTGGCGGCGGTGGCAGCGGCATCGGCCGCCTGGGTGGTTTCCACCGTGGGCCGGAACAGCTTGTCGTAGCAGGCCAGGCGGGCCACGTCGGTGCCTACCAGCGCGCAGGCTTCAGGCGATGCCGGCGTCGGCGCGGCTTCCTGGGCGGCCAGCGGCAGGCTGGCGCTGGCCAGCGCCAAGGCAGAGAACAGGGCCGAACGAGGGCGGTGGGTCATGGAGGCGGGCCGATGAATGGAGGGGAGCGCGGACAGTGTGGCGGCTGCCCGACGTTCCCGCCAGCGCAACGCGACGCACTGACGGGATCAGCGCGTTTATGCCGGTGTCCCCCGTGCGCGCAACGTGAAGCTGGCCGGGCTCAGAAGAACCAGGCGAACGCGAAGATGCCCAGCATCGCGATCACCAGCGCCAGCTTGAGTGCGAACCCCAGCAGGATGCCCAGCCAGGTGGCCAACCCCACCTTGGTGGACCGGCCCAGTTCGCGCGTATGCCAGTACTCGCCGAGCAGTGCGCCGGCCAGTGGTCCGGCGAACAGGCCGATCGGCATGAAGAACAAGCCGACGATGCTGCCGATGAACGTACCCCACAGCGCCTTGCGGCTGGCCCCGACCCGCTTGGCGCCCACTACCGTGGCCAACACGTCCACGGCGAAGGAGGTCAGCGTCAGCAGGCCTAGCACTGTCAGCGGTACCCAGCCCACATGCACGAAGCCGTCGCCCCAGGCCGCCACCAGCAGACCGGCGAAGACCAGCGGGATCCCGGGCAGGGCGGGCAGGATGATGCCGGCGATACCGACAAGGACCAGCACCACGGCGATCAGGTAAAAGATGAATGAAGGGTCCATGCTGTCCAGTATGGTTGTCTATTTGGGGTTGACATACGTGAAATAAGCCAGTTGCTTTTTCATTTTGCCCGGGTTAAGTTGCAGACGCTGAGCTTGGCAAGGTCACCGTGGATCGTGGCCTGATGATGGTAGATCTTCCGATCCGCTCCATCGATGCACCTCGCTTCCCCCTTGCTTGTCAGCCGCCCACAAGGCGTAACCAACTACAAGTCAGTCAGGGAGTAAGGAAGATGGCAGAGAAGGGCACCGTCAAGTGGTTCAATGACGCGAAGGGCTTCGGTTTCATCAGCCGTGAAAGCGGTGAGGACGTGTTCGTACACTTCCGTGCAATCGAATCCCAAGGCTTCAAGAGCCTCAAGGAAGGCCAAGCGGTCGAGTTTGAAGTGACCCAGGGCCAGAAGGGCCTGCAGGCCGACAAGGTGCGCCCGCTCTAAGCGCGCACTGCTCCGGTCTGATCGGAACATGGAAAGGGCCCGCGCAAGCGGGCCCTTTGCTTTCACGCTGCAGCGGTGCAGTGGGTCAGCGCAGCACCACGCGACCGTTGACCACGCGTACGTAGGTGTTCTCGCGGATCCCGCCGAGGTCACGCTGGTTCACCACCACGGTGCGGCCGTCGTCCATGCGCACGGTGATGTCGAAGGTATCGCTGGTCACGTTCTTCTGGATCTGGTTGCCGGCAAGCGCACCGCCCACCGCGCCCGCAGCGGCGGCGATGTTCTGGTTGCCCTTGCTGCCGCCGGTGTGGTCGGAGATCTCATGGCCGGCCACGGCGCCGACCAGGCCACCCAGGATCGCGCCAGTGGCGCTGGGGGCGGTGCGGCCGGAGGCCACCTGGTTGATGCGGGTCACGATGCCGCAATCGGCGCAGCGGTTGGTGTTGTAGTTGCCGCTGTTGTTATAGCCGTTGTTGTAGCCGTTGTTGTTGTAGCCGCCGCCGTAGCCAGGCGAGGTGGTGGCACAGCCGGCCAGCGCGACGGTAGCGACGGCGGCGGCAGCAATGAGTTGGATCTTCATGGTGGTTCTCCTGGCCAGAAGGGGTGGTCGTGAATGCGTCTGGGGCGCATGGCGCAGATCCTGTCCTGTCCCGCGTGAACAGGGTGCCAATCCGGCCACCGCTTCGTGGCTGCCAGATGAATCAGCGGAAATCCTGGTGGCAGGCCTTGCAGTCGGTCTGGATCTTTTCGACCAGCTGGCACATGGCCACGCAGTCGGTCGGCGGCGCCGCCAGCGCGGTGTTGAGCGTGGCGCGCAGACCGCTGGCGTGCTGCTGGAACTGCGCACTGTCCTTCAGGTCGGGGAACGCAAGGTCCAGGTCGTTGGACAGCGAGCGCAGCGTCTGCAGGCGCGGCACGCTGTCGGCCAGGCTGCAGCGGTTCTGCGCCTGCGCATCGCGCAACAGCGCCACCTGGCGCTCCATCACGTGCATCAGGCTGCCGGGGAACGGGTCCTGGCGGGCCTGGATCGCGCGGGACACCATCACCGTGGCGACCAGGCCGATCACCAGCCCCAGGCCTGCGACAAACAGATAGCGGTAAGCGGCGGACGGGCGGCGGGTGGGGACGGGGGCATTCATGCGGGTGGCTTCCTTGTGGGTGGCTCGCTGCATCCTACCGCTGGCCGCATCACGACCGTACGTGGCGGGCGCCGGGCCGTCTAAAATGGGCGGCATGAACGACGTATTGCGCGAACGCTTTGCCGGCATCGACCGGTTGTATGGGGTGGGCACCGTGGACCAGCTGTCGCAGCGCCGGGTGGCGGTGGTCGGCATGGGCGGGGTGGGCTCGTGGGTGGTGGAAGCGCTGGCGCGCACGGCGGTGGGGCACCTGACCCTGATCGACGCCGACGACATCTGCGTGTCCAACACCAACCGCCAGCTGCCGGCGCTGGCCGGGCAGTACGGGCGCAACAAGGCCGAGGCGATGGCCGAGCGCTGCGTGGCGATCAACCCGGACATCAGCGTTGATGCGGTTGCCTCGTTCCTGACCGTGTCGAACATGGTCGAGCTGCTCGACCGCGACTTCGACCTGGTCATCGACGCCTGCGACAGCTTCCGGGTCAAGGTGGAAACCATTGCCTGGTGCCGCCGCCGCAAGCTGCCCATCCTCACCGTGGGCGCGGCCGGTGGTCGTACCGACCCGACCCTGGTGCGCATCCGTGACGTCTCGCGCACCGAGCACGACGCCATGCTGGCCCTGATCCGCAAGAAGCTGCGCAGCGATTTCAACTTCCCGAAGAACGCCTCGCGCTACTTCGGCGTACCGGCGGTGTACTCGCTGGAGAACGTGAAGTACCCGCAGGCCGATGGCAGCGTGTGCGGCGTGCGCCCGCAACTGGGTGCCGATGCCGCGTTGAAGCTGGACTGCGGCGCCGGGCTGGGCGCGGCCACGCATATCACCGGTGCGTTCGCGTTCGCGGCGGTGGGCAAGGCGTTGGAGATGCTGCTGAAGAAAAGGCCGTAGGGACACGCCATGCGTGTCCATCCGGACGATGACGCAGTGCGTGGGACACTCGTGGCGTGTCGCTACGTTAGGCCGAACAGCCTGCGTGCGTTTGCCATGGTCTGCTCTGCAATCGCCTCGACCGGCTCGCCGCGCAACTTCGCGACGGTTTCCGCAATCACCGTCAATCGTGCCGGCTCATTGCGCTCGCCGCGGATGCCGGCGTCCGGCTGGTCCGGCGCATCGGTTTCCAGCAGCAGCTGCTCCAGCGGCAGCTGCGCCACCAGTCGCTGCAGGCGCTGGGCACGGTCATAGGTCAGCGGACCGCCCAAGCCGACCAGGAAACCGAGTTTGTGCAGCTGCGCGGCCTGTTCCGGGCTGCCCGGGAAGCTGTGGATCACGCCACGTAATCCGCCGACCTGTTTGATTGCCGCGATCACCGCATCCACCGCGCGCCGGGCATGCACGATCACCGGCAGGTCGAACTCGCGCGCGATCCGCAACTGCCCGTCGAAGTAAAACTGCTGCCGGTCGGCATCCAGGCCTTCCACGAAGAAATCCAGTCCGCATTCGCCCACCGCACACGGCTGCTCGCGGGCGATCCACTCGCGCAGCTGGTCCAGGTGCTCCGGGCGATGCTGGTCCAGGAACATGGGGTGCAGCCCATATGCCGGATACAGCCCGTCGGCCAGCTGGCAGGTCTCACGCAGCTTGGGCCAGCTGGCGGCGGTCACCGCCGGCACCACCTGTGTTCGAACACCTGCCGCCTGCGCGCGCGCAATCACCTGGGCGCGGTCGTGGTCGAATTCGTCCGCGTCCAGGTGGCAGTGGCTGTCGATCAGGCTCACGCGTCGCGCCGGTCCAGGCGCGGCGGCAGGGTATCGCTGCGGCGCTTCCAGTTGGCCAACAGCAGCGTGCCCAGCCCGAACAGGATTTCATCCACGAACGGAATCGGGTCTGGAATGAACAGCGTTACGGCGAACAGCGCGGCGGTGATCTTGAACAGCGTGGGGTAACGCAGTCCGCGCGCCCATTTCATGACGGGTAGCAGCAGGGGACCGGGCATCGCACTCTCCTCGACAAGTGGTGTAAACGCTATCACGAGCCCTGCGACGACAGAACCTGAATGGGGAGGCGGGTCGTAAGCGTCATGTGGAGATACCGTTCAGGGTTCGCATGCTGGAATCCGCATCAAGAACGTTGCGGATCGCCCGCAGGGAGTCGGATATGAAAAGCACAACTACTACTGTCCTGGTCGCTGCAGGCGCCCTGCTGGTCGGGGGCATCGCCACCGCCGCCTTCATGAAAAGCGGTAGCTCCACCGACCCGGTTACCGCCGCGCAGACCCGCCCGAACCTGGACACCACGCCGCTGGCCGACGATGGTGCGCGCACCGACGAACTCGCCGTGGACAAGGCCGGCCGGCTGGAATACGCCGACGTGGTCAAGGTCGATCCGCTGACCCAGAAAGAAAAGGCCTACGCCACCGTGATCGGCACCGAGCCGGTGCGTGAGACCTCCACCACCCAGACCCCGCACGAGGTCTGCAACGACGTGGTGGTGCAGGAACGCCTGCCCGAACGCGACGGCAATGTCGGCGGCACCGTGGCCGGTGCCGTCATCGGCGGCCTGCTGGGCAACCAGGTGGGCGGCGGCAATGGCCGCAAGGCTGCCACCGCCGCCGGCGCCGTTGCTGGCGGCGTGATCGGCAACCAGGTGGACAAGCGCCACGTCGGTGGCCGCGTGGTCAACCGCACCGAGCGCCAGTGCCACACCGAGACGGCCACCTCCGAATCGACCAAGGTCACCGGCTACAACGTGACCTACCGCAATGAAGACGGCACCACCGGCACCATGCGCATGGCCAGCAAGCCGGGCAACCGCATCGCCATGGGCACTACCAGCAACGTCACCGGCTACAACGTGACCTACCGCTACGACGGCGTTGAAAAGACCGTCAAGATGGCCAACAAGCCCAGCAGCGACCGCCTGCCGGTCGTCGACGGCCAGCTGGTCACCCAGACCGCCGCGCTGGATACCGCCCGCCAGTAATCGGGGCGCTGTGCAGTACATACGAAGAGGCCGGCATCTTGCCGGCCTCTTTCGTTCTGCGAAGATGGCACCCGGCTTACCAACGGGGCACCGCATGAGCATTTTCGACCTGCGCCTGGAAACCGACCGGCTGATCCTGCGCCCGCCGCGCGCGGAGGACTTCGACGCCTTCCTGCAGTTCTGCGCCGATCCGCAGGTGATGCAGCATCTGGGCGGCGTGCAGGCGCCGTCCCAGGCCTGGCGCAGTTTCAGCTGCCTGGCGGGCAGTTGGCACCTGTATGGCTTCTCGATGTTTTCGGTGATCGAGAAAAGCAGCGGCGACTGGGTGGGGCGCATGGGGCCGTGGCAACCGCTGGACTGGCCCGGGACCGAAGTCGGCTGGAGCATCCGCCACGCCAGCTGGGGCAAGGGCTACGCACCGGAAGCGGCGATTGCCGCCATCGACTGGGCGTTCGACACGCTCGGCTGGGACGAGGTGATCCACACCATCGATGCGGCCAATGAGAACTCCAAGTCCGTCGCGCGCAAGCTGGGCAGCACGCTGCTGCGCATGGGCGAGCTGCCGCCGCCGCACGACGGCAAGCCGATCGAGATCTGGGGGCAGTCGCGCCACCAGTGGCGTCGAACGGGGACGGAGGAGGTTAAGTCCACTTAACCACCTCCGTCCCCTTTTTGGGCGATGCTCGGCGGGGTCGTCCGTTCGGCCCAGCTGGAGGGTGTGCATGGTTGCCGTGGTTCCCGATCCGATTCCCGCGCGCATGAAAGGCCTGAACCGGGCCGAGATATGCGACGCCAACTTCATCGAATTCGTGCAGCACTGGGATGGCGCCGCCGCCCCACGCCCCGCCAGCGATGCGCCGATCCTGCCGGGCAGCACGCTGGATGCGCAGGGCTTCGATGCGCTGTTCGAGTCGCAGCTGGTCAGCCGCCACCTGGACCTGATGGCGCGCGTGCTGCGCGTGCAGAACAAGGTCTTTTACACGATCGGTTCGTCCGGCCACGAGGGCAATGCGCTGGTGGCGCGGCTGGCCCGGCACACCGATCCGGCGTTCCTGCATTACCGCTCTGGCGCGTTCATGGCCGAGCGCTTCCGCCAGCTGCCGGGCATGGACCCGGTGATGGACGCGGCGCTGTCCTTCGCTGCCAGCCGCGACGATCCGGCCAGCGGCGGGCGCCACAAGGTCTGGGGCAGCAAACCGCTGTGGGTGCTGCCGCAGACCTCCACCATCGCCTCGCACCTGCCCAAGGCGTTGGGCACTGCGCTGGCCATTGAAACCGCGCGCCGCATCGGCCATGGCCTGCCGATTCCGGACGACAGCGTGGTGATCTGCTCGTTCGGCGATGCCTCGGCCAACCACGCCACCGCGCAGACCGCGTTCAACACCGCCGCCTGGGCCGCTTACCAGCGCCTGCCGGCACCGGTGCTGTTCGTGTGCGAGGACAACGGCATCGGCATTTCGGTGAAAACGCCGGACGGGTGGATTGCCGACAGCTTCAGTCACCGGCCCGGCCTGGACTACTTCTTCGCCGATGGCCTGGACCTGGCCAGCGGCCACGCGCAGGTGAAACGCGCGCTGGAGCATTGCCGCCGCACCCGGCGCCCGACGTTCCTGCACCTGCGCACCACGCGGTTGATGGGCCACGCGGGGACGGATTTCGAGATCGAATGGCGGCCGCTGCCGGAGCTGTGCGCGGCAGAGGCGGCCGATCCCCTGCTGCGCTCGGCGCAGATCGCGTTGGAGTCCGGTTGGATGACGCCCGCCCAGGTGCTGGCGCGTTACGAGGCGATGCGCGCGCGCTGCTTCGCTGCCGCCGACGCGGCCGACCAGCGGCCCAAACTGGGCGAGCTGGCCGAGATCATGGCGCCGCTGGCGCCTTACACCCCCGCTGCCGTGCACGCCGAAGCCCGCCGGGTGCCGGCGGCGGAGGCGCGCGAGGCGGTGTTCGGCGGCGCGGCGCAGTTGCCGGAACGGCAGCCACCGCGGCACCTGGCGATCCAGATCAACCAGGCCCTGCACGACCTGCTGTGCAAGTACCCCTCGTCACTGCTGTTCGGCGAGGACGTCGCACAGAAGGGCGGGGTGTACACGGTCAGCAAGGGGCTGCTGAAAGCCTTTGGCCCGCGCCGGGTGTTCAACACGCTGCTGGATGAAACCATGATCCTGGGCATGGCCCAGGGCCTGGCCAACCTTGGCATGCTGCCGATCCCGGAAATCCAGTACCTGGCCTACCTGCACAACGCCGCCGACCAGCTGCGCGGCGAGGCCTGTTCGCTGCAGTTCTTTTCCAACGACCAGTACCGCAACCCGATGCTGGTGCGCATTGCCGGGCTGGGCTACCAGAAGGGCTTCGGCGGCCACTTCCACAACGACAACTCGATCGCCGCGCTGCGCGACATCCCCGGGCTGGTGGTGGGCTGCGCCTCGCGCGGTGATGACGCGGCAATGATGCTGCGCACGCTGGCGGCGCTGGCCCAGGTCGATGGGCGGGTGGCGGTGTTCCTGGAGCCCATCGCGCTGTACATGACCAAGGATCTGCACGCACCCGGTGATGGCCAGTGGCTGTTCCCATACCCCGCGCCGGACCAGGCGCTGGTGCTGGGCGAGGGGCGGGTATACGCAGCCGAGGCCAACGACCTGGTGATTTTCACCTACGGCAACGGGGTGCCGATGAGCCTGCGTGCGGCGCGCACCATTGAAGCCGAACTGGGCTGGCAGGTGCGGGTGGTCGACCTGCGCTGGCTGGTGCCGCTCAACGCCGGCTTCATTGCCGGGCAGGCTGCCGATGCCCAGCGGGTGCTGGTGGTGGACGAGGGCCGGCACAGCGCGGGGGTGGGCGAGGGCGTGATCACCGCGCTGGTCGAGGCCGGCTTCGGCCACCTGCCGCTGCAGCGGGTGTGCGGGGCCGATACCTACACACCGCTCGCGGGGGCAGCAATGTGCGTGCTTCCAAGCGACAATGCGGTAACAAGCGCCGCGCGGGTGTTGGCGCAGGACCATTGACGCATGTGTGGACTGGCAGGAATGTTGCTGGCCGCCCCGGTACGGGAGCAGGCCGCGTTGGAACAGCAGGCGCGCCGCATGGGCGATGCGCTGGTGCACCGTGGTCCCGATGACAGCGGGGTGTGGGCCGACGCGGCCAGTGGCATCGCGCTGGCGCACCGCCGGCTGAGCATCCTGGACCTGTCGCCGCTGGGCCACCAGCCGATGGCGTCCGACGATGGCCGCTATGTGCTGGCCTACAACGGCGAGGTCTACAACTTCGCCGCGCTGCGGCTGGAGCTGGAGGAGCGCGGCCACGCCTTCCGTGGGCATTCCGACACCGAAGTGCTGCTGGCCGCGTTCGTGGCCTGGGGTCTGGACGAGACCCTGCAGCGTGCCAACGGCATGTTCGCCATCGCCCTGTGGGACCGCGCCGAGCAGTGCCTGTGGCTGGCCCGCGACCGGGTCGGCAAGAAGCCGCTGTACTACGGCTGGGCCGGCGACACGTTGGTGTTCGGCTCGGAACTGAAGGCGCTGTGGCAGCACCCCGCGTTCGACAACGATATCGACCGCGACGCGCTGACCCTGCTGATGCGGTTGGACTACATTCCCGCCCCGCACTGCATTCACGAACGCTGCTTCAAGCTGATGCCGGGCCGGGTGCTGCGCCTGGATGCCGCCGCGGTGGCCGCCGGTGCGGCCGCGCACCGCCCCGACCAGCAGCAGCTGCCGTTCTGGAATGCGCGGGAGCGCATGCAGCAGGCGCTGGCCTCGCCGTTCGTGGGCAGCGACGAGGATGCCGAGAACCAGCTCGATGCCCTGCTGCGCGATGCGGTCGGGCTGCGCATGGTGGCCGACGTGCCAGTGGGCGTGTTCCTCTCTGGCGGTACCGATTCGTCGGTGGTGGCGGCACTGATGCAGTCGCAGTCGTCCACGCCGATCCACAGTTTCAGCATCGGGTTCCAGGGCTCGGACCACGATGAGGCGCCGCTGGCCAAGGCCCTGGCCACCCACCTGGGCACCGACCACACCGAGCTGTATGTCAGCGGCGCCGATGCGCTGGCGGTGGTGCCGACGCTGCCGGCGATGTTCGACGAGCCGTTCGCCGATGCCTCGCAGGTGCCGACCGCGCTGGTGGCACGGCTGGCGCGCAGCGCGGTGACCGTGGCGCTGTCCGGCGACGGCGGCGATGAGCTGTTCTTCGGCTACAGCCGCTACCAGCGCGCGCTGCGCAACTGGACGCTGCTGGGCCGGCTGCCGGCGCCGCTGCGACGCTGGATGGCCGCCCATTCGCAGACCCAGGGCGAAGCCTCGCGCACCGGCGGCCTGGCTGCGCTGCTGGCCGAAACCGGTGCGCGCGGCATCGGCGATGTGTACCGCAACCGCATTTCGCGCTGGCGTGACCCGGTGTCCGCGGTGATCGGCGCGCGCGGCGCGGGCAGCTTCTATGACCTGGCCGACCCGCTGCACGGCGCCGGCTCGCCGGCCGACGCGATGATGCTGGCCGATTTCAGTACGTATCTGCCCGACGACCTGCTGTGCAAGGTGGACCGCACCAGCATGGCGGTCAGCCTGGAGGCGCGGGCGCCGCTGCTGGACTGGCGCGTGGCCGAGTTCGCCTGGTCGCTGCCGCTGTCGATGAAGCAGCGCGATGGGGTGAGCAAGTACATGCTGAAGCGGGTGCTGGGCCGTTACGTGCCGCAGGACATGGTGCACCGGCCCAAGCGCGGTTTTGGTGCGCCGGTCAGCGCATGGCTGAAGGGCGACCTGCGCGGCTGGGCCGATGAACTGCTGGATCCGGCGCGGTTGGCGGCCGAAGGCGTGTTCCATGTGGATGCCATTGTTCCCTTGTGGAAGCAGTTCCAGCAGGGCGAGCGCAAGTGGCATACCCATCTGTGGAACGTGCTGATGTTCCAGGCCTGGCAGGCGCATTGGAAAGAGGCGAGGGCGGCGGTTCCGCGAGCGTGACCGGCACCGCGCCGGACACGCATGGCGTGTCCCTACGCCCGGGGATGGCAGCGTAGCGACACGCCATGCGTGTCCCACGGACGCCTTCACCGTGCGCAACACCTGTCATGCCTACGCTGGTCGTTCCCCCCCGAACGGAGCTCCTTCATGGCAACCCCCACCATCGCCGTGCTGGTCGGCAGCCTGCGCACCGGCTCGCACAACCAGGCCCTGGCCCATGCGCTGGAGAAGCTGGCCGCCGGCAAGGCCAGTTTCGAGTACGTGCAGATCGGCGACCTGCCGCTCTACAACCAGGACTTCGACAAGGATTACCCGGCCGAAGGCCTGCGCCTGAAGGAGCAGATCAAGAAGGCCGATGCGGTGCTGTTCGTTACCCCCGAATACAACCGCTCGGTGCCGGGCGTGCTCAAGAACGCCATCGACATCGGCTCGCGGCCGTACGGCCACAGCGCCTTCGCCGGCAAGCCGGCGGCTGTCATCGGCGCCTCCATCGGCGCCATCGGCACCGCGCTGGCCCAGCAGCACCTGCGCAACATCCTGGCCTACCTGGACATGCCGGTGCTGGGCCAGCCCGAGGCGTTCATTCATTTCAAGGAAGGGCTGATCGACGGGCAGGGAACCATCAGCAACGAGGGCACCCGCGACTTCCTGCAGGGCTTCGTGGACAAGTTCCTGGCCTGGATCGCCACCCACGGCGGTCAGCATTGAACCCGGTGGTTCTGCGATAATGCGCGGCAAGGCGCACGACCCACGGTCGTGCGCTACCCGACAGGGTTGGCATCCGGCCGGTCACGCCGACCTGCAACCGGTAGGGCACGACCATTGGTCGTGCCGTCTGCGCCCGGTACGCACGGCTATCCACCGCTTATCCACAGGGTTGTGCATGGCTGTGGCGGCCGCTCCGTGCCTACCATGTCCCTCGCTCCACTCTGCAGGAAGAACACCCCCTCATGTCCGCCCGCTCCGGCTTCCGTTCCGACCGCAAAGACCGCGGTGACCGCTTTGATCGCGACGAGATGCGCATCGACGCGCTGCGCGTGCCTCCGCATTCGATCGAGGCCGAACAGGCGGTGCTGGGCGGCTTGATGCTGGCCCCGGAAAGCTACGACCGGATCAACGACCAGCTGACCGAAACCGACTTCTACCGGCGCGACCACCAGACCATCTACCGGGCGATCCGCGAGCTGTCCGAGCGCGACCGCCCGTTCGATGCGGTGACCCTGGGCGAGTGGTTCGAATCGCAGGGCAAGATGGAACTGGTCGGCGATGGCGCCTACCTGATTGAACTGGCCAGCACCACGCCGTCGGCGGCCAACATCTCGGCCTATGCCGAGATCGTGCGCGACAAGGCGGTGCTGCGGCAGCTGATCCAGGTCGGCACCGACATCGTCAACGATGGTTTCCAGCCGGAAGGCCGCGAGAGCAGCGAACTGCTGTCGGCGGCGGAAAAATCCGTGTTCGCCATCGCCGAGCAGGGCGCGCGTGGCCGCACCGATTTCGTGGCGATGCCCGGCGCGCTGAAGGACGCCTTCGAAGAGCTGCGCAACCGCTTCGAGAACGGCGGCAACATCACCGGCCTGCCCACCGGCTACGCCGACTTCGACGCGATGACCGCCGGCCTGCAGCCGACCGACCTGATCATCCTGGCCGCGCGACCGGCCATGGGCAAGACCACCTTCGCGCTGAACATCGCCGAGTACGCCGCCATCAAGTCCAAGAAGGGCGTGGCGGTGTTCTCGATGGAAATGTCGGCGTCGCAGCTGGCTATGCGCCTGATCTCATCCAACGGCCGCATCAACGCCCAGCGCCTGCGTACCGGCCAGCTGGAAGACGAGGACTGGAGCCGGGTCACCGGCGCCATCCGCATGCTGAAGGAAACCAAGATCTTCATCGACGACACGCCGGGCGTGTCGCCGGAGATCCTGCGCTCCAAGTGCCGCCGCCTCAAGCGCGAGCATGACCTGGGGTTGATCGTGATCGACTACCTGCAGTTGATGAGCGTGCCGGGCAACAGCGAAAACCGCGCCACCGAAATCTCGGAAATCTCGCGTTCGCTCAAGGGCCTGGCCAAGGAACTGAACGTGCCGGTGATCGCGCTGTCGCAGCTCAACCGCTCGCTGGAAACCCGAACCGACAAACGCCCGGTGATGGCCGACCTTCGCGAATCCGGCGCAATCGAGCAGGACGCGGACATGATCGTGTTCATCTACCGCGACGATTACTACAACAAGGAGAATTCCCCGGACAAGGGGTTGGCCGAGATCATCATCGGCAAGCACCGAGGCGGCCCGACCGGCTCGTGCAAGCTCAAGTTCTTCGGTGAATACACCCGCTTCGACAACCTCTCGCACGATTCGGTGGGGTCGTTCGAATGATGACGGGCGCACGACCAACGGTCGTGCGCTACCGGGGTGGTGCCGGACGGACCCATGCCCGACCGGGTGTGCCGGACGGACCCGGTAGGTACCGACCGTTGGTCGGTACGCGTTTCGTCGGCGGATCCGGGGTTTCGTCGCAAACCGATTGAACCCGGGCGGGCAGGGCGGCAACGTGGTCCTGCCGCGGCAAGGTGCCGCCCTGGAGACCCGTCATGAAGACCCTGTTCGCGCTCGGCGTATGGTGCCTGCTGTTCGTGCTGTGCTGGCCGCTGGCGATCCTGGCCCTGCTGGCCTGGCCGTTCGTATGGTTGCTGAGCCTGCCGTTCCGGCTGGTCGGCGTCACTTTCTCGGCGCTGTTCGCATTCCTGGGTGCACTGCTCATGCTGCCCGCACGCCTGCTGGGTGGCGGCCGCATGGCGACAGCACGGTAGAGCCGACTGTCAGTCGGCCATAGCACGGTAGAGCCGACTGTCAGTCGGCCATAGCACGGTAGAGCCGACTGTCAGTCGGCCATAGCACGGTAGAGCCGACTGTCAGTCGGCTATCGCGCGCAGCGCGATGTTCCGGGATCGCGCCTACGGCAGCCGACTGACAGTCGGCTCTACCTTAGGCAATGCGTCGAGTGGACGGCGTACGCCCACAAAAAACCCCGCCGAGGCGGGGTTTTTCGTTGCATCACCACGGGGCCGGTCAGTTGGCCTTGTGGATCGCGCGCTTGCTCACGGCCATGGCGGCGTCGTGGACGACTTCCGACAGGGACGGGTGGGCGTGGCAGATGCGGGCCAGGTCGTCGGCCGAACCACTGAACTCCATGGTCAGCACGCCTTCGTGGACCAGCTCGGACACGTTCGCGCCGACCAGGTGCATGCCCAGGATGCGGTCGGTCTCGGCGTGGGCCAGGACCTTGACGAAGCCAGCCGGCTCGATCATGGCCACGGCACGGCCGTTGGCGGCGAACGGAAAGCTGCCGGCCTTGTACGGAATGCCTTCGGCCTTCAGCTGCTCTTCGGTCTTGCCTACCCAGGCCAGTTCCGGCTCGGTGTAGATGACCCACGGAATGGTGTCCATGTTGACGTGGCCCGGCAGGCCCGCGATCAGCTCGGCCACTGCGATGCCTTCCTCGAAGCCCTTGTGCGCGAGCATCGGGCCGCGCACGCAGTCGCCGACCGCCCACACGCCATCAACGCCGGTGTGGCAATGGTCGTCCACTTCGATCTGGCCACGCTCGTTGACCTTCACGCCGGTACCTTCGGCCAGCAGGCCCTTGGTCGCGGCGCGGCGGCCGACGGCCACCAGCAGCTTGTCCACCACCAGGCTCTTTTCGCCTTCGGCGTCGGTGTAGGTCAGGGCGACTTCCTTCTTCTTGCCCTTGCCGGTCACTTCCGCCTTGGAAACCTTGGCACCCAGGCGGATGTCCAGGCCCTGCTTCTTGAATTCCTTGGCGGCCACCTTGCCCACTTCGGCATCGGCCGCGGCCAGGAAGGTCGGCAGCGCTTCCAGGATGGTCACTTCGGCGCCGAGGCGCTTCCACACGCTGCCCAGTTCCAGGCCGATCACACCGGCGCCGATCACGGCAAGGCGCGCCGGCACTTCGGTGAAATCCAGGCCGCCGACGTTGTCGACGATGGTCTCGCCGTCGAACTTGGCGAACGGCAGTTCGATCGAATCCGAACCGGCGGCGATGATCACGTTGGTGCCCTTGAGCTCGATAACTTCGCCGTCGTGCTGGGTGACCTTGACCACATTGCCCGGCTGCAGCTCACCGAAACCGTAGTAGGCGGTGACCTTGTTGGCCTTGAACAGCATGGCGATGCCGCCGGTGAACTGCTTGACGATCTTGTCCTTGCGGCCAACCATCGCTTCGACGTCCATCTTGGCATCCTTGAAGCTGATGCCATGGTCGCCAAAGATGTGGCCCATGTTCCAGAACTGGCGCGAGGAGTCCAGCAGCGCCTTGGACGGGATGCAGCCCACGCGCAGGCAGGTACCGCCCAGCGCCGGCTTGCCATCCTTGCCCAGTGCAGCGTCGATGCAGGCGGTCTTCAGACCCAGCTGCGCGGCGCGGATGGCGGCGTGGTAGCCGGCCGGACCGGCACCGATCACGACAACGTCGAATTGTTCAGCCATTGAAAATTCCTTGATGCTTTACCAGAACCCCTCCGCGCAGGCGCGGAGGGGCGGGAGGTCTTACAGGCCGAACAGCATGCGGCCCGGGTTTTCCAGCTGGTTCTTGATGTCCACCAGGAACTGCACCGAATCCTTGCCGTCGATGATGCGGTGGTCGTACGACATCGCCAGGTACATCATCGGCGCGATCACGACCTGGCCGTTCTGGGCGATCGGACGCTCCTTGATGGCGTGCATGCCCAGGATGGCGCTCTGCGGCGGGTTGATGATCGGGGTGGACAGCAGCGAACCGAAGGTGCCGCCGTTGGTCACGGTGAAGGTGCCGCCCTGCAGTTCTTCCAGGCTGAGCTTGCCGTCACGGGCCTTCTTGGCATAGTCGGCAATGGTCTTTTCGATGTCGGCGAACGACATGCGCTCGACGTTGCGCAGCACCGGCGTGACCAGGCCCTTCTCGGTCGAGACCGCGATGGAGATGTCCGAGTAGCCGTGGTAGATGATGTCGTCGCCGTCGATCGAGGCGTTGACCAGCGGGAAGCGCTGCAGCGCGTTGGCGGCGGCCTTCACGAAGAAGCTCATGAAGCCCAGCTTGATGCCGTGCGCCTTGACGAATTCGTCCTGCAGGTCCTTGCGCGCGGCCGACACCTTGGACAGGTCGACTTCGTTGAAGGTGGTCAGCATGGCGGTGGAGTTCTTGGACTCCATCAGGCGTTCGGCGATGCGCTTGCGGATGCGGGTCATCGGCACGCGTTCTTCCGGACGTGCGCCACCGGCCTTGCCGGCGCCGCCGTTGCGGGCGAAGTTGACGATGTCTTCCTTGGTCACCGCACCGCGACGGCCGGTGCCGTCCACATCGGCCGGGTTGACGCCTTCGGTGATCGCGCTGAAGCGCGCGCCCGGGGGCAGGGCATCGGCAGCGGACTTCGACGCCGGGGCCGGCGCGGCAGCAGCGGCCGGAGCAGCGGCAGCGGCCGGCGCAGCAGCGGCCGGCTTGGCTTCAGCAGCAGCCGGAGCCGGGGCAGCCGCCGCGGCACCTTCCTCGATGACCGCCACGACCTGGCTGGAGGTCACGGTGGCACCCACCTCGAACTTGATTTCCTTCAGCACGCCATCAACCGGCGACGGCACTTCCAGCACGACCTTGTCGGTTTCCAGGTCGAGCAGGTTTTCGTCACGCTTGACGGCGTCGCCGACCTTCTTGTGCCAGGTGGCGATGGTGCCGTCGGCGACGGATTCGGGCAGTACCGGGGCTTTGACTTCGGTGGCCATGCGGGGGCTTCCTGGTTTGTCTTTTCTGGAATGAGGGGAAAGTTATTCAGCGACCGCGTCGTTGAACGGGTTGACCAAGGCATCGGCGACCAGCTTCTGCTGTTCGATGATGTGGTCGGCCATGTGACCGGCAGCCGGGGAGGCCGAACGGGCGCGACCGGCGTAGTGCAGGCTCTGGCCATCGGCCAGGCAGAACTGCAGGTGGTGGCGGATCTGGTACCACGCGCCCTGGTTCTGCGGTTCTTCCTGCGTCCACACCACGTCGGTGGCCTTGCCGTACTTCTTCAGTTCGGCCGCCAGCAGCGCGCGCGGGAACGGGTACAGCTGTTCCACGCGGATGATGGCAACGTCGTCCTGGCCACGCTTGGTCTGGTCTTCCAGCAGGTCGTAGTAGACCTTGCCCGAACACAGCACCACGCGCTTGACCTTCTTGGCTTCTGCGCTGGCATCGCCGATCAGGTGCTGGAACTCGCCGTTGGCCAGCTCGTCCAGGGTCGACACGGCCAGCTTGTGGCGCAGCAGCGACTTGGGCGACATCACCACCAGCGGCTTGCGGGTGGTCAGGTGCATCTGGCGGCGCAGCATGTGGAACGCCTGCGCCGGCGTCGACGGCACCACCACCAGCATGTTTTCCAGCGCGCACAGCTGCAGGAAGCGCTCCAGGCGCGCCGAGCTGTGTTCCGGGCCTTGCCCTTCATAACCGTGCGGCAGCAGCAGGGTCAGGCCGGTGATACGGCCCCACTTGGCTTCGCCGGCAGCGATGAACTGGTCGATCACCACCTGGGCGCCGTTGGCGAAATCGCCGAACTGGCCTTCCCAGATGCACAGGGTGTTGGGATCGGTGGTCGAGAACCCGTACTCGTAGGCCATCACCGCTTCTTCGCTTAGCAGCGAATCGATGATGCTGGCCTTCTCCGGCGAATCCACCAGCTGCCGCAGCGGCAGGTAGTAGTTGTCGGTCTTCTGGTCGTGCAGGATCGCGTGGCGGTGGGTGAACGTACCGCGGCCCACGTCCTGGCCGACCAGGCGCAATGCATGGCCTTCGTCGAGCAGGGTGGCGTAGGCCAGGTTCTCGGCAAAGCCCCAGTCGCCCGGGATCTCGCCGGTGGCCATCTTGCGGCGGTCGTCGTACACCTTGGCCACGCGCGAGTGCAGTTCCACTTCGGCCGGCACGGTGTTGATCAGGTCGGCCAGTTGCTTCAGCTTCGCCGGGTCCACCTTGGTGGAGACCGGGTCGGACAGCTTGCCTTCCAGCAGCTTGGGCCAATCCACGAACAGCGCGCTGCTCGGCGGGGTCTTTTCGACCTTGGCCAGTTCGGTGGTGACTTCGCCGGCGTCCAGCTTCTCGCGGTAGGCATCGACCATCGCCTTGCCGGCACCGGCGGCGATCACGCCCGCCTGTTCCAGCTGCGCGGCGTAGAGCTCGCGGGTGGTCTGGTGCTTGCGGATCACCTGGTACATCAGCGGCTGGGTGATCGCCGGTTCGTCGGCCTCGTTGTGGCCCCAACGGCGGTAGCACATCAGGTCGATGACCACGTCCTTGGCGAACTTCTGGCGGAACTCGAAGGCCAGCCTGGCGGCGAACACCACCGCTTCCGGATCGTCACCGTTCACGTGCAGCACCGGGGCGGCGATCATCTTGGCCACGTCGGTGGCGTAACGGGTCGAGCGGGTGTCTTCCGGGTTCGACGTGGTGAAGCCAACCTGGTTGTTCACCACGATGTGCACGGTGCCACCGACGGCAAAGCCGCGGGCCTGCGACATCTGGAACAGTTCCATCACCACGCCCTGGCCGGAGAAGGCCGCGTCGCCGTGGATCAGGATCGGCATGACCTGCTTGCGGGCGGTGTCCTTGCGGCGCTCCTGGCGCGAACGCACGGAACCGGCCACGACCGGGTCGGCGATTTCCAGGTGCGACGGGTTGAACGCCAGCGCCAGGTGGACCGGGCCACCGTCGGTGGCCACGTCGGCCGAGAAGCCCATGTGGTACTTCACGTCGCCGGCCGAGGCGTGCTCGTCGTGCTCGAACTTGCCTTCGAACTCGTCGAACAGCTTGCGCGGGTTCTTGCCCAGGGTGTTGACCAGCACGTTGAGGCGGCCGCGGTGGGCCATGCCGATCACCACGTCCTTGACGCCATCCTTGCCGGCGTCACGGATGATGGTGTCCATCATCGGGATCAGCGAATCGCCGCCTTCCAGCGAGAAGCGCTTCTGGCCGACGTATTTGGTGTGCAGGTAGCGTTCCAGGCCTTCGGCAGCGGTCAGGCGCTCCAGCGTGCGGCGCTGGGTGTCAGCGTCCAGGCTGTAGTTGCCACCGGCCAGTTCCAGGCGCTGGTAGATCCACTGGCGCTGCTCGACCTCGGAGATGTGCATGAATTCCGCACCGATCGAGCCGGTGTAGGTCTTCTTCAGGCGCTCCAGCAGGTCGCGCAGCTTCATGCGCGGTTGGCCACCGACGCCGCCGGTGCTGAACTCGGCGTTGAGGTCACCCTCGGACAGGCTGTGGAACGGCAGGCCAAGGTCCGGCGAGTTGACGGCCTGGGCCAGGCCCAGCGGGTCCAGGCGGGCGTCCAGGTGGCCGCGCGACCGGTACGCCGTGATCAGGCGACCGACATTGCGCTCGCGCTCGTCGCTGGCACCGGAGTTGCCGCCGCCCTTGACGGCGTTTTTGGCGGCATCGGCGATATGGGCGATGACGGCCGAATGCGGAATGTCACCGGCTTCGCGGCCCTTGAAGCCGTCGAAGTAGGTCTTCCATTTGGGATCGACACTGTCCGGAGAAACGAGGTACTGCTCGTACAGATCCTCGATATAGGAGGCGTTGCCGCCGGCGAGCTGCGAAGACTGCGCAAACTGCTTCAGTAGATTGTCCACGATGGAGGGTCGGATTCGCTTGTGGGGTAAGGCTTCGATGATCCGGCAGGGAAAATGAATAGCCCTGCACGGGCGGTATCTAACGGTCCAAATTGTACCCCCATCGAGACAGGAAGGGGCACCGGAACGGCCTGTGGCGGGGCCGTGGTGTCATTCCCAGACAGGTTCAGGACCCGGAACGGGACTAGAAGCCGAGCGCGCGCAGCTCGCTGCAATCGCGCGAACGTTCCCATACGCGCTGCAAACCGTCCTGCAACGGCCGCGAACGTGCGGGCATGGCGAGCCCGGCTTCACCGTCGTAACGGAGCCCACTCAGACGAAAGTAGTAGTCGCCGGCATCGTTGAGCAGGCAGGCGGAGGCGAGGGCGCGGTCGATCGGGTCGGTCACCTGGCGCACCCGGAACACGGTGGGCAGGCGCTGGACCAGGCCCAGCAGGGGTGAGCCGGCCTGGGCGATGGCGGCCGCGTCGTGGACGATCAGCCGGACCTGCTTGTCGTGGCGGGCGGTGGCGAAGCGGCGCAGGGCCTCCAGCACCGGCGGTGCATCGAGCAGGCCGGGGTCGAGCACGCGGCTGTGCAGCCACAGCTGGCGGCGGGCGCGCTCGACCACGGCGGTGGTGATGGCCACCGCCTCGTCGGCGTTGTCGATGGCGACCGCGCCGCCCGGCAGGCGGCGCAGGTGCGGGTCGGCGCTGCCGGGCCCGCTCATGTCAGGAGCCGGCGCCGCCGTCGGGGGTGCCGACGGCCTGGTCGTCGTCGCTGTCGTCGGTGTCGTCGAAATCGACGATCACTTCGACGCCATCGTCGTGGATGGTCACTTCGTGCACGTTGGCTTCGACGTCTTCATCCTCGAGGACCTCGACGGTTTCGGTGGCGTCGATGATTTCGTATTCGCCCACCGCGTCCTCTTCGTACTCGTCTTCGTCGTCGAACGCGTCGCCGTCGAGCAGCTGGTAGTAGCCACCGGCCACCAGCGCGTGCAGGGCGTCGCGGCCCTTGGCCGAGAGCTTCTGGTACAGGGCACCACCGATCTGTTCGGCGGCGGCCAGGGCTTGGGCATCCTTCACCGGCAGGGCGAATTCAAGGCCGCTGCAGTACAGGCTGGCACCCCGCTTGGCCCGGCGCCAGGCCAGGCGGGCCCACGGGTGGCGGCCGAGCTCGATGCCTGCGGCCAAGGCGGCCTCGATGTCTTCGCGCGGCAGCGGTTCGCCGGAGGCGACCACGTCACCGGCGGCGCGGTAGGTGGTGATGAAGCGGCCGAACCAGTCGCCGAGGCGGTCGGGGTCGTTCATGCGGATGGCGTTGAGGGCCTGGACCACGCGGCCCATGGCCACGGCGTCGATTTCGTTGGGGTCTTCGGGCACCTTCAGGTCCGGGTCCTGGTAACGGATGGCCTCGTCGGCATCCATGATCAGGGTGTCCAGGTAGTCGCTGATGAGCTCGGCGGAGGCGGGCGCGCGCATGCCGAAGGAGAAGGTCAGGCAGGGGTCTTCGGCCACGCCGTTGTGGGGGACGTTGGGCGGCAGGTACAGCATGTCGCCGGGCTCGAGCACCCAGTCGTGGGTGGGCTTGAAGCGGCGCAGCAGCTTGAGTTCGACGTCGGTGCGGAACTCCAGCGGGGGGCGCTTGCCCTTGGTGGATTCGCTGGCGTCGATCTGCCAGCGGCGGTGGCCATGGGCCTGCAGCAGGAACACGTCGTACTGGTCGACGTGGGCGCCGACCGAGCCGCCGGTGGCGGCGAAGCTGATCATCACATCGTCCATGCGCCAGCGCGGCAGGAAGTCGAAGTGGCTGATCAGGGCGCGGACATCCGGGTCCCATTTGTCCACGTCCTGGACCAGCAGGGTCCAGTCGTGGTCGGGCATGCCGGGGAATTCTTCTTCCTGGAACGGGCCGGTGCGCACGGACCAGCCGTCGGTGGCGCGGTCGTGGCTGATCAGGCGGGCGAGGGCGGTCTCCTCGCAGGCCAGGCCCGCCAGGTCTTCGGGCTGGAGCGGGGTTTCAAAATCGGGGAAGGCGCCGCGGATCAGCAGCGGGCGCTTCTGCCAGTAGTCGCGCAGGAACGTCGCGGCGGGCATGCCCAGCGGCAGGCCGGGGCGGGCCTGGACTTCGATGACGGGGGTTTTGGTCTTGCGGACGGCCATGGGGGAATCCTTGAAGCGTGTAGACGGAATGCGATTGGCGCAGCAGACGAAGCGCGCGCTCGTCCCGCCATTGTCCGCTGGTTGAACAGGATCTGCACCTGCGCCGCACTGTCGCGCGTGTCCCGGTAGCGCCGACCGTTGGTCGGCCCACGCGGCGCCAAATGAAAACGGGGCACCGGAAATTCCGGCGCCCCGTCCGGGGTCACTACCTGATCAACGCGATCAGATCGCCTTGGCCAGATCGGCGGCCAGGCCGATATACCCACCCGGGGTCAGCTCGCGCAGGCCCTGCTTGGCGTCTTCCGGCAGGTCCAGCGATTCCACGAACGCCTTCATTGATTCGGCGGTGATGCCCTGGCCACGGGTCAGGGCCTTGAGCTGTTCGTAGGGGTTGGGCAGGCCATGGCGGCGCATCACCGTCTGCACGGCTTCGGCCAGCACTTCCCACGCGGCATCCAGGTCGGCGTTGAGGCGTTCGGGGTTCACGGTCAACTTGCCCAGGCCCTTGGCCAGCGAGTCCAGGGCGACCTGGCTGTGGCCGAAGGCGGTGCCCACCGCGCGCAGCACGGTGGAATCGGTGAGGTCGCGCTGCCAGCGGCTGATCGGCAGCTTGGCGCTGAAATGCTCGAACAGGGCGTTGGCGATGCCGAAGTTGCCTTCGGCGTTTTCGAAGTCGATCGGGTTGACCTTGTGCGGCATGGTCGACGAGCCGACTTCGCCTTCCTTGAGCTTCTGCTTGAAGTAGCCCAGCGAGATGTACCCCCAGATGTCGCGGGCCAGGTCGATCAGGATGATGTTGGCGCGGCGGGCGGCGTCGCCGATCTCCGCGATGTTGTCGTGCGGCTCGATCTGGGTGGTGTAGGGGTTGAACACCAGGCCCAGGCTTTCGACGAAGCGCTTGGCGAAGGCCGGCCAGTCCACGTCCGGGTAGGCGATGGCGTGGGCGTTGTAGTTGCCCACCGCGCCATTGATCTTGCCGGTCAGCTCGACCGCGGCGATCTGGCGGCGCTGGCGCTCCAGGCGGGCGACCACGTTGGCCACTTCCTTGCCCAGGGTGGTGGGCGAGGCGGTCTGGCCGTGGGTGCGCGACAGCATCGGCTGTTCGGCCTGGGCATGGGCCAGGGCGCGCAGGCGGGCGGCGATGTCGTCCAGCGACGGCAGCAGCACGGTGCGGCGGGCTTCTTCCAGCATCAGGCCGTAGCTGAGGTTGTTGATGTCTTCGCTGGTGCAGGCGAAATGCACGAACTCCAGGGCCGGGGCCAGCTCGGCGTCATCCTTGAGCTGTTCCTTGATGAAGTACTCCACGGCCTTGACGTCGTGGTTGGTGGTGCGCTCGATTTCCTTCACCCGTGCGGCGTGGGCCGGGGCGAACCCGTCGGCCAGGGCGCGCAGGCGCGCGGCGGCGGCGGCCGGGAACGGTGCCAGCTCGGCGATGCCCGGTTCGTTGGCCAGGGCCAGCAGCCACTCCACTTCGACCTTCACGCGGGCCTTGATCAGGCCGTATTCGGAGAAGATCGGGCGCAGGGCGTCGACCTTGCCGGCATAGCGGCCATCAAGCGGGGACAGGGCGAGCAGGGCGAATTCGGACATGGCGGGCGCAGGCAATGACGGCGGGGGCCGTCATTCTACGCTGCCCCGGGGTCCTCGTCGGCCTCTTCGGGCGCCAGCCGTACGGTGACGGCCTGGATCCTGTGGCCGGCCATGCGCTTGACGGTGAACAGCTGGCCGTCGATGCGCACTTCCTCGCCTTCTTGGGGCAGGCGCTGCAGCTGGTGCGCGATCAGCCCGCCGACCGAATTGAGGTGTTCGGGCGCGGCCAGGTCGCGGCCCAGCAGGCGTTCCAGGCGGAAGATGGAGGTGGAGCCGGCCACCAGCAGGGTGCCGTCGGCGCCGCGGGTGGGGGCATCCTTGACCACGTGCGGGTGCTCGTCCTCGATATCGCCGACCACCACTTCCAGCAGGTCTTCCAAGGTGAAGTAGCCCAGGATGCGTCCGTGTTCCTCCACGCACAGGGCCATGTGCGTGGTGCCGGTGCGGAAGCGCTCAAGCACGGCGGTGACCGGGGTTTCCAACGCGATCAGGTTGGCCGGGCGCAGCAGGGCGCGCAGGTCGTCGGTGGGCTGGCCGCGGGCGATCTCCACCAGCAGGTCCTTCATGTGCAGGATGCCCAGCACTTCCTCGCCATCGCTGTCGAACCACGGGTAGCGGCTGTAGCGGCTTTCGGCGAATTCGGCCATCACCCCGGCCAGGTCCATGCCCTGGCGGAACACGCGCATGTGTTCGCGCGGGCGCATCAGGTCGCCGGCCACCAGTTCGGGCAGCTCCAGCGCGTGGCTCATCAGGGTCAGGTCCTGGTCCGGTGCGCCGGCGCCGGGCTGCTGGCGGGCGACGATGAGCTTGAGCTCTTCGCGGGAGTAGCGGTGCGAGGTGTGCTCGACATCGCCCCAGCCGGCCAGCCGCAGCAGCGCGTTGGCGCTGTGGTTGAGCAGCCAGATGGCCGGGAACATGGCCCAGTAGAACAGGTACAGCGGCGCGGCGGTCCACAGCGACATGGCTTCGGGACGGCGGATGGCCATGGACTTCGGCGCCAGTTCGCCCAGCACGATGTGCAGGAACGAGATCAGGCTGAAGGCGATGATGAAGGCGGTCAGGCGTGCGCCTTCCGGCCCCATGCCGAGCGCATCGAACAGCGGCTGCAGCAGGTGCGCGAACGCGGGCTCACCGACCCAGCCCAGGCCCAGCGAGGACAGGGTGATGCCGAGCTGGCAGGCCGAGAGGTAGGCATCCAGGTGCGAATGCACGTTGAGCAGCAGGCGGCCGCGCCAGCCGTGCCTGGCAGCCAGGCCGACGGCCTGGGTGTGGCGCAGTTTGACCAGGGCGAACTCGGCGGCCACGAAGAAGCCGTTGAGCACTACGAGGAACAGGGCGAGCAACAGGAGCAGCAGGTTGCCGACGATCATGGCCGACCCCGGCGCAGCGCGCAGCAGGTGACGGCGGGGAAGAAACAGGTAGGCCACGACCGTTGGTCGTGGCACGCACTACAGTGGGGGTCGTCGCCCATGGGAAGCGGGATACTGTCTGAATGAACACGAATTCCGAGTCTAGCCGATGCGGACTGCGGTTGGGATTCATTCCCGCTTGGGAGTATCGTGACCGCAGCCGCCAGCCAGGGAATGAAGGCCCGTTGCCAGCCGCCGTTCCCTTTCCCAACTGAAAGAATCGCGGAGTGATGCAATGAGCAAGGGTTTCAGGACCGAGCACGACAGCATGGGCGAACTGCAGGTGCCTGCAGATGCGCTGTGGGGCGCGCAGACGCAGCGCGCGGTGGACAACTTCCCGGTCTCGGGCCAACGCATGCCGCGCGGTTTCATCCGCGCGCTGGGCCTGGTGAAGGGCGCCGCAGCGGCGGTCAACGCCGAGCTGGGCCACCTGCCGAAGAACATCGGCAAGGCCATTGAAAGCGCGGCCGACGAAGTGGCCGAGGGCCGCCACGATGCGCACTTCCCGATCGACATCTACCAGACCGGGTCGGGCACCTCGTCGAACATGAATGCCAACGAGGTCATTGCCACGCTGGCCAACCGCGCGGGCAAGGCGGGCAAGACCACGGTGCATCCGAACGACCACGTCAACCAGGGCCAGAGCTCGAACGATGTGATCCCGACGGCGTTGCGGGTATCGGCGCTGCTGGGCGTACAGGAGCAGCTGCTGCCGGCGCTGGTGCACCTGCGCAAGACCATCGACAAGCGGGGCCGCGCGCTGCGCAAGGTGGTCAAGACCGGTCGCACGCACCTGATGGATGCGATGCCGCTGACGTTTGAACAGGAATTCGGTGCCTGGTCGGCGCAGCTGTCGTCGGCGCAGGAGCGCCTGGAAGACAGCCTGAAGCGGCTGCGCCGGCTGCCGCTGGGTGGCACGGCGATCGGCACGGGCATCAATGCGGACCCGCGCTTCGGCGAGCGGGTGGCCAAGCGCCTGAAGCAACAGACCGGGGTGCGCTTTGACAGCGCGGAAAACAAGTTCGAGGGCCTGGCGGCGCAGGACGATGCGGTGGAGCTGTCGGGCCAGCTCAATGCGCTGGCGGTGGCGCTGATCAAGATCGCCAACGACCTGCGCTGGATGAATGCCGGTCCGCTGGCGGGCCTGGGCGAGATCGAGCTGCCGGCGCTGCAGCCGGGCAGCTCGATCATGCCGGGCAAGGTCAATCCGGTGATTCCGGAGGCGACGGTGATGGTGTGCGCGCAGGTGATCGGGCACCACACGGCGATCACGGTGGCGGGGCAGACGGGCAACTTCCAGTTGAACGTGACGCTGCCGCTGATCGCGGCGAACCTGCTGGATGGCATCGGCCTGCTCTCCAACATCTCGCGGCTGCTGGCCGACACGGCCATCGCCGGGCTGAAAGTGCGCGAAGACCGCGTACGCGAGGCGCTGGGCCGCAACCCGATCCTGGTGACGGCGCTGAACCCGATCATCGGGTACGAAAAAGCAGCCGCCATCGCCAAGCGTGCCTACAAGGAGCAGCGCCCGGTCTTGGACGTGGCCAAGGAAGACAGTGGTTTGTCCGAAGCCGAACTGCGGCGGTTGCTGGATCCGGCGGCGCTGACGGCTGGCGGCATTCATGCCGGTGGTGGTGGTGGCGGTGGTTAAGCGCTAACAGCCAACAGCAAACAGCCAACAGCAGCGTTTCCATCTCTGAGAGCGGGGCGGCCGTCGGGCAGCCCCCTACGGGACACGCCGTAAACCGCCCTCCGGGCCCCGGCCCAGCCGCCAGCGGCTGTGCGTTCAGTCGCACGCGAGGCAGTGCCTCGCAAGCAGTGCGCCTTCACCCATGGGGGCTTGGCAAAAACATCCATGTTTTTGACAGTCCCTACGGGGGCTGCCCGCCGGCCGCCCCAGACAGGTGGTCGCCGGCGGATGGGAGAAGCAGCCACGCATGGCGTGGCTCTACGCGGTCGCGCTGATTTCGCGGGGGCGGGGTAGGGTCGGTTCCCAAACGACCGCACGGAACGCCACCACGTTCGATGACGCATGAAAACAATCGGCGTTGCCGTTGCCGTTGCCGTTGATCTCCGTTGCGCACCAGCCACCTGTCTGAGGGTCGGCGGGTGCGGGGGTACGGGGGCTTTGCGAAACATGGATGTTTCGCAAG